>JAZRBF010000049.1:0-32894 GCA_045634985.1 Acutalibacteraceae bacterium | reverse complement strand
GTTCTGATTCAGCTTCGCCTTATGGATAAATACCCCGGTTTCAAATATGCCCACACACAGGCATATACCTATGAAACGGTTGAAAAATATTACCCTGAAATTTTTGAAGAACTCAAAAAACGCATTGCAGAGGGCAGGTTTGAACCTGTTGGTGCGATGTACGTTGAGCCCGATTGCAACGTGCCCTCCTGTGAGAGTCTTATCCGTCAATGTCTTTACGGACAGACCTTTTTCAGAGAAAAGTTTGGCATAACGGTTGATAACTGCTGGTTGCCCGACGTTTTCGGCAACAGCTGGATTCTTCCGCAGATACTCAAGAAAAGCGGAGTTGATTATTTTGTTTCAAACAAAATGTCAACCTGGAATGATACAAACAGATTCCCTCACAATAATTTTATCTGGAGAGGAATTGACGGCTCGGAGGTCTATGCCTGCGTACCTCCGACTCACTTTATTTCCTGGAATATGCCCAGTCAGGTTGCTGATAACTGGGAGGCATATCAGGATAAAAACACAGGCAGTGCAACGCTTCAGATGTTTGGTTATGGCGACGGAGGAAGCGGCGCAACCGAAGAAATGGTTGAACTGATGCATCGCTTTGAAAAGCTTTCGGTTATGCCCGAAACAGAGCACACAACAGGCAGAGAGTTTCTTCACAGAAACTTTGACGGCAACGATAAACTTTCAGTCTGGGACGGCGAGCTTTATCTTGAAATGCACAGAGGTACATTTACCACCAAGTCAAATCTCAAGGTGCTTAACCGTAAGCTTGAGTTTATGCTTCGTGAGGCTGAATTGATTTCGGTGCTGCGAATGAAGCAGGGGATTGAATATCCTGCTGAAAAAATCAGAGAAATCTATAAGAAGCTGATGATAAATCAGTTTCACGATATAATTCCGGGCAGCCATATAACGCCTGTTTACCGCGATGCAATGGCTGACTATGAGCAGATGGAAAAGGAGCTTTCCGAGATAATCGGAAGCGGAGAAAGATATTTCAATTCGCTCAATTTTGAGAGAAATTCGCTAACCTTTATTCCTGATGAAAACGGAAATGTTGTCCGCGAAGGAATTTGCGGATATTACACTGTGCCGCAGATAGCCGCGCTTTCCTGCGGAGAAATCCGAAAAGAAGATGCGGAAAATTGGTTTGTGCATAACGGATTAACGGCAGAAACCCCGTTTTATACCGTTGAATTCGCACCTGACGGCAGTATAATTTCAATTAAGGATAAAGAGCTTTGCAGAGAATGGGCAAAAGGTGACTTCAATAAGTTGAAGATATATCACGATACTCCCGGTAACTATGACGCGTGGGATATCCTGCCGAATTATAAAGATAAGCAGGAAGAAATACGCGTTGAAAAACCGCTTGAGTTTGTGATGTGTGATGGCGAATGTGCTCAATTCAGCGTTACTCTTGCAACCGCAAAGAGCAGATGGCAGATGATAATCCGTCTTTTCCGCCGCTCAAGAGGTATTGAAGTTGAAAATATCGTTGAGTGGAATGAAAAACACAGGCTTGCAAAGGTTGAATTCGGATGCAATGTCCTTTCAAGAGAGCTTGTGTGCGACACTTCTGCTGGTTTTATCCGCAGAGAAACTCACCGCAACACATCGTGGCAACAGGCTCGGTTTGAGGTCTGCCACCATAAATGGTGCGATATGAGTGAGCACGGCGGCGGTGTTGCTCTCATAAACAGAGGTAAATACGGCGTTTCGGCAGAAGGCAGTGTGATGGCGCTCTCGCTTCTGCGCGCAACAATCCGACCCGACCCCACTTCAGATATCGGCAGACATAATTTCTGCTATCTGATTTATCCGCATTCAGGGGATGCGATTGACGCAGGAATAAATAAAACTGCATTTGAATATAATGTTCCGCTTGTGAAAGTTGATGTTGACTGCGATTTTGCATTTACAGATAAACTCTGGCTTCAGGCGGTCAAGCTTTCGGAAGACGGAAAAACTCTTGTTGTCAGACTTTGCGAGCAAAACGGCGAAAGAGGTATTCTGAAGCTTCCGAAAGAAGCAAAAATTCTCAATATGCTTGAGGATGAAACAGGTGCTGCAACCGAAATTGAGTATGCACCGTTTGAAATAATTACACTTGGATTCGAACCGTAAGGAGGATATATTATTATGACAGGTTATGAATATTGGCTCACCTTTGACGAAGCAACAAAGGCGGAGCTTGAGGCAATTACAGACCCGAAAGAGCTTGAGGACAGATTCTATAAAGAGCTCGAATTCGGTACAGGCGGTCTGCGCGGAATTATGGGTGCAGGTCCCAACAGAATGAATAAGTATACCGTTGCAAAGGCAACAAAGGGTCTTGCTGATTATCTTAATGCTGAGTTTGACGGTGAAAAGTCAGTTGCAATCGCATATGATTCACGCAATAATTCTGCCGCTTTTGCAGCGAATGCCGCTTCTGTTCTCAATGCGGCAGGCATCAAAGTATATCTTTTTAATACTCTTATGCCCACACCTGTTCTTTCTTTTGCTGTCAGATATCACAACTGCACAGCAGGTGTTGTTCTCACCGCGAGCCACAACCCCAAGGAATATAACGGCTACAAGGTTTATGATGCAAAGGGATGCCAGCTTGTTCCCAAGTACGCTGATAAAGTTATTGCTTTTGTAAACGCTGTAACCGACCTCAAGGCAATTCCTTTTATGGATGCTGATGAAGCAAGGGCAAAGGGTCTTCTTATCGAAATCGGTATGGATACTCTTGATGCATTCCTTGCAGAAGTTAAAACACAGAGCGTATATGCAGAAGAAAGCGATGTAAAAATCGTTTATACCGCTCTTCACGGCACAGGTAATATCCCTGTAAGAAAAGTTCTTGAAGGCAAAAATGTTTCAATTGTCAAGTCACAGGAGCTTCCCGACGGTAACTTCTCAACCGTACGCTCACCCAACCCCGAGGAAAAAGATGCTCTCAACTTTGCTCTCAAGCAGGCTGAAGAAGAGGGCGCAGATATTGTTATCGGCACAGACCCCGACTGCGACAGAGTAGGTGTGGGCGTTTGCCATAACGGTGAATATCTTCTTCTCACAGGTAATCAGACAGGTGCTCTTCTTGTTGATTTTGTTCTCAAATTCAGAAAAGATGCAATGCCTGCAAATGCCGCAGTTGTTAAAACAATCGTAACAAGCGGTCTTGGTGCGGCTATTGCCGAAAGCCACGGCGCAGAAACCGTACAGACACTCACAGGCTTCAAATATATCGGTGAGAAAATCTGCGATTGGGAAGACAACGGCGAAAAGACCTTCCTCTTCGGTTATGAAGAAAGCTACGGTTATCTTGCAGGTACTCACGCAAGAGATAAGGATGCTGTTTCTGCATCAATGCTTATTGCTGAAATGGCTTCATATTATAAGAATCAGGGCAAGACACTTGTTGATGCGCTGAATGATATCTATGCTGAATACGGCTATTATTACGACAGCCTTGAAACAATCGTGCTCAAGGGTAAGGAAGGCGCAGAGAAGATTCAGGCTTCAATGCAGCTTCTCAGAGAAAAGGGCGAAGCAGCTTTTGATGACCTCTCTGCTCTCAAGGATTATTCACTCGGTATCGACGGTCTTCCCAAGGAAAATGTGCTCAGATTCGATTTTGCAGACGGCTCATGGGCAGCGGCAAGACCTTCGGGCACAGAGCCCAAACTCAAGCTTTATTTCTCCGTCAAGGGTGAAAATCAGGAAGTTGCAAAGGCAAGACAGGCAAAGATTTCCGCAACTCTTATGGAAGTTATGGGTCTTTAATTCAACAATTAAAAAACAGAGCATCGGTGCTGAACCGATGCTCTGTTTTTATTTTATCATATTTTCAAGAATATGCGGTTTTTTTGTTGTGATATTGTCGGGCAGATAACTGATGACTTTTGCCGCGTTTCTTGAATTGTTAATCGTCCAGAGAGAAACAAGGAGTCCGTTTTGGTGCATAATACGTGTTACTGTTGCGCTTGCATTTCTGAAATTGCTGTTAAGTCCGATTGCACCAAAGCCGATGATTTCGTCTGCAAGTTTTTGAAGAAGCTCTTCGCTTTCGGATTCCTCGGCGGAAACATTGCGATTCAGATAGTAGGGGATATCGGATGTGCTTTTTACGGTTTCAACCCATTCTGCAAATACACCCGTATAGAAAACTCTGTCAAAAAGGTTGTGTTTTTTAACGAGTGCATCAACCTGCGGAAGATTTGCGATTGATTTGATATCAAGATTGATTCTGCACTTGCTGTCTGAAGCAACGGTACGGAGTGCATCATCAAGCAAAACGCCTTCGTTTTCTTTCGGTGAAGCGTTGTGAATGATAACAGGTGTGCCGTCAGGTCTGAATGAAACATCGAATTCAACGATTTCTGCGCCGTATGCAAGCGCCGCTTCAATTGATTCAACGGTATTCGGCTCGGTTTTCAGTGCACCTGCGTGAAATGTCAGAGTGAAACCGTCAGGCAATGAGCGGATAAATGATTCGGATTTGCGATAGTATCTGCGGTTTATAAACTTATCAAACTTTGCTTCATTACGGAGATTCATTGTTATACCGCCTTATGATTTCTTTTCTTTTTTCTCTGCAATAAGTCCTGCAGAGCAGATGACAGCCGCCGAAATGCAAACTGTAAGCATAATGATAAAAACAGCATTCCAGCCTTTTGTCTGCGAAACTGCGCCGAGAGTGTAGGTTGTTGTTGTGCTTCCTATGTAGCAGAAGGTGTTGAGAAGTCCTGCGGCAAAGCCGGCGTTAAGACTTTTACGGTAATCAAGCGCAAACATACTTGTTATAACATTATTTATCATTGCCATTCCGCACGCAACGCCGATGAAACAAATCATAATTGCAGGCAGACTTCTGATTTTCAGAGCGAAGAGGACGCCTGCGCAGAGGATTGCCGATACCGAATAAAAAATCATATTCATCGTTGAGTGTGATTTGATTTTTTCGTGTGTTTTCTTGGCAATTGTTGCGCCGAGGGTTGATACCATCGGCAGGAATAAGGTCAGAAGAATTGAGAAAGATTGAGAAAGACCGAATTCTTCATAAAGTACGGAAGGTACCCAGGTTGTGATGCCGTCTTTGATAAATCCGTTTGCAATGCCTGCGATTGCGGTCAGAATAAGAGCAAACGCAATTGTTCGGGTCATTTTGATTTTGTCTGTCTTTTTTTTCTCGGCTTCAGGCAATTTCTTTTCGGAAGTGCCGAAGAGGGATATCCATACGAAAGCGGCAATCAGCAGAATTACACTTGCGGAATAGAAAACAGCCTGCCAGATTCCGAATCTGACAAAAAATGCGGATATTCCGTATGAAATAAGAGTGCCGATTGCAACGGTTGTGCTCATTGCAAGAATTGCCGAGGGGAGTTTTTTATCCGAAACATGGTCGGAGAGGGTTTTTATAAGAGTGCTCCATAAAACTGATTGCGCCATACCGTTGAAAAGCCAGATATATTTCATAGCGGACATATCTGCACAAAGGGGCATCATCAGGTTAAGTACAGCCGAAACCGTAAGTGAACCGAAAATCATATATTTTGAGTTGTATTTCTTAGAAAGAATACCGTTTACAAGCTGACCTGCACCGTATGCGAAGAAAAAGAATGAGCTTACAAGGCCTGCATCGGGCTTTGTTGCGCCGAGTGCTTCAATGATTGCAACATTCGATGCGCTGAAATTGAGTCTGCCGACATAAGCGGCGGTGTAGGCAAGCCAGCATATAAATATAATTCTTGATTCCTTATTATTCTTAAGTTTCAAAAAAGCACCTTCTTCCAAACGAAAATTTTAGCACTTTTTAGGAATAAGGTCAATATAAAAACCGCACGGAATTCCAAAAAACTCCGTACGGTTTTGATTAATTCTGTATTCAGATGGATTTTGCGCCGTAATCAACGGGTCGTGTCACAAAAACATCCTTATAATCTTTTTTCAGTTGGTCAGCGCAAGCCTGAGCGTCATTTTCGTTGATGAAGACACCGAAAATGGTAGGTCCGCTTCCGCTCATCTGATAAAGTACAGCTCCGCAATTACGCATTACTTCTTTTATATCAACTCTTTCGACAACCTCAATCACCTGTTCGAAAACATTGCCTGCATATTTGCAGATACCGTCAAAATCTCCGTTTGAGCAAGCGTCAAGCATTCTGATGTTATCGGGATGATAAATATATGAATTGTCTGCCGCCGCAAAAGCTGCCGCGGTTGAAACTCCTTTTTCAGGCTTTGCAAGGACGATAAAGCAATCTTTAAAGGGTTTGACTCTTGATAAAACTTCGCCTCTGTTTTGCGCAATGCAAGTGCCGCCCATAATACAGAAGGGTACATCGCTTCCTACCTTCAGACCGATATCGCACATTGCCTGTTTTGAAAGCTTTGTGCCGTAAAGCTCATCCAAGCCGACGATAACAGCCGCGGCATCGGCGCTTCCTCCTGCGAGACCGGCTTCGAAAGGAATCTTTTTCTCGATTGTGATAACTGCATTCGGCACGATATCCGTTGCCTCGAAGAATGCCGCCGCCGCTTTATAAGCAATGTTTCTGCCATCCTGCGGTAAACGGGCATCAGAGCAAGTGAGTGAAATTCCGCCGTTACCTTTGTCAACGGTTATTTCGTCGCAAAGGTCAACTGATTGCATAACCATAAAAAGGCTGTGAAAACCGTTTTCAAGTCTGCCGAGAATGTCAAGGAATAAGTTGATTTTTGCAGGTGCGGTAACTCTGATCATAAATTATGCTCCTTTCTATTCGATGGGAATTAGGGTGGGTGTCCTGTCCTGATAAATGGCGATTGAATCGAAACCGCAACGAAGAGCGAGCTCGTAACCTTCATCGATTCCTGCACCGAGATGCTGTGCATAATGAGCATCCGAGCCGATTGTCAGCATCGTTCCGCCAAGTTCTTTATATCGGCGAAGAATGCTTTCGTCAGGCGATGTGATTCCGATAGGCTGACGCAATCCTGCGGTGTTAAGCTCGAGTGATTTGCCGTTCTTTATAAGAGTGAGCAGGATTTCATCAATAATTTCGGAATAGCGGCTCATATCAACGGGCTTACCGTAGTTGCCAACTATATATCTTAAAGGATAAGTGAGATGAGCGAGGGTGTCGAATCCGTTCCATTGAGCGAGCTTAAGCTCCCATTCAAAGTAACTGTCAAGCAAAGAATAATAATCAACGCTTTCGTCGCTGAAGTCCATATAGTAAAAATCCTGAACATCAGGCAGATTGTGAATTGAGCCGATGATGATATCGTATTTCATTGTTGAGGTGAGCTTTTCTGAAAGTTCCTTGTTATAGACCGCCTGACCCAATTCCGCACCGACGCAAACAAGCAATCTGCCTTCAAATGCAGAGCGTGCTTTTGCGACTTCATAAAAAGAATGAATCGCGGTTTTATCAAAACTGCCCTTGAAAAATGCATCCATTTCAAGATGGTCTGTGAATGCAACCGCACGAAGACCCTTCATATATGCAGTTTCGCAAAGAAACATTGTGGAATGGTTTCCGTCAAATGAATTGTCGGTGTGAGTGTGCAGGTCAACAAGATTTCTGAACTTCAAAGAGAGCGCCTCTTTTCGAATTTTGGATTTATGTTTTACAGTATCTGAAAATATAATATCACATATTCTTTCAATAAAAAAGTACAAAATAAAAAAATGTTGTATGAAACGGAAAAATATGTTAAAATATTACGGTAATTTATCACTCAACGGGGTGAATCAATGAAAATAATTGTTACAGGAGCAAAAGGACAGCTCGGATATGATGTTATAAAACAGCTTGAATCAGAGGGTATAGAGGCAGTCGGAGTTGATTTGCCCGAGTTTGATATAACCGATTCGGTTGCTGTTGATGCATTTATCGGAAGCGAAAGGCCTGACGGCGTTATTCACTGCGCGGCATACACAGCCGTTGATACTGCAGAGAATGAAAAAGAGCTTTGCACCGCGGTCAATGAAACGGGCACGCAGAATATTGCGCAGGCTTGCGAAAAATACGGTTGCAAACTTATATATATCAGTACGGATTATGTTTTCAGCGGCGAGGGGACAGAGGCGTTTGAAACGGATTCTCCGAAAGCTCCCTGCAATCATTACGGCGCTTCGAAGCTTGCAGGCGAAATTGCTGCGCTCGGTTGCAGTAAATGCTTTATTGTGCGTATTTCGTGGGTTTTCGGTATCAACGGTAAGAATTTTGTAAAAACAATGCTCCGTCTTTCGGAAACAAGAGATGAGCTGACGGTTGTTTGTGACCAGGTAGGCTCTCCGACATATACGCCCGACCTTTCAGTTTTGCTTTCCGATATGATAAAAACCGAAAAATACGGTGTTTATCACGCAACAAATGAGGGGCTTTGTACCTGGGCAGAGTTTGCGTCGGAAATTATGCGTCTTGCAAAGAAAAAAACAAAAATTATTCCTGTTGCAAGCTCGGAATATAAAACCATTGCCGTCAGACCGCTTAATTCAAGGCTTTCCAAAAAATCACTTGATGAAAACGGATTCGGAAGGCTTCCTTCGTGGCAGGACGCTCTTGGAAGATATATTGAGATATTGTTAAATGAATGTTAACCATTCACTTTCCCTATTGTAACAGAGAGATTTTTGTACTATAATATTACGAAGAAGTTTTTTGCGAAAGGAGATTTTATGGGCGACGATAAGAAAAAACCTGACGGCTCAAAAACGCCGACATCGCGCGACAGCATAACCGACGGCTTTTATGATTTGTCCGAAGTTTATACAGGCACGCCCGTAAAGTCGGGCAAAAAACCTCTCTCCAGAGAGGAAGAACTTCGCCGCAAAGATGAAAAACGGCGCGAGTTTGAAATGACAGCCATTCGCGAGGATATCGAGCGCAGATATTCGATTGAGCTTGAGCAGGCGCAGAGTAATGCAGAGGAATCGCAATCTGACGGCGAAGAGCCTGCACCTAAAAAACCAATTATCGAATTTGAGGTTGATGCATCCGTTGTTGACGAAGAAATCGGCAGAATGGACGAGCTTCTGGCAGGGGATGTTATCGAAGTAACGGAGGAGTCCGAGACTGCGGCAGAAGAAATGCCTCATGAAGAAGAAACCGAAGTCAAGGTTGAAAAGAAGGAGAAATCCAAGAAATCCACTCCTTCGGAAGACAATTCCGTTTATTCGTTTATCTATTCGCTCGGTGATTACGCAACAAAAATTATCGGCGGAATTTTTGGTTTTATTTTCAAGTTGATAAGTGCACCTTTTAAATGGATTGCAAAGCTTATCAAATCACTCAGCCTTAAATCTGAAAAAAGAGTAAAAGAATATATTAAATCAACAGTAAAAGAAACCGCGCATTTCCGCCGCGAAATCAAGACGGCATCCAAATCAATCCGCAAGGCGATGAGCAGACCGATGAGTCTTCCGGCGGTGTTGGCTCATTATTTCAAAAAGGCTTTGGTCAGACATAAAAAACTTCTGAAAACTGCCGCCAATATTGCAATGCCCGTTTTGTCTGTATTCATTCTCATCGTTACTGTCGGATTCTGGAGCGGACTCACCTTTGCTCTCGAAGTTTTTTACAATAACGAGAGTCTCGGATATATCGTTGACGAATCGGTATATATTGAAGCAAAAGATATCGTGAAAGATAAGCTTTCAGGCGGCGGATTTTCAAGCGACATTGAGGCAACTGTTGCGAATTCCGCAAACCTGAACGCAGATTATAAAATTGCTGTTGTTTCGGTTGAAGAGCTCAACGACGCGCAGGTTATCTCTGACAGAATGATTGAAAATTCTGTTGACAGTCTTACTAATGCGTGCGGAGTTTATATTGACGGCAAATTTGTATGCGCTGTTAAAAATGAGGCGGATGCAAAAACAGTTTTCTACAATATCCTTGAGCCATATGAAGTGCAGGCGCAGGCAGAAGGCTATGTTGTAGGTTTTGCGCAGAATATCGACTATGTGCAGGGGCTTTACAGAAACGATGAAAGCGTTATGTGGGATGCTGCAAAGCTTGCCGAGAAACTTGCAGAGCCTGCCGCAGAAGCGGTTATTCATATTGCAAAAGAAGGGGATACACTTTCTTCAATTGCCGAGGAATATGACCTTGATGAAGCCAAACTTGCCGAGTACAATCCGAGCTATGATTTCGAAAACATTGCAGAAGGTGACAGAATAACTGTTAAACCTTCAGGCGGCGTTGTTAATATCAAGAAGACGGTAACAACATCTGAAATCAGAGATGTTAAGTATGATACCGTCAAGAAAAAAGACCCCACCAAATACAGCAGTTATAAGGTTGTTGAGCAAAAGGGCGTTAACGGCAGCGAAAGAGTCACCAAAACAATGATTTATATCGATGGTGAGCATACTGATACAAAGTATGATTACGAAACGATAGTCGAACCTGTTGATGAAATCGTAACCGTTGGCACAAAGACCTATTATGACGGCGTTTATGTCGGTACACCTTCCGATTCAGGTTTCCTCTGGCCTGCTCCGAGTTGCCATTATGTCAGCTCGCCTTATGGATGGAGAAGCAGCGGATGGCATAACGGAATCGACCTCGTTAAATCAGGCGGCGGCGCAAACGGTACACCTGTTATCGCATCAAGAAGCGGTACTGTTGAGGTTGTTCAGCGAAGCAATTCGGGTTACGGTAATATGGTGCTTATCAATCACCATGACGGATATAAAACCCGATATGCTCATATGATAAGCGGCTCAATTACCGTTAAAGTCGGCGACTATGTTGAGGCCGGAAGAACAATCGGCAGAGTCGGCTCAACAGGTAACTCAACAGGTCCTCACCTTCATTTTGAGGTTATCTACAGAGGCGAAGAGCAGAATCCTAAATATTATATTTACAATTAAATGAGAACCCTGTCTGTATCGGACAGGGTTTTTCTTTGTTAATTTGTTGATATTTACAAGAAAAAATGGGTTGACAAATGAGGGGTGCGATGTTATTCTATTAGCATAAACTTGATAATAGGTTTTAAAGCGATGACGAAGAAGGCTGAGTTGCAGCGTTTTCAGAGAGGCGGCGTTTGGTGCGAGCCGTCAGCAAAGCAGTTCAAATGCTATCCCTTCCGAGCTGAAGCTCCGAAAATCTTTAATGGTGAGTAGACAGCTTCCGTTGATGCCGCGTTAAGGCGTAGGGCTTGTTGGAGCCTGGTGAGTGGCGTTGTAAACGCAATTTGAGTGGTACCGCGGGTAGGATTATACTCGTCTCAAGGCAGAAAAAATTCTGTTTTGGGGCGTTTTTTATTTGTCCCGAAGCAGCAAATCAGAATCATCGTGAAAGGAGAATGAATGATGATAACTTTTGGTCAAGGTTCAGTTGAAAACAAAATCATGGAGGTAGCTCAGCGAATTATTGCGCTCAGACTTGATATGGGTCTTTCACAGAAGGAAATGGCCGATAAAATCGGTATGAGCGAAGAAGAATATTGCTTCTATGAATCAGGAAGCCGTGATTTCAGTTTCACTTTTATCTATAACCTTGCGCAGGTTTGCGGCGTTGAAATTACAGATATTATGGAAGGCAGCAGCCCCAGCCTTAAAGAATATACCGTAACCAGAAAAGGCGAAGGTATGCCTATCACAAGAAGAGAAGGCTTCGTTTATAATCGCCTTGCTCCCTTCTTTAAAAACAAAATTGCAGAGCCCTTCAGAGTTGTTATTCCTTATTCAGAGGAGGCTCTTAATCCTCCCTATCATTGCGTAAGCCATGAAGGTCAGGAAATCAACATCGTTATTAAGGGCACTCTTAAAATGATTATCGGTGACAGAACCGAAACTCTCAACGAGGGTGACTGCATTTATTTTGACTCATCAGTTCCTCATAATGAGATGGCTGTCGGCGGTCAGGAATGCGAATTCTATGCAATTGTTATTTCTCCCGACGGCTCAACAGAAATGTCAGATTATGTTGAGGAAATCAAAACAGCAAGCACAACGAATGTTGACCTTGCAAATCTTTCAAATCCCGTTTATTCAAGATTTATCGAAACAACTCTTGATGAGGACGGCGTTCTTAACGGCATCAAGTTCAAGGATGATGATAAATTCAACTTTGCATTTGATGTTGTTGATGAAATTGCAAAGAAGTCACCTGATAAGACCGCAATGCTTCATGTTGACCGTGACGGCGTTGAAAGACGCTTCACATTCAGCGATATGAGCCGCCATTCATCAATGGTTGCTAACTATTTCAAGTCGCTCGGTATCAAAAAAGGCGATAAGGTTATGCTTGTTCTCAAGCGCCATTATCAGTTCTGGTTCTCAATCCTTGCTCTTCATAAGATTGGTGCAATCGTTGTTCCTGCAACAAACCAGCTTGTTGAGCACGATTTTGAATACCGTTTCAATGCAGGTAAAATAAGCGCAATCGTTTGTACTGCTGATGGTGATGTTGCTCATCAGGTTGAACTTGCATCAGGCAAATGCCCCACTCTCAAGACAAAGATTATTGCTAATGGCGAGCGTGAAGGCTGGCTGAATTTTGACAGTGAATATGTAAACTTCAGCGATGTTTATGAAAGACCTTCACCCGAAGAAGGTGCATTCGGTTATGATCCGATGCTTATGTTCTTCACATCGGGCACAACAGGTTATCCCAAAATTGCTCTTCATACTCACAGATATCCTCTCGGTCATTTCATCACCGCAAAGTATTGGCACAATGTTGACCCCAACGGTCTGCACTTCACCATCTCCGACACAGGTTGGGGTAAGGCACTCTGGGGTAAGCTTTACGGTCAGTGGCTCTGCGAAGCAGGTGTTTTCACTTATGACTTTGACCGCTTTGTTGCTGACGATATTCTCAAGATGATCGGTAAGCACAAAATCACCACATTCTGCGCACCTCCCACAATGTACAGATTCTTCATCAAAGAGGATCTTGCAAAATATGACCTCAGTTCCATCAAGTATGCCACAACTGCAGGCGAAGCCCTCAATCCCGAGGTTTTCCATCAGTTCCTCAAGGCAACGGGTCTGAGAATTATGGAAGGTTTCGGCCAGACCGAAACAACTCTTGCTCTTGCAAATTTCGTCGGAACATCAATCAAGGTTGGTTCAATGGGTAAACCCAGTCCGCTGTTTGATGTTGACCTTGTCACCTCCGAAGGCAAGACTGCAAAAGTCGGCGAGGTTGGTGAAATCGTTGTTAAAACAGAGGCAGGCTCACCCTGCGGTCTGTTTATGGAATATTATCTCGACGAAGAAAAGACCAAGGAAGTATGGTATGATAATGTTTATCACACAGGCGATACCGCTTGGAGAGATGAAGACGGCTTCTTCTGGTATGTAGGTCGAGTTGATGATGTTATCAAGTCATCGGGCTACCGCATCGGACCCTTCGAGATTGAAAGCGTTATTATGGAGCTTCCCTATGTCCTTGAATGCGCAGTTTCCGCCGCACCTGACGAAATCAGAGGTCAGGTTGTTAAGGCTGATATCGTTCTTACAAAGGGAACAGAAAAGACCGAGGCCCTCAAGAAAGAGATTCAGGCATATGTTAAGGAGCATACAGCACCTTATAAGTATCCCAGAATCGTTGAGTTCAGAGATGAACTTCCCAAGACAATCAGCGGTAAAATCCGCAGAGTAGAGCTTCGCGAAGCAAACAAGAAATAAAAAATTAAAGGTACCGTTTCTCAACGAAGCGGTACCTGTTTTTTATTTTAATTTGAGTTTGAATGTTCTTCCGTCAAAATCAATCAGACCGTCATTTTTCATTCTTGTCAATTCTTTTGACATTGCACTTCTTTCAACGGAGAGATAATCCGCAAGTTCCTGGCGGTTGAAAGGAATTGTAAAGATGATTGTCTTTTGCAGATTTGCCTGCTCGGAAAGGTAAGAAATCAGCTTCTCACGAGTTGTTCTTCTTGAAAGATGGGTGATTTTGTTATTGAGTTCGCAATGCTTTGCTGCCATTGAGCAGAGAAGATTATTTGTCAGCATCTTGTGGTTGATGCAATCTTTGACGCAGGGGGCGGCAAGACGACGCATATCAAACACCAGAATATCGGAATTTTCCTTTGCAACAATGTTGAAAGGCATTGTCATATTTTTTGCAAATGCATAGCTTTCGCCGAAACATCTGCCGGGGGTAAATTCCGTAACGATTGATTTATTGCCGAGGAAGTCGTTGCTTTCAAGATAAATGCGTCCTGTAAGCACAACACCTGCGGAATTAATGAATTCGCCCGCTCTGCATACGGTATCGCCTTTTCTGAAGCTTTTGACCTCTGCATTAAGGCAGGAGAGGACATCGGTAAGCTCATTTTCGTCGATTCCGGCGAAAAGTTCACACATTTTGATAACTCCGATATATTTGCGCATATTGTCACATCCTTGTTGCAATTAACACATTTATTATACATATACCACAGCTTTTTGTCAACAAAAAAACCGTCCTTTGAAGGACGGTTTTTGTTTTATTATCAGTTTATTGCTTCGAATGCAGGGAGATATGCGGCGTAAACATTTTTATATCCGCCGAATACCTTGACGCTGAACGCCTCATTGTTTGCGGCATCTGTCAGACGCATTGTAGCTTTTTGAGTCAGAGTTTCTTCGGGAGCTTTGTTTGCGAGGATATCAAATGCAAGGTGAACGGCTGCCTTGATGAAAACAGTTTCAAGATTGTAATTATAAACAATCGCTCTGGGGAGAGTACCTGCCGCATTGCGAAGGCTCTCGTTATATGCCGCATAATCCGATGTGTTTGCGGGAAGGGTAACATCGGCAATTGCTTCGCCGATTCCGTTGAATGCGGTGAGAGATGAGGGGCCTGCATAAATGAAATTGTTTTCTTTAACAATCTCAATCAGCTCGTTTGTGATGTGATAATCGGTTGAGAAAACAGCAACATTTGAGCCTGAAATTCTGCCGTCTGATTTATATCTTGCGATTGATTCGCGAAGATTCTTGATAACCGCTTTTGTGCCGTCAGCAGAAATCGGATCGGGTGCATTGTGATAAATAAATTCAATTTCCTGCTTTGTGCATTCGGAGTTGATGGCACTCTTGAGAGTTGATGCGAGAAGCGAAGCTGTGTCGGTTGATGAGCTTCCGCTGATATGACGGTTGAAGGAAGTCATAAGGAAATACTCAGCACCCTTTGCTTTTGCGTTTGCAACAATATCTGCCGCCGCTTTTGACCAGTCGGTGCAGAAAACAAAGTCAGCAATGCCTGCAAGATTACCTGTTGATGCTTCGGGCTCGATGCATCCGTATACAAGCTCGGGGTTGATTTGCTGTGACATAAGAATTGCTTCGTTTGTCAGACGAGCCGCTTTTGTGTAGATGATTGCTCCGATGGATTTATCGGCGGCAAGCTCTTTTGAAACGGTGACAAGGTCATTTTTGTTATCAACAAGGTTGTTGTAATTATCATATTCTTTTATGATGATTTTATCGGAATATGTTGCGGCAACTTCCTGCGAAGCGATTTTCAGCTCGTTGAATTCAGTGCCTGCAGGAACAAGAAGAGCAATCTTTTTCTCGCTGACAGGAATTTCCTCTGAAGTAACAGGAGCTGTTGTGGTGGTATCATCTTCTTTTCCGTTGCAGCCTGCAAATGTGAAAATAAGCAGAAGAACAAGAAATAATGAAGTTAATTTCTTAAACATAGTTTTACCTCTTATGATTCATAATAGATGCTGCTTTTGATGCGCTCCTTGAAATATTCGCGAAGTTCAACGGGTGCGATTATCTCAATTCTATCTCCGAAGCAAAGGAGCCATCCGATAAGTCTTTCGTCAAGAACGGTGAAAACTTTTGCAATATACTGTCCGTCCTCTGCCTTGCGAAGCTGAACAGGGGAGTCAAAAAAGTTTCTGACAAATTCAGCGTGTTCGCAGTCAAACTTAATAAATACCCAATCTGCCAGCTTATGGCGGTTTTTGATGACTGTGCCTGTGAAATAACCGATTGCATCTGAAACATCGCCGTTAAACTCTTCTGCATCTTCGTTCAGGATATCAACATTTTTAATGCGGCAGAGATGCATGCATTGAGGTTGAGATGAGCCGATTTGAGTGAATACAAGAAGAGTACTGTTTGAGGTGATTGCGATTTTCAGGGGATTTACAATTATCTGCTCCACTTTTTCGTCTGTACCGAAGCTGTCTCCGGGCTGAGTGAGCGTATAGGAAATGTTAACCTGTTTATGCTCGTGGACAGCAAGTCGCAGAGCCATAACGATCTCCCAGGGGACATATTCGTGCGGTATGTCTGCCGCAATTCTTTCTGTTGTGCTTAAAAGAAGATTGCTTGTCGGAATGCCGATGGTTTTCTGAAGAGCATCTTTTGCGTGCTCTATGTCATCTTCCGAAAGTCTTTGCGAGGAATATGTGGCAGAAAGCAGAGCGTTTGCCGCCGAAACAGTAATGGTTCGTGTGATATAGTAACCTTTTTTAGGTTTGGTGACATAGATTATTTTATAGGGCATTGTGTTGATAGACTTGATATCTGCAAGCACATTTCGCTTCGTTGCCTCAAAACCGTATTCTTCGAGGCGCGCGCATATTTCTTCGATGCTGAGGACATTTGAGGCGTTTGTGTGCATTTGAAGAAGATCAACAATTGCAAGTAAGCGTAGTCTTGCGCTTCTTTTTTCGCTCAAAAAATCACACCTTCAGTTGAAATTTAATAGGTCATCTTGCGGTTCATTTCGATAACTGCCTGTTCATCGATTTTAAGCACCTTGCGGTCATATGTGTACATACCGTTGACTTCGAATTCAACGTCACTGACCTGGGTGTAAACCGTTGCGCAAAGACCCTTTTTGATAAGCGGAATAACCTGCTTTTCGTGGAGATTGATATAAGCCTTGGTGATGGCTTCTTTGCTTGTGAAGGGGATATATCCGAAGGAAAGGAGAGGATTCCATGCGTGTTCCTTGATATTCCAGCTGTATCCGCCGTATTCGCTGATAACAAAGGGGCGGCCTTTAATTGCTTTTGCGGAGGGCTTGCGGATGGGGAAGATATATTTATGAATGCTCTTGAAATCGCAACCGCCCTGATCGTGCCAACCGCTTGCGTGGTCAACAAATCTGGAGGGGTCATATTCCTTGACTTTATTACCGATTTCAAATGCATCAAACTGACCCCAACCTTCGTTGAAGGGTACCCAGCAGCAGATTGAAACGCAGTTATAAAGGTTGTCTATCATCTCAAAAAGTTCTTCCTTGAATTCGCTTCTCCATTCGGGAAGGTCTCTGTGGAATGATTTATAGATGTTATCCTTAACATGAATGCCGATGTTGGGAAGACCGCCTGCAAGAATCGGGCCGAGATTCTTACCGCCGCTTATCATATCCTGCCATACGAGCATACCGAGTCTGTCGCAGTGATAATACCAGCGAAGAGGCTCTTCCTTGATGTGTTTACGGAGCATATTGAAGCCGAGAGCCTTCATTTTCTCAATATCAAAAATCATTGCCTCATCTGTGGGAGGAGTGAGCTGTGTTTCGGGCCAGTAACCCTGGTCAAGCAGACCCTTCTGGAAATAAGGCTTGTTGTTGAGTGCAAGTCTGGGATATCCGTCTGCATCGGTCATAATTGAGAATTTACGCATACCGAAATAGGACTTTATTTCATCCTTTACGCCGTCGCAGTCAAGAGTAAGCTCAAGGTCATAGAGGAAGGGGCTTTCGGGGCTCCAGAGCTTTGCATCGGGAACGGAAATTTCTGCCTCTGTATCGATTTCGCCCTCAAACACAACATTTGCGCCGTCAAGGATTTTAGCGGTGAGTTTACCGCAGTCACAGGAGCAGTTTGTTTCGATTCTGATTGTACCCTTGTCGATGTCGGGGGTAAGACGGATGTTTTCGATTCTGCAGGGATTAACGGGCTCGAGCCATACTGTCTGCCAGATACCCGATGTAGCGGTATACCAGAAACTGTAAGGCTTTCTTATCTGTTTACCTCTCTGCTGATGGCCTGCGTCCGTGGGGTCGAAAACCTTGACAACAAGTTCGTTTTCGCCGTCAACAAGAAGGTCTGTGATGTCAAAGCTGAAAGGATTGTAACCGCCTGTGTGTTCACCTGCGATTTTGCCGTTTACCCATACTTTGCATTGCCAGTCAACTGCACCAAAGCGGAGAATTGCTCTTTTGCCTGCAAAAGTTTCATCGGGAGTGAACTTTCTTCTGTACCAGAGTCTTTCGTTTTCGGAAAGAGCTCTGCATACGCCTGAAAGCTCGGATTCGATTGAATAAGGAACAAGAATCTCACCGTCAAATTTTTCGGGGACGGTGTTTGTTTCACCTGTAACAGCATATTCATAGATGCCGTTGAGATTCATCCAGTTTTCTCTTACAAGCTGGGGTCTGGGATATTCGGGAAGGGGACAGCTTTTGTCAATCTTATCTGCCCATACAGTAGAAATATGTTTCATTGCGTATTCTCCTTGTATTATTATTTGAAATCAGTTTATAACATAAAAATCGGCAAGTCTGAGATCGCCGTTTTCTCTGACGGCTGTCATCGGGAAATGAACTTCAACGCCGTATGCATCATGGATAATTGCGAGGAATTCGATGGTGCTGTCGGTAGTTCTTACAACGCTGATATCAATTTTATCCCATTTGAGCGGATATTTCTTTCCGCTTTTGTTATAACCCGAATCATAATCGAGGTTATAATATAAAACGCCTTCCTGCTCGAGATAAACGGGAGGATTGCCGATGATTTTTTTAACGGTTTCCTCTGTGTAGTTTGCACGGAGCATTTCTTCAAGCGCCGCGTAGGATGAGAAGAGGGAAGTGTCTGTTACGGGAGCATATTTTGCGCCGTTGATGGTGACCGCTTTTGTCTGGTCAACAGGCAGATGAGAGAGGGTGAAAACCTCGGTCACAAGCTTTGCATTTGCCTGCACAAGAGTGGCAAGCATTGTTTTTTCGCCGTCACCTATATAGTTGAAAAACGGATTATCAGTTGGTGCGGTTGAAGTATCATCGTTGTTATTGCCGCAGGAAGTAAAGGTGAAAACAGAAAGAATCACAGCGGCGGCAATGAGCAAAGTAATTGCCTTTTTCATGGCAAACATCCTTTCAAATTACAGTTATAAATATAATTATAATAATTATATACAATTTAATTCTTTTAGTCAATTGTTTTTTGTTTTGATATATCTTGCAAAAAAGAAAGACCAACTCGGAAGAGTCGGTCTTACCATACTATTTGAATTTGATGAATCTTTCAAGAATAAGTATATTCTGGTCGATGGATGCGTTAGTGCTTGTTGAAAATCCGCCGATACCTGCAGAAGAGCTTTCTTTGCCGATTTCATTTGTAAAAGCGCATCTTAAATGCCATCCCTGTCTGCCAAGTTTGTTCAATTGAGCATAAATTGAGTTGATATCAATGCAACCGCTGCTTTCATCTCTGAGGCTCAACACCTTGTATTCATAGTAGCCTTCGTGACCGTTTTCTTTCAAGAAATTATCGAGTGATTCCTGTTCCCTGCGCTCGCGTTCTTCCTTAGCTTTTTGACGCTGCAAATCTTCTGCTTCTTTTCTTGCATGGTATTCCTCTAAACTTTCATCTTTCAGTCCGAATCTTTCGGCTGATTTGCAAAAGCGATTATATATAATTTCTATGGCAGCTTGGTTGTCGCCTGCAAGAGTCAGTAACTTTGTTTTGGTTTTCAATAAATCCTCGGGTGTTCGGGCGCAAAACATAAAGGCATATATTTCGTTGCAATCAGTGCAAAGTGAAAAGCCATCATAGTCCACGAAATTAAAAAAGTTCAGTTTTGTTCCACAGAAGAAACAGTCTTTTGCCATAGTTATTACTCCTTTTTCTTTTTATATTTAAATAATATCATAAAACATTTTTAAAAGCAAGGAAAAAACAAATGAAAAAGGCTGTCAACCGACAGCCTTTTGCTTTATCTGATTGCAATAACCGTTACTGCGGAGATAACCGCCTGAATCATACAGAATCTGAAGATAACCTGTGTATTTGACCAGCCCTTGTTCTTTCTGAAATGGTCGTGAAGGGGAGTGCGGATATTCTTGAATGCGTTCTTGATTTTGAGGAAACGGATGAGAGAAATCTTAACAATTCCGAGAAGACCGTCAAGGCAGAGCATAAAGCAGAGCGGAATTGTCAGCAGGATGTTGCCTGTTTTGAGGATGCAGATGCAGAGGAAAAGTCCGAGCGCTCTTGAGCCTGCATCGCCCATCATCATTGTGCTCGGCTCGGAGTTGAACCAGAGATAGGGGATGAGAGTGCCGATGAGGATGATAATCAGCCAATTGATTCTTTCGTCTTCAACTGCAAGGAATTTGTTTGCAATCATAATTGAAACGAGCGAAACGATTGTAAGGCTTCCGCAGAATCCGTCAATACCGTCGGAGCAGTTTGTTGCATTAATGAGCATCCATACGAGAATAGCCGCAATGATTCCGAAAATAACGGGATGGATATTGAGGCTCATTCCGAAGAAGCTGATGCTCAGGCTGTCGGGGTTGAAGAATACGAAGTTTGCGGCGGTGAGTGCCGAAATAACAAGGTCGATGATGCCTTTTTTGTATTCACCCCAGGGCTTTTCGGCGGCATCATCGAGATAACCCGAAAGCATACCGAAGAAAACAAGAATAAGATAGAAATAATATTCAAGATTCATCATAACCGCTGTCCCGTTAAGAGGAAGGGGAAGGACAAGAAGCGAAACAATGATGAAAGCAATAACAAAAATGATACCTGCGCCGCGCATTTTACCCGCGGAAAGTTTTCCGTTGAAAGCGAATTCTCTGCCCTGGTCTTTGGGAAGCTTATTTTTGAAAAGAGCAAGCAAAGCCGCGCAGACAATAACGGGAAGAAGGATGATTCCGAGGTAACTGAATTTCTCGGGGATTAAATTAAAAAGCATATACAGACCTCCGTTTATTTTCTGAAATTTTTATCTAACAAATAATATCACATAATAATATGTTTTTCAATATAAAACTTGATTGACTTGATAAAAAATAAAAGCTATAATCATATCGGTGATTAAATGAAAATTCTTGCAATCGGAGAAATAATTTTTGATATTTTCGGTGACGATGCGGTTATCGGCGGAGCACCGCTGAATTTTTGCGCTCATTGTGTTGCATCGGGCGCAAAGGCGGCGCTGATTTCGGGTGTCGGAAACGATGGTTTCGGCAAGAAGGCACTTGATTATCTTGGCGAATTCGGAGTTGATTCCCGATTTGTTTCAACAGTTTCGGGAGAAACAGGCAAATGCATCGTAACTGTCACAAACGGCAATCCTTTTTATAATGTTATGCGACCTGCGGCATATGATATGCTTGAGGTTGATACAAAATTAATCTCGGATTATGCGGCGGATGTTTTTGCTTTCGGAACTCTTATCCAGAGAGAAAAGCAGTCGCGAAAAGCGGTCAGAGCAATTCTTTCGGATTGCAGATTCAAAGAAATTTTCTGCGATATCAATCTGCGCAAGGATTGTTATGGTGAAGAAAGCTGCAGACTTTGTCTTGAAAACGCAACAATTCTTAAATTAAGCTCGGAAGAAGAGCCTCTTCTTTCGGAATTTGGATTTTATGAGTCACCGGAAAATGAAAAGAAGCTTCTTGAAAATATCGCAAAATCATTCGGGAAAATCCGCCTGATTCTTTTTACAAAAGGTGAGGACGGCTCGGTGATTTATGATACCCGAAGCGGAGAATTCGTTGATATATCTGCGAAAAAAGCGCAGGTTGTTTCAACCGTCGGAGCAGGCGACAGCTACAGCGCGGCGTTTCTCTGTGAATATCTGCGAAGCGGTGACATTGCAAAAGCAGGCGAAAAAGGTGCAATATTAAGCGCATATGTTGTTTCTCATAAAGAGGCTATACCCGAATAAAAAGACCCCCTTGTGCCCGAAAGCACAGGGGGGATATTTATGTTGCTTTAAAATTTATTTACCAGGCATAGGACGTATTCTGAAAAAATCGAGAAACATATCAAAAAGATTTCTGAAGAAGTTGATGATGCGTTCAAAAATTGAGATCTGCTTTTCACCTTCAACGGTTATTTCGAAACAAAACTCAATGTAATCAACCTTGACGTCGCCGCCTGCACTGTCGGGATACCAGTAGTCTGTGGTTGCTGAAACTTCTTCGCCGTTAAGATAGCCTTCAACATATCCTGCAAGAACTTTTCCATCTTTGGGAGCAAGATAAACATAGAGGGTATAGGTTTCTCCGGATTTGAACTGCTTAACCACCCGATCGCCGTTTTCATCATAAACGAAAACAGCAAGGTCATCGTAGTTATCTTCAAACTGAAGTTCTTTTGTGAGAATATGAATATATGATTCGTAATCGTTTACATAAGTGCCTGCAATGTTGGTATCAACTGTGATTTCAGCTTTTTCAATCATATCGCCTGTGTAAGGCTCTGCGTTGATTACGAAATCATCAAGATAAATGTTGATTTCGTTGAAATATTCGGAAGCGTAGATATAGAAATCGTCTGTTTTTTTGCCGTTAACGGTTACGTATTTGATAGTATCATCAAGTGCATAACCTTCAGCGAGTTTGAAATAAAAATATATATCGTACTTAATGTCGTTTTCAAAAGCTGCATCTTGGTCTAATACATCATCGCTGTCTGAAAAATAAACATAAACAGGAGTGTTGCCGTCATCATCGTCAAGCTCAAGACCTTCGCTGTTGATGGTGACAAATTCAGCGATGTCATTCGGTGTCATTCCCGCTTCAATATCAACATCGATTGAGATTGCTGAAACTGTGTTGCTTTCAGCAAATGCGGCAACGGAGAATGTGCCGAAAACCATTAAGAGAGAAAGTAAAACGGACAGAATTTTTTTAGTTTTTAACATTGGATATCACCTTTCCTTTCTGTAATTAAATTTTATCATCTGAAGAAATATGATGTCAAGAAAAAATAATAAATTAAAGAAAATATTTTCTCTCCTTCATTTTTCTCTTGATTTTTCAGGAACATTCAGTTATAATAGAAAAGCTGATTTGCCGATGTGATGGAATTGGCAGACGTGACGGACTCAAAATCCGTTGGTAGCGATACCGTGCGGGTTCGACCCCCGCCATCGGCACCAAAAAATTATCCCTAAAGGCGACACCCGCCTTTGGGGATATATTTTTATGGAAATGCGATGCGAGCGGGTCGAAAAGACGGCGCGACCGCAGTCGTGCAAAAAACAGTCCGGTGGACTGTTTTTTAGTCGGGGGCAGATCCCTGCCATCGGCACAGGAAAGCAACCCCTTGCAGCTTTTGCTGTGAGGGGGTTGCTTTTTTATGCAACATTAATTATATCATTGATTATCCGAACAGAATATGCTATGATTAAAGCATAATTCCTGATTGTAAAAAAGGAGAGAGAAAATGTTTGCTGTAATTTATCGCGTATTGTATATGTTTCTGAGGAAAACCGTATTCTTTTTTATCGCAGGTTTAATGTGTCTCAATTCATTCACTGCTCCTGTTCCGCAGGAGCCACAGATTCTGAACAAGGACACGGGCAATTATTTCCTGCCTGATTACGGCAACACACTTATTTCTTCCCACAGAAGCGGTAAGGGTGCTGCGCCTGAAAATACGATGATGGCGATAAAGTCCAATCTTATTTATTCCTCAACCGATTCGGCTGTAATTGAAATGGATGTTCAGCTCACAAAAGATGATGAAATCGTTCTTTATCACAGCCTTTATCTTGACGAAATGAGTGACAGTGCGGAATATTTCGGCAAAAAGAATACCACCGTTTTTTCAAAAACCTACGATGAACTCCGCGGTCTGAATATGGGCGAAAACTTCAAGTCGGGCGATGATTATCCCTACAGAGGTCTGCGCGGAGACGATATTCCCGATGAAATCAGAATAACAGCGCTGAAGGATGTTTTTGAATGCATCGAAACTGAATCACCTGATAAATTCCGATATATCATTGAAATTAAATATCCTCACCCCTGGGCACCGAAAATCGTTGACGGAATTTATGAGCTTATGGAAAAATATGACCTTGCTGACCGCGTGATTCTTGCAAGCTTCTGGCCCGATGTTTCGGTTTATATCGATAACAAATATGAGGGTAAAATAAACAGAGCCGCGAATCCGTTTGAAATTGTTGATTTCTACGGTTGCTACACAAGAAACGATGATTTAAGCAACGAGAAAATCAAATTTACCGCTCTGCAGATGCCTTATTATTGGGATGACGGTAAATTGCTTGTTGCCAATCTCGGTCAGACGGGATTTATTGATTATGCGCATAAATACGGAATTTCTGTTCAGTATTGGACTGTCAATAAACCCGAGGACGCGAGGGCACTTGCCTCATCGGGAGCAGACCTGCTGATGACCGATTATCCTGACAGAATCCGCGATGCACTTTACGGAGAAAATTAAATATAAAATAAAAATCGGGTTGTTCGTTTGAACTTCCCGATTTTTTGTGCGTTTATGCGTGTAATACTTTTTTGGTTTAATCACTTGAAATAAATCTGATTGTTTGCTAAAATGTAACTGCTACACAAATCGCATATCTGTTTCCAACGCGGGAATACCTTATCAAAAAGGTGATTCCCTATTTTCTCATACCGTGTTGGAAGAGCGTTTGTGTAGCGACAACGAGGGGATGCACTTTTTTATGCGTTCCTTCGGGGGCGCATTTTTTATTTTACAGGAGAGTGATACGTTGAAATTCGGAATGAGAAAGCCGTCTTTTAAAAGGTCGCTGAAAGCGAGGACAACAGGAAAATGGAAGCGGAAAGCCAAAAAATCGTTGATTCCCGGCTATGGCAAGAAAGGTGTTGGATGGCTGAAAAATCCGAAAAAGGCGGCTTACAATAAGGTGTATAACAAAACAACATTCAGCCTTTCGGATTTGTTTAAATTCAGGTTTAAAAAAGCAAAAAATAATGCAATGAAAACAGAAGTGAAAGAGGATGATATTGTGGAAAACAAAGAAAAAGCACCTTTTTATCAAAAAACCTGGTTTATGATTGTAATTTCGATTTTATTCCCTGTTGTGGGAATCGCTCTGATGTGGGTGTTCAAACGCAATTGGAATAAGATTATTAAAATCATTTTAACCGTTATTGCATCAATATGGACTTTGATGTTGCTTATTATTGTGATCCCGAGCGGAAACACACCGTCTGAATCAACAGGCGAAACCACAACGCAGGCGGTAACCGAAGAATCAACAACGCACGAAAGCACAACATATGAATCGACAGTTGCTGCAGTAGTGACAGAGGTATCAACAACCGAGCAGGTAACAGAAGAGTCAACAACAGCAACAACAAAACAGGAAACAACCACCGCAAAGCAGACAACAACCAAGAAAGAAACAACGACAGCAAAACCGACAACAACTAAAAAGGAAACCACAACTACAAAGCCCACAACCACGAAGAAAGAGACCACAACAGCCAAACCTACTACAACCCAAAAAGAAACTACGACCAAGAAGGTTGCAACAACAAGTCGTGATGAAGGGATTACTGTTTACAGAACAAAATCGGGCGAGAAATATCATTATGAAAATCCCTGCGGCAATGGAACATATTATCCTATAACCTTAGCTGAGGCTAAAAGAATAGGTCTGGGTCCTTGTGATAAGTGTGTAAATCACTAAAAACCAACCCCCTCTGCGGTTAATTCGCAGAGGGGGTTTTTATCAGAAATCTTTATCAATAACCATTTGTTTGTAATCGAGAAATTCGAATCCGAGGCGTTTATAAAGCCTGATTGCATCGAGATTGTCTTCGCCTGCTTCAAGGCGGATTCTCTTGATTTTTCCTTTGAATTCTTCAGCAAGAAATTCAAAAAATCTGCTTCCGATGCCCTTGCCTCTGAATTCTTCTTCAACAAAAAGCTCTTCAATCCAGGCGGCAAGTCCGCCAACCTCGGTTTCAAATTTGAGCGAAACCATTGCATATCCTGCAGGTTTGCCGTCACATTCAAAAAGATATCCTTTGACAAATTCGGGCATTTCAATCGCCGCATCAAATGCCGAAAGCATAACTTCATCGCTCGGGAAATGCAAAACCGCAGGCGGTGCATAGAATTTCTTTACCATAACGAAAAAGGATTCCCTGTCCTCTTTCACAAAGCTTCTGAATGTAATTTCCATTGTGTTATCCTTCTGTTTTTGTTTCTTCGGGGTCGATTTTGTTGGTGTAAATGAAATCGTGGAGATACTCTCTAACATTGTCCATCTCGAGCACTTCAACCCACTGTCCGTTGATTGTTGTTGCCTTCATATGGTCTTCAATCGGGGCGCGTGTCTGCTGAATATCAAATGCAAGAATTCCGAAACCGCCTTTGAGCGCGAGCGCAGAGATTTCAGCGGCATTCATATCTGTCTGAATCAACGGAAATACCTTGTTGATTGCGTCAAGAAGAGTTGCAATGTCGGTTTTTGTTGCTTTGTTGATAAGAGCGGTGATAACTTTTCTCTGGCGGTGAGTACGCATATAGTCGGAGTCAAGTTTTCTGATTCTGCAGTAAACAAGAGCTTTTGCGCCGTCAAGCAAAACATTCTCGCCGCTTTCCATATCCTTGTGTCTTGTGGTGTTGCGGATGAATTTTGCTTCCTTGTCGGTAACTTCAACCTCAACGCCGCCGAGATTGTCGATTATCTTTGTAAACATTTCGAAGTTAACCATAACATAATGGTCGATATCGATGTGGAAGTTGTATTCGATTGTATCAATAAGAAGCTGAGGTCCGCCGTATGCACAGGCTGCGTTGAGCTTTGCTTTTTTGCCTTTTGAAGGGATTTCAACCCAACTGTCGCGAAGAAATGATGTCAGCTTGACTTTTGCGTGCTTGTAGTCAACAGAAACGAGAATCATCGAGTCGGAGCGTGCGCCGTCGCTTGATGATGCGCCGTCATTTCCGATGAAGAGTATGTTCGTAACAGCCGCACTGCTGCTGAGGTCTGACGAGCTGATATATTGGTTTTTATCAAGGTCTTCTTTGGTGTAGTCAACCGTAGCGGCAAAGAAGAAAACTGTAACGAATACCACAGCAATTAGGATAATCGGTGTCAGTATGAGTGCCTTGAGAAGGCGGTGTTTTTTCTTTTTCTTCTTCGGAGTTTCGGGTGACTCAGGGGGAGTCTGCGTCGGTCTTTTTTTACCGATGTAAATATCTCCGTTGTCGGATGCTGAATCTTCGGGCAGAGTGTATGTCGGGATATCCGATAAATCAATCTTCTGCGTATCATAAAGTGAATCTCTTTTTTTAGCCATTTGTATCCTCTCATTGCCTTTACGGCGTTTGATTTCACCTTATTTTATCGCAAACTTTCTTTATATACAAGATGTTAATTGTAAATATTTTTATTTATTTACTAAATCATTTGACTTTTTATCAATCGTGTTTTAAAATATTATGGAGTACGATACTGAGTGGGCCGGGCAGTCGCGGGCAGTTTTTGAAACTGCGTGAGGAAAGTCCGAGCTTCAAAGAGCAGGATAACGGCTAACGGCCGCCGAGGGTGACCTTAGGGAAAGTGCAACAGAGATATACCGCCTGCTTTGCAGGTAAGGGTGGAAAGGCGAGGTAAGAGCTCACCGGAATGCGGGGAACCGCATTGCCCTGCAAACCCTATCCGAAGCAACACCGACGGGAGGAGAAGCCTTATGGCTTCGGCGTTTGCTCGACGATACTCCGAAGGGTGGCTTAAGCCATGCAGCAATGTATGGCGTAGACAGATGATTGCCTTAAATGACAGAACTCGGCTTACAAGCCCTCTCGGTGTCGGCTCAATTTTTTATTTTAGTGTGTTTTATTATGGATGAACTTGTAACAATAACAGGCGTTGTTGAATACATAACATTTCAGAATACAGAAAACGGATACACCGTTCTCGATTTTTCGAGTGACGGTGAACTTTATACTGCCACAGGCAATGCAGGCTCACTTTATTGTGGCGAAAAGGTAACCCTTATCGGAACCTGGACAGTTCATCCTACCTTCGGTAAACAGTTCAAAATCGAAAACTGCCGCAGAGAAATGCCCGAAACCGCAGGGGAGATGCTTTCGTATCTTTCCTCGGGAATCATCAAGGGTGTCAAGGAAAAAACAGCGGCAAAAATCGTTGAAGCTTTCGGTGACGAGAGCTTTTATGTAATCGAAAAATATCCCGAAAGACTTGCAAAAATCAAGGGTATTTCGCTTGAAAAGGCAAGAGAAATTTCAAAGGAATTTATAAAGGCGGCAGAAAAAGGAGAAGCCCTTATCGCGCTCGAAAGATACGGAATGACAATCTCCGAATGCCTGCGAGTGTTTAAGATTTACGGAGCAAAATCCGTTGATATTGTTGAAAAGAATCCATATCTTCTTTGCTCTGACGGTATCGGAATCAACTTCGAAAGAGCCTGCGACATTGCGGAAAAACTGCCTGTTAAACCTGCGGAAGAATATCGTATAGCGGCAGGCGTTCTTTATGTTGTCCGTCATAATCTGCATAACGGTCACACCTGTCTTCCGAGAGAGAAACTTATTCCTACGGCGGCTCAGCTTCTCGGCTGTGCAAACGATGCGGCGGATATCAGTATTGACAGCCTTGTTGAGCAGAAACAACTTGTTTCTTATTTTCTCAACGGCAGGGAATTTATCTTTCTTTATGATATTTTTAGCGCTGAAAAGAAAGCGGCAGACAGTATCCTCTTTATGAAAAAATTCACTCCGAAATGTGACCGAAGCATTGAAGAGGAAATCAAGAAAGCTGAGCTTATCAGCGGTATTCTTTATAATGAAAAACAGCGAAAAGCAATTGAACTTGCGTTCGAAAAAGGATTGCTTATTCTGACAGGCGGCCCCGGTACAGGCAAAACAACAACTTTGCGAGGAATTCTCAAAGTGCTTGAGAGTCAGGGACTTGAGGTTGTTTTGACAGCGCCCACAGGCAGAGCAGCGAAGAGAATGAGTGACCTTACAGGCAGAGAAGCGAAAACAATCCACCGTCTGCTTGAGGTTGAATGGGATAAAAACGATAAACCTGTTTTTTCGCGAAACCGACGCAATCCGATAAGTGCAAATGCAGTTATCATCGATGAACTTTCGATGGTTGATATAACTGTGTTTTCAAGTTTGCTCGAAGCGTTGCCTATCGGTTGCAGACTTATTATGGTTGGTGACTCCGACCAGCTTCCGCCTGTCGGCGCAGGCAATGTGCTTCACGATTTAATTAACTCAAAAGCTTTGCCTGTTGTAGAGCTTAATGAGGTTTTTCGTCAGGCAATGGAAAGTCTGATTGTTACAAACGCTCATAAAATAGTTAAGGGAGAAATGCCCGAGATTATGCGTGCGGATAAGGATTTCTTCTTTATGGAAAGACCTGCTCCTTATGCCGCGGCGGCAACGATTGCCGAGCTTTGCTCAACAAGACTTCCGAAAGCATATAGATATAATCCTACAGAAGATATTCAGGTGCTTTGTCCTTCGAGAAAAGGCGAGGCAGGTACTGTAAACCTCAATAAGGTCTTGCAGAAAAACCTGAATCCTCCTGCAAAACATAAAAGAGAGCATAACTTCGGTCAGCGGATATTCCGCGAGGGCGATAAGGTTATGCAGATAAAAAACAATTATAATATTACCTGGACTTCGGACGAAACCGACGGTATGGGAATTTTTAACGGTGATATCGGTGTACTCGAGAGAATCGACGAGGGCGCACATACTCTGAAAATCCGTTTCGACGATAAAATTGCAGATTATCCGTTTGAGAGTCACACCGAACTTGAGCACGCATATGCTGTGACGGTGCATAAAAGCCAGGGTAATGAGTTTGAAGCTGTTGTTATGCCTGTAACAGGGGTGGTTGAGCAGCTTGCTTACAGAAATCTGCTTTATACCGCCGTCACAAGAGCAAAAAAACTTATTGTGCTTGTCGGCGCAAGGTCAACCGTTGAAAGAATGGTTGCCAATAACAGCAAATCAAAAAGATATTCAGCTCTCAAGAATTTCATTATGCTGGGTGATTCCGAATGAGAGAGTTTTTCAAAGGTTTATTGAAAGTTCTGTTTCCGCAAAGGTGTGCCTACTGCGGAAGGGTTGTTTCGCTGAATAGCTTAGCATGTGACGAATGCGCCGCATCATTGCCGAGAATCGAAGGTGAGGTCTGCTCATCGTGCGGCAGAAATAAGGCGGAATGTTCCTGCAGCGGCGAAAAGTATTACGGGTCGATTGTCGCGCCGTTTTATTTTGAAGGCGTTGTTCGTAAAGGCGTTCATCAGTTCAAGTTCAGAAATCAGCGTCAGCATTGCGAAGCATATGCTTTTGAAATGGCGCAGACTGTCAGAGAGCGATTGTCAGGAATTGATTTTGATTTCATAACACCCATTCCGATGACAAAGAAAAGCATTAAGAAAAGAGGTTATAATCAGGTTGAACTTCTTGCAGATGCTGTTTCGGAGCAACTCGGAATTGAATGCCGTAAGGATGTTCTGAAGAAAATTTATGAAACAGGCAATCAGCATTCAATGAGTTATTTTATGCGCAAAGGAAATCTTGTGGGCGTTTTTGATGTCGTTGACCCCGATGAAGTGAAAGGCAAAAAGATTCTTATTTGCGATGATATTTCCACTTCAGGAGAAACGCTCAATGAGTGCGCCAAAATGCTCTGGCTTTACGATGCAAAGGAGATTCATTGCATTTGTTTTGCTCTCACGAAGCCGAAAAAGAAAAAATCAGACTGATATAAACATTATATAAAGAAAGGCGGTGAAACGATGATTGGTACAAATATCGGTATAGACCTCGGCACAACTTCTGTTGTAATCTATGTTGAAGGAAAAGGAATTGTGCTTTCCGAGCCTTGTGCTGCGGCTTATGATGTAAGAAGTGGCAAGCTTATTGCTGTCGGCAAAAAAGCATATGATATGTATGAAAAAACACCCGACAGTATTCGTGTTGTCAAGCCGATGACCCATGGTATCGTTTCTGATTTCACCGCTACAAAGCATATTCTTCGGGCATTTATTTCAAGAATATGTAAAACAATGGTGTTCAAACCCAATGTTGTTGTTTGCGTACCTTCTATGGTAACTAACCTTGAAAAAAGGACGATTCTCGACCTGATAACTTCTGCCGGTGCTGCCAAGGCTTGCCTTATCGAAGAGCCTCTTGCGGCGGCGCTCGGTGCAGGTCTTGGTAATGATCAGCCAAAAGGTGCGATGGTTATCGATATAGGCGGCGGTACAACAGATATTGCAGTTATAACAATGGGTTGTATTTCTGTCTCGAGTTCAATCAAGATTGCCGGCAATGCCCTCGATGAAGCGATTCAGCGTCAGATTCGCAGAGAAAGAGATGTGATCATCGGCATCAAGACCGCTGAATACATCAAGCGACAGATTGGTTGCTCTTATCTGAGAGAAGTTGAACTCGGTCTAACCGTCAAGGGTAAACATTTTATAACAGGTATGCCTGTCAGCATAGAGGTCAGTTCAACCGAAGCTTATCTGGCGATGCGTCCCCAACTTGAACAAATCAGCGAAGCGGTGCGCTCCGTTCTGGAGCTGACTCCTCCTGAACTTGCCGCCGATATTATGGAAAGCGGAATTTATATTACAGGCGGCGGTGCGTTGCTTGTTGGTATCGATGAGATGATTTATCGTAAAACAGGAATCAGAACATTTATTGCAAAAAATCCTGCCGATTGTGTCGCGCTCGGTACGGGTGAGGCTCTTGCTCATATTGATATTCTCAGTCAGAACGGATATGTCTTCAAGTCGAGAGATGAAATCGGCGGACTTGAAATCGATGAAACTGAATAAATTCTTTCAGACCGTCCAAGAATGTGTTTAAAACATAAAGGACGGTTTGATTTTTATGAAGAAATGGATTAAAGCGGAGATTTCAATTGCAGTTGGTCTGATTGTTGCGATTTTGTTTTCAGTATGCGGTTTCAGTTCGGATTGTGCAAAGGTACGGGAGAATGTTGTGAGATTGCATATCCTTGCGAATTCTGATTCAGATGCTGACCAGACTGTTAAACTGCTCGTCAGGGATGCGCTCCTTGAAAGTGGTATGAGAATCTTTTCGGGCACAACCTATGTAAATGATGCGGTTAACATTCTCGAAGAAGAAAAAGATATGATTATTTCTGTTGCAGAAAATGTGCTTCACGAAAACGGATTTGATTATAATGTTTCTGTAAGTCTTGAAAAGGAATATTTTGCAACACGTATGTATGAGAATTTCACCATGCCAGCAGGAGAGTATCTTGCCCTCAGAATAATAATCGGAAACGGTGAGGGTAAAAACTGGTGGTGTGTGATGTTTCCGCCGCTTTGTTTGCCTGCGGCAGGTGAGCAAACCGATATCGATGCCATCCTCGGCGAAGAAGGCGCAAAATTGATTCAAAGTAATTCAAAATATGAAATGAGATTCAAAATAGTGGAATTATTTGAACGGATTAAAACAGAAATAAAAAACGGATGATTTCAAAAACTGATAAAATATCTATAAATATATATACATTAATATATGTCAACACAAAATCAGGCTGAATTTCCTCGGATTATTTTGCTAAATAAAAAATATAAAAATTTTTGAAAAAAATTTAAAAAAAGTGTTGACAAATCGATTTTGTTGTGCTATATTATTCGAGCACCCCACGTGAGGGGAATGCACCGCACCTTGAAAATTAAACAACGAGAAGAAGAAAAAACCCTTGAAGATTAATTTGAGAGTACTTTCAAGTACAACAGTAATTCTTGTGAATAACAAGAAATAAATGTCAGTGATAAACTGATTGAGCGATTAAGCTCTGAAAATGGTTTAAACACCTACGGGTGTTTAGATATAATTTTTAGAGAGTTTGATCCTGGCTCAGGATGAACGCTGGCGGCGTGCCTAACACATGCAAGTCGAACGGAACTTTTACGGATTGAGAC
>JAZRBF010000048.1:0-41657 GCA_045634985.1 Acutalibacteraceae bacterium | reverse complement strand
AGCACCTATGCAGTCTTTGTTGTTTCTATATCAAACGCCTTAAACCGTTGATATGTAAGGGATTTACTCAAGCCGTTTCTCTAAATCCAACATAGCGGAAATGTAGTTTTCTGACTGTGTCAATGTTGTCTGTAACGGGTCACCTTCGCGGATACGCATGGTGCGGCGGATTTCTTTGGGGATGACGACTCTGCCGAGGTCATCAATTCTTCTGACAATACCTGTGGCTTTCATTTATATCTTTCTCCTTTTTCAGACAAATCTTGATGTTATTGTCTGCAAAAGGATGAGATTTATACTGCAAAAATTACTTTTTAAAGCGATTGTCACAATATTTGTTTTAATAAAAATTTATGAGAATCGCATAATAAAAACTCCCTCGATAGAATCGAAGGAGTTCGGTAAACTGCAATTTACTACCTCTTTTTATAAATGACCAACTCAGGATTTTCACCGTTTTCCTCATAGGTGCAAACAAGCAAAAAGTCCATGTTAGCGACAATTCCGAAGCATCTGTTGCCCCCGAATTCGCATTCAAGCTGATTGCCGAGATAGGTAGCGTTATCATCAAGAAATTTTACGATCTGTCCGTTAGGAAGACGATATTCCAGATTAACAAAACTGCCCGGTAACACATTAAGGTCATTTACGTTGGGTAAACCTTCTATATGAAGCAAGGTGTTGAATTCGTGGATAAGCTGTTGCTTGAATTCTTCAAATCTTTCTTTTCCGCCAAGCTTTCTGTATTTCTCAAAAAAATCAAGGGTATATTCACCGTCAGCATAACACCATTTGCAGTATTCTTCGTTAAAAGCGCCGTCCTTTTCGTGACTGACATTGCTGTCATCAACGGGCATACCGCAACACCCGCAAACAAGCTGTCTTGGTGAGCCGAGCAGTGTGTTAATCGAAACATCAAATAACATTGAAAGCAGTTTTAACGTTTCAATATTTGGAACGGTTTCTCCCGTTTCCCAGCGAGAAACAGCCTGACGGGTTACAAACACTTTTTCTGCAAGCTCTTCTTGTGACAGACCTGTTTTTGTTCTCAGTTCGAGAATAATATCTTTTGTTTCCATGGAATTATCACCTCGATATTCATTGTAATGCGGGATGTTCAGGTTTACAAGCAACCCTCTGTTGCTGTCAGTTCGATAAATTGGAATTTGTTCATTTTCTGTATTCGGATACAGAAAATGCAATGTTTTCGTTATCTCTGTACTCTTTTCGTGATTTGAGTTTCATTCCTAAACTATCGCAGATTTCATCAAGATTATTTAAATCGCTATACATTCTGCAGTCTTTAAGAATTTCAAGTGTTTCTTTTTCCGTAAATCCGAAAGGCTTTAAAACTCTGTGCTGACGCATAAACGCGTTGTTTCTGGAATTGACAATAAATCTGCCGTTATCTGTCAGAACTCTTGAAACCTCTTTCAACGTTTCAACAATTTCTCTGGATTCATCCAATCCGCAATAAGTACAAACAGTATCAAATGTTTTATCTTTGAAAGGCAGATACCAGAAATTCGCACAAACGGGAATGATTTTCTTTTTCTGATATTTAGCAATACCCAAGGCATTTCCGAGACAATCGAAGCCAATATCTACGGTATAAAGGTCACATTCTTTCGACATATATAATGCAACCGAAGCCGTACCGCCGCCCGCACCCGTTGCGAGTTCTAATATTTTATCTGTTTTTTCTTTGCATACAACTTCAGCAAAATAACGGTATCTGTCCCAGAATACTCCTGTACCTTTGACTTTTGTTATTGTTCTTTTTCTTCCTATACGCTTTTTGTTGAATTTTTTGAAATCTTTAAGCTGCTCTTTTCTGATATTTCCGCTTTTGTCGCCCACAATCCAATCACTCGTTTTTCTTCGTTTATACGAATCGAAAGCTTTTATGATATTTTCTTTTGTGCCGTGTATCTTTTTTATGTGGTTAACATAAATCTCATTCCAATCCTCAATAATGCCAGCTTCCATTTCGCTGAAAATCTCATTTATTTCTTCGGGATGTTCCCAAAAAATTATTTCGAGAAGTTCACGGCACCAATCGGGATTTGTTTTTTCAGGAAGTAAAATCGGAACATCTTTGATTATAGGATAGATTTCTTTACCATCTGTTGTAACAAGAGTTTTTTTATTTAAAACTAATTCCTTACGGCTCTGTGGTGCAACAAAAATCATTTTTATTCTCCTTGGATAGATTGATTTAAGTACATAAAAACAGTTAGTCAAATTCTCGTTTATCTTGCAAGAACTATCGTTTTTGTTTCACCTTCGTTGAAAGTAATGTTCTGTTCTTCGCCGCCGTAAACGCTGACTTTGATTGTCTGCGCTTCGTCGCTTGTTACAGTGATTGTTACTTTTTCTGTGTTCCATTCGAGTGAAACTTCTGCATTTGTTCTTGCACGCAGACCTTCGATTTTGCCTTCTGTCCATTCATCGGGGAGTGCAGGTAACGCTTCGATAACTCCGTCATTTGAATAAAGGAGCATTTCGTTGATAACACCGATTGTGCCGATGGTTGTGTCTGTGCAGAAAACACCCCATCCGCCGTGAGTGTAGTGGTCTGCCATAAGAGAAGTGTAATAGATATTATCCGCCATAAGAGCCATAAGTGAATCATAGCAGGAATCGGCATTCTTGAGTCTTGCGGCAACAAGAGCCTTGTGAAGCCAGCCGTGAGAAGCGGTATCGTCTTCGCCCTCGTTTTCTCTGTTACGGTTTGCGATTGCCTGATTGATTGCGGCAACAAGCTCTTCATTATCCTGAGTTTCAAATGCGGGCCAAGCAGGATAAAGGTGGCTGATATGACGGTGCTTGTTATTCTCCTGATATTCTGCCATTGCCCATTCGCAGAGAGCGCCGCTTTCGTCATATTTATATTCAGGAAGAAGAGTGAGAAGGTTTTCCCACTTCGCAATTCTTTCTTCATAGCCGTCAGCCTTGACAATCTTTTCCATTGCAATTGTCATTTCAAGACCGTCTTTGGCGGCGGCAATATCCATTGTTGCATTCGCTGTTATGGTTGAATCGTAATCGCCGAGAGGATAATTTTCGGGTGAATACGAGGGAATGATAAGATACTTTTCGCCTTCAAGAAGTTCGGTTTTGCCTTCTTCGTAACAAGCGTTGCCGTTAACATCGGTAAAATATTCGGGAGTGCAGATTTGTTCCCAGAAATTTGCCTGTTTTGTGAGCAAGGGCAGAAGAATATCTTTTTCAAGGTCGAGCATTTCACCGTTATACTCTATCGTTCTGTTGCCGTAGCACTGATAAAATTCATAAATCGGTCTGAGCATCCAGCTTGCACCTGCATTCCAATACTGGAACGGATACCAACGGCTGTATTCTACCATCATTGCTCTGTCACCGTCGGTATTGACGGGTACCTGAATGGCATCGGTCATACCGTAGGTCATTGCGGCGTTTTCTTCCCAATCGGGAATCTGTTTGAGAACGAATTTGATGTAGCTCTCGCCTGCATCATACATATTGCCCGTGTTCATACCTGACGACTGAAGATTGACATTTGCATCCATTGTATAAATGCCTCTCCAGCCCGGATTCCATTCGCCCGACCACATACCGCAGAGTCTGGGGAATGAAGTTCCTGCGCAGCAAATCTGCGCATATCTGCCCTGATTATATGCTCTTTCAACAAGGGTCGGAAGAAGGGTTTCGCTCTGCTGCTGAAGTGCAATCAGATGCTCGTTTGCATAGTTTTCATAGCCGTCGCTTCCGAGATCCAGTTTGACCGCATTGAACATTGCTGAATGCTTTTCGGCGTGGGGAGCAAGTGCTTTGTCATAATCGAATTTTCCGTTAACGGTATATTTTTCTGAAACTGCGGTTGTGTATGCATTGAGTTCTTCAAGAAGAGCATAACTTTCGGCATTTCTGAAATCCTCAAACGCACCCATATCATAGGTTCTGTCAGATTTTGTGATAAGATAAACTTCGCTTGCATCCGAAATTTTAATTGCCGCATTCTGCTCTTTTGCAACATTTTCGCTGTCGTTTGTGCTGTCGAGAACAACTCTTTCTTTTTCACCGCCGACAACGATAACCTTTGTCAGACCGCAGAAACCACCGTCTTTGAGTTCGCTGTTTTCGTATGAGGGATAATGAGCGATAAGAGCGATATACGAAGCATCATCGTCAACGAGCTTCTTATACTGCATATCCTTTTCGTTGCCGTTGCCGAAGCCTCGGAGTGACCAGCAATCCTGGATGGAAATTGTCATATTGATTTTTGAGCCGAGTGATGATTCGGAAATCTTTGTGATTGTGACATTGTCTTCTCTTGATGAGAATGTTGTTCTTTCCCAAGTGCCCCTGATATCGGTATATTTAACGCCGAGTTCAGCGGTTTCATAATCTGTCCAGCGGATATAGTTGAAATAGGGGAGCTTTGTGGTTTCTGTTCTTACAACATGCAAAGGATGATAAGCATAAAAATATGTTGAGTTTCTGCCGTCAACATCCCAGTTTGCATCGCCGTTGATAACTGCCTGCCTTGCATCGTCAAGCTGACCCGTCACTTCTTCGGGAGTGTATCTCGGGTCATTTGAAGGCATAAGGAAATTTATGTTGTTGTAAATATAACTGTCGCTGTAAGGTGAGCCTGCAACAACAACGCCGTTTTCACCGTTACCGCTGACCATACCATCAAACCAGCTGATAGTGTCTTCGTGTTCCTGCGCATAGGGTACAAGCTCTGTGTATTCGGTTGCAAATGATTTTTCGTGATCGTTTCCGATCATACTGATGTCGCCTGCTTTGATGTAATTGAAAATCCCCGGAAAAAAGTTACCGCCCATAATAAGGCACATAATAATGCTGAAAAAAGTTTTTAACTTCAATATCATTCAATAACATTTCTTTCGTAAAAATTTGCGTTTGATATCTTATTATAAATCTCTCAACGGAATTTTACAATATTTTATTTAAGATATGGATTTATACTGAATGATTTACTTTTTAATAAGGCTGTGTTATTATAAAAGCGATATCAAAATAGTTTTGGTATAAAAGGACGAATATTATGATAAAAGAATTAATTCACGACCCGATTTTGCTTGCGAGGAAATCGGAGAAAGCAACAAAAGAAGATTTGCAGACAGCGCAGGATTTGCTTGATACTCTTACCGCTCACAAAGACGGATGCGTAGGTATGGCGGCTAATATGATTGGTGTTTGCAAACGAATTATTGCATTTGATAATGACGGCACTTATATAGTGATGTTTAATCCTGAAATTATCAAAAAATCAGACTCTTACGATGCCGAAGAGGGTTGCCTTTCTTTGCTCGGAGGTCCTCGGAAGTGCAAACGATATAAAACTATAAAAGTGCAATGGCAGACGGCTGAATTTCAGACTCGCATCAAAACTTTCACAGGTTTCCCTGCGCAGATAATTCAGCACGAGGTTGACCATTGTGACGGAGTATTGATATGACAGCATTGCTTATTGTTATTTACATAGCCTTTGTTTCGCTCGGGTTTCCTGATTCGCTTTTCGGTGTTACCTGGCCTGTTGTTCATCTTGAATTCGGGTTGCCCGAGAGTTTCGGCTCGGTTTACAGCGTTGTTACGGCTGTTTCAACAGGCGGTATCGCATTCATTGCAGGTCCGCTTCTTCGCAGATTCGGTACAGGCAGAGTAACATTTTTTTCAACTCTTCTTACGGCACTCGGACTTATCGGTATCAGCTTTTCGCCGAATATCATTGTTATGATGATTTGCACGATTATTATGGGATACGGTGCAGGTGCGATTGATACGGGTCTGAACAACTTTGTTTCGCTTCATTACAAGGCGAAGCATATGAACTGGCTTCATTGTTGCTGGGGTCTCGGCGTTACATTGAGTCCGATGATTATGTCCGCTTTTCTCGGCGGTGACGGCACATGGCGTAACGGCTACCGCGTGGTTGCGCTTATTCAGTTTATAATTGCACTTATTATTCTTGCAAGTCTTAAGAAATGGAATGTTCAGCCTGCCAAAGTTGCTGAAACCGAGGCGGTACAAAAGGATTTGCCGAAGAAAACCTTTTTTGATTTACTGAAAGAAAAAGGAATGGTCACAAGCATTCTTTCGCTCGGTCTTTACTGCGCAGGCGAATTCACAATAGGCACCTGGGGCGCAACTTATGCGGTCAATGTTCTCGCCGTTTCGCCCGATGAAGCCGCAAAATGGATTTCGCTCTATTTCTGCGGAATTATGTTAAGCCGTATTATTGCAGGCTTCTTATCAGAAAAACTTTCGGATAACACGCTCATCAAGGGCGGTATGGTGCTTGCGATACTCGGAATGATTGTTCTTCTTCTGCCCATCGGCAAAACAGCACTTGTGGGACTGCTCTTAATCGGTATGGGTTACGGCCCTGTATTTCCGAGTGTACTCCACAGCGTGCCTGCAAGATTCGGCGCGGATTATTCGGCTGATATCACAGGTTACCATATGAGCGGCGCATACGGTGTAGGTTTTGCAATTCAGTTTGCATTCGGATACATCGCATCGGCAACAACATTTGCTGTTATGCCGTTTATGTTGCTCGTATTCGGTCTGGGTGTAATCGGCGCAACGATTGTTACATTGAAGGCATTGAAAAAATCATAAAAACGCAAATTCCGAATAGTCAAGGAGGTTTTTTATGAAAACAAAATCCTGCACAGGAATGAAATTTATTTCGGTTATTCTCGGAGCGGTAATCGGCGGATTTATGTGGCGTTGCCGAGGTGACGGCGGATTCGGCTCATCGTGGGGACTTTACAGCGTCGGTCTTGTGCTGATGCTTCTCATTTATCATTTCTACGGAAACCGCAAGGGTATGAAATACGAAATGATTCCCTTGGGCGGATTGATGCTCGGTCTGAGTGTTACAGGTTACGCTACGGTTATTATACAGCTTGCAGGCGTTGTGTGGAGCGACCTGCCGTATTCCGGCGAGATTCTGAATGGTCTTGAGCCTGTTTTGGTCGGTCAGAACGGCGATGTTTATGCGCCGATAGACCACATAAGCGGCGCGGTTATAATCTTCCTGATGGCGTTTACTCTTATTCCTCTTTTTGCATTCTTTGTTACTTCTCTTTTCTCAAAGAAAGAATATAAAATCGGTCATTACATAACAGCCATAGCCGTATATATGATTGCTTCATTGATTTTTAAGGCTACGGTTTCGCATTTTATCATTCAGATTATCAACCCCGACCAGGTTGCTTATGCCGCTCTCGGTCTTAAGGAATACGGACAGGATTATGCAAGTCCGATGGCCGCATATATGAGCCATTTTCTTGACAGAGGATGGGCGCAGGATATTCCGTTTTTTGAAAATTATTTTATGAGCATCGAGCATATTTCCGATGCATTATCCGTTTTGGTGCTCTCATTATATGCGCTTATTTTCCGCAAGGATAAATACACCTGCTTCGGCTCGCTTGTGCTGAATCTGCTTACAGCAATCACAACAACCGTATTCACACCGCTTGTATCGGCTACTTTCGATTCGGGATTCTTCAAGGGAGTTGAATTTTCTGAAACCTTCAGACGATTTGCAACCTGGGGCACCTGGGAATTCGTAACAGGTTTCTTCATCGGTCTGTTTATTATGCTTTTCCTTGCAATAACGGTAAAAGATGCCGAAAACGAAGAGGACGATATTTCGCCGCTTATTGAAAACACAAAAGTGAATTTCGGCTTCAATTTCCTGATTACTGTATTTATTCTCGGTGTTACCCCCGCCAGAGCAATCGGTATCAGATTTGCGCGACTTCTTGTCAACACAAATATTTTGGCTGATGATGAGCCGCTCGGCACAATCCTGACCGTTATTTTATCGGTTATATTCGGCGTATTTATGATTATGATAATGAATAAAAACATTCTCAAAAAGAATTCCAATGCGTTTGATATGCCACCCGTAAGATTTGCGAAAATTGCGCTTCCGTCTTATCTCGGAATGTGCTTTGTTGTGTATTTCTTTATGGATATGGTCTGGATTAAACACATAAAAACAGATATCACCGTACCGATTATGCTTGTTGCGTCGGCATTGATTGCGGCGATTTATATACCGTTAAGGTTGAAAACTGACAATAAATCAAAGGAGCAATTGAAATGAAAAAACTTACTGATACATTTGAACTTTATAACGGAGTAAAAGTGCCTTGCGTAGGATACGGAACATATCTTACTCCCAACGGTGAAATTGCAAAAAATTCTGTTATCGAAGCGATAAACGCAGGTTACCGCCACATTGACACCGCTTTTGCTTACGGCAACGAAACCGCTGTTGGCGAGGGCATAAGAGCAACAGGTATCGGCAGAGATGAGATATTTGTTACAACCAAGCATTGGGTTACAATGCGCGGATACGAAAAGGCAACCGAAGCGATTGATATTTCTCTCAAAAATCTCGGACTTGATTATCTTGACCTCTATCTTATCCATTGGCCTTGCGTAGAAAAGGTATCTCCGGATTGGAAGGAGATAAATGCAGGTACCTGGAGAGCATTTGAGGACGCATATAAAAGCGGAAAAATCCGCGCTATCGGTGTTTCGAATTTTCAGAAGAAGCACTATGATGCATTGGTTGAGCTTTGCGAAATCAAGCCGATGGTAAATCAGATTGAGTTCCATCCCGGCTACACACAGCCCGAAACCGTTGAATATTCACAGAAAAACGGAATGCTTGTGCAGGCATTCAGCCCTCTCGGATGCGGAACGATTCTCGGCAACGAAACACTCGCCGCCATTGCAAAGAAATACAGCAAAACCGTTGCGCAGGTTTGCCTTCGCTTTGTTTTGCAGTCGGGTCTTAATGTGCTTACAAAGTCCGTTACACCCGAAAGAATAACCGAAAATGCGCAGATTTTTGATTTCGAGATTTCTGCTGAAGATATGGCGGTTATTAATGCTATGCCTGAGCTCGGATTTACAGGCTGGCTTCCCGAAAATGCTCCTGCGGATGCGATAGTTTAATCAAAAGAGTTACCCGATAACGGAGGTAAGGATATGAAATATGATATTGCGGCTTTTGTCTGGCCGTCATACACAGGCGATGAGCCTCGTACACGCATTTTCTGGCCCGAAGGCTACGGCGAATGGCAGACCGTCAAGGCGATGACCGACAGAGGCTACGAAGGATGCCGATGGCCGAGAATTCCGACCTGGGGGTATGTCAATGAAGCTGACAGCAGGGTTATGGAAATGCAGATTGACTGCGCGGTTTCTCACGGAGTGAATGTTTTTATCTACGATTGGTATTGGTATGATAACCGTCCGTTTCTGGAAAATTGCCTTAATGACGGCTTCCTCAAGGCGCGCAACAATACCGATATGAAATTTATGCTTATGTGGGCAAACCATAACGCAACCCATCTCTGGGATAAGCGCAATTCCGACAATGACCTTTCAACCGTAATCTGGAGCGGCGTTGTTACTCCCGAAATTTTTTCAGGCATAATCGACAGAACAATTGAAAAATATTTCAGCAGAGAGAATTATTATATGATTGACGGTTGCCCCGTTTATATGGTTTTTGATGTTGATAATTTTATCCGCACTTTCGGTACAACTCAGGAATGCAAAAAGGGGATTGAAGAATTCCGCAGAAAAACGGTTGAAGCAGGGTTTAAAGGGCTCCATTTTCAGGCGGTCAACTGGAAGGGTCATATGTATAACTGGCTTGATGACGGCGATGATTGCAAGGGTATGACCGTTTATGAGCTTTATGATTATCTCGGATTTGATTCTGTTACAAATTATAACTGGTTTTCTTGCGTAGACCCTGACGGAGATTATGCAGTGCAGACGGATGAATATATCGAAAATCTTGCCGAGGAATCGCAGATGATGAATATTCCGTTTTATCCGAATGTTTCTGTTGGTTGGGATAATAATGTAAGATTCAATAAATTCATTCCCGGAGTTGTAAAAAACAACACACCTGAGAATTTCAGAATTGCTTGCGAAAAGGTAAAAGTATTTGCTGATGAATCGATGAGTAAAGGGGTTATGAAAGCGCCCTTTATCACCGTAAACAGCTGGAATGAATGGACAGAAACCAGCTATCTTCAGCCCGATGATCTCTTCGGTTACGGCTATCTTGAGGCGATTAAAGAAGTTTTTGCAAAATAAAAAATGTGTCAAACCGACGGAGCGATTCTGCTTCGTCGGTTTTTGATTATATGAGCGAAAATACAGCGCAGGAAGATTATCCCTAAACGCATTTTATTGATGTCGGTACTTGAATAAATATAATTAACATTGTATAATGAAAGTAATTATGTAAACCGGCAGAAATATGAATGAAGAATACGGAGATAAAAGCTATGAAAATTACAGTTTGTATCGGTTCGTCGTGCCATATCAAGGGCTCAAGATTTGTTGTTGAGCAGCTTCAGAATCTCATTGCCGAAAATAATCTCGGCGATAAGGTTGAGCTTGGCGGCACTTTTTGTATAGGAAACTGTCAGCAGGGTGTTTGCGTTACCATCGGCGATAAATTCTTTTCGGTAACCCCTGATACGGTTAACGATTTCTTTGCAAAAGAAGTTCTTGCGGAGGTGTAAAATTATGGTGATTGTTCAGATTTGTGTCGGCAGCTCGTGTCATCTCAAGGGCTCACCCGAAATTGTTGAGCTTCTCCAGAATGCCGTTGCAGAGCATCATCTTGAGGATGAGGTTACTCTCGCAGGCAGCTTTTGTATCGGAAAATGTAACCGCGTAGGCGTTACGATTCAGGTCGATGATGAAGTTCATGTCGGCATAACCAAAGAGAATTTCAAGGAATTTTTTAACGAACATATTTTATCGGCAGTCGGAGGAATGTAAAAACTATGAATTGCCTTACTCTTAAAAAATCAAACTGCAAAAACTGTTATAAATGCATCCGTCATTGCCCCGTCAAGGCTATTCGTTTTTCGGCTAACCAGGCGCATATCATAGGCAATGAGTGTATCCTTTGCGGTCAGTGTTTTGTTGTTTGTCCGCAGAATGCAAAGGAAATTGTCAATGAAGTTGAAAAGGTAAAAGTGCTTATCCAGAGCGGAGACCCCGTTGTTGTCAGCCTTGCACCTTCGTTCATTGCAAACTATGACGGTGCAGGTGTCACCGCAATGCGCGATGCGCTCAAGAAACTCGGTTTTTATGATGTTGAAGAAACCGCAATCGGCGCAACCATAGTCAAAAATGAATATGAAAGAATTCTCGCAGAAGGTAACAGAGATGTTGTTATCTCTTCCTGCTGCCATTCAATAAACCTTCTGATTCAGAAGAATTATCCTGTTGCTCTCGAATATCTTGCCGATGTTATGTCGCCTATGCAGGCACATTGTCAGGATATCAAAAGACGCATTCCCAATGCAAAGACCGTTTTTGTCGGCCCTTGCGTTGCAAAGAAGGATGAAGCTGAATATTATGAGGGCATCACAGATGCAGTCCTCACTTTTGAGGAACTTTCCGAGTGGATGAAAGAGGAGAATATTGTTCTTGAGGCTGTTGAAGACAGGGATGATTACAGCCGCGCAAGATTCTTCCCCACAACAGGCGGCGTACTTAAAACAATGAGCGAAAACTCAGAATATACCTATGTTGCCATCGACGGCGTTGAAAACTGCATCAAGGTACTAAAAGACATCGAAAAAGGCAAGATTCACAAGTGTTTTGTTGAAATGTCAGCTTGTGTCGGCAGTTGCGTCGGCGGTCCTGTTATTGAAAAGTATCACCACGATTCAAACATCAAGGACTATATCGAAGTTGCAAGCTATGCAGGCACAAAGGATTTCATCGTTGAGATGCCCGAGCCTCTTGCTCTGCAGAAGAGTTTCTCATTCATTGAAAGAAAACTTCCTCTGCCTTCAGAAACAGAAATCTGTGCAATCCTTCGTCAGATGGGTAAATTCAAGCCCTCTGACGAGCTTAACTGCGGCTCCTGCGGTTATAATACCTGCCGCGAAAAAGCAATTGCGATTGCTCAGGGCAAAGCAGAAATTTCGATGTGTCTGCCGTATCTTAAGGACAAGGCAGAAAGCTTCTCGGATGCTATTGTTAAAAACACACCCAACGGACTCATCGTTCTCAACGAACAGCTTGAAGTTCAGCAGATAAATCAGGCGGCAAGAAAAATTATGAACATCCGCTCGGCATCCGATATTCTCGGCGACCAGGTTGTAAGAATTCTTGACCCCACAATCTTTATGACTGTTCTTTCAACAGGCAGAGATGTTCACGAGCAGCGTGTTTACCTCGCGGAATATAAACGATATGTTGAGCAGACCGTTGTTTATGACCGCGATTCACATCTTCTTATCGGCATTATGCGTGATGTAACCGATGAAGAAACAGAGCGCGAGAAGAAGGAGAGCATCAGCCGTCAGACCATCGAGGTTGCAGACAGAGTTGTTGAAAAACAGATGCGAATTGTTCAGGAAATCGCATCCCTTCTCGGCGAAACAGCCGCTGAAACAAAAATTGCTCTTGCAAAGCTGAAGGAGTCGATTACCGATGAATGATTTATGTGCAGATATCGGCTACAAAAGCATAAACCACTATGGCGAAGAGCTTTGCGGCGACCATGTTGATGTTGTTGAGCAGGATGAAAATTCGCAGGTCATCGTTCTTGCAGACGGTCTCGGAAGCGGTGTTAAAGCGAGTATTCTCTCAACCCTGACATCAAAGATAATTTCAACTATGATGGCGGAAGGTCTTCCCATTGAAGAGTGTGTTTCCACCATTGCCGCAACGCTTCCTGTTTGCTCGGTGAGAGGCGTTGCATATTCAACTTTCACAATTATCCATTTGAAAAATAATGAGGTTGCGGAGATTATTCAGTATGATAATCCGCAGGTAATCATTATCCGCGATGAGCAGAATTATGAGTATCCCAGAACAGAAATGAATATTGGCGGCAAGAAGATTTTCAAAAGTGTTATCAATCTTCGCGAAAACGATATTTTCGTTGCTATGAGCGACGGCTGCCCACACGCGGGTATCGGTATGACCTATAATTTCGGCTGGAAAAGGGAAGATATAATTTCATTTATGGAAACCTTTGCTCCCGTCGGATATACCGCGAAAACTCTTTCAACGATTCTTGTTGACGAATGCTTCAAGCTTTATGGCGGAAAGCCCGGCGACGATGCCACAGCCTGCGTTGTGAGAATCAGAAAACGCGAGCCGATGAATATTCTTTTCGGTCCTCCGTCAAACAGAGATGATGCTAACCGAATGATGTCGCTCTTCTTCTCAAAGGAAGGCAAGCACATCATCTGCGGCGGTACAACCTCTTCGATTGCCGCAAAATATCTCAATAAACCTATTAAAGCGAGCCTTGTTTTTGAAAAGGCAGATGTGCCTCCGATAGCTGAAATCGAAGGTGTTGACCTTGTAACGGAAGGTGTCATTACCGTCAATAAGGTGCTCGAATATGCCAGAGATTATCTCGGAGATAATGAGCATTATGAGCAATGGAGCATAAAGCGTGACGGTGCGTCACTGATTTCGCGTCTGCTTTTCGAGGAAGCGACGGATATCAATTTTTATGTCGGCAGAGCGATTAACCCTGCTCATCAGAATCCCGACCTTCCCATCAATTTCAGTATCAAAATGAATCTCGTTGAGGAGCTTTCTTCGTGCCTGAAAAAGATGGGTAAACGAATTAAAGTCAGCTATTTTTAATTGAATAATCATTGTCAGAGAAACCCTGCAACATCGCTGTTTCAGGGTTTCTTTTGCGTTAAAAGAGCAAATTTTTCTTTTTATCATCAGTATTTTTGCAGGTAACCCGATTGACAATGGCTGAATTCTTGTGATATAATCATATGTAGCAAAAATGAGTCCAAATGAAAATCGCTTTACGAGTCTTGCCATTTTATTGAGCAGGATATTTTTTAAAGCAAAAATCACCTTGAAACGAATGTTCCAAGAGAATGCAGAGGTGGAAAATGAGAAGTCTTATTGATATTCGTGAGCTCTCAGTTGAGGAAATTGATGAGCTTGTGGCGGTTGCCAACGATATAATTGACAACCCCGGCAAATACAGCGAAAAATGCAAAGGCAGAATTCTTGCTACGCTCTTTTTTGAGCCTTCAACAAGAACCAGACTCAGCTTTGAATCTGCGATGTTGAATCTCGGCGGCAGCGTAATCGGTTTCTCCGATTCAAAGAATTCATCAGCATCAAAAGGCGAGAGCGTTGCTGACACAACTAAAATCGTAAGCGGATATGCTGACATCATCGCAATGCGTCACCCCAAGGAGGGTGCACCCCTTGTTGCGGCAAAGAGCGCTGATATTCCTGTTATCAACGCAGGTGACGGCGGTCATAACCATCCTACCCAGACACTCACCGACTTGCTGACAATTCACCGCGAAAAGGGTCGCTTTGATGACCTGACAATCGGTTTCTGCGGCGACCTTAAATTCGGCAGAACAGTTCACTCTCTTATCAGCGCGATGTCAAGATATAAGAATGTGAAGTTCGTTCTTATCTCACCTGATGAACTGAAGGTGCCCGATTACATCAAGCAGACCGAGCTTGAAGCAAAAAATCTCGAATATATTGAAACCGCTTCACTTGACGATGTTATCGGTGAACTGGACATCTTATATATGACCCGAGTTCAGGGAGAAAGATTCTTCAACGAGCAGGATTATATCCGCTTGAAGGACAGCTATATTCTCACTCCCAAAAAGCTCGAAGCCGCAAAAGAGGATCTGATTATTATGCATCCGCTGCCGAGAGTTAACGAAATTCCCATTGCGGTTGATAATGATCCCCGTGCTTGCTACTTCAAGCAGGCAAGATACGGCAAATTTATAAGAATGGCGCTTATTATGAAATTATTGGAGATTAAATAATATGATTATCGGACAGATTAAAGACGGCATTGTGCTCGACCATATTTCAGCCGGAAACGGAATGGTGCTTTATAAGTTACTCGGACTTGCCAAGCTTGATTGTCAGGTCGCACTTATCCAGAATGCTGACAGCGTTAAAATGGGCAAGAAGGATATTATCAAGGTTGACAGAGTAATTGATCTCAATTTCGATGTTTTGGGATATGTTGATCCCGGCGTTACCGTTAATATCATCAAAGACGGCAAACTTGCAAAAAGACAGAGAATCGATATTCCCGAGAGAATCGAGAATATCATCAAGTGCAAGAATCCCCGTTGCATCACAACTGTCGAACAGGAACTCGACCATATTTTTGTTTTGGCTGATAAGGAAAACCGAGTTTACAGATGCATCTATTGCGAAAGCAAAGCTGAACAATAAAACCAAAAGCGTTGCAGGGTGGACGGATTTGTCCCCGATTGCAACGCTTTTTAAATTCAACAAAAAAGACATCCCGAAGTGATTCAGGATGTCTTTTGTTTTTTAGAATATAATTACGATAAGCTGCGATACCAGAACAACTGCAATAAGAGCAATCGGATAAGTTGCGGCGTATGCTGCGGCAACATCCTCTGTGCCTGCGGTTGAAATCAATGTACCGAGAGCGGGTGTGCTTGTCATACCGCCTGTGATTGAGCCGAGGTTGTTGAGCAAGCTGAGCTTGAGAACATACTTGGCAAAGAGATAACCTGCAATCAAGGGAAGGATGGTCATAACAACACCGTATACAAAGTACATCGGGTCAAAGTTTGCAACGAATTCAGCACCGCCGGGGATACCTGCGCCGACAAGGAAGAGAACAAGACCTAACTCTCTGAAGAGCTTGAGTGTGCTTTCCTTGGGCATAATGCTGATGCTTCCGATTTTTCCGAAGTGACCGAGAATCAGGCTCATAAGAAGGCAACCGCCTGTTGTTGTGAGCGAGAAGCAGGTTCCGGATAAACCTTCTGCAGAAAGGGGAATTTTAATCTGACCGACAACTGTGCCGAGGATAGCTGCAAGAGAGAAACCTGCAACACCCATATGGTCGATTTCAAAAAGCTTACCCTTTTTCTTTTCTTCCTTCTTTTCCTGTTTGATTACGAGCTTTGCGCGTTCAGCTTCCATATCAGCCTTTGTGAGCTTGGGAATAATCTGAACAAAGAGAACAACGCCGACAACACCGAAGATATAAGCAATACCGTGACCAACAGAAACAAGACCTGTGTATTCAGCCGCAACTGTTGCTTTTGCTGCGGAGAAAGCAGGTGTTGATGTCAGAGAGCCTGAAAGCAGACCGACAATCATTGCCACGAAGCCTTCGCGGGTTTCGATGGATGAGCCGTAACCGATTGCATCGCCTGTGAGGATGCAGAGAACAGCGGAAAGTCCGCCAACAAGAATGATTACAAGACCGAGAAGAACATAGGACTTGAAGTTTTTCTTGAAGTTGCCGAAGAATTTCGGGCCTGCAATGTAACCGACGGAGGTTACGAAAAGGATAAGTCCGAGCGCCTCAACTATTGTAAGACCGGGCTCGAAATCATAAGGCTTGGAAGATGCCATAAACACAAGCCCGTCGGCTTCGCTCATATTGAAGAAAAGCGCACCGAAAAGCAATGCGATGATGAAAACGCCTGCGTCGCCAAGCGAAACACCTTTGATGGTTATTCTACCTATGAGATAACCGAAAAGCAGAACACCGAAAAGAACAAGAAAGAAGGTATAGGTGTTGCTGATTGAAATAACTCCGTTTAATAAAGACATTTTGCAACCTCTTTTCTTATCTTTTGTTGGTGTAATCGGGAAGAAGCTTGGGAGATACCTTATCGGTATCGATTCCTGCTTCAGCGATTTCGCCTTCAAATGCTTCAATGTGCTTGAGTGTAAGTTTGCCTACAGTAACAGTCTTTGCTTTTGCAGCAGCATTCATACCTGCGCTTCTGCCGAAAACAATAATATCGAGAAGAGAGTTACCCATAAGTCTGTTTTTGCCGTGGATACCGCCAACAGCTTCGCCTGCAACAAAGAGGTTTTCAACATTTGTTGTCATGCAATCTGCTGTGATATCAAGGCCGCCGTTCTGATAGTGAAGGGTGGGGTAAACAAGAATGGGTTCCTTGCGGATATCGATGCCGTATTTGTCAAACATTCTCCACATAGCGGGAATTCTCTTCATAATTGTGCCTTCGCCGCCGATTTTTTCAATCATGGGAGTGTCGAGCCATACGCCCTGACCGTCGCCTGTGTCAACGCCTGTGCCGCGCTCTGAGCATTCGCGGATGATTGAAGCAGCCGCAACGTCACGGGTTTCAAGGGGATGCATAAATACTTCGCCGTTTACGTTAACAAGCTTTGCGCCGAGTGAACGAACCTTTTCGGTAACAAGAGCGCCGAAAATCTGCTCGGGATAAGCAACGCCTGTGGGATGATACTGAAGAGTTTCGGCATAGAGAAGCTTTGCGCCTGCTCTGTAACCGAGAACAAGACCGTCAGCAGTTGCACCGTACTGGTTTGAAGTGGGGAATCCCTGATAGGGCATACGGCCTGCACCGCCTGTTGCGATGATAACGGTCTTTGCTTTTGCAACAAGGAGTTCCTTTGTTTCCATATTCATAAGGACTGCACCGGCTGCATTGCCGTTTTCGTCCATAATGAGTTCGATTGCAGCTGTGAAATCAACAACGGGAATCTGGCGGTTGAGAACTTCGTCGCGGAGAGTTCTCATAATTTCTGCGCCTGAGTAGTCCTTAGCAGCGTGCATACGCTTGCGTGATGTACCGCCACCGTGGGTTGTAACCATTGTGCCGTCAGCATCCTTGTCGAATTCAACGCCGAGGTTGCTCAACCACTGAATTGCCTCGGGAGCATCGCAAACAAGCTTTGAAAGAAGCTCTTTCTTGGCCGCAAAATGACCGCCGCCGAATGCATCAACAAAGTGGATTGCAGGTGAATCGATGGGCTTGTCACCAGGCTGAATGCCGCCTTCAGCCATCATTGTGTTTGCATCACCGATTCTGAGCTTTGTTACAATCATAACATCAGCGCCTGCTTCGTGAGCTTCGATAGCAGCGGAAGCACCTGCACCGCCGCCGCCGATGATAAGAACATCGGTTTCGTAGTCGGGAGCTGAAAGGTCAACGCTGTCAGCTGTGATATGGCTGTGAGCCTGGAGCATTTCAGCAAGCTCTGTGGGAACTTTATCGCCCTTGTTGGGGCCGATTTTCAATACTGCAAACTCATCTTTTTTATAGTCGGGATGGAAAGTTGCAAGCAATTCTTCTTTCTGCTGAGCTGTCATACGCTGAGGCTCTAATGCAATGTTGTTTTCTCTTGCTGCTTCAACTGCTGCAAGGGATTTCTGAAATTTCTCTGAATACATATACTTTCCTCCTTACTTCTCGATTTCGCGTGTGTTATAAAGCTCTTTCATCTCTTCGATGGGCTTCTGCATAAGAGCTTCGATAAGTTCGTTGAAATCACCGTTTCTGATTTCTCTTACTCTGTCCTCAAGGTGACCGCAACCGGGAGCAAGATACTTGCCGTTGATTCTTCTTGCAAGCATTGCAACCTGAGGATGAGAAATACCTGCAGGGCATCTTGATGAGCAAACGCCGCACATAACGCAGTCGAATGACTCTTCAGCGCACTTTTCGAAATCGCCGCGCTGAGCATATGCAATATACTGCATAACATTGAGCTCCTGTGTGCAGCTCTTTGTGCAAGCGTTGCAACCGATGCAGGAATAAATCTCAGGATAAAGCTGCATCATAACTGTTTCGTTAACGGGAACAGTTTCGATATCATAAACCTGCTTTACGAGGGGGAAGAAGGGAAGAGTAGCGATATACATATTCTCTTCAACCTTTGTCTGGCAAGCAAGGCAAGCTTTAAGCTCCTTGTCGCCCTTGATGCGGTAGATTGTTGCGCAAGCGCCGCAGAAACCGTTACGGCAACCGCAACCGCGGACAAGCTGATAACCGGCATATTCCATGGCGGTCATAATTGTCAGATTTTCCGGCACTTCGTATTTTTTGCCGAAAAGAAATATATTAACCATTTTTTCCATATTATCTCTCCTTTAATATTCAGCCGGAAGCTCATCTAATTCGTCGCAACGGAAAACGGGACCGTCTTTGCATACATATTTAGCGCCGACATTGCATCTTCCGCATTTACCGACTCCGCATTTCATTCTCAATTCAAGAGTTGTGTAAATGTTGGTCTTATCAAAACCGATTGAGCAAAGACCGTCCAATGTGAACTTAATCATAATGGGAGGACCGCACAAAACTGCAACCTTGTTTGTATCAAAACCAAGTTCTTTAACATAATTGGGAACAAAACCTACGTGGCCGTCCCAGCCTTCCTGGGGATTATCGATTGTGAGATGAACATCAACACCTGCATCGTTTGACCATTCTTCGATAATTTCCTGATAGTCAAGCAAATCGTCCTTGCTTCTTGAACCGTAAACGATGTCGATTTTACCGTAGCGGTCACGATAGTGGCGGCAATAGTTGATTACAGAGCGAAGGGGAGCAAGACCAACACCGCCTGCGATGAAGAGGAGGTCTTTGCCTGCAAACACATCGTCAACAGGGAAGGGTTTGCCGTAAGGTCCTCTGATTGTAATCTGCTGGCCGGGCTCAGCCTGATGGAGCCAATCGGTCACACAACCGCACTTTTTAATGGAAAATTCCATATATTCTTCGTTTGTGGGTGAGGATGTGATTGAAAACATTGCTTCGCCGACACCGGGGACTGAAAGCATTGCGCACTGACCGGGTCTGTGGTCAAATGCCTTCTTGCCGTCAGGAGTAACAACTCTGAAGGTTTTGATATCGGGAGTGTCGATGCGGACATCCGTAATGACACCGATTTTCGGAATCAAAGTATCGTTGATATTATTCACTTCTGTTTCCTCCGATCTTTTTCATTACTTTTACAATATTCATTGAGATGGGGCACTTTGCAAGGCAGCGTCCGCAACCTACGCAGCTGAATTCGCCGTCATTATTTTCGGGGAAATATACAAGCTTGTGCATAAATCTCTGACGGAAACGCTCTTTCTGGGTAAGACGGTTGTTGCCGTGAGCCATCTTTGTGAAGTCGGAATACATACAAGAGTCCCAGCATCTGTAGCGGACAACACCGTTGCCTGTGTTGAAATCCTTGATGTCGTAGCACTGGCAGGTGGGGCAAACGAAGGTGCAGGTGCCGCAACCGAGGCAGGACTGTGAAAGCTCTGTCCATTCGGGAGCGTCAAACAATTCGCTTGTTTTGCCGCCGCCGAAAGCATCTGTCTTGAGGTCTTTGAGCGGAAGCTTATCCATAATTGCGCTGATTTTTTCCTTCTGTGCGTTAACAGCGGAATCATCGCATTCTTCAGTCAGTGCCGAAAGCTTGCCGAGAAGGTCTTCGCCTTTTGCTGTGTTTGCAAGGAAGAAGATTTCTGATTCGGTTTTCCAGGCTGAAATATCGCCTGCAGGCTCTGAGGGGTCGATGCCGAAAGTTTTGCAGAAGCAGGTTTCGGAAGGTCTTGTGCAAGCAAGGGAAATGATAACGCCGTGCTGTCTTTTTGAGCCGTAGAAGCTGTCAACAGGCTCGGTAAGGAATACGCGGTCAAGAATATCAAAACTCTTTACATCACAAGCTCTTACGCCGAAAACAACGAAATCTTCGGATTCGCTTCTTGTATCAATAACTTCAACATTTTTGCCCGAAACCTTGAACGCCATAAGGTCTTCGGTCTGGGGGAAGAAGAAGTCTTTGGGGCTTCTTACTGTGTTGAGCGCGTTGCTCCATACAGTGCCTTCTTCCCATTTTTTGTAGGCGGCGCTGCCGTCATTCTGGTCAATGGGGAGATATAAAGCCGCATTTTTTGCAATTTCAGCAAAAAGAAGGTTGATTTTATCGAGAGAACATTTACGCATTTGTATCCCTCCTGTCAAAAACTTCACCGGGCTCTAAATCTTCGGTTGTGTAGTCAACCAGAGGAGCGCGTGAGCCGACCTCTGCACCTGCCTGATATTCGCCGTAGAATTCGTTCATATCCTTGATGAATTTACGGTTGAGGAGGTGTAAGGGGATATTCTGCGGACAAACTCTTGAGCATTCGCCGCAGTCTGTGCAACGGCCTGCAACGTGGAAAGCCCTGATAATATGGAACATCTTTTCTTCAAAGCTGTTTGCAGGAGATTTATTTTCAACGCCTGAATTGGGGTTGTCAAAAACGCATTTTTCGCAGGTGCAGGCAGGGCAAGCATCGCGGCAAGCGTTGCAACGGATGCAGCGTGAAAGCTCATTCTGCCAGAATGCGAATCTTTCATCGGGAGTCATTGCTTCGAGTTTTTCAACTTCGTCAAAACGGCCCGATTCAATAACTTCGCCCTCGTCACCCATAAGTTCGTCGAATGCAACGCACTTCTTGCTCTTGCAGTTGATGCATCTTTCAGCAAGAACATCGTTTGCATCAATCATAACGGGAGCATCCTCATAAAGAGTGGTTACTGCCATCTTTTCGCCTTCAAAAGCGATTGATGAAATACCGTCGCCGCAGATTGCCTTGACTTTTGCGATATCAGCCATACCTTCGCAGGGGATACCTACCACATAAACCTTTTCGCGGTCAAATCTGTGCTCGGTAAGAAGCTGATTGAAGCTGTATGTATCACAGGGCTTGAGAAAAACAAGGATTTTGCCTTCGCATTTCTGTGTTTTTGCAACGAGATATTTGGAGAAGTTAACGCCGCAGAAATCGTTGAAAACGAAATTTGCTTTTAATTCTTCTTCGTTGTTGAACATTGCAGGAGTTACGTCATAGTCAAACTCACCCTTGCTCCAGCCGAGAACGCAGGAAACGGTTCCGTCTGCGAGCAAAGCAACTGCTTTATCAATCAACTGTCCGCGAGTTATTTTTTGCATCGTAAATCCTCCAATCTCTTATTTTTACCTAATGCAACTATCTTTTCAACGAAATCGTTCATTGTAGCTGCGAATTTTGCGCCTTCAGCGGCGGATACCCATTCAACGCGGGTACGTTCTTTTTCGATGCCGAGATAATCGAGCATTGAGAAGAGAGCAGCCATTCTGCGGCGAGTGTAGTAGTTACCTGAAGTGTAGTGGCAGTCACCGGGATGGCAACCGCAGATGATTACGCCGTCAGCACCGCGCTGGAATGCGCGAAGAATAAACATGGGGTTTACTCGGCATGAGCAGGGTACGCGGATAATCTTTACCTCTGCAGGATAGTTAAGACGGTTGTTACCTGCAAGGTCAGCGCCTGCATAGGAACACCAGTTGCAGCAAAATGCAACAATTAAAGGCTTAAATTCATTTACTTGCATATTGCGTCAACCTCCGCCATAATCTGTGAATTTGCAAATCCGTTAAGGTCCATAGCACCTGACGGACAAGCTACTGTACAAGCACCGCAACCCTGGCAAACAGCAGGATTAACTGATGCAACTCTTCTGATTTTGGTTGTTCTGTCAGGCATACGGAATTCCTTATCGCTGTAAGTGATTGCGCCGTAAGGACAAACTCTTTCGCAGGATGAACAACCGTTACACATAAGTTCATTTGAACTTGCAACGCAGGGGTTACCTGTGAGCTTGTCTTTTGCAAGAAGGCCGATAACCTTTGATGCGGCCGCACCTGCCTGAGAAACTGTTTCGGGGATATCCTTGGGACCCTGGCAAGCGCCTGAAAGGAACACACCTGCTGTGGGGCTTTCAACGGGACGAAGCTTAGGATGAGCTTCTGTGAAGAAGTCATTTGTGTCCATACTTGCGGTGAGCATTGTTGCAAGAGGACGGGCAGACTTATCAGGCTCGATAGCTGCTGCAAGAACAACGAGGTCAGCATCAATATGAAGCTGCTTGTTTGCGATAAGGTCAGATGCCTGAACCTTAAGCACATCACCTTCGGGTGTTACCTTGCCAACCATACCCTTGATGTATTTTACGCCGTATTCTTCAACTGCGCGGCGGTAGAATTCATCGAAATTCTTACCGGGAGTTCTTACATCGATGTAGAATACATAAACCTCTGTGTCGGGGTATTTATCTCTTGTGAGCATTGCGTGCTTTGCGGTATACATACAGCAAATCTTGGAGCAATATTCCTTACCCTTTTCTGCGCAGGCATCGCAACGGGAGCCGACGCACTGAACAAATACGATTGTGTGAGGATGCTTTCCGTCAGAGGGTCTGAGGAGTTTACCTGCTGTCGGACCTGCGGCGTTGGTAAGACGCTCGAATTCAAGTGATGTGATAACATCCTTTGACTGGTTGTAAGCGAATTCGTCGAATTTATCCATACTGATGGGATTGAAGCCTGTTGCAACAACGATTGCGCCGTACTTCTCTTCGATGAATTCATCCTGCTGTGTATAATCGATAGCACCTGCGGTGCAAACCTTTGCGCAGAGACCGCACTTGCCGTTTTTGAGCATATTACAAGCATTGGGGTCGATTGTTGCAACCTTCGGCACAGCCTGTGCAAAGGGAATGTAGATAGCCTTGCGGTTATCCATACCGAGATTGAATTCGTTGGGAATCTTCTTCATCGGGCACTTATCAACGCAAGCGCCGCAACCTGTGCAGATATCTTCCTTAACGAAACGCGCATTCTTCTTGATTGTTACTTCGAAGTTACCGACGAAACCTTTGATTTCTGAAACTTCGCTGTAAGAGAAGATGCGGATTTTATCATTCTGAGCAACATCAACCATTTTGGGAGTAAGAATACAAGCGGCACAGTCGAGGGTGGGGAAGGTTTTGTCAAGCTGTGCCATCTTACCGCCGATGGTGGGCTTCTTTTCAACGATATCAACGGGGAAACCTGCGTCTGCAATATCAAGAGCAGTCTGGATACCTGCAATACCGCCGCCGATAACAAGAGCTCTCTTTGTTACGGGTGACTCACCGGGAGTGAGGGGAGTGTTGAGATTAACTTTTGCAACAGCAGCTTTGCCGAGGATGATAGCCTTTTCTGTACCTGTAAGCATATCCTTATGTTCCCATGAGCACTGCTCGCGGATGTTTGCGATTTCAACCATATAGGGGTTGAGACCTGCAGCGGCTGCAGTTTTGCGGAATGTTGCTTCGTGCATTCTGGGTGAGCATGAGCAAACAACGATTCCTGTGAGATTATGCTCTTTGACAGCTTCGATAATCATATCCTGACCTGCCTGGGAGCACATATATTGGTAGTTGGTGGAAAAGACAACTCCGGGCTCATTTTTCAGAGCTTCGGATACTGCTTCAACATCAACTGTGCCGGCAATGTTACTGCCGCACCAACAAACAAAAACGCCAACTCTTTGCATCTGTCTTTTCCTCCTTACTTAGTGTATTTTCTGAATGCGCTGACGAGCAACTGCGGCGGAACATCCTCATCAATCATCTGAGGAACATCGTTTGCAGTCATACGGTTTGCGCCCTGTTTTCTTACTGCCGCAATTCGGACAGCTTCAACCAGTTTGGCAGGCTCAACGCCTCTGGGGCATCTGTCGATGCAAGCGAAACAGGACAGGCATTTGTAAAGTGAATCCGAGCTGAGCAACGGCTCGATATCGCCGCTTTCAACCATATTCACAAACTGATGAGGATGGTATTCCATCTCATCGTATGCAGGGCAGGTTGCGGAGCATTTGCCGCAACGCATACACTTGCTCGGATTAACGCCGCTTCTGCGGATGATTTCTTCCTGAAGATACTGGTTATTATTCATTTGTATCCTCCTTTACACCAAGTGCTTCTGCGAGAAGCTCTGTGAAATAAATTACGGGAATATCCGCACCGTTTTTGATAAGGTTATATTTGCAAAGGGGGCAAGCTGTGATGATCATTTCTGCACCTGCTGCCTTTGCGTTTTCGATAACAGCGTTGCTGTTTCTTTTTGCTGATTCGGGGCTTTCAACTGAGATGTAACCGCCGCAGCATTCGTTACGCTTTGCGTAAACAACCGGGTCTGCACCCATAGCTCTGATGAGGTCTTCCATAATGGTGGGATTTTCGGGGTCATCCATTCTCATAACGCTGTTGGGTCTTAAAAGGAGGCAACCGTAATAAGCGGAAATTTTCTTACCCTTAAGGGGATTGACAACCTTTTCCTTAACAACATCGAAACCTACCATATCGCGGAGCATTTCGAGGTAGTTATAAACCTCTGTTTCTCCGTTGTAGGAACCTTCTGCCATATATCTGTTAACTTTATCGGCGAATTCCGCATCGTTCTGCATTGCATAATTTGTCTGCTTGATGACATTATGACAAGCTGAACAAACAGTAATGAGGGGCTGTTCTCTGTCAAGAGCATATTTGAGAGCGCGAACAGAAGAAAGCTTTGTTGCAACTTCATCTCTTGCTGTTGTGAACACGCCGCCGCAGCACTGCCAGTTTTCAATTTCCTCTAAAGTAATACCCAGAACTTCGGCAGACTTAACTGAATAAACATCAAGTTCCTTTGCCTTGTTTTTAAGAGTGCATCCGGGGAAATAACTGACTTTCATAGGTTTACCTCCGGTTTATACCATTTCTTCGGGATGGAAAACTTCGTCAAATCTTTCTGCGGTCAAGAAACCGAGTTCAACGCAAGCTTCCTTGAGTGAAATATTGTCCTTATATGCTTTCTTTGCTGTTTTAGCCGCATTCTCATAGCCGATATAGGGATTGAGAGCGGTTACGAGCATAAGAGAGTTGTGAAGATTATGATGCATCTTCTCTTTGTTTGCCTTGATACCTACAGCGCAATTCTTGTTGAAGGAAACGATAGCTTCTGCAAGAAGTCTTGCTGACTGAAGGAAGTTATAAATGCAAACGGGCATAAATACGTTGAGTTCGAAGTTGCCCTGAGAAGCTGCCATGCTGACTGCAACATCGTTACCCATAACCTGAACAGCAACCATTGTTACTGCTTCGCACTGTGTGGGGTTAACCTTACCGGGCATAATTGATGAGCCGGGCTCGTTTTCGGGAATGAAGATTTCGCCGAGGCCGTCACGGGGACCTGATGCAAGCCAACGAACATCGTTTGCAATCTTCATCATATCGCAGGCGAGAGCCTTGATTGCGCCGTGTGCAAATACGAGCTCATCCTTTGATGTGAGTGAGTGGAATTTGTTTGCAGCGGTGATGAAGGGCTTACCTGTAAGCTTTGCAACTTCAGCGGCAACGCCTGTGTCAAAACCTGCGGGAGCGTTAAGACCTGTGCCTACTGCTGTACCGCCAAGAGCGAGTTCATAAAGAGGCTCGATTGAACGCTTGATTAATTCAAGATCCTTTTCAAGGCTTGAACGCCAGCCGCTGATTTCCTGGCTGAACTTGATGGGGGTTGCATCCTGAAGATGAGTTCTGCCGCTCTTTACGATGCCTTCATTTTCTGCTTCGAGTCTGATGAATGTTTCGATAAGCTCTTCAACTGCAGGAATGAGCTTGTCTTCCAATGCGAGAACTGCAGCGATATGCATTGCTGTGGGGAAGGTGTCGTTTGATGACTGGCTCATATTTACATCGTCATTGGGATGAAGAAGTGTCTTGCCGAGAATCTGATTGCCTCTGTTTGCAATAACTTCGTTGGAGTTCATATTTGACTGTGTGCCTGAGCCTGTCTGCCATACAACGAGGGGGAAGTGGCCGTTGAGCTTGCCTTCTCTTACCTCATCGCAAGCGGCGCAGATTGCACCGAGTTTTTCCTCTGTCATCTTTTCGGGACGAAGAGCGTGGTTTGCGATTGCGGCAGCCTTCTTGAGGATACCGAATGCGTGTATGATTTCTGCAGGCATTGTTTCGATGCCTACGCCGATTTCAAAGTTTTCGTGGCTTCTCTGAGTCTGTGCAGCCCAAAGACGGTCTGCAGGAACTTTCATTTCGCCCATAGAGTCGTGTTCAATACGAAATTCCATTGCTTACATTTCCTTTCTGCGATTAGATTTCAATCTGATTGATAACATTCTTGAGGCTTTCTGCACTCTTATGAAGAGCAGCGATTTCCTGGTCGTTGAGGGGAAGGATGATTTTGCCCTGAACCTGCTTGTTGCCGACAATGTTAAGAAGGCTGAGGCATACATCGTCGATGCCGTATTCGCCGTGAAGCATTGTTGAAACGGTAAGAGTTGTGTCAATGGGGTTCAGGAGGCATTTGCAGAGGTGGCAAACTGAAACCGAAACAGCATAGAATGTTGCACCCTTGCGCTGGATAACGCGTCCGCCTGACTTACGGACATAATCTTCAACTGCATCTCTGTCAAATTCAGGATAGAGGTCTGTCTTCATAACGGCATCTCTGTAGCTCTCAACGGGAACGTTTGAGATGTTTGCAATTGACCAGGGAACGAAAGCTGTGTCACCATGCTCGCCGAGGATATATGCGTGAACATTCTTCTGGTTAACAGAATAATATTCAGCAATTCTTGCGCGAAGACGGGATGTATCAAGGATAGTACCCGAGCCGATAACTCTCTTTTCGGGGATACCTGTTGTTTTGCAGAATACATATGTAAGAATATCAACGGGGTTGCTTACGATAACATAAGTTGCCTTGGGAGCATACTTAACGATTTCGGTTGCGATGGACTTCATAATGTTAACATTGGCCTGAGCGAGGTCAAGTCTTGTCTGACCGGGCTTTCTGGGAAGACCTGATGTGATGATAACGATGTCTGAGTCAACAGCGTCCTGATATGAACCTGCGCGGACTGTTGCAGGATTGCAGAAGGGGATACCCTGTCTGATGTCGAGAGCCTCGCCGAGTGCCTTTTCTTCGTTGATGTCAATCATAACGATGTCTGATGCAAGACCCATAACTGTTGCGGTGTAAGCGATTGTTGAGCCGACGCTGCCTGAGCCGATAATTGTGATTTTGTTCATAATAGAACCTCATTTCTGATTTTATATTCTTTTATTTTTTGACTTTGTTGATATGCAGGGATTATTCTGCATTTTTTCGATTCCGTGATAATTGGTTGCTGAGATGTGCCAGCGATAATGCCAGGTTTTCATTCTGGATGTGAATTCCGTCAGGGACTTGCAGTTTGCAGGGAGCAAAATTCCAGATTGCCGTTATACCGCATTTTATCATCTGGTTGCAGATTTCCTGAGCGGATTCTTCAACCACAGTAATAATACCGATGCGAATGTTATTTTCTCTGCAGAAACTCTCAAAACTGCTCATCGGCAGAATTGCAGGTCTGGCATCAGGGTTGATTGCTTCTTCATTTTTATCGAATGCCGCGGTGATTTTGACTCCGAATCGCTCGAAGCCGTCATATTGCAGCAGGGCTCCGCCCAGCTTTCCGGCACCGACCAGCACAGCATCGGTCAACTCGTTGTATCCCAGACAATCTTCCAGGTTGAGGATAAGTTCTTCTGTTGAATAGCCAAGCCTCGGTTTTCCTGCACCGCTGATTGATGCAAGGTCTTTTCTGACCTGAACTTCTCCCAGCTTCAGTTCCTTTGAAATGGTTGTTGCCGATATGTAAGGAACTTTGTCGGGCGAAAGTTTTCTGAGAAAGTTAAGATACAGGGGGAGTCTGCCCAATGTTGCCTTCGGGACAGGAACTATTTTCATTGACGCGCCTCCTTTATGCTTCATATTGGATAAAAAAGGTGTGTTTAGCGATGAAAAAGAATCTGTGCTGCAGTTATCGATAATATATATATCGATTTGGCCGCTCACAAAACTCCATTTTAATCTTATATATTTTATCAATATATGTCGATAAAATCAATAGCAAGTAATGATTTTTTGCAAAAACAGTATATTGTATCTATTATGCTGTAAAATCATCTTTAAAACTGTAAAATATGTATAAAGTATTTTTTGTTTTTTTTATTGAATAGTATTGAAAAAAGGTGTATAATTTATCGTGATATGTTTTGATTATAAGTATATCTGCAAACAGAAATAAGGAGATATTGATTATGAAAATCACAGTATGCATCGGCAGTTCATGTCACATCAAGGGCTCTCGCATTGTAGTTGAACAGCTCCAGAAGCTTATCAGCGAAAATAAAGTTGAAAACACCGTTGAGTTGGCCGGCACATTCTGCCTCGGTCAGTGCCAGAAGGGTGTTTGCGTTACTGTCGGCGATGAATTCTTTTCGGTAACTCCTGATAATGTTGTTGATTTCTTCAATGAAAATGTTCTTGCAAAGATATAAAGCATAAACATTTTTCAGAGTTTATAAAACGGGGCGAAGAATAACAGTCGGTTGTTTTTTTAAGGAGTATACAGAATGAGAAAATTTGACACTAAAATACAATATCTGAAATATAAAGTTTTGCGCGAAGTTGCAAAGCACAGTTGGGATGACACCCTGATTGAAAATCTCTGGGACATTCCCAAAACCATTGCACCCGGCAAAGAGCCGACAATGAGATGCTGTGTCTATAAAGAAAGAGCAATTCTTGCTCAGCGCATCAAGCTCGCTATGGGCGGCGACAGAAAGAATCCGAATGTGATTGAGGTTATCGACATTGCCTGCGACGAATGTCCTGCAGCAGGCTACGAGGTTACCGATTCCTGCCGCGGCTGTCTTGCACACCGCTGTGAGGATGTCTGCAAACGCGGAGCAATTGTGTTTGACCACAATCACGTTGCACATATTGACAAATCAAAGTGCGTTGAATGCGGTCAGTGCGCAAAGGTATGTCCGTTCTTTGCGATTATCAACCGCAAGCGTCCCTGCCAGAGTGCCTGCAAGGTAAAGGCTATCAACATCAACAGCGATAACGCGGCGGCTATTGATAACAACAAGTGCATTCAGTGCGGTGCTTGTGTTTATCAGTGTCCCTTCGGCGCAATCAGCGAGAAGTCATATATTCTTGATGTTATTGATATGATTAAAAAGAGCGAGGGCAACTCAAAGTATAAAGTTTATGCGGTTGTTGCTCCGTCAATTGCCAGCCAGTTTACCTACGCGAAGCTCGGTCAGGTTATAACAGGTCTTAAAGAGCTCGGTTTCTATACCGTTGTTGAGGCTGCTCTCGGCGCAGATATGGTTGCGATGGCAGAGTCAAAAGAACTTGCAGAAAAAGAGTTTCTCACAAGTTCCTGCTGCCCTGCTTTTGTGCAGTATATCAAGTCTGCATTCCCTGCTCTCGTACCCTATATTTCGCATAACCTTTCGCCGATGGCAATGCTTGCAAAATACATCAAGGAAACAACTGAAAACGCAAAGGTTGTTTTCATCGGCCCTTGCATCGCGAAGAAATCAGAGGCACAGCTTGAGAGCGTCAAGCCTTATGTTGACAGCGTCCTGACTTTCGAAGAGCTTCAGGCACTGTTTGACAGCAAGGATATCGATATCACAACTCTTGAAGAAGATGTTCTTGATAATGCATCATATTACGGCAGAATTTTTGCCCGTTCAGGCGGTCTTTCGGATGCAGTTGCACAGGCAATGAAGGAGCAGGGTATTGAATTCCCGCTCAAGCCTGCTGTTTGCGACGGAATCGAAGCCTGCAAGACCGCACTCCTGAAAAAGAGCAAGAATGTGCTCGATGCCAACTTTATCGAGGGTATGGCTTGTACAGGCGGATGCATCGGCGGTGCAGGTTGCCTTACACACGGCGAAAAGAATAAAGCTCAGGTTGACGAATACGGCAGAGAAGCAATGGAAAAAACAATCAGCGATGCCATATCCGTTCTGAAGTAATAACTGAATCCGTATAAAAAATTAACCGTCCGTTTTTCGGGCGGTTTTTTGATATTATTAACCAAAAATAATGTATAAAACTTGTGATATTATTATCTTGAGTTTTCCTTGTTGATTTGTTAAAATATTCCCATAAATCACAAAGGAGAAGATACACTATGAAAATCAAAAGAGTAATAAGCATTTTTCTCGTTCTTGCAATGCTGTTTTCGGTAACAGCTTCTGCAGGCGGTTCGGGTTATGTTGCTGATTATGATACGGAAACTCCCGTAATCATCGTTCACGGTATGAGCCAGAATAATACATATCTCGTTGATGAAAACGGCGAATGGGTGCCCGATTCAACAGGTTATGTTACAGGCTGGCCGCTTGAAATCGATGTTATGCCCCTTATCAAGAGAGCGCTCCCCAATATGCTTCTCTCAATCGTTACAGGCCGCGATATGGGTCTTACCGAAGCAATGTATGAAGGCACATATAATGCCCTCAGCCTTATTGAAAAAGATAATGACGGCAAATACATCAACAATATCGAAGTTCCCTGCTATGAAATGCCTATGAGCGAGCTTCCCGAGGATGTCAAGGAAGAATATTACACCTTCCTTCCCATTCAGGAGCTTAGCGAAATCGTCGGCGAAGACGATGTTTACTATTTCGGCTATGACTCACTCGGTGATGTTATGTACGAAACAGAAAAGCTTCATCACTATATCCACGATGTTGTGCTTCCCAAGTCACCCAACGGTCAGGTTAAACTCTGCCACATCAGCCTCGGCGGTACAATTGCAATCAACTATCTTGAAACCTATCCCGAAGATTACGAGCTTATCAAGAAGATGGTTTTTGTTATCCCTGCTATTGACGGCTCCGATATCATCGGCGACCTCTTCACGGGCAATCTCAGCGTATTCTATGACGATAACACCCTCTATGAGGATCTTTTCGTATTCCTTCTCGGCGAAACACCCCTTGCATATCTTCTCAATATGGTGCTTCGCATTCTTCCCACAGATGTTCTCAAATCAGCTCTCGGCGGACTTGCAAACGGTCTTGTTGATATTGCGGCTCTCCGCTCAACAATGATCTGGGCACTCTGCCCCGACGCATATTATGAAGAGGCAAAGGCAATGTGGCTTGAAGGCAACGATGATCTTGCCGGCATTCTTGAAGATGTTGAATACTTTATGAATGCAAGAGCAAACTTCGAAGAAAACCTCTTTGCACTCCGCGAAACAGGTTGCGAAATCTTCAACCTTGCTTGCTACGATGTTAACCTCTTCCCCCTCTGCAAGGAATACAGAACAAAGAATGCTGACCGCGTTATTCACGCAGCATCTCCTGCAATGGGCGCAACCTTTGCAGACCTCGGTGAAACTCTCGGCGAAGGTTATGAAGCAGTCGGCACTTACTGCGATAACCCCGACCACAACCATCTTTCACCCGACGGTGTTGTAGACGCAACAACAGGTCTTCTTCCCTGCACAACCTGGTATTTCAAGGCACAGGCTCACGAACAGCTTCCCGAAAATGACGTTGCTCTCGGTCTTGCTATCAGAGTTATGGCGGATAACAATATGAAGGATGTTTATTCAAACCCTGCATATCCCCAGTTTAACGAAGGCAGACTTACTTACAATGCACGCGATAATATCAAGGCATGGGAGGAAGCAGATAAGAGCAACCTTTCGGCAGATGAAATCGCAGCAATCGAAGCAGCAGTTGCAAAAATCGAAGCACTTCTCGGCGAAACAATCGTTGACCAGGCTGCGTGGAAGGCTGCTGATGCAGAGCTTGAAAAGGCACTCGCCGATGCAGGTGTCATTGAAGACGAGTCACCCTCAAAGCTTGAAAACATACTGACGGTTATCCTCAGAACAGCCAACAGAGGCATTAATAAAATTTTAGCATCCGAATAAAATCAAAGCAAAAGCCGCCCGATTCGGGCGGCTTTTCAGTTATACTTGCAGGTTATTCGGTCAGAAGCAGAAATCATTATTTTCGTAATCATCACTGTATTCGTTGTATTCTTCGGAGGATTCATAAATCCATTCGTTATCAACAATACTTCTGTAATCGAGAGGGAAAAGAACATAGTGTTTCAGCATTTTTCTGATATCCTTGTAATCGCGGCATATGTATACAGGGTGACGGGTTTTTTCATATACAGCGGTCTGAATTCCTGCAAATGTTGAGCTGTCAGACCCGTTACCGTATGCAACGAAAACAATTTGTCGCGGGTCGGTGCTGACTGCATCAAGGAATTCATCATAATTATCATAAACCACGATGTCGTGATGAATATCAAGTTCGGTGCAGTTGCTGAGCGTTGCTCCGATGCTTACGATTGTTTCGCAGGCGTCGGTTGCAGGTTTAATAATTCCTGTTTCATCATATATAAGCACCGTTAATCTGAAATCGTCAGGCAAGCGGTGTTGCTTCTGAATTCCGATGCATTTTGTGAGTGTTCTGATAAATGAACTGTAAAATTCAATTTCTTCCTCATTGCTTTCGGGGTCATCTTTGAGAAGAGAAATAAATTTTTCAACTCGGAAAATTTCACTGTGGAGCAACGGAAGACCGCTGAAAAGTGCAAAATCATATGCAACCTTTGTTCCCAGATCGGTTGCTGTTGAGCTTTCCTGATTATCGGAAGCCGAAAGCTGTTTCAGTTCATTTCGGTAATTGACTATATCGATAAACTGATACTGAACTTCGTCCTTTCTCCAGACGGGATTGTTGCAAAGATAAACAGGCTCACCGTAGTGGTCATAGGTTATATCTGTTTCCTCATCAACTTCAACAATGGTTTTTTCAACAATGGAGGATTCGTCATTCTCGAAGATGAGGGCGCTTTGTTCCAGCGCTTTTGTTGCGTATTCAAGCGCAGAAGGGTAATCTGCAAAAAGTCTTCCGAATTTTGATTTTTCCAGCACTTCAGATCTTGAGAAATCCTCAGATTTGGTGCTTATATATACGGAATATTTGGTGAGAAGATTTTTGTGGGTTACAATCCATATGTTGAAAGTCTGGTCGTAAACATGCTTGGCAAATTTGACCTCGATAATGCCATAATGTTTACCTTGCGCGATAACATCCCGGGCAAAGGCTCTGGCTTTCTCAATGCTGTCAAAGACAGTTCCTGTGCATACACCTGTAGCAAGGGCATCTCTGTAAATCTTTTTCTTGTGTTTTTTCTCTGTGACAACAAAATAGCGGTCATAAACATTTATGATTAAGATATTGTTCATAACAGATTACGCTCCTTTTTCGCCGTCATTACGGATACTATGCAAATATAATTATATCATAAGCAATTTTAAAATCAAGCAGATATTATCGCGGCCAATCGGATATATTGACATTTGGAAATCGGTTTTGTATAATTAAAACGCAAAGAAACAACAAGAAAGCGAGGAAAATTCAATGAAAAAAATCAAAAGCATTGTTGCTGCCATTATGGTTTGCGTAATCTGCCTGAGTCTTTGCTCCTGCGCTGTTAAAAAAGAGGATGTCACAGGCACCTGGAGTTCAAGCTGGGTTTATAACGGCAACGAAATTGCGTGTATGTTCACCCTGAATGAGAACGGAAAATATAACGAGGTTACCTTCAAGAATAACACTTTATATAAGGTTGAAAACGGCACTTATGAAATAAAGGGCAGCAAGGTTATTCTGCATCTCAACGGCAACGAAGGTATTTCAACAGAATACAAATTCCGCAATGATAAGCTGGTTAATAACAAACACGAATATATAAAATCAGCTCTGGATACATCAATGATGAAATATTAAAAAATGAAGCCGCTCGATTGAGCGGCTTTTGTTTATATCAGAGTGTATGTTTCATTTTCCTGCGTTTCAAATGAAATGCAGTTCCCGTTTTTGGAGAAGGGGATTTCGGTTCTATCGGATTCTCTTATTACAGATTTCGTTTCAGGGTATTCAACAACACATTTTCTTCCTTTAAGGCTCTTGATTTTAAGGGAGGTTATCTCTCCGTTTTCAAGAGATGACGAAACGAGGAATGCGCCGTCTGCTCGCAGATTTTCAAACGAAGCATTTGATTTTTTGTTCCAGCAGGGGAAAATGCGGATTATTCCTTCGTGACCCTGCAACAGCATTTCGTTGATGGTTGCAGGTACCATTGTCAGGTGCTCGATTCCGCCGCCGTGATGACGGAAAAGTCGGTTTGGCATAGCGAATTCTTTAATATTCTGCTTTATGCCTTCGATAATGAAATCAGGGTCAACGCCGATTCTTGCGCCTGCAGGCAGATATGAATTTGAGCCGTTATCGTCAAGACGCCTGTCATTGATGAAGTAGCTGTTTCTTGCGATTTTAAGAAGTTTTTCTCCCGATGAAAGTCCTATCTGTGAAGCAGGATAAATATGCTGAAGTCCGACGGTGTTGGTATCTCTCCAGCGGATACCGAATGTGGAATATCGGAAGCACTTTTTACCGTTTTTGATGAAGGTCGGGAAGTCAGTCAGATTTGCAATTATATCTTCCCAGACAGGATATTTTTCCGCATTCAGATTCAGTTCTTTTGCCATATCGTAAACGGCATTGAAAAGCATTTTTACAAGACCGAGAGAGTTTATGGCGTTAACGGTGTTAATCTGACCTATATGAGAAAGATAGCTGAATTTTTCACCTCTGTAATAGGGGATTTCGTGTGCCGCATCGCCTTTGATGATGTATTTTCCGTTCCTCTTTGTGAGATAATCCTCCCAGAAAGCGGCGGTATTCAGCATAAAGTCGTAATAGTTTTCAAGAGCATATTCTTTGTCATAGGTCGAATACCAATGCATAATCGGAATGACGCAGGCATATGCGGCGTTGCTCTTCTGTCCGAGGAAAAGTATGCCGTGCTCCTTGCAATCTTTCTGAGAATAAACATCAAGGGCCTTCGGGCCAAAGCTTACGGGGAACGCATAGCCGCCGCATCCGAAAAGCTTCGCAAAGCCTTTTGCTTTTTCTGACATTTCGTTGACGGGGGTCATATATCCGTCAAAAAGCTCGGGATGATTGGCTGAAAAAATGCAATAATACGGCGCTTCGTAATTGTAATTCATATGATAATCTCCTGCCCAGGGGAAGAAGTCATCAGTTACGAAATTACCGAAAAGTCCGGGAGGGAAGTCCCTGTTGCCCATACATCCTGCAAGATGATAAAGGCTTGAATTATAGAAGCTTTCGATTTCTTTGTCTTCAAGTGTCACCTTGGAAGCAGAGAAGAATTTCTTCCATTTTTTCTCGATTAAGGATTTTGCTGAATCATAATTGCAGCCAAGACTCAATGCAAGTGCTTCGCTCTCATAATCTTCGGCATCAAAATTTGTGGCCACAGAGATGCAGTATTGAGCTTTTCTGATTCCATCTTCTGTGCAACAGGAAAGCTCACGAAGACAGAGAGCAACTGCAGATTCACGCTCAAGATTTTCGCCTTCAAAACGGCGGCAATAAGTCCTGACACCGTTTTTGTCAGACGAGGAATTTATTGAATCACAGGTATCGGGCAGCTCAATTTCGATTGCAGGTGCTGTTTCCGATTCAGGTATCTTGATTTCAAAACAAATCAGATTTTCGGGCGCAATGAAAAATTCGACTTCAGTCTTTCCGAATCGGCATTCAAGAAGACCTTTATCAAAATACTGCTTTATATTATATTCCGACAAATCAACATTACCGATTCGCAGATTGCCGACGGTTTTGATTCCGCCGTCTTTGTGTGCACCCGGTGTAAATTTCCAGAAATCGCATTTTGAAATGTGGAGCAAAAGACCTTTTTCGTCGTTGTCAAAAACAACGCCGAGGTCACCGTTGCTGCAAAATGCACCTGCAGGAATTTTATAAAGTATTTTGCCGTCAACTTTGTTGACAGGCGCAGATGTTATTTCGTTAAAATATGTATTCATAATAAATCACCAACCCATAGTATTATAAATGTTTTTTCAGATTAAATCAAGAGAAATAAATACCGCCGAGCCTGGAACAGCTCAGCGGCGTTTGTTTTATTTGTTATCTTAATTCAAATTTATATCCGAAGAGGGTATAAGTAAGCGATTTGTCAGATTCTGCAATTTCTTTGGGAACAATCATATATGCGCGGAATTCATACTGGTCGCCTTTGAGCTTTTCAAGAACAAGTCCTCCGGGGATTTCCTTCCACATAGTGTCCTTGCTTCTGTAGGCAAGGTTACCTTCGGAATATGTATAGCCGTCATCATAGTCAAGCACACCGATATCATCGATTATTTTGTCATTTTCAGAGATATTCTTTGCTGTGTAAGAAATGAAAACGATAACATCATCTTCGCTTGAGGGCACAAGACCGTGAGCGAGCTTATATGCATCCAATGTAGCATAACGGCCGCCGATGTTGCAGTTGTTTTCATCAAGAGGCTTCCAGAAATCGTCATTTGCTCCGCTCCAGCCGTCGATTGCGTCAGCAAACTCTACTGCATTTAATGTGAATTCAACGCCTCGGCTCTTAGAGGTGTATGTTTCGCCGATAACGCCTTTATTTCCGCCGAAGCAAGCCGAGAAGCTCAGGAGAATCGCAACTACCATAATCAGGGATAATGCCTTTTTCATTCTGATCAATCCTTTCAAATGTGTAAATGTATTACAATTGTAATATTATTGTAATATACATTTCGTGTTGTGTCAACAGTAAAATGTATATTGAGGTGATATCAATGAATAGCAACCCTTTAAAGATAAAAAAGCGTGGCGAAGATGGAAATAAAGTTATTTCCGTAAGAGTAAAAGAGGATATATTGAATGAGTTGGACAGAATATCAAAGGAGAGTAATTATTCAAGAAACGAGTTGATTAATCTTATTCTGAGATACGGAATTGATAACCTTGAAATCATATAAAAAACACGAAACCATACAGGTACGCTAACTCTCCTGTATGGTTTTTAATATATTTTAATTGAAAAAATTTACACTATATGTTAAAATAAATCTCGGGTGAGAATTATGAAGAATAAAAAAGTAAAACCGGGAATTATGTTGAGAATACAGTATCTGATTGATACCGTAATGACAAAGGGTATGAGGTCAATGATGCTCGTGCTCTTAATTGCGGCTGCCATTCTTGCTGTTTTGCTTGGAACTGTTGTTGGATTGACAACGGGTGAGCGAACGGTAACGACAGGCATCTGGGACAGCATTATGCATATCATCGACCCCGGCGCACTTACCGGTGATACGGATAAAAGCCTTACATATATGATTATTATGTCTATCGCAACAGCGTGCGGACTTGTAATCATAAGTACGCTAATCGGTATTATCAACACCAGCATTACAATCAAACTTGAAAACATCAAAAAGGGAAAATCAAGAATCATTGAGAATGACCATATTGTTATTCTCGGGTTTGACGAAGAGATTTATAAAATCATCAGCGAATTGATTATTTCTAATCACGATGAAACCAAAAAGAAGAAATCAATTGTTGTTCTTGATTCTGACAAAACTCCCGAGGAGATGGAGGAATCGGTCAACAAGCGTATTCCGAACAGGTATAACACGAGAATAATCTACAGAAAAGGCAATATCTACGATGTCGACGCTATAGAAATGTGTTCGGTCAACACTTGCAGAAGCGTTATCGTTAATGTTGAAAGCGATTTTGTAACAATCAAATGCATTCTTGCCGTTGCAAGCGTGCTTAAAGATAACCAGAATGTCCATATTACTGCGGTTATCAAGAATTCAGACTATAATCAGGCTGCTATGATTGCCAGCAACAACAGGGTTTTGCTTCTGAATTTTGAGGAAATTATTGCTAAAATTATTGCTCAATCGGGCAGCCATACAGGCGCTTCACACGTTTTTTCCGAGCTTTTCGATTTTGCAGGTTCAGAATTCTATACCGTCCCTGCCGATGAGCGATTTATCGGCAAGAAGGCTTCGGAGATAAATCTTTATTGCGATGAGGCTGTTTTTGTCGGAAAAGAAGTCAGAAAGGCCAGGAACACAAGAACATATCTTTTCCCGTCAATCCCTGAAGACGAGCAGATTATCAACAAGGGTGATAATCTCATATTCATTTCTGCTGACAGCCATATCAGTTATCGTGAAACACCTTATTGTTTCAATAACAATCTCAGCATCGGGTTTGATGAAGAGATTCAAAAAACTGTAACCAGCACTCTGCTTCTCAGATACAGTAAGAAAATCGAAACAATCCTTATCGAGCTTGATAAAATTACTGATAAGAAATCAAAAATTACGGTTGCTGTCAAGCCCGAAGATGTTGATAAGGTAAAGCAAATCAAGGAAACTCATAATTTTGAAAATCTTGAAATTGTAGAAAATTTTGATTTTTCAACAAAAAGACTTAAAAGACTTATTGAAAGAGTTAATCCCAAATCAGTTATAGTTCTTGCAAGCACATCCGATAACAGAAATGATTTTGAGATGAGCGATAACAGAAGAAAGATGCTGATGCACAGAGAGGATTCTGAAATCATCCTTCTCCTTCTTCAGCTCAGAGGTCTTCTCGAAAAATCAAACGGAGAGTTGAAATTCAGCATCACAAGTGAAATCCAATACAGCGAAAATCAGAAACTTATCAGCAAGACAGGCATCAACGATTTTGTTGTAGGCAGCGTTATTACAAATGAAATTCTTGCTCAGGTTGCAAGACAGAAAAACAGGTTGAATATCTTCCAGGATATTATCACCGCAGGCGGCTCAGACATCGTATTCAGAAATGCATCTGATTTTGTTGAGGTTGGCGCTGAAATAAAGATTTTTGATATTCACGCTGCTGCGGCAAGATGTAAAACCGATATGGTTCTTATCGGCTACAAAAAGAATAAGGCAGATAAAAACGGAAATTTTGTTTTTATAAATCCGCCCAAAACCGAAGAGTATACCTGCGAAGAAGGCGATTTGTTTATTTTCATTGGCAAGGATATGTAACATTATCAGACAACGCGGTAAAGCACCCCGATTTACGGGGTGCTTTTGTTGATTTTTTGAGTGTTTTAGTTATGTTTTATTAAAATACTTGACAATCAAAGTCGAAAATTGTAGAATAAAAACAAAGCTAAACATATAGGAGGATTTTACCATGGCAAAGCTTTATATCTGGAATTTCAAAGTAGGACACGAAGGTTATCAGAATGGCACACAGGGTTTCTGGAACGGCCCTAACTCAGCAGGCGGTGTTTCTGTTGTGTGGTCATTCAAGAACAACACAGACAAGACCATTAAGTATGCATCATTCTGGTTTACTCCTTACAATGCTGTAGGTGATCCTGTTTCGTGCTCCATCAGAAGGGTATCATTAGATGGTGTTAAGTTTACAGGCCCCCTTGCTCCCGGCGGTATTCATAATGGTGCACTTTGGGAGAATGCGTGGTACGATTACTCCATCACCAGAGTTGAGCTTTCTCACGTATATGTTGAGTATATGGACGGTACAGAAGAGAGAATCGAAAAATCAGAGGTATCTTTCTCAGTTCCCGAAGGCGTATCGACAGGCGGTTGCTATGTTGCAACAGCAGTTTACGGTTCCTATGATTGCCCCGAAGTATGGACTCTTCGTCGCTATCGTGACAACACTCTTGCTGAAACCTGGTACGGCAGAGCATTCATCAAGACATACTATGCAATCAGCCCCACACTCGTTAAGTGGTTTGGCGAAACAGAATGGTTTAAGAATATGTGGAGAGGTAAGCTTGACAGTATGGTTGAGAAGCTTCAGGAAAACGGCGTTGAATCAACACCTTACGAAGATAAGGACTGGAAATAATCATATAAACAAAAGCGGAGTGAAATTCACTCCGCTTTATTTTTTTTGCGATATTTGATTTAATCGGGTTTGCGGATTGAAAAATTCAATCCCAGTGCGGCGACTGCAAGAATCAGAAGCATAACAAACGGCGCAGTATAGCTTCCTGTTGAAATGAGCAGACTGTTGCTGAAAGTTGCAATGAATGATGCAACGATGAGGTTGAAGTTTGTCAGGCTGTAGTTTACAGAGAAATATTTCCGGCCATAGAAGGATGCAGTGAATGCGGATGTAACTGTCGGGCAGGAGCCGTATGAAAGACCTGTAAGGCAAAGTCCGATAATGCAAACAGGAAGTGAATGAAGGTAAACGGCAATAAGGGTAATTCCTGCGGCGAAAACGGTCAGAATATTTGCGGAAATCATAGTTATTCTGCGGCCAAGAGCGTCATAAACCGCGCCTGTCAGGATTCTGCCGAAACCGTTGAATACTGAAAGGACACCAACAAGAGTTACGGCAAGTGTGGGAGCGGCATCAACAGAAATAACAAGGTCTCTCGCAAAGCTGATAACTGAGTTGCCTACTGCAGTCATAAATGCCATGCAGACAAATGCTCTCCAGAATGTGAAGCTGCGGAGCATTTCGCTTGTTTTATAATCGCGTACCTCAAAATCTTCTTTGTCGGACGACTTCTTTGCCTTGGGCGCAGGAAGTTCAGTTTCGGGGGTGGGTAGATTGATAATGGCTGCCGCGATAAAAAGAGCCGCCGCAATAACCGCTCCGAGAACAAAAAATGTTTTGCTTCTGCCGAATGCAGGGTTATCAAAAAGATTGCTTATCAGACTTCCGAGAATCAATGTGCTGACACCGAACCCCATCATCAGGCAGCCTGAGCAGAAGCCTTTTTTATCAGGAAACCACGACGTGACCGATGATACAATAACATTATAGGATATGCCGATACCTGTTCCTGCAAGAATGGCATAGGTTATGTAGAGAAGGTTGGGCGTCTGTGCATTAAGCAGACCTGTTGAAACAAAACCTATTCCAACGAGAGCGCCTGCAATGAGCAGGGTAAATTTGGGACCGATTTTTTTGCAGATAAGGCTTCCGAAGAATGCACCGAGGCAGAAAAAGCACATTGTCAGTGTGAAATTGAGTGCAAGTGAAGAATCGCTCCATCCGAAAGCTTCTTTAAAAGGGATTTTAAGAATTGACCAGGCATAGAGTACGCCGGAAAAAAGCATAGCAAAGACGCCTGTTGAGAGATAAAGCCATCTTTTTTTCAGATTGTTTTTATTTATCATAGTGTGATCCCCCTTGGAATTACGAGGAAGTATA
>JAZRBF010000047.1:0-82980 GCA_045634985.1 Acutalibacteraceae bacterium | reverse complement strand
TGTTTTCTTTTCGCCCTTTCGATCCCCCTCAAATAAAAAAAGAGACGATAGCTGATGCTTTCGTCTCTTTTTCTGGTGGAGATGAGGGGGATCGAACCCCTTACCTCTTGAATGCCATTCAAGCGCTCTCCCAAGTGAGCTACACCCCCAAATGTTTGCTCATGTATATTATCACAGATTTTAACCAAAATCAATACCTAATCAAAAAAATTTTTCAAAAATTAAGGGCACGGCGAACCGTACCCTTTTTTGACCATCAATTATGCAAAGAAACCTGCAATGATGTCTACGATGCCTGCAGCTTTGAATTCCTTAACATATTCAAGGATGTCTGAAACCATACCAAGAATACCGGCAACTTCGCCACCTTTAAGAAAATCAAAAACTCCTGTGATAGCTGCGAAAATTTCGTTCATGAATTCCATCTTTTTGTCCTCCCATTTTATTGCAGTTAATTAACTGCGACAATATAATATCACAAATTAAAACAAAAAGATATATACAATATTCCGGATTTGTCTAATTTTGTTAACCCAGCATATCGAGAACTGCTTTTTTGCCTGTTACGCCGATGCTTCTGTTCATAATTTCTCCGTTTTTCATTACTACAAGAGTCGGAATACTCATCACTCCGAATCGGTCAGCAAGTTCCTTTTCTTTATCAATATTAACCTTGCAGATTTTTACATTATCGCCTGCTTTATCCGCAACCGATTCAATTACATTCGCCATGGTCTTGCAAGGTGTGCACCAGGGCGCAAAAAAATCAATCAATACAGTACCGTTATAATTTTCAATCTCTTTTTTATAGCTTTCTTTTCCTATATCAAGAATATTCATCATCATTCTCCTTTGATTATTCATTCAGAGTTATTTTTGCCGAATAATCAGAGAATAATACTTTTTATCTCACACTCGGAATTAACAATGTTTTCTTATCCGAAATAATATCGGAATCAAGCGAATTCTCAGCCATAATTGCATCAACTGTTGTGCGGTATTTTTTTGCAATATTCCAGACTCTTTCATTTTTTTCGCAGAAATAAATTGTCAGCGCGCAGGAATCTTTTTCGTCATTATTATTTTCAACCAATTCGATTTCATTTATATATTTAAGAATTTTGCTTGAAAGTATTTTTCCCGATGCGTTTATTTCGGTGCGAAGCTCTATTTTGCTGTCTCCTGAAACAGAGCAGGAACAAGCCATAAGCTGAATCGACGAATGGCACATAATTCTTTCGCATTCTTCCTTCAGGTCAACCGAAAATTCGAAATCAACAGGTTTCTGAATTATTCCTTGCTGTTTATCAGCATCTCTGAAGATTATTGTAACCTGATATGTCCCGACAAAAAGACATTTATCATCTTTAAGGCTGTAAGAATATTTGATATCATTGCACCACACGGCATAAATGCAGTCTACACTGACACCGATACTCTCGAGCACAACTTTATTGGTAAATACCGATTCAAAATCTGTATTTGCACAAAGCATTTCAATGCTTCTCGTTGAATTCTTCATCCTGTATTCTGTTGAATATGCATCGGAAATAAGGGATACAGGATTTTTTTCAAAAGCATAAATCAGCGCAGATGCTCTTACGGAAATATCAATCAGCTTTGTTTCACCCTTAGAATCAACCTTCGGAATTGCTTCGCAGGCAGTTACGGAAATATTCAGAAAAATATCGCTGTTTTCATTTATTCCGTCTGCCTCAATAATCTGGCTGACTGGAATTGAATGCTCGGCATAGCAGATTGAAGATTCCGCCTCTGACAAATAATGAATTTTGATATACGAATCACCTTTGATAAGGATTTTATTATTGATTGTTTTCTTTTCTTTAACGATGATATATGCCTGCGAATTGAGGATTCTGCCGATAACGGATTTATCGCTTTCAAGCTCGATAACTTCGCTGAGATTAAATGATTTTTCGGCAACTGATTTTAAATCGCAGAAATCATATTCATTCGAAAGGGTCATTATTCCGCCGTTTTCCGCTTTAATTAAAATTGATTCATCGCGCTTTTTCAAAGACTTGAAAACAAATGTCATCATCGCTCTGACATCAACTTTTCTCGGGTTGACCGCTCTGCAATTGACATAATCCGTAACCGCTCTGACGCTGACGGCACAGCCTGATGTAAGCTTATCGGAATCAACGGTTTTCTGAATAGGCACAACCTGCTCATAAGCGGATGTTTTATCATTTTCACCAACATAAATCAGCCTGACAATTGCGTTGCCCTGCGCAGTTACTCTGCCCGAAGAATTCTGAACAGAAAGAATATCTGAACAGACGGAACATCTGAGAATTCTTTTGATTTCAGGGCAATAATCGGGCAATAAAAGTTCAGTTTCAACAGATTGCTCTGCGGTTGATTCAAAGTTGATTTCACAAAATCCGAGTGTTCTTGTTTCGGTGCTGAAATTCATTTTAATTCTCCTTTTACGGTTATTTCGTTTCAATAATATTCAACACCTGTCCGAAATATTCGTTTTTATCCCGAAAACCCTGAAAAATTATTAAATTACATTAAAATATATTATGTTTTTTTATAAAATATATTTACTTTTTAAAATTAATATATTATAATATGAATGAATAAAAATTCCGAAAGGAGAAAAATTATGCCTGAATTTACTTATGAAATCGTTGAATCCATAGCAGTTCTTTCCGAGAATCCCAAGGGCTGGACAAAAGAGCTCAATCTCATCAGCTGGAACGGCAGAGACCCCAAATACGATATCCGTGAATGGGCTCCCGATCACGAAAAGATGGGCAAGGGTGTTACACTCAGCAAAGAAGAGATGGATGCACTCAAAGAGGCTGTTAAGGCTCTTAAATAATTATCTTATTTAACCTAATTATGCGCCGAGGTCAGCCTCGGCGTATTTATCTTTAGAGGTAGTTTATGGATAATAATTCAAACAGTACCCCAAACAGAAGCGAATTCAAAGTTTATGACCGAAGATATGTCGGCGCAAAAGAAACATTCGCTTACCTTCTCAATGATTTCTCAAACGCATTCAATATCAACGGATTTCTTGACAGATTCATCTGGGACGTTGTAAAAATTGACTTTAAAACCAATGCGTTTATCAATATGCTGACAGGTATCTGGGATGTTATCAATGACCCGATTATCGCAGCGATGGTTGATAAAACAAGAACAAGATGGGGCAAATTCAGACCGTATCTTCTTCTCTTTCAGATGCCGATGACAATTATCGGCGCATTTTATTGGCTTCTCCCCTTCTTTTTTCCCGGCACATCAGGTACACATCTTCCGAAGCTGATTTATTTCTTTGTTTTTAATATCATCAACGAAACAGGCGGAACATTCACAAGCATTGCGAAAGCAGGCTATATGACAACAATAACGCCTCATCCGAATGACAGAGCAAGACTGATAACGCTTGCTGAATTACTGACAGGATATATGGGCGAAGATATGCCGGGATATATTATGGGTGTTTTGCTCGACCTAATCAATAACGGCTATCTGAAATGGAAGCTTCAGAATGTTTTCCTTGCGATGGGTCTTGGCACAAGTATCATCTCTGCGATTTTCACCTTCTATTTCTTCCTTGTTTCAAAAGAAAGAGTTATGCAGTCTATCGAGGCTCCGAGTGTCAAGCAGGGACTCAAAGCAGTTATCAACAACTATCCCGTATTGCTTATCACAATATCCGATTTTCTCGGAGGATTCAGCGTTGGCGGAAGTAACACAAACTATTTCATCGACGTTTTAGGCTCTGCTTCGCTTCTGACAATCGCAAACATTCCTTCAGGTCTTAACGGAAGCATCAGCTATGCTTTTGTAAAACCTATCAGGGAGAGATTCTCATCAAAGGCAATCTGGGTATTTGAAGATTTATATACCCGATTCTGGTATCTTGCTCTGTTTGCCGTCGGCTCAATCGGTAAGAACTTCAAGAAGCCTTTGCTGATGACTATATTATTCGGTGTTCAGGCTTGGTTTGACAAGTGGGCATTCGGCATCAGAAAGGTTGTTAAAGCAGAGCTTTACAACGAAGCGATGGACTATTGCGAATGGAAAAACGGTTACCGCGTTGAGGCAACAATCGGCGTTGCAAGAAACCTTATCACCAAGCTTCAGACAATCGTAATGAACTCGGCAAAAAGCCTTATTCTCGAAGCTATCGGCTATAAACAGGGTATCACAATCGGCACACAGACCGACAAGACAAAATGGTGGCTCTTTGCGCTTTGCACAGGTATCCCCCAGATAACAGGTATTCTTGCTGTTATTCCGAAATTCCTTTATCCTCTTTCGGGTAAAATGCGTGAAAAGATGTATTCTGAATTAATGGTCAGAAGACACGAGGCTCAGGCAGCAATAACCCGTGAAAGCGATGAAATTGTTATAAAAATCGACGAAACAATCTGATTAATTTTTCTTTTTCACTTGAAATTAACTGTTAAATGTGTTAAAGTTTTTCAGGTCGAAAGGATATGATGTAATATGAACTCAAAACCTTTAAAAACAATAATTGTCGGCGGCGGTCACCGCAGCCTTACATATGCTCATCTTGCTGAAATCGAAAGCGATAAAATGGAAATCGTCGGCGTCGCTGACCCTGATGAACACAGAAGAAAATCTATCGCAAAGAGATTCGGTATTCCCGAGGATAAATGCTTCGATTCAGCTGAAGCACTTGCAAGCGCACCGAAATTTGCTGATGCTGTTATCAACGGAACAATGGACCACATCCACATTGCAACAACCGTTCCCCTTCTTCGCGCTGGTTACGATGTTCTTCTTGAAAAACCCTTTGCGGTTAACGAAGAGGAAGCTCGCGAACTTGTAAGAGTTGCCGAAGAATGCGGCAGAAAGGTTATGGTTTGCTTTGTTCTTCGATATGCACCCTTCTACAGAAAGATTAAAGATATCATTCTTTCAGGCGAAATCGGCAATATAATCAGCATTCAGACGAATGAATACGTAAGCTACCATCATATGTCCACAAGCCATGTAAGAGGCAAATGGAACAATTCTGACAAATGTCACAGCTCAATGCTCCTCGCAAAATGCTGCCACGACCTTGATATTATGATGTGGCTGATGACAGAAACAAAACCTGCATATATCTCAAGCTTTGGCTCAAATATGCAGTTTGTTAAAGAAAATGCTCCTGCAGAATCGGGAACAAGATGTCTTGTTGACTGTCCCCTTGTTGACGAATGCCTTTATTCTGCAAAAAGAATTTACATTGACCACCCTGACAGATGGTCATTCTATGTATGGGATGCGCTTGAAAACATCGAGAATCCCACAATTGAGGATAAGATTGAGCTTCTCAAGACAAGTCCTTACGGCGTTTGTGCATATAAGAGCGACAACAATGTTGTTGACCATCAGAGCGTAAATGTGCTTTTTGAAAACGGCGCAACAGGTATTCACAATATGGTTGGCGGCACAAGCTACGGCACAAGAACAATCTTTATTTCAGGCACAAAGGGTGTTATTACAGGCGATTTTGAAAAAGGCGAATTCACAGTATCGCTCATCGACCCGAGCCCCGACTGCGAACACAAGGACACCGTTTATGACCTCAAGATTGACAATGACACACACGGCGGCGGTGACCTTGAGCTTGTAAGAGATTTCGTTGCTTATTGCAGAAACGAATCTCCTTCAGTTTCCTGCACAGACATCGACCACTCACTTTCAGGTCATCTTGCAGTTTTCCTTGCTGACCGTTCAAGAGAAAATAATGGTATGCCTGAAAAGGTTATTTTATAATTCAACAAAAAAATTACGCACAACCGAAATCAATCGGCTGTGCGTTTTTTTATATCTGATTTAATTACTGAGCGTCATTCTCGTCAAACTTGTCACCGCATTCGGGGCAGAACTTCGGGGGATTCTTGGGATCTTCGGGTTTCCAGCCGCATTTATCGCACTGATAAAGAGGTGCGCCTTCGGGCTTCTTCTGACCGCAATTTGAGCAGAATTTACCCTTATTAACTGCACCACAGGAACAAGTCCAACCTTCTGCATCAGGCTTCTTTGCGCCGCATTCTGTGCAGAAATTGCCGTTGACAACTGCTCCGCAAGCGCATTTCCAACCGTTTTCAGGTGTGGCTGTGGGGGTAGGTGCATTCTGCTGCTGAACGCCTGCTGCATACATCTGCTGGGCGTTGAATCCGCCGTTTGCTCCCATTGCCATATTCATTCCCATAAAGCCCATCATTGCTCCGTTGGGATTGCCTGCGGCTGTTTCCATTGCGTTTGCCTGTGCATCAGTCATTCTGCCTGCCATCATAAACGGATTTGAGCCGAGAGTTGCAGCATCTTCCATCTGATTGATTTTCTGCATATCCTCGGGTGTGAGGGTAATGGGATTAAGAGCGATTGACTCAACAGAAATACCTCTGCGGTCTGCCCAACTTGATTTAAGGGCTGTATTGAGCGCATCCTTGAGCTCGGTTGTATGAGCAGGAATCTGCGCAGGACGAAGCTCAAGCTCTGAAAGCATTGCAAATGCAGGCTGAAGAGCATCGATAAACTCTGTCTTGAGCTGCATATCGATTTCTTCTCTTCTGTATTCATATGAAACATTGCCTGCGATTCTTGAATAGAAAAGAATGGGGTCTGTGATTCTGTATGAATAGATACCGTTGCATCTGACCTGAACTGTTCTTGTCATTCCGAGGCGCTTATTGACAACTTCAAACATAAAGGGATTGGGTGTGCCGAATTTGTTATCAAGGATTTCCTTTGTGTTGAAATAATAAACTCTCTGGTCCTTGCCTGTGTCGCCGCCATATGTAAATCTCTTACCGATTGCCTTGAAGGTCTCTTTGAGGCTCTCACCGAATTTACCTGCAAAAATTGAAGGCTCTGTTGATGAATCATAAGTATATTCGCCGGGCTCTGCACAAACATCAACAACCTTACCCTGCTCAACGATAATCATACACTGACCGTCGGCTACTGCGATACCTGAGCCGTTGGAGATAATGTTATCACTGCCTTTTGTGTTTGAGCTTTTGCCGCCGATTCTCTTTGCGCCCTTGACCATAAGGACATCGTTTTCAATTGATTCGCAATAGAAAAATTCCTTCCACTGGTCTGCGAGTACACTGCCGATTGCTCCGATTCCTGCTTTAATAAGTCCCATAATACATTTCTCCTTTATTTATTATTAACAATTTTATCAATATCAGCTAATCTGATAATTTTGGACACAACATATGTTTTATAGCTTCCGTCCGCATTCTTCTCACCGAATGCACCATAAGTTGAAGTAACGATTGTATCATCAGGGAAAACAACATTACCGCAATAGCCTGTGTCTGCGTTTGCAGAAAGCGCAGGCTCTTTCTGGCCCTTGAGGTAAGTATGAGCAAGTTTGATTCTGTATTGACCTTCTTTACCGTTTTTAAGGTCATCATATGTACCAACCCAGGCAACCCAACCTTCGCTGAACCAATTATACATTTTTTCAGCAGAAAACTTTCTTGTTTTTTCTTTATCTCTTTCAATTGAACGGAAAGTAATAAAAAGTCTTCCGTCTGAGGTATAATCCGCCTTATGTCGCTCGCCGTTAAGCGCAGAAGGAACAAACTTCGGTTTTGACCAGGTTTTACCCTCGTCATCCGAAAATGAAATCAATGAATTATAGCGTTTGTTATTGCTTCTGGCGATAAGGCAGAGCTGGTCACCCGCACCCTTATCAGAGCGGATAACCTCAACTTCGCACATATTAGCCTTCTTTTCGATGCTTCTGTGCTTTGCAAAATAAGGCTCGGGGTCACTCCAGACGGGTTTTCCGTTAACAAAAGAAAGAATGGATTTATAATTTACAAACGTTGCATCGTGGAAGAATCCCATCCACTTATCAACAAATTTACCGTTTTCCTTAAGTCTTGTAAGCGAAGCCATAACAACAGTCGGAATTACTGTTACCTTGTCATTCTTTGAGAAAACAAGCTCAAATTCACTCCAAGTTTTGCCTTCATCGTTTGAAAGAGAGAAATTGAAACCGCCGATTGTACCCTTTCCGTCGTGCCAATTGGGGTTGCCTGAAGTAAGAAGAATCTTATCAGGTGACCCGTCAGCAAATTCAAGACGGTAAATTGTGGGAGTTTCTCTTGAAGTTTCCCAGGATTTGGGCTGATTCTCAATTGAATCAGGATAAGTAAGACCGCCGTCACGGCTGATACGGCTTCTGATAGCGCCTTTACCGTGTGCAGAGGGATAAACATCAAGAATACTTCCGTCCTTGAGTAAAATAGCATCAGGATGACCTATGTAATCAAGGCCGTTATCAATAACAGAAAAATCATAGAGATATTTAAGTTCATCAGGAGTATTATCAGGCATCTCATCAAGACGCACAAGCGGAATCGAATAATCCCCTGCTCCGTTGCCGAAATAATACTTATCTTTAATTTTTTTAAACATTTATATTGACCTCACTTTGAAAATTTTAACACCATGACCATTGACAGACGCTTCAATCACATCGGAGGTGACGCCTTCCTCACCGCTCCAAAGCTCCTTGAATGAATAATTATTTGAATAAGGAGTTGTAACAAATGATTTTGAAACAATCTCGCTGATTGAACAGCTTATTGTTGACGAAGAAGAAGCTTTATTAAAGAAACAAAGAGCAAACTCACCATCAACAAGAGGCTTGACAAGAATATCTTCAGCGCCATTTGTACGGATTCGTTTGCACTGAATTCCGAGCGAATCCTGGTCAATAGCAATCAATTCCTTATTGGTAATAACCTCAAGCGTTCTGTTATCTGTATCAATTGAGCCGTCAGATTTGATGAAATCGCGGATATCGTTGCCGAGAATAAGGGGTGCTGCCATCATACACCAGAGTGTGAAATGAGATTTATTCTCTTCATAAGTAAGACTTCCGTTGCCGACCTCAAGCATATCAGGGTCATTCCATCCGCCTGCCCCTGCGTGCTTATCAAGAAGAACATTCAGCTCATAAATACCGACAACCGATGCCCATACAGGACGGATATCGGGAGTTGTTCGCCAGAGATTACCTGCAGCAGGACCCCATTGCCAGGGGAAATTGCGTCCCCATTCGCAGATTGAGAAGATAATCGGCTTTTCTTCAACGCCGTTTTTGGCTGCATATTCGGCGGTTGCTCGCTTGAGCTCCCTACCCATATTGGTATACTGAATTGCGGCGCTGTCGCGTCTTGAAGCAACGGGATTACAGATTTTAACGGTATTCTGACCCGCTTTGAGATAAACTTTTATCTGATGTCTGCCTTCAGGAGTAAATGACTTTGTTGCAGGAAGCTCTGCTTTATACAAATCAGCGCCGTTAACAAGAATTTCGCAATATTTATTGTTATTACTTTTCTTACGGATGCAAAGAGTAAGAATATATACTCCGTCAGCATCAACAACGATATTATCGAATTCACAAGCACCTGCATTGGATGAAAGGCCCTTGATGCATTTACCCGAAGGAAGCAAGGAATCATCCGCAACAACTGCATCGCCCGAGAGAATTGCTTCCTCTGCGAAATATTCATTTTCTTTATCCGAGCCGGGCAATGAAACTGTAATTTTTTCAATGATGGGTGCTCTTGAAGGAATTGCAACATTATGGCAGAAATCATATTTGAAATATTCGATTCCCCATTCAGCGAATGTATCGGCATCAACAGCTTCATATCCGAGGCTTGCAGGTAAATCTTCGCAGGTAAGAGTGCCGTTTGAAGAATAAATACCGAGTTTAAGACCGAGAGCGTTGACCTTCTCAACAAGAGCTTTGATACCGCTCGGGAAGGTTACCAAATCGCCCTGAAGTCTGCCGTTTTCATCTCTCGATGAGGACTGCCAACAGTCATCAAGATTAACAAAACGATATCCGCAATCAAGCAGACCGCTGTCTTTCATTGCCTTTGCGGTTTCATAAATCAGCTCTTCGCTGATTTTATTTCTGAAAAGATTCCAGCTTGACCAACCCATAGGAGGAGTTAATGCAACGCCGTTATTGTATCTTTCAGATACTCTGTAATTAAGCTTAAGCTTGCCTGCGGCAGCTTTTGCCACCTTGACGGGAGGAAGATTTTTATCCTTGATAATCTTTGCTGCTGCAGCCGCAGTTGCAGCAAGAAAAGCCGCTGAAAATAACTTTGCCATAATTTTCGTCCTTTCGGATTAATTCTTTTTTAAAAGAGGTAAGACCGCTGAATAACCATCATAATCAAAATTATTACCGACAGAATCCGCTGAAATCTTATCAGTATTATAAGCAGTTACCGTCTGAAGCTGACAAATCGGATTTTCAATTGCCTGCTCTGTAACAAGATTCAAAATACGCTTTGTCATCGCTTTTCTGTCAGAAAATCCGACAGATGCTCGGAGGGACGATGTCAAAGAATCAATTTCCGCCGAATTCAGACCCATAAAATTGAAATCGCCGTTTGAATTGAAGTATTCATATTTATCGCAGGTTGCACCGTCAGGCACAGATTGAATCCACAAATCAGCCTGACCTGATTTTATTGCGGAATCAAATGCCGTTTGGCTGACAACATTGATATTGAGAGTAATTCCTTTGGATGAAAGAATCTTTTTATATTCTTCGAGAATCTTATATTCAAGAGAATCTGTTTCACCGCAGAAATAAGCATCAATTGAAGTTATCCTGTCAGGATTCAATGTTTCATAAGCGCTGAAGGTGTTTGCGGTATAGACGGGAGCAATGACTTCCTTCGGATATTCAGGGAAACGGATACTCAGAGGCATATAAACTGCGGTATAATATCTGCCGATATTCTGAGAAATAAGCGAATTGAAATCGCAAAGACCTGATAATGCCTTTCTTTCTGCCAAATCAAGATTTGCAGAATTGAAGAAAATTGAAATATAACTTCTGTTATTTGAAACAACGGTTTTCACACCGTTTTTTTCAAGCTTACCGATATTGGAATCAGTTGCGTCAACGCTGATAATATCAACCTCACCGTCAAGGAATGCTTCTGTAAGGTCAGTTTCTGCTTCGGCATAATCTTTGAAACGAAGAAGAGAAAAATCAGGCGATTCACCGTAATAATATTCATTGACGGAAAGAGTAACCTCTACATCATCTGTCTGCTTGAGTTTATAAGGGCCTGAGCCTACTGCGGCGATATTCTTTTGCCTGACTGACTCGGTATTGCCCTTTATATATTCCGATTCAAACGCTGCTCTTGAAATAACGGGAATATTGATTTCGGAAATTGCATTGATATTTCTTGAATTATAAAGAATCGTGCAGGTATAATCATTTATCTTCTTGATGCCTGAAATCGAAGGTACATCAATTCCGTCAGAATAATTCGAGCCGATATATTCGCTCACAAACATTTCTTCATAATACGGAGCGGGATTATAAGCAAGCGGATTATTCTCAACCTCGGCTCTTGCGGCAAGGGATAAAAGCTGCATTTCGTCGGGGTTATCACCGAGTTTTTCAAGCTCTTCGGTATACTCAATGGATGTAAAATATTCTCTCCAGGTTTTACCGTTAGGAGCGAGAGAATCTAGTCCGTTATTGAATCTGCCCTCAAGCTTTGAAGCGATAAGATAATTTATAAAGTCGGTTTTTCCGATAGTTTCGGCTGAATATAAATCCCAGGCATTATTACTGACAGCTGTCATAAAAATCCTGAAATTCATATCATCATAGTAATATTCAGACAATCCATCGATATTATTCAGATGCCAATCGGAATAAGCGCCGTTATAAGAGGCATCGGCAATATAATGATAGAAGAATATGACATCATCGATTGTGACATGGGTGCCGTCAGAATAAAACATATCATCGCGCAATGTGACGGTATATTTAACCTGATTTTCGCCGACATATTCATATGAAATACCGCCGCAACTGTTGATAAGCGAATTATCGGTATCAAGATTCTGAATTGTACCGAAAATCTGCGACGAAATTATCTTTTCATTTTCGGTCTTCGCATAAAGCGGATTGAATTCAGAGCCGATATTTTCCATACCGATAACAAGCTCCGATACGCCCTGACCGAATCCGCCGGAGCACGAAGAAACGAAAATAACAGACAATGATATAAGAATTGAAACAAGAGCCTTGAATCTTTTCATCTGCTCAAATCACCTTTTAATTATATTTATTTAATTTTATCACATATTATTAAAATATACAACTATATATAAACAAAAAAACGGCGCCCTTTTGCAAGGACGCCGCAAAAAATTCGATTAGTTTTTGTATTCTTTGAAATCTCTGTAGATGTATTCGGTATAAACGTTATCTTCGTCCTTATCGTGGAGAGGATACCATACCTGAGCGAAGAAGGGGTTAACCTTAGCTTCTGCATCGTAGTTCCAGCAGAACTTCTTCTCCTTGATCTTTTCCATGCTTGAGGGAAGCTCTTCAGGACACCAGTGACCACCGCGGAGAACAAGGTTGGGAGACATCATGAATTCGTGACCGTGTGCGCACTTCCAGAGGATGGGTGTGTACATATCAACGATTTCAGTTGCAAGGCATTCGCCGCCTCTGAAAGCTGCAGCCTTCTGGAGGTCTTCAAGAGTAAGTGAATCGAAAGGCTTGCTTTCGTCATAACCGTGATCGAGAACAGTTGCCTGTGCGGGATCGTCATTGGGACGGTAAACCTTTACCTTGCTCCAATCTTTGCCGATTGCATCCCATTTTGCTCTTGAACCAACATAAGCGTTGATTCTTTCTTCGATGTTGTTTTCTCTCCACCAAAGAGTACCGTAAACAGGAGTCTTGGCAATCTTCTTCATAAAGGGCTTAACAACGAAGGGAATGGGCTTAGCAAGAACTGCAAGCTTATACCACCATTCAACTCTCTTCATAACAGACTTGAAGTATTCTTCGATGGGCATATATGCACGGAAGTGGCAGTACTTCTCAAGCTCGTCAGAGTCAAGATACCACTGACCGTGGAAGTTTCTTGTGATGAACCAGTCGGGATCAAAGAGCTTTCTGGGATCGCCGAGGCCGAGGCCGTACTTGCCGAGAAGGAGCTCTTCAAACTCGAAGTTTGTGATTCTGTACTGTGCACCTGAACCGATGTTATAGAATCTTCTCCAGAATTCTTCAGGGATATCGTCACCGCAAACATTTACGAGAAGGCGGCCTGAATCTTCAACTGTTGCCCATTCAAGAACACCGTTGATAACAACGTGGTACATAATGGGTTCCATATTCTTAACGATTTCAGGATAAAGAATACCTGACTGACGAAGTGATACCCAATGCTTAAGACCTGACTCAGCAAAGATTGATTCAGCAATAACCTTTGATGTTGCATAGTGGTCATAAACGCTGATTTTGATGGGGTCACCTGTTCTTGCCCAGTGGATGGGGTCATCTCTTTCGCCTGTTTCAGCAACAGTACCGATGTAAACAACCTTAACTGCATCGGGATCGGGCTGAGCCTTAACAGCCTTAACGATGTTTTCAGCTGCACCGACATTTGTCTTGATTGTTGCGATGGGGAGATAGTCAGCAGAGGGAGATACCATACCGCCAACATGAAGAACATAATCAGCACCGTTTACGCACTCAAGAACATCTTCATAATTCTTGAGGTCACCCCAAACAATCTTAACAGCGGGATCGTTCATATAGGGTGCGAAGAGATCTTCGTTCTTTTTGCTCTTACGGAGAAGAACAACAATTGTGAACTCATCTTTCTTTGCATAGAACTGCTGGAAGCCTTCCCAACCCATTGTGCCTGAAGCACCGGTAAGGAATACCGTCTTTTTCTGTGCCATTTTGAATTCCTCCAAATAATTTATTTTAGTACCAATTTACCACTAATTATGTTAACATAAACAACCAATAAAATCAACAAAAAAATAAAATTTACAGCAATAAAATGTATAAAAATTAAATATTAAACATTTTTTTGAATATCTGTTCAACCGTATACATCTGATTGATTTCTTTTTTGTTGCCTTCGGTAAACAATGCAGCATCCTTGACTCTTGCGTCATAACCGATACCGAGACCGCAAAGACCCATATGATACTTGGCATTAACGGGATAATACTGACACTCCGCAAGAGATGCAAATGCAAGGAAAGCCTGAACTTCTTTTGCTTTTTCAGGTTCATTTCTGAAATTTTTGCAAAGCCAGGAATAGATTTCGGGATGGAAGTTTGCCATAACGCCCGAGAAACCGGCGCAGCCTGCTTCAAGAGATTCAAGAAGAGTTGCTGAATTTGCGTTATAAATCTTGAGTCCGAGACCGTCAACTGCGGCAAGTTTTGCCTTGATTTCTTCGATGCGGCAGCAGGTATCCTTGAGGAATTTAAGTCTTCCGTCAAGAGCGCACTGACGAAGAGTTTCGGGAGTCATAAGACGCTTATAGGGATAGGGACATTCATAAATACCAAGACCGATTTCCGGAATTGATGAAACAACCTTTTCATAATTTCTGAGGAAAACAGAATCATCTTCGTCCTGCTTTGCAAAACGGTTAGCAATGAATACATATGCATCGATGCCCTCGTTGATGAAAGCATTTGCTTCATAAATCTGACGGTCAATATCATCAGCGGTGTGACCCGAAGCAACAACGGTCATACCCTTGGGAAGATGCTTCATAATGAATTGAAGAAGTTCAAGTCTTTCTTCAAAAGAAAGGAAGAAAATCTCACTTGACTGACAGATAGCAAATACACCGTCACAGCCGTTTTCAGAATACCAATTGAGAATCGCCTCAACGCCGTTATAATCGATTTTATTATCAGCGGTAAAAGGCGTTACCATTGTAGGGTAAATGCCGTCAGGGATTGATTTAACCATAAAAAACAGACCTCCGTTCCGAGTTTAAATACAAAATAATATTAAACCCGACAGAGGTCATTTGTCAATGCTATATATTCATTTTATTACGGATTGATTCAAGAATTGCTTTTTCTTTTCGTGAAACCTGCACCTGAGTCATCCCGAGGATCCGAGCAGTTGCAGATTGTGTCATATTATTAAAATATCGGCATTGAATCAGCAACCGTTCTTTTTCATCAAGCGACATAAGAATCTGACGAAGAGCAACCGAATCGGAAACCTTTGATTCATGCGACTCAACAGGTAAATCAAACTGACTCTCCCCTTCTTCACCGCTTGTCAGAGAAACAACGGGAGCGCAGGCATTGAGAAGCATCGCGGTTTCTGCGGCATCTGTTCCGAGTTCAGACGCAAGCTCGCTGACAGTCGGCTCTCTGCCGAGAATAACGGTAATTTCTTCTTTTTTCTGCATTGCAAAGCGTGATTTTTCCTTGAGTGCTCTTCCGATTTTAACCGATCCTCCGTCGCGGAACAATCGCTTGATTTCGCCGAGAATAACGGGAACGGCATAAGTTGAAAATGCAAATCCGAGCGATGAATCAAAGTTCTTTGCGGCTTTAACAAGCCCAAGACACCCTGCCTGATACAAATCGTCATATTCGATTCCCCTGCCTTTGAATCGGTTTGCACACGAATGAACAAGACCGAGATTATTGCTGACAGTTTCATCAAATGACGGGGATTCCTTAATCATCGGAATCCCTGCCTTTTATTTTCTTTTCAAGAGTTACAACCGTTCCTACACCTTTCTTTGAACGCACTCTGACCTTATCGCAAAAGCTTTCCATAACAGCAAAACCGAGACCTGCACGCTCACCGCCGAGCGAAGTATAAAGCGGTTCCATTGCTTTTTTAACATCTTCTATTCCGCATCCTGAATCCCTGATTTTAATTTTTATGATTCCGTTTTCATAAATACCTGACCATATGTAAATCGGCCCGACTGAATTTGCATATGCGTGGACAATGCAATTTGTTACCGCTTCACTTACGGCTGTTCTGATATCGGAAATTTCCTCAACATTAGGGTCAAGTTGAGCCGCAAAAGCGGCAACAACCGCTCTGCCGAACGCTTCATTGACAGAGCGACTTTCAATTTTTAATCTCATTTCATTTAATGGTTTCATTTTTCTTTCCTTTCTCCTGCTTTTTTTCAAGAGTAACGAGTCTTTCAAGACCTGCAAGCTTCATCATTGAATAAAGTCTGTCTGACAGACCGACAACTTCAAGTTTACCGCCGTAACCGTTAACAAGCCTGAATCTTCCCATTATAAATCCGATTCCCGAGCTGTCCATAAAAGTTACACCCGAGAAATCAATTCTGACACATCGGGGCAATGAAGCCTGAATTGCTTCATCGGTTTCATAGCGGATTAAAGCCGCATTATGATGGTCAATTTCACCGCTCAGATAAACTGATAAACGAGCGGATGATGACGAAATTTTAATTGCCATTTTAACCTCCTTAAAAACAAAAAATCCTTTACCCAAAAGGATAAAGGATTGATTATGAAAAAAATGTTGAATTGTAGGGGTATTAAAAATTAAGAAGATTATCTCTAATTTCGCCTGCAAGATAAAACGAGCCGCATACAATAAGAGCTTCGTCGGATTCGGTGATATTAGCCGCGGCGGTTATCGCCTTCAACGGGTCTGAAACGCTGTGAGTTACTCTGCAGAATTCAGATGCAGCCTTGCAAAGGTCATCGCTTGAGAGTGCGCGAGGTACATCCGCTTTTGTTGCAATAAAAACATCTGCAAACGGTGCAACAACACGAAGATAAGACGAATAATCCTTATCAGCCATCATTGAAGAAACCATAATGATTCTCTTGCCCGAAAGATGTTTTCTGATATAATCTGCAAGTGCATTAGCGCAGCCTTCATTGTGTCCGCCATCGAGAATAATAACAGGTTTTTTCTTGATTAATTCCATTCTCGCAGGCATAACCGAAGCTCCGATACCTGCAGAAATGACATCATCGGCAATTCTGATTCCGAATCTTGAAAGCGAACGGATTGCTTCAATTGCGGTTATTGAATTATAAACCATATGCTCGCCTGCAAGAGGAAGAAGATAATTGATTCCGTCATAGCAGACCTGCGTTCCTTCGATGCTCTGCTTACCTGTTTCAAGCTTTGAAACATCGGGAATTCTCAACGAATTCATTCGTTTATCACAAGTATTGCGAATCACTCCGAGTGCTTCTTCAGTCTGAAGAGGATAGCTTACGGTTTCACCGCCGAATTTGATAATACCGCATTTTTCTGCGGCAATCTGCTCAACAGTATCGCCGAGAATATTGGTATGGTCAAGCGAAATACTTGCAATAACGCTGACAAACGGAGCCTTGACAACATTTGTTGCATCAAATCTGCCTCCGAGACCAACTTCAAGAACAACGAAATCGCACTTTTTCTTTGCATAATAAACAAATGCAGTTGCGGTCAGAGCCTCGAATTCAGTTGTCTGCTCCCCTTTTTCAAGCAGAATATCAACCGCATTCTTAACCTTTTCAACACATTCAGCAAGTTCAGAATGCTCAATCATATTGCCGTTAAGCTGAATTCTCTCTCTGAAATCGGTAACATACGGAGAAATATATAGACCAATATTGAAACCGTTTTTGATGAGAATATTCGAAATCATTGTTGAGGTTGAGCCTTTGCCGTTTGTGCCTGCAACATGGATAACCTTGAGTTTATCCTGCGGATTACCGAGAATATCAAGGAGGGCTTTTATGCGCTCGAGCCCCGGTTTGATGCCGAATTTTTCAAGAGAATGGATATATTCGATTGCCTCATTACAATTCATAATATCACCTGAAAACCGACCCCAAAGCAATTACGCTTCGGGGTCATTTTAATTAGCCTAATTTAGCAATACTTTCGTTGAGCATTGCAATTTTTTCTTCATATCTTGCCTTCTGCTCACGCTGAGCTGCAACAACATTTGCAGGAGCTTTTGCAACGAAGTTTTCGTTTGAAAGCTTGCTGTTAACGAAGTCAAGATCCTTCTGAACAGCGGCAAGTTCCTTGAGAAGTCTTGCTCTTTCAGCTTCGAAATCAACAAGTTCACCCATAGGAATATAAATCTTTGCATCCTCTGTAACGATGCAAACTGCGCCATCAAGCTCGAAGCTGTCAGCAACTTCAACATCGGAAGCGCTTGCAAGCTTCTGCATAAATACGCCGCCCTGCTCAAAGGTTGCTTTATATGCGGTTGCGATATAAACCTTTGCCTTCTTTGAGGGAGGAACATTCATCTCTGCTCTGCGGTTACGGATTGCACGAACAGCGGTCATAATTCTTTCCATTTCAGCTTCTTCTGCGGCATATGCATTAGCCTCGGAGAATTCGGGCCAAGCAGAAATCATAATTGATTCGCCGTCGTGAGGAAGAGTCTGCCAGATTTCTTCAGTAATGAAGGGCATAAAGGGATGGAGAAGCTTGAGAGTATTGCTCATAACCCAAACAAGAACCTGTCTTGCATTCTGTGCTTCTGCTCCGTCCTTCTGAAGTCTGATCTTTGCAATTTCGATATACCAATCGCAGAAAATATCCCAGATGAAATCATAAAGCTTTGCAACGGCAACGCCGAGCTCAAACTTTTCGAGATTATCTGTTACTTCTTTTGCGAGAGTATTAAAGAGGCTGACAATCCACTTATCTTCAAGAGCAAGGTCTGCAGGAAGTTCGCACTTGACATCCTTACCGTCGATATTCATAAGAATGAATCTTGCGGCATTCCAGATCTTATTAGCAAAGTTACGGCTTGCACCAACCTTTTCGTCGGAGAAACGCATATCGTTTCCGGGGCTGTTACCTGTTGCAAGAGTGAAGCGAAGTGCGTCAGCACCGTAGATATCAATGATTTCAAGGGGATCAATGCCGTTGCCGAGTGACTTTGACATCTTTCTGCCCTGTGCATCTCTTACGATACCATGGATAAATACTGTATCAAACGGCTGACTGCCCATCTGCTCGCAGGATGAGAAAATCATTCTTGCAACCCAGAAGAAGATGATATCATAGCCTGTTACAAGAGTATTTGTGGGGAAATAATGCTTGAGTTCGGGTGTTTCATCAGGCCAACCGAGAGTTGAGAAAGGCCAGAGAGCTGATGAGAACCAGGTATCAAGTGTATCGGGATCCTGCTCAACCTTGCCGCCGCACTTGGGACAGCAATCGGGAGCGGTCTTTGCAACTGTTACTTCGCCGCAATCAGCGCAATAATAAGCAGGGATTCTGTGACCCCACCAGAGCTGACGGGAGATACACCAGTCCTTGATGTTTTCCATCCAATGGAAATAAGTCTTTTCGAATCTTTCGGGAACGAACTTTGTCTTGCCGTCCTTAACGCAATCGATTGCAGGCTCTGCAAGAGGAGCCATTTTAACGAACCACTGTTTTGAAACTCTGGGTTCAACGCTTGTGTGGCAACGGTAGCAAGTGCCGACATTGGGGCTGTAATCCTGAATCTTAACGAGTGCGCCTTCTGCTTCCAGGTCCTTAACGATAGCCTTACGAGCCTCGTATCTGTCCATACCTGCATAAGCGGGATAATCGTCAGTAATCTTTGCATCGTCTGTCATACAGTTGATAACGGGAAGATTATGACGAAGACCAACTTCGAAGTCATTGGGGTCGTGAGCAGGAGTGATTTTAACAACACCTGTTCCGAAATCCATTTCAACATATTCATCGGCAACAACGGGAATCTCTCTGTGAACAATAGGAAGAATGAGAGTCTTGCCGATAAGATCTTTATATCTTTCATCGTTGGGGTTAACTGCAACAGCGGTATCGCCGAGAAGAGTTTCGGGTCTTGTTGTTGCAAGCATAAGGTATCCGCTGCCATCCTTGAAGGGATAGCGAAGATGCCAGAAGTGACCTGCCTGATCCTCATATTCAACCTCTGCATCAGAAATTGAAGTAAGGCAATGGGGACACCAGTTGATGATTCTTTCGCCTCTGTAAATGAGACCCTTTTCGTAAAGTCTGCAGAAAACTTCAAGAACTGCCTTACTGCAGCCTTCATCAAGAGTAAAGCGTTCTCTGTCCCAGTCACAGGATGAGCCGAGTTTCTTGAGCTGCTCGATGATTCTTCCGCCGTACTGCTCTTTCCAAGCCCAGGCGCGCTTGAGGAAGCCTTCTCTGCCGAGGTCTTCCTTTGTTACGCCCTCTTTCTTCATTGCTTCAACAATCTTTGCTTCGGTTGCAATTGAAGCGTGGTCTGTGCCGGGAAGCCAGAGTGCATCATAACCCTGCATTCTTCTCCAACGGATAAGGATATCCTGAAGTGTGTTATCAAGAGCGTGACCCATATGGAGCTGGCCTGTGATATTCGGAGGAGGAATAACGATTGTATAGGGTTTCTTATCGGTTTCTACTTTTGCGTGGAAATACTTGCCGTTGAGCCAGAAATCATAAATTCGGTCTTCAACATTTTTGGGATCATACTTTGTTGCAAGTTCTTTTGCCATAAATGACCGTCCTTTCTTGTGAGACATAAAAAAATCGCCTCACGGATTTAATAAAAAATCAATGAGACGAGTAAAATGCATACCCGCGGTACCACTCAAATTGCACATATCGTGCCACTCTTTGGGCTCTGACAAGCCCTATGCACTCACGCAGCATTCTCGGACGGGGTCTAATCACGCGAAATGCGTTTTCTTCCCATCAGCTCGGGGGCTACAACAACTTTAATCCGCACATCGGCTTTCACCGTCCGCCGACTCTCTGAGAGCTTTTTAAAGCGCCCTCCCCTTCACAGCTTTTGCTATTAAATTGCAATATATTTTAACATAATAATCATTTAATGTCAATATAAATTTATCTGTAAAGGCAGGTTGATTTTAATGAATTTCAGGACAAATCTGATGAAAAACACATTGATAATGACGGTTACAAATCTTATAATGCGCTCTGTTGCGGTCAGCTTCAATGCATATCTGACATCGAAAATCGGCTCAGCAGGTATCGGTCTTTTTCAACTTATCACAACAGTATATTCTCTTGCGGTAACCTTTTCCTGCGCAGGAATAAAGCTCGCATCAACAAGAGTAACGGTTGAAATCAATTCGGGAAGAAAAAATGACCTGCGTAAATCGATGAATATGTTTGATTCCTATGCACTTATCTGCGGTATTGCAATCTGCATCATACTTTATGCTTTTTCGGATATGATTTCAGAAAAATGGATTTCGGATTCGGATGCATCATATTCCCTGAAAATACTTGCGTTCAGTCTGCCGTTTGTTGCGGTTTCGGCATCATTGAGCGGATATTTCACCGCAAGTAATCTGATTATACCCTATTCATTTATTCAGCTTATTGAACAGGGTACAAAAATTATTTCTGCAATTATTCTGCTGAATCGGATTCCTCAGATGAATACAAAATCAGCCTGCGCCGCGATTGTTGCGTCAATCACAGCATCGGAAGCGGTTTCATTCTCGCTCTCATATCTTCTCAAATCATTCAAGATTGCAGAAAAAACGGATAAAGCAAAAATCGGATTCAACCGCCTGATGAGAATTGCAATTCCCGACGCGGCAGGCACTTGCGCAAGAAGTGTTCTGTTGACGATAGAGCATCTTCTGATTCCGAAAGGATTCGAGAAATCAGGCACAGGGTCAGCGGCGGCGCTTTCGGCATACGGCAATATTCACGCGATGGCGTTGCCGATTCTCCTATACCCTTGCGCTATTCTGACATCATTTTCATCGATGCTCATTCCCGAACTTGCCGCAAAGCACGAGAGAAAAGACAGAAAGGCAATCAGCCGGACAGTAGAAAAAAACCTGAACAGGACGATGATTTATTCATCATTCTGCGCCGTAATCCTTTTCGTCTTCGCGCCGATAATCTCAGATTTAATCTATAAAACAGATGAAGCGGTGCTGTATATAAGAATACTCGCACCGCTTGTTCCTGTGATGTATACCGACACCGTCACCGACGGAATGCTCAAGGGTCTTGACCAGCAGATTCAGTCGATGAGGTATAACATAATCGATTCCGCACTTTGCGTGGTAATGGTATGGTTTATCCTGCCGATATATTCGGTAAAGGGATATATTTTCATACTCTACGCCAGCGAAATCATCAATTTTTATTTAAGCATCGGCAGACTTATAAAAATCTGCGACATAAGAATCTTCAGAAAAATCAGATTCTCTTCAGAATTTCAAGAAGATATTTCCACATTCTTGCGCTCGAATCAATGCTGAGTTTTTCCTGCGGAGTATGAATATCAAGAATATCGGGGCCGAATGAAACACAATCGAGTCCCTCAATTTTTCCGCAGAAAAGACCGCATTCAAGGCCTGCGTGAATGGCGGTAACAACCATTTCTTTACCGAAAACTTCCTTGAAAGTATCGGCAAATATGCTCTGCAACGCGGAGTTTTCTTTATATTCCCAGGCAGGATATTCGCTGTGGATATCACAGGATGCGCCGTATTTCTCTGCAATTGAAGAGAGTTTATCGGTCAATGAAATTCTCTGCGAATTATCACTGCTTCTGCAAAGAAAAGTGAATGAAATCAGATTATCTTTCGTTGATGCAACGCCAAGATTAAGCGAAGTTTCAACAAGTCCTTCGATTGTTTTACTCATCGAAACAACACCGCAGGGCAACTCATTGAGCATCGAGATAATCTTATCCGAATCTGATTTTTTAACGCAATATTTAACCGAATCACAACTGCGGATTCTGACAGTAAGACCAGGGTCTGTTGATTTGTATTCCTTACGCAAATCGGAGTTAAGACGGTTGATATGCTTGAAAAGGGCTTCACTGTCGCTTGAAAGAGCAATTTTGCACGAGGATTCGCGAGTAATTGCGTTATCCATTGTACCGCCGTCAATGGAAACAAGCGAAAAATCAAGGGATGATGACAATTCGGAAAGAATTCGTCCCATAAGTTTGTTTGCATTGGCGTATCCGTTATGAATTTCTGCTCCCGAATGACCTCCGTGAAGACCTGAAACGGAGATTTCGCATACTGTACCGACAACGGTTTCTGCAGAGAATTCATAGGAAATATCAGCTCTTGCGCCACCTGCACAACTGACCCAGAGAGTACCTTCTGCTTCGGAGTCGATATTAATCATTCTTTTACCGCGAAGTACAGAAGTATCGATTGCTTCTGCACCGCACATTCCTGTTTCTTCATCGGTTGTGAAAACGATTTCAAGCGGAGGATGAGAAATATCATCCGAATCAAGCAAAGCAAGTGCATATGCAACGGCTATTCCGTCATCACCGCCGAGGGTCGTTCCCTTCGCGATAATGTATCCGTTTTCAACAGCGAGGTCAAGAGGGTCATTTTCGAAATCGATTGATGAATCGGAGGTTTTCTCCCAAACCATATCGAGATGACCCTGAATGATAACGGGTTCTTCGTTTTCTCTGCCGACGGATGCATCCTTAAAAATGATGACATTGCAGGCATCGTCTTTTATAAATTTCAGATTTCTTTCTTTTGCAAATTCAGCACAGTATCCGCTGATTTTCTCCATATGACCCGAGCCTCTCGGAATCATTGATATTTCCTCAAAAAAGCGGAACACTTTTTCGGGCTCAAGGCCCGACAGTTTGTTTAACGGCATAAATTTCACCTCATTAAAAAGAATATTACCACAAATCATTGCGGTTTTCAATAACTGTTATTCACGCACAGTCAATGATATTCATTGGAATTCAATTTATTTTTTACCGAAACAAACCTGATATACAAAAGCGGAGCAACAATTACTGCTGCTCCGCAATGAAATAATTATTTAAGTTCGGGAACACCTTCGAGGAAGTTGGTTTCGGTAACATAACCCTCTGCGTTGATTCTGAAGGTCTTGATTTCAAACTTTCTGAAATCTGACCAGAAGCCTGCATCAAGGATATCGCAGACGATTGCGCACTTGGTGGGTTTGCCGTCTGTTTCGCGGAGTCTGATAACCGCGTCACCCGAGCCGTCCTCACAGAATTTGAAGCTCATAAGAGCAATGTTTTCCTTATCGATACTGATAAAGCTTTCCTTAAGAGGCATTGTGCCCTTATGGTAACCGACAGGAATTGCAACAAGCTTTGAATTGAAAGCAGCAGCAATGCGCTGGATTCCGCTTGTTTCAGCCTCACCTGAATGAGGATAGATTGCATATTCATATCTGCTGATACCTTCGTCGGTATAGTTGAAGTCAGCAGCAGGTCTGTCTGAATAATGGTCAGCAAAAATGGAGTTTCTGATAAGAGTCAGACGAAGAGTGTTGCCGATGCAGTCATAGCTGTATTTGGCATCGCTGATGAGTGCAAGACCCTTGCCCTCTGCGGTAACATCACCCCAGGTGAGAGCAGGCTCTTCTTCGCCGTTGCAGGGTCTTTTGATAAATCCGCCGGGGATTTCATAGGTTGAAATCGGAGCATTACCTGCAAGAGTTACGGGCATCTTGAGAATTGTGAGAGGCTCCTGCCAGAGTGACTTACACTTGACACGAAGTACCTTTGCATTTTCTGCAAGAATGAAATCCTGCTTAAGATATGAGCCGTTATAAATGTGCTTTGTTCTTACAACGATTCGTGCATCTCCGTTTTCAACAACCTCGATTGATTCGAGCTTCATTGTACCGATTGTAGTATCGAACTTGAAGATATTATGCGCCCAGGTATCGGGTTCTGAGTTATCAACAACAGTAGGAATGCAGGTTTCTCCGCCGACATATTCAGCGCCGTCTTCCTTATTGAAAATGCTTGAAATACCGCCTGTAACTGCATCAAATGTTACCTTGATAAACTTATTTTCAATGGTAAGTCCGTCACATTTGAGCGATGATGCAGGTTTCTCAAATTCGCCGACCTCTGAATCTTCGTGCCACAGCCAATAAGTTGCGTAGCCGAAAGCAGGTACTTTTGCAATGAATTCGGTATCAAGATGTGAATCGTTTGAACGGGATGAGCGAACATTCTGGAAGAGAACATCGTTGCCGTCGCAATCAGTTACTCTTGCCGAAGGATGATATGTTCTGACCGCACTTTCAACCTCATATGAAAGAGGGTTAAAGACTATAACAGGTCTGGGGAAATTGAGGTTTCTGCAATGATGGCGTGCATTGCAGGAAACTGTATCGGATACACCGTCAAGCCAGGTGTTGACAAAGCCTGCAATCTTGAGCATAGCTTTGTTTTCTTCCTTTGCGGCAACGGTCATCGCGTAACCCATTGAATCTCTTACATCGTCATATGCTTCCATAATGGAGCAACCGCAGAGAATATCGTGGAACTGATTGAAGCAAACCTCTTTCCAGGCATCGCCGAATGCTTTTGTTGCGGCAGGGAGATTTGAAATCTTCGATGCAACGGAATTCCATTTTTCTGCGCTGACAAGCCAGTTTTCAGCTTTTCTGTTAAGCTGTTTTACCATTCCTGTTGCGGAATAACAGCCGCTTGCGTGATGCTGCATTTCGTCGCCCCAGGAAGGAACATCGAGAAGACCTGTGCAGGTTTCGGAGAAGAAATCATCGGGTGATGAGAATTCAAGATGCTCATATCCTTCTTCGTCCATAAGGTTGATAAGATATTCAATATCACCCTTTGTGGGACCGCCGCCGTGGTTACCGACGCCATAGAAGAGCATCATACCGTGACCTGTATTTTCAGCTCTCTCTTCCATAACGGAAAGAGCGTTTTTGATTGAATCAATGCCGCTTTCACCGTAGCCTGTGGGGATTCTGTAAGTGAGGACTCTTGAGCCGTCGGGACTGTCCCACCAGAAAAGGTTTTCGGGCATTTCTTTATTTTCGTTTTTGTCGGGACGCATCATAACATAGCACTTCATACCGCCCTGATTGAGGAACTGAGGAAGCATTGCGTTATGACCGAATGAATCGACATTATAACCTGTTTTGCAGATTGTGCCGAACTTTTCATAATAATAAAGCTGGCTGTAAAGAGCCTGTCTTGCGAAGCTCTCTGCATCAGGCATATTGCAGTCGGGCTGAACCCACCAACCGTTGACGGGTACCCACTTGCCCTTCTTGACAAGCTTTCTGATTTCTTCAAAAAGCTCGGGGTCGATTTCTTCAACCCATTTATAATATGATGCTGACGAACAAGTGAAAACAAAGCCTTTGTATTCCTTGATTCTGTCAACCGCTGAACGGAACGTCTGAAGCACCTCGCCGCATCCTTCCTGCCATCTCCAGAGCCAGATGGGGTCAAGATGTGCGTTGCCGATAAGATGAATTTTATTTTTCATTTCTGCACCTCTTATTCAAAGAATCCGTAATATCTGCCCATCCAATAAGCATAACCGTAAACATATGCACTTTCAACGCACATAATACCGCCTGAATCTTCATTCACAAGAGCGACAGGGTTACGGTCATATTTAGAGATGAATCTTTCATCAGGAGGAAGAAGAACGGAAATTTCCGTCTGACCTGCCTGAAGAGGCTTTACAGGAATATCGTGTCTGCCCTTGAGTGAAACACCGGCTGCAAGGCGGCTTGCATTTGTTCTGTAGAACCAGGTTGCAAGAGCCTCGAAGTCAATTTCATCATCGGGACAAGCAATTTTAAAGGGAAGGTCATAACCGGGGTTATGCTCTCTCTCAAGAGATGTTCTCCAGCTTCTGAAACCGTTGCGATATTTTTCAAGACGGACGGGGTCCTTTTCAAGAATACCAAGACCGAAATAAGAAAGACAGGCAAGCATATGGTCGCCGTACATAATGTCTTCCTGGAAATCGAATTCACCGCCGATTGAGCACTGGAAAAGACGGTCAAAATGCTTTGCGGCATAGTCATCATAATGTCTGTCATTGATGAGATGCTCATAGCTTTCGAGCCACTTACCCTTTTCGCCTGTTATATCCATTGTAACAAGGTGATACATAAGGACTTCGGATGAATTGAGGCAAGCATCAACATAGCCGTAATCGGTAACGAAATACTCTTCATTCCACTTTGCCCAGGAAGTTGCCTTACCTGTGAAATCGCGGAGAATATAGCCGTTATCAATAATATGATTCATAAGACCTTTGCAGGTATCAATAACGATCTTATCAAGTTCGGGGTCTTCCTCGCCGAGAATATCGTGAACAAACTTGAAGAAAAGGAAATGAGTTGTGATTTCGTCACTGCTTGTATCAGCTTTATAAACAATACCGTCGTGTGAATAACCGAGGTCTGTATAGAGCTTTGAAAGTCTTTCGGGGATGGGAGCTCCGCAATAAATTTCAGCACCTACGCAATCCCATTCTTTTGAACAGGTTGTTTCAAGACAAACTGCGGTGTCACCGTTCTTTCTGAAGAAAATACCGTCATCGGGCACAGGCTCATCGGGACAAAGATATGTTCTTGCAACGAAGCCGTCACCTCTGCCGGGAATATGAGCAAGAAGAAGAGTTGCTTCAGTTGAACGCAATGCATATTTTCTTGCAAGAAGAGTATCGGGATGCTCCGCACCCTTTTCCTTCTTATAAACTGCGTAACGGAAAAGCTCACCCATTGCGTATGTAGCGGTAAAGCAACCGTCATTATCCGAATGACCGTAAGGCAGAATACTGTCAAGATTTCTGCCCTCGCGAAGACGCTTCTGGCTCTTCATACCGCGTCTGTCAACAAATTTTTCACTTTCATCGCGAAGAATATCAGCTTTTTCTTCAGCGCCGACCATTCTCATTTCAATAAATGTAACGCCTGTTTCGGTAAGTACCCAGAGATTCTCTCCCTCGGGAAGAAGAGCCTTGATGTTGTTATCAAGAAAATCTCTCGGCGCGCTGAAATACATCAGCTTATCTTCGTATCTTTCAGCATCTGCATCATAACGGGTAAGGCCGTTTGAAGCACCGTACCATTCGATGTTACCTGTTTTTGCGCTGCAGGTATAATCCGACTTCTTTGAAGGCAACGGATAAGGGAAGCCTTTGAGGTCGGGCTTGATTGCTTCAGCTTCAAAAAGAGCTTTCGGCACAGCCGCGTCATCAAGCGCAAACATCTTACAAAATCTGCAAATGTGGTCTTTGAGTTTATAAGGCATAAGCATATTTCTCCTATTTTAAAATATATAATAACTATAACAGAAGATTGCATCTTATGCAACAAAAATTTGACAGTTTATCCAAAATAATATTGAAAATATTTACAATTAATAAAATGAATGTTATAATTCTCATTCGGAAAGAGGTATAAACGATGGAATTCAAAAAAATATCTTTCGAGGATTACGAAATAATCAACGCATTTTATCAGAATTATCCCGCAAGACAATGCGACCGCTCAACCGCCGCAACGATAATGTGGAGAAATTATTATGATAATCATTATGCAATTTATGACGGCACAATAATCTTCTCTTCAAACTTTACGGGCGAGCCTTGTTACACCTACCCTATCGGCAGAAATGTTGACGGTATGCTCGATGAACTTGCAAAATATTGCAAAGAAAAAGGCACTCCGATGACTCTCTGCGGAGTAAACAAGGACGAGCTTCCCTTTGTGATTGCAAAATATCCCGGATGCACTCACAGTGCAGACAGAGATTGGTTTGATTATCTCTATGAAAAAGAGCCTATGATGCTTCTTGCAGGAAGAAAATACGGCACTCCGAGAAATCATATCAACAAATTCAAGAAACTTTATCCCGATTATGCATTTGATATAATTGACGATTCAGTTACGGACAAGCTGATTGAATTCACAAAGAATTTTTCGTTCAATTCAGACAAAGATGAAAGCGCTATGAAGGAGCTTGAAATCTGCATCGAAGTGCTGAAAAAAAGAGAACAATACCATATGCTCGGCGGATATCTTCATATCGGAGACAAAATCGTCGGCTATTCATTCGGAGAGATTATCGGCGACACTCTTTTTGTTCACATTGAAAAAGCGGATGTTACCTTCGGCGGAGCATATCAGATGCTCACAAACAGCTTTCTGAGAACATTTGCGGCTGATGATACGGTTAAATTTGTCAACCGCGAAGAAGATTGCGGCGACGAGGGATTGAGAAAATCAAAGCTTTCATATCACCCTGTTGAGCTTATCGAAAAAAACACAGTCGAAATTCCTTTATAATTTGACTTTTGACTTGACAAAGCAAGTCAGTTGCAATACAATTTTAAGGTATATTTTATTATATAAATGGAGGTAACTGATATGGGTTACACAATCGGACAAAAGCTTATCAAAAGCCACCTTGTCAGCGGCGAAATGATTCCCGGTACAGAAGTCGGTCTGAGAATTGACCAGACCCTCACCCAGGACGCTACAGGCACAATGGCTTATCTTGAATTTGAAGCAATGGGCGTTGAGAGAGTACGCACAGAGCTTTCGGTTGCATATATCGACCACAACACTCTTCAGACAGGCTTCGAAAACGCTGATGACCACAGATTCATCCAGAGCGTTGCAAAGAAAAGAGGTCTTCTTTATTCAAAGCCCGGTAACGGTATCTGCCATCAGCTCCATCTCGAAAGATTCGGTAAACCCGGCAAAACTCTCATCGGCTCCGACAGCCACACTCCCACAGGCGGCGGTATCGGTATGCTTGGAATCGGCGCAGGCGGTCTCGATGTTGCAGTTGCAATGGGCGGCGGTACATACTACACAACAATGCCCAAGATGACCCTTGTCAGACTTTCAGGTAAGCTTTCTCCCTGGGTAAGCGCAAAGGACATCATCCTTGAAGTGCTCCGCATTATGAGCGTTAAGGGCGGCGTTGGCAAAATCATCGAATACGGCGGCGAAGGTGTCAAGACTCTTTCAGTTCCTGAGAGAGCAACAATCACAAATATGGGCGCTGAACTCGGCGCAACAACATCCGTATTCCCCTCTGACGAAATCACAAAGGAATTCCTCAAGGCTCAGGGCAGAGAAGAAGACTGGACAGAGCTTAAGAGCGACGAGGATGCAGTATATGACGAAATAATTGACATCGACCTTTGCGCTCTCGAGCCTATGGCAGCTATGCCTCATATGCCCGATAATGTTAAGAAAGTCAAGGAAATCGGCAAAATCGAAATCAGCCAGGTTTGCATCGGCTCATGCACTAACTCATCACTTCTCGACCTTCTCAAGGTTGCGGCTATCCTCAAGGGCAAGAAGATTGCTCCCAATGTAAGCCTTACAATTTCTCCCGGCTCAATGCAGGTTCTCAATATGCTTTCACTCAATGGTGCGCTCTCCGATATTCTCGGCGCAGGTGCAAGACTTCTTGAGTGCGCTTGCGGTCCTTGCATCGGTATGGGTCAGTCACCCCAGTCACAGGGCGTTTCACTCCGTACCTTCAACAGAAACTTTGAAGGCCGTTCAGGTACTGCAGATGCAGGCATCTACCTTGTAAGCCCCGAAGTTGCAGCAGCATCAGCAATCACAGGCTATCTCACCGATCCCAGAGATCTCGGCGAAATGCCCGAAATCAATCTTCCCGAAAGATTCATCATCAACGACAATCTCATCGAAAAACCTGCAACGGTTGAAGAAATGGACGGCGTTGAAATCAAATACGGCCCAAACATCAAGCCTTTCCCCACAAGCACAGACCTTCCTGAGAGCATCGAAGCTCCTGCAATCCTCAAGGTTGGCGACAACATCACAACCGACCACATTATGCCTGCAGGCGCAAAGATTCTCCCCTACCGCTCAAACATCCCCTATCTTTCAAACTTCTGCTTCAAGCAGTGTGACGAAAGATTCGCAGAGCGTTGCAAGGAAGCAGGCAAAGGCTTCATCATCGGCGGCGCAAACTACGGTCAGGGCTCATCAAGAGAGCACGCTGCACTTGTTCCTCTTTATCTCGGCATCAAGGCAGTTATCGCAAAGTCATTCGCAAGAATCCATTGCGCTAACCTTATAAATGCAGGTATTATGCCCTTCACATTTGCAAACGCAGATGACTATGACAGAATCGACACAGACGATTCACTTGCACTTGAAGGCATCAGAGCAAGCATCGAAAACGGCACAAAGGTTATTCTCAAGAATCTTACAAAGAACGAGGAATACGAGCTTTGCTACGATTATTCCGACAGACAGACCGCTATGATTCTTGCAGGCGGACTTCTCAACTACACAAAGAATTCAGCTCAGTAAGGAGAAATAAAAATGACTGAAGTACAGATTAAAGAAGCTCTTGCGAAGTTTGAAGCACTCATCAGAGAGCAGGACGCAAGAAGCGAAGAAATCAAGCAGCAGGGCGATTTTGTTGATTTCACAAAGCTTGAAAAACTCACAATCGGCGTTTGCGGCGGCGACGGTATCGGCCCCATCATCACTAATGAAGCAGCAAGAGTTCTTGCTTTCCTTCTCAAGGAAGATGTTGACGCAGGTAAGATTGAATTCAAGACAATTGACGGTCTTACAATCGAAAACAGAGTTGCAGTAAACAAGGCAATTCCCGACGATGTTCTTGAAGAGCTTAAGAAATGCCCCGTTATCCTCAAGGGTCCCACAACTACTCCTCAGGCAGGCGATCCCTGGCCCAACATCGAAAGCGCAAACGTTGCAATGAGAAAGGCTCTTGACCTTTTCTGCAACCTTCGTCCCGTTAAAGTTCCCGAAGAAGGCATCGACTGGACATTCTTCAGAGAAAACACAGAAGGCGCTTACGCAGTCGGTTCAAAGGGTATCAATGTTACTGATGACCTTGCTATGGACTTCGTTGTTACAACAACTGAAGGCTCACAGAGAATCGCAAGACTTGCATATGACTATGCAAGAAGAAACGGCAAAAACAGAGTTTCAATCATTCAGAAAGCTAATGTTATCAAGACAACTGACGGTAAATTCCTCAACCTCTGCAAAGAAATCGGTAAGGAATATCCCGAAATCATTACTGACGAATGGTACATCGATATCACAACCGCAAAGCTCATTGATAAGAAGAGAAGAACAGACTTCAAGGTATTCGTTCTTCCCAACCTTTACGGCGATATTATCACAGACGAAGCTGCTGAATTCCAGGGCGGCGTAGGTACCGCAGGCAGCGCAAACATCGGCAAGAAATATGCTATGTTTGAAGCTATCCACGGCTCAGCTCCCAGAATGATCAGAGAAGGCAGAGGTCAGTATGCTGATCCTTGCTCAATGCTCAGAGCAGCAGTTATGCTTCTTTCACACATCGGCAAGCAGGCTGAAGCAGACAAGCTTGAAAGAGCACTTGATATCTGTATGTATGAAGAAAAGAAGCTCCACATCACAGGCAGAGCCGACGGCGCAACTTGCGAAGAATTCGGCAACTATGTTATGGAAACTCTTTCAAATCTTTAATAATCACGGGGATATGTCAGACGACATATCCCCTTTTATTTTCTGACAGAAAAAAGCACCGAAGCATTAAGCAACGGTGCTTTATTTATTACATTATATAATTATTCTTCTGTTTCTGAAGGTGTTTCCTCAACTTCAGCAGATTCTTCTGCAACAGGAGTGCCTTCCATAATTCTTGCAAATTCCTCGCCGCTCATCTTTTCGTTATGGAAAAGTTCGGTTGCAATAATATGAAGCTTATCCATATGAGTGGAAAGAATTTCTTCTGTTCTCTTATATGCTTCGGTGATGATTCTTTCAACTTCAGCATCAATTTCAGAAGCAACTGCCTCGGAGTAATTGCGTACCTGTGAATACTGTTTTCCGAGGAAAACTTCGTTATCGCCGCTGGTGAATGCAATCGGGCCGAGTTTTTCGCTCATACCATATTTGGTAATCATATTTCTTGCGATTTCTGTTGCGCGCTGAATGTCATTGGATGCGCCTGTTGAAATATCGCCGAGCACAAGTGCTTCGGCAACGCGTCCGCCGAGAAGGCTGACGAGTGAATCGAGCATATCGCTCTTTGTAACATAAGTCTTATCCTCTGTAGGTCTGTAGAGAGTGAATCCGCCTGCAAGACCTCTGGGAATAATTGAAATCTGATGAACAGGGTCTTTATTTTCAAGGTAATAGCTTGAAACCGCGTGACCTGCTTCGTGATAAGCGGTAAGCTTCTTTGCCTTTTCGTTCATTCTGTTTGACTTCTTCTCAGTACCGATTTCAACCTTGAGTGCAGCCTCGTCAACCTCAGTCATAGTGATAGCCTTCTTGCCTGCTCTTGCAGCAAGAAGAGCTGCTTCATTGAGGAGGTTTTCAAGGTCAGCACCTGTGTAGCCGACAGTTGCGTGAGCAATGCTCTTGAGGTCAACATCGGGAGCGATGGGTTTGCCCTTTGCGTGGACTCTGAGAATCTCTTCTCTGCCCTTTGTATCGGGATAATTTACGGTTACCTGACGGTCAAATCTGCCGGGACGAAGAAGTGCAGGGTCAAGGATATCGGGGCGGTTTGTTGCCGCGATAACAATAACACCTTCGTTTGCGCCGAAACCGTCCATCTCAACGAGAAGCTGGTTAAGGGTCTGCTCTCTTTCGTCGTGGCCGCCGCCCATACCTGCGCCTCTGTGACGACCTACAGCGTCAATTTCATCGATGAATATAATTGAGGGTGCATTTTTCTTTGGCTGATCAAAAAGGTCGCGTACTCTTGATGCACCGACACCGACATACATCTCAACGAAGTCTGAACCTGAAATTGAGAAGAAGGGTGCGTTTGCTTCGCCCGCAACAGCTCTTGCAAGAAGGGTTTTACCTGTACCGGGAGGGCCTACAAGAAGCACACCCTTGGGAATTCTTGCTCCGAGAGCATCAAATTTGGATGTATCCTTAAGGAATTCAACGATTTCTGTGAGTTCCTCTTTTTCTTCGTCTGCACCTGCAACATCAGCAAAGGTGGTCTTTCTCTTTTCATCCTTCGGCTGCTTGACTCTTGCCTTACCGAAGCTCATTGTGCGGTTGTTTTCGCTGCTCATTGTCTGATTCATTCTTCTGAACATAAAGAATGTGAAAACAGCCATAAGAATAATCAGCAACAATGTGGGGAGAATGTTATAAATCCACTGACCTGTTGAGCCGCTGATATAGGTTGCCTTAATCGGGGCTTCCTTGTTCTGCTTATTATACTCCATAATGTCTTCGTGAACATCTTCAAGGAAGAGATTGACATTAGGAACGGTATACATTTTGACATCAGGTTCATCCTTGACCTTATAAGTCAAAGCACCGCTGCTCAGGTTGAGATTATACTCGGTAACCTGAAAATCATCAAAGAGAGAAACAACCTGATAATATTCAAGTTTCTCTTTTGTCTGATTGCCGGCATAAAGCGTAATTCCGCCGATAATCATAACAGGGATAAGGATATAAGGCAAAAAGTTCAGAAACCTTCTCTTGCCCTTATCCGGCTTTTCGTTTTTATTATTCAAACAGCAACACTCCTTTATTTATCTTTCCCTCTTATTCGGAATAAACTTCTCTTTTCAGAACACCTATATAAGGAAGATTTCTGTATTTTTCAGCATAATCAAGACCATAGCCGACAACAAATTCATCAGGAACTTCTGCACCTGAATAATCGGCAAAAAGGTCGGGCACGGCTCTTCTTTCGGGCTTATCAAGAAGAGTGCAGATTTTAAATGAACGGGGATTTCTTGTCATAAGAACAGACTTGAGATAGCTCAAAGTTCTTCCTGAGTCAAGAATATCCTCAACAATAAGAACATCCTTACCTTCAAGGTTAATATCAAGGTCTTTTATAATTTTAACAGCACCTGATGAAGTTGTTCCGTCCTTGTAACTCGAAACGCACATAAAGTCGATTTCGCAAGGAACAGTAATTTCTCTCATAAGGTCTGCCATAAAAACAACAGAACCTTTAAGTACGCTGACAAGAAGAAGATTCTTGTCTTTATAGTCTTCGCTGATTTTTTTACCAAGCTCTGCAACGATTTCACGCAGAGTTTCTTCGCTGTAATAAACCTTTTCGATATCTTTTAACATTTTAAGATTCCTTTCAGCAACAATTTATCTTCTGATTTCAACTCTGACAATTCTTTGCGAATCCTGCGTTACAAGGAAGCGTGAGTCAATACCGATTCCCTCAACGCACATAATACCCGATTCATCAGCAAGAACGATGACCGATTCTCTCTTTTCGGGTAAGACCGAAAGCTCATTAAAAAGCTTTTTGAGAGTTTTGGTGCATCGGTTGACAAGCGATATCTTATCCCCTGCCATCCTGCTTCTGAAAACCGCCTTTCCGCATATTTTATCATAATCAAGAAAGAAAATTGATATATTATTTGAAATTTTTTGTGAACAAATTGTTTCATTGCTGACCAAAGAAACACAAACGGTTGCATTTCCGACGGAATATGCGCCTTCAATCATCGGCTGATTATCAAATCCGCATTCAGATTCCTGCGGAAATTCAAGCAAACCGCTTCGCACTCTGACGGTAATACCGCCGTTAATCTGTCTGCTTCCTCCGTTGGAAAGAATGAAAAGAATTTCATCAACCGCTTTATAATCGGGTGTCAGACCGAAGCGATCCTCAACAATGCGGATGATTGCTCTTTTCTTTATCGGAAGCGGAGCATCGTTAATAAGCGACACTCTGAATGAATCCCCTTCCTGCGCCTGAGAAACAAGATTCACAGCGCATTCGGACAGATATTTTTCATCTTCGCGCAAAGATTCAATGCATCGCGCCGCCGCAGATTCAAGCGACGGATTGATAACACGAAGCTCGGACAAGACATTATGCCTGATTCTGTTACGCGCATAAACCGTATCAGCATTTGATTTATCGGTAACATATGAGATGCCGTTGATACGGCAATAATCCTCAATTTCACTTTTGGAGCACTCAATCAGAGGACGGATGAAATTGCCTCTGACAGGAGGAATCGAGCCGAGCCCTCTCAATGCGCTTCCTCTTGTGAAATTAAAAATAAATGTTTCGGTGCGGTCTGTGGAATTATGAGCGGTTGCAATAAGCGTACCTTCGCCGTATTCCTCAAAGAAAGAATATCTGACGATTCTGCCTGCTTCTTCAAGCCCGATTCCGTTTTCTTTGGCATAGGCAACAACATCCGCTCTGCAGATTCGCAGAGGAATATTATTTTCCTTACAGTAATCCTCAACAAATCTTTCATCGGCAACGGCTTCTTCGCCGCGGATACCGTGATTGATATGAATCGCTTCAAGTGAAAATCCGATTTCATTTTTAAGCGAATTGAGTATATGAAGCATCGCCATTGAATCGCTTCCGCCCGATACTGCGGCAACAACTGAAGATTCTTTATCAATCAACGAATACTTTCGGATTGTCGATAAAACTTTATTAATCATCGTAGCTCTTTTCCAGCGCAAGGAAGAGTGTATGCTCACCGTCCCAGGCGAATTCAACAGTACCTGTTTCGCCGTGACGGTTTTTGGCAACAATAACCTCAACTGTATTTACGCTTGCCTGCTGCTCGGTGACCTCTTCATCCTCTTTTTCGCCCTTATAATAATCGGGTCTGTAGAGCATCATAACAATATCTGCGTCCTGCTCGATTGAGCCTGATTCACGAAGGTCAGCAAGCTGGGGTTTATGCGATTTACCTCTGCCTTCAGTACCTCTCGAAAGCTGAGCACAGCAAACGATGGGGATATTAAGGTCTTTCGCCATCATCTTAAGACCTCTTGTGATTTCGCTGACTTCCTGAACGCGGTTTTCGCTGCGGGTACTGCCTTTAATAAGACCGAGGTAATCGATGATAACACACTCAACGCCGCCAAGACGCCTGATTTTAGCCTTCATTTCGGGAACGGTGATTGTTGATGTATCATCAAAATAAAGCTCGCAATCATTGAGAGCACTTGTTGCATTACCGAGCTTTATCCACTCATCGGGAGTAATATTGCCGTTTCTCATCTTCATACTCGAAACTCTTGCTTCTGTACCGAGAACACGCATTGCAAGCTGTTCCTTTGTCATTTCAAGCGAGAAGAAAAGAACCTTTCTCTTACCTACCGCCGCAACATTTCTTGCAAGGTTAAGGGCAAAGCTTGTTTTACCCATTGCAGGACGAGCGCCGATGAGAATAAGGTCAGAACGGTTAAGACCCGTCAGCACCTTATCAAGGTCAGCAAAGCCTGTTGTAAAGCCTTTGTATAAATCCTTATCCTCACCTGTAAGCTTCTGCAAGCGGTCATAAACATCGCTGACAATGATATCGCGAAGTTTTGAAGGTGCATTTGAGGTTTTACCCTGTCTGATATTATAAATTCTCTGCTCCGCATTATCGAGAAGAATATCTGCCGTTTCTTCCTGGGCAACTGCCATATCAATTGTTTCGCTTGAAATTGAAATAAGAGTGCGCAGATAAAATTTCTCTCTCACGATTTTGGCATACATCTCGATATTTGATGTCGAGGGTACCATCTGAGCGAGTTCAAGAAGATAATTTCTGCCCGATGCGTTATCATAAACACCCTGCTGGACAAGCTGTTCAAGAATAACAAGTGGGTCAATTTTCATACCCGAGCCGTCAGCAAGAATCATCGCGGAGAAAATCGCCTGATGCTGAGGAAGATAGAAAGAATCGGGGCTTATGTAAACAGCAGCTTGCGAAAGACAGGAAGAATCAACAAGAATACTGCCGAGCACTGCCTGCTCCGCTTCAAGGCTGAAAGGCATATTGATATTATCAAAAGAAAGAATGCTGTTTTCTGCCATTTTAATTCTCCGTTATGATTTATTCGCCGACTCTGACATACATTGAAGCGCTGATGCCGTTATAAAGCTTGACCTCAACAGGATATGTGCCGAAAGCCTTGATATCCTCAACAACGACCTTGCGCTTATCAAGAGAAAGTCCGAATTCTTTTGCAATTGCGGATGCAACATCCTTGGATGTTACCGAGCCGAAGAGCTTACCGTTTGCGCCTGCTTTTGCAGAAAGCTTAACGGTCTTGCCCTCAAGTTTAGCGGCGTTTGCCTTTGCGGCAGCGATTTCTGTATCAATACGATGCTTCTCGGAAGCTTCTCTGTTTCTGAATTCGCTCATAGCCTGTGAATTAGCCTCTGTTGCAAGTTTTCTGGGGAAAAGGAAGTTTCTTGCATAGCCGTCTGAAGTACTTACAAGCTCACCCTTTTTGCCGAGGCCTTTTACATCCTGAAGTAAAACAACTTTCATTTTTTATATCTCCTTAGACAATTGAATATATTTTGATTCCGATTCAGATTTAATGATTTTAAACCTCCATAATAATCGGAAGAATCATGGGACTGCGTTTTGTTTGTTCATAGACAAAATGCGAAACGGCATCGCGGAGCTTACCCTTAATCGCATTCATATCGCTGATATTGCTGTAATATGAGTTTTCGAGCGATTTTTCGGCAACCTTGCGAGCCTGCTCGATGAGCGCTTCATTTTCTTTTACATAAACAAAGCCTCTTGAAACAACCTCAGGGCCTGCAATAAGCTGACCTGTTTCATAATCAAGAGAAGCGGTAACAACGATAATACCATCCTGACCGAGATGCTTTCTGTCGCGAAGAACAACGCTTCCGACATCACCGACACCCGAGCCGTCAACAAAGACCTTGCCTGCAGGTACGGAAGCGGCGCTTTTGATTGACTGAGAATTAAGCTCTGCAACATAACCGTTATCAGCAATAAAGATATTGTCAGCGGGAATTCCCATACCCTCTGCGAGCATTGCATGTTTACGCAGATGCTTCTGCTCACCGTGAACGGGAATAAAATATTTCGGCTTAACAAGACCCATTATAAGTTTAAGTTCTTCCTGACACGCATGACCCGAAACATGAACATCATACATCTTTTCGTAAATAACCTCAGCGCCGAGTTTGAGAAGCTCATTAACAACTCTGCCGACGGTTTTTTCGTTTCCGGGAATGGGAGTAGCAGAAATAATTACATAGTCATTGGGGCATATTTCAACCTTTCTGTGGTCAGAAAATGCCATTCTTGAAAGAGCCGACATAGGCTCACCCTGGCTGCCTGTTGTGATAATAACAAGGCTTTCGGAGGGGTATTTATTGATGAGGTCTGCATTGATAAGAACATTATCGGGAATATTAAGATAACCGAGTTGTGCACTGATATTGACAACATTCTCAAGGCTTCTGCCCATAATGGCAACCTTTCTGCCGAGAGATGCCGCAACATTGATAATCTGCTGGACTCTGTGGATATTTGAAGCGAAAGTTGCAACGATAATTCTGCTCTTACCCGCCTTACGGAAAAGCACATCGAAGGATTCGCCGACCTTACGCTCGCTCTCTGTATAACCGGGTCTTTCGGCATTGGTTGAATCGGAAAGAAGAGCGAGTACACCCTCGTCACCAAGCTGAGCAAATCTTGAAAGATTAATCATTCCGCCGTCGATGGGTGTGCTGTCAACCTTGAAGTCGCCTGTCTGAATGACAGTACCTGCGCCGCATTTGATTGCAAGAGCGATTGCATCGGGAATTGAATGATTGACATGAATCATTTCAACGCTGAATTCATTGAGATTAACAACATCTCCGGGCGCAACCTCGTTAAGCTTGGAAGAGCTTAAAATTCCGTGCTCCTTGAGTTTGCCCTGAATCAGACCGATTGTAAGCTTTGTACCGTAAACGGGAATATTGACGGTTTTAAGCAGATAAGCAAGACCGCCGATATGGTCTTCGTGACCGTGGGTGATAAAGATGCCCTTGATTTTATCCGCGTTCTTCTCAACATATGAAAAATCGGGAATAACAAGGTCAACACCGAGCATATCGGGGTCAGGGAAAGCAAGACCGCAGTCAACAATGAACATCTCATCTTTATATTCATAGAGAGTCATATTCTTACCGACTTCATTGAGTCCGCCGAGGAATGCTATGCGCAAAGGTGTTTCGTCAACAGGTTTTCTGTATTTCTTTGCAGAGCCGTTTCTTGACCTGAATGACTTTGAATTTTTCTTATACTGAAAGCCCTTTGACTTCTGCTTACCGGCAACGGCATTTTCCTGACGGGAAGTCTGCTTTTTATCGTTTGAAGCTGAATTCTTTTTAGCCATAATTTCTCCTGTTCAAAATTTATTTATTTTTCAATGATGTATGATTCTATGTAAACGGGCAGGATGCTCCTGACCCATCTTATATAATATTATTATTTTATATTATTGTCAAGTAAATTTACATTATTAAGCAAATCTTCAATTTCACCGCAAAGCTCCGTTGCCGCTTCCATCGATTGAGCCTCTGCGCTGATACGCACTTTTTCGCCGCTTCTTTCAGGAATAATGAGCAACTTTCCTTTTGAGCGGACAAGTTCGATTCCTTCAAATTCATTTGTGAGGCTGATTTTTTCTTCTCCGACAAGTCCTGCAATATATGCAGGTGAAAAACCGATAGGAACGGTTTTCTTAATAATATAGCTCTCGGGAAGCTCTGAAAGAAGCTCTTCAAATGTTGTTTCTCTCTCTTTCATAACCGAAAGTAATCTGACAGCAAGAAAAAGACCGTCTCTGACAAAAATCTGTTTTGCGGCAAGACGCCTTGCAACGGAATCCGAATCATCGGCAGGAGTGCTCAGATAGCGGTAAACTCTCTTACCTAAATCACCTGCAAGGGCATCAAGAAAGCCCGGTGCATCATAAGGGACGGAAATATCGCGTCCGTTTCTCATTTCATTCAGGCAACATACTGCGAGAAGTTTTTCGTATTCCGCTTCATTGCTGTTATGAATCACCTTTGCGGATGTGCCTGACGGAGAAATCTCAATAACAAAATTATCATCATCAATGCAACCGAGTTTTTTGAGTACAGATTCAAGCATATTCTGTGCAATAGGATTATCACATTTCACTCTTGCACCGAGACCCGAAAGACCGTAAGGTGCAGATTTAATCAATTCCTGTTTATAAATCAGACAGACTGATGACATCTCATTCAACTCTTTGACGGATTTTTCATCAATTTCGCGGATTTCACCTTTGCTGATATAGGATTCAATGCTTCTCTCAAAGAAACGAGGAATTGAAAGACCGCCTTCGCCGCAAATTCTTATTTCCTTTTTATCGTTTCCGCTTATAAAAAGTCCTGACCCGAGACCGCAGAAATTAACAAGAAAATTCAATTGAGATTCAAAGCAATTTCCGAAATCCCACACACTTGCACCAACACCGAGCAGACCTGAAACAATTGCGTGACGAAGCACCTGAGCAGACTTTGAGCCGTCGGTTGCGATTCCGCATCTGCTGCCGTTTCTTGTGTTACCGACAGCCGCACCGATACGCACGCAAACCTCGGGAGTCAGTCTTGCACCGCCATCTTCACAGAAACCGTTTTCATTCATCAGACCCGAACGGATATTACCATATTTCACATTGTCCGAAACGCTCGTTTCCTTACCTATAATCTTGCCGGGCCAAACAAGAACATTGGGTCTGACGCTGGCGTTTTCCCCGATTATACTCCCCGATCCTGCAACGCTGTTTTCAAACATTGACGCGCCTTTTTTAAGCGCAGCACCCGAGCAAACAAGCGCACCCGTAACTGCCGAGTCCCTTGACAGACAAGCGTTTTCAAGCACTGTCGAATATCTTACCTTAACATTTTCACCGACATAGCAGTTATTATCAATAACTACATAAGGACCGATTACCGCACCGTCACAAAGCTCTGTATTTTTACCGATATACACAGGCGGAATGATTGAATAATTGCCCGACGGAAGCTTTTCGGGGCAATAAATTCCGTCTGAATTCACGGAGAAAATCCGCTTGATTTTCCCCTCAAAAACATCTCTCTGACATTCCATATAAGTCGCAATATTACCGACATCGCACCAATAATCATCGGTGTTATAACAATAAATCGGCATATCTCTTTCAAGCATCAAAGGAAACAAATCTCTTGCAAAATCATATTTTTTATTCTTCGGAATAAGTGAAAGACACTCGGGACTGACTACATAAACACCGGTATTAGCAAGGTTGCTTACCGCTTGCGACCACGAGGGCTTTTCAATAAATCCGCCTACCCTTTTATCCCTGCCGACCTTTATAACCCCATACTCTCTCGGGTCACTTTTACCCGTTGCAACAATAGTCACCATTGCACCTGAAGACTTATGAAATTCAGTTATTTTTTTAAAATCAAAATCACAAAGTGCATCTCCGCTGATAACAATAAACGGCTCTTCAAACCCCTGCGCCGCCGCTTTGACTCCCCCTGCAGTACCCAAAGGTTCATCTTCGCGAATGAAATTCAGCTTCATTTTACCGAATTTATTACCGAATTCATTCTCAATGATATGCGGAAGATAACCGAGAGTAACATTTGCCTGCGTAACTCCGCAGGAAGCAAGAGAATCAAAAATATATCCGAGAATGGGTCTGCCGAGAATTCTTGCCATTGGCTTGGGCAAAGTGCAGGTCAACGGTCTGAGCCTGCTTCCTTCACCGCCTGCCATTACAACAGCTTTCATCCAATCAATCCTTTCGGGATATATTATTGACGGATTATAAATAAAATAACCCAAAATTTCACTTGTATTTTTTAAATTTTGATAGTATACTTTACATCATCAAATCATTCGGAGATTAATTATGGCTGAACTTAAGAAAGTTGATATTTTCACAGACGGCGCTTGCTCGGGCAATCCGGGTCCCGGCGGTTGGGGCGCAATCCTTCGCTACGGCAATCACGAGCTTGAACTTTGCGGCGGAGAAAAAGAAACAACCAACAACCGTATGGAATTGACCGCAGTTATTGAGGCACTCAAAAAGCTCAAGGAAAAATGCGATGTTACGATTTACACCGATTCAAAATATGTTGCCGATGCATTTCTGCAAGGTTGGATATGGGGATGGGTTAAAAACGGCTGGAAAAAGTCAGATAAAAAACCTGTTCTCAACCCCGAATTATGGCAGGCTTTGCTCACCGAAATCAGAAAGCACGAATACAAAATAATCTGGGTCAAGGGTCACGCAGGTCATCCCGAAAATGAAAGATGCGATAAACTCGCAACCGCAAAAGCGGCAGAATATCAATAAAAAAATAATCCGATACCTTCAGAAAATGCAGGTGTCGGATTTTTCATTTTATATGTCATACATTGTCCCACATCCGCATAATCTTTACCATAAAACAAGGATTCGGAGGAACAAAGAATGACAAATACAAGCATTTACGGCGACATTGCCGCAAGGACAGGCGGAGATATTTACATCGGAGTTGTGGGTCCTGTAAGAACAGGCAAATCAACATTTATCAAAAAATTTATGGAGAATATGGTTTTGCCGAACATTGAGGATAGTTCTAGGCGCGACCGAGCAACCGATGAGCTGCCTCAATCGTCAGCAGGCAGAACAATTATGACAACAGAGCCTAAATTCATACCCGAGGATGCTGTTGAAATCTGCGTTGAATCAAATTATAAAATGAAAGTAAGGATGATTGACTGCGTTGGTTATATTGTGCCTTCATCGCTCGGTTATATTGAGGGCGAAAACCCGAGAATGGTAAAAACTCCCTGGTTTGATGAAGATATCCCGTTCAATATGGCAGCTGAAATCGGCACACGAAAGGTTATAACGGAGCATTCCACAATCGGTCTTGTTATCACTACAGACGGCTCTATCAGCGAAATACCGAGAAACGAATATCAGGAAGCAGAAGCAAGAGTTATCAACGAGCTAAAATCACTCAACAAACCTTTCATTACGCTTCTCAACTGCAAAAACCCGACTTCGGCTCAAGCACATACTCTTGCACAGGAATTGAGCGAAAATTACGGTGTAAGAGTCATTCCTGTTAATTGTCTTGAGCTTGACAAAAACTCAATTATTCAGATACTTTCAAATGTACTTTTTGAATTTCCGATTAAAGAAATACGAATCGATATGCCTGCCTGGGTAACCTCTCTTGACAGCAGTCATTGGCTTCGCCGCGAAATTATGGGAAGCATTTCCGAAAACATAGTAAAACTCGGAAAAGTCAAGGATATCAAGGATTTCAGCGACTCAATCGGCAGTTGCAAACACATCTGTCACTCGGATATTGAATCAACAGACCTTGCAAGCGGAAGCGCAAAAATCGGCGTGAAATTAAAGCCTGAACTTTTCTACAGAATCCTTGAAGAAGAAACGGGTGTATCGGTCAACAACGAGCAAGAACTTATGAAAGCGGTCAGGGAAATGGCGCTTGCACAGGAGAGCTGCAAACGGATAAAAGACGCTCTTGAAGAGGTTGAAGCAACAGGCTACGGCATCGTAATGCCCGGCATTGATGACCTTACTCTTGAAGAGCCTGAAATAGTTAAACAAGGAGGCAGATACGGAGTCAGACTGCGCGCAGGTGCACCGTCACTCCACATAATGAAAGCAACAATTCAGACGGAAGTTGCTCCGATTGTAGGATCTGAATCGCAATCAGAAGAACTTATTAAATATCTGCTCAAGGAATTTGAAGAAAATCCTTCCGAAATCTGGAAATCAAATATTTTCGGCACTTCCCTGCATGAGCTGGTCAACGAGGGATTGCACAACAAACTCTACAGAATGCCGTCTGATGCAAGGTCAAAGCTTCAGGAAACTCTCGAAAGAATTATCAACGAGGGTTGCAGCGGTCTGATTTGCATAATACTGTAAAAAAATAAGGAGACACTTCGCAATGAAGTGCCTCCGTTTTTTTAAGGTCTTGTAACATATACTGTAAGAACTTCTGATTTATAAACAATTTCAATCATATAGCCCTTATCGTTTGATGCCTTGTAATATCCCTCACCCGAAACAGGCTGCTGCTCGGGGAAACCGAGAACAAAACCCGCAGACTTGACGGCATCAAGATATTTTTTATATTCGTTTTTACTGCAATTAACGCTGAATGAATAACGAAGAGATTCGCCGTAAGAATCAACAATTTCCGATGAAAAATCAAATTCGGGAAGCTGAAGTGCAAATTCATTGGCGATTTTGGTTGATGCAGGGATAACTCCGTTACCGTTACCCTCGCCATTATCAATATTTTTGCACGAAGCAAGCGATAAAACGATAATAAAAAGCGAAATAACCGCAATAGATTTTCTTAACATAATAACACCTCCGACTGACAATAATTATATCATATCGATATTATATTTGCAATATCTTAAAATTTTATTATTTTATCTGATAATTTTGTTGACTTTTGCGATTTAAAAGATTAATATAAAATTAATTATAAAAAGGAAAGGTGATATTATGGCAACAGAACTCAAAAAGAAATACGGTCTGCTTACTGCAATCTGCATGGTTGTAGGTATAGTAGTCGGCTCAGGCGTTTTCTTCAAGGCTGAAGCAATTCTTCAGAAAACAGGCGGTAACCTTAAATACGGTATCCTTGCATGGGTTATCGGCGGCGTTATTATGATTATCTGCGCTTATACATTCTCGCTTCTCGCAACAAAATACGAGAAAGTCAACGGTGTAGTCGACTACGCTGAAGCGGCTGTCGGCGGAAACTACGCTTATCTTGTAGGCTGGTTCCTTACAACAATTTACTACCCCACCCTTACAATGGCTCTCGCATGGCTTTCAGCAAGATACACACTCGTTGTATTTATGGGCGACAGCGCTGACCCCACAAGCGGTCTTTGCTTTGCTCTTGCCTGCTTCTATCTCGTAGGCAGCTATGCAATGAATGCTCTTTCACCAATTCTTGCAGGTAAATTCCAGGTTTCATCAACTGCAATCAAACTTGTTCCTCTTACCCTGATGGCAGTTGTCGGCACAATCAAGGGTCTCTCAAACGGTCTGCTTATCGAGAACTTCGCAGGCACAAATCTTCAGATTGTTAATGAAGCATTTGCTGCTGCAGGCAAAGCTCCCATCGAAGAGTTAACACCCTTCAGCGCTATTTTCAGCGCAGTTTGTGCAACAGTTTTTGCTTATGAAGGCTGGATTATTGCAACATCAATCAACGCTGAAATCAAGGACGCAAAAAAGAATCTTCCCAAAGCTCTTGTTATCGGCTCTGTAATTATCGTTGCTATTTATATCCTCTATTATGTTGGTCTTTCAGGCGCTGTTGACAACGCAACAATGCTCATCAGCGGTCAGACAGGCGCACAGAAAGCATTCGCAAATGTTTTCGGCAACATCATGGGCACAGGTATTTTTGTTTTCATTATCATCTCCTGCCTTGGTACACTCAACGGTCTTATGCTCGGATGCACAAGAGGTCTTTACTCCCTCTCATCAAGAGGCAGAGGTCCTGCACCCAAGATTTTTTCTGATGTTGATAAAAACACAAATATGCCCACAAACTCCGCAACATTCGGTCTTCTTCTCTGCGCTGCTTGGCTCTTCTATTTCTATGTTTCCTGCCTTAACGGTCCCACAGCAGAAGTTCTCGGTATGTTTGCATTTGACCCCACAGAGCTTCCCATTATTACCATCTATCCCTTCTATATCCCCATCTTCATTATGATGATGAAAAACAAGGAATTCAACGGCATTCAGAGATTTGTTGCTCCCGTGCTCTCAATCGCAGGCAGCGTACTGATGGTTGTTGCTTCCGTTATTGCACACGGCAAGGAAATTCCCGGTTATCTCATCCTCTTCGTTGTTATTATGTTAATCGGCGTTGCATTTATGAAGAAGAAGGATGTTTCAGAAGCAAAATAATTCAGAAGGTTTAATATGAAATCCGATAAAAAAGAAATTATTACCGCTGAAGAAAATATCGTTTTGCCCGAGGAATCGGAATCAACCGATTCCCCTGCAAATGATGAATCGGCAGGCATAAACAAAATTACATTTGAATTCAACAAAAAAGGAATCAAGACAATCACCAAATACATTGTCGGCATCGCCTTCATCATCATTGCGATAACATTTGTTATCAACAACGATGTAAAGGTTTCGGGACTTCTTGATAAGATTTATACGGTTATTTCGCCGTTTATCCTCGGCTCAGCAATGGCATTTGTGCTCAATGTGTTGATTCGTCCCATTGAAACACTCTGGGGCAAGATTTTCAAGAAGGAAACAAAGATTTCGGCGGCGATGAAAAGACCTGTCAGCCTTATTCTGAGCATTCTTATCACCGTTGGTTTCCTTACCGCATTGCTCTTTATGATTATCCCCGAATTCATCAACACATTCAGCAATATCGTTGATGTTTTGCCCGAATACACCAATACGGTACTCGGATGGATAACCAATCTCCGCGAATTTGCATTGCGATATAATGTTCAGATTCCCGATCTGAAATTCAATCCCGACACAATAATCAACTTTATTAAAACCAATTTTGCAAACACATCAACTCTCGATAAAACGCTCAACTTCACATCGTCACTTGTTTCAGGCGTTATCAATTTCGTTGTTGCTGTTGCATTCTCGGTTTATCTGCTTGCTCAGAAGGAAAAAATCGGCGCAAACATTCAGAAAACTCTTTACGCATTTTTCCCGAGCAAAAAAGTTGACCGACTTATTGATGTAACAAATATTACTGATCAGACTTTCACAAAGTTTATTTCAGGTCAGCTTCTTGAGGCTGTTATTATCGGCGCTCTTTGCTTCATAGGAATGCTGATTTTCAGAATGCCTTATGCCCCCGTTATTTCCGTGCTTGTAGGTGTTACGGCTTTGATTCCCGTTTTCGGTGCATTCATCGGTACGGCAATCGGTGCATTTCTGATTCTTTTTGTCAGCCCTGCAAAGGCACTCTGGTTTGTTATTTTCATTATTATTCTTCAGCAACTCGAGGGTAACCTCATTTACCCCAAGGTTGTCGGTAAATCAGTCGGTCTGCCCGGCATCTGGGTGCTTGTTGCGGTTACCGTCGGCGGTAACACAATGGGTGTTGCCGGTATCATTATTGCTGTACCTGCCTGCGCAGTTATATACACTCTCCTTCGCGAAACGGTATATAAACGACTCAAGGCCAAGAAAAAGGCAAGTACGCCGAAGAGTGACAAGCCGAAAGAAAAAACAGAATAAAAAATCAGCTCCGAGCTTAATTGTTCGGAGCTGTTATTTTATACTATATTATAATGATGCGAGTGATTTATAGCTATCCTTAAGCGCAGGATAGAGCGAGGAATAAACTGAATGATACTTTCTGTAAAGCGCTGTTTTATCCTCTTCGGGAGCAAGTGAATCGGGATTGACCGATGTCATAACCTTACACGCCTCGGAAACGCTCGGATAGATTCCTGCGCCGACTGCCGCAAGAATTGCAACGCCGAGAGCAGGAGCTTCGCTTGACTGCGAAGTTGCAACAGGCAAAGCGAAAGTATTGCAAATCATATTTTTCCAAAGCTTACTCTTTGCACCGCCGCCGCAAAGAAGCATTGTTTCAGGCGCAATATTCATCTCTTTAAGCACAAGAAGGCAATCATAAAGAGAATATGTTACGCCTTCAAGAATCGCTCTGATAAAATGAGACTTTGTATGCATTGCGGAAAGACCGAAGAATACTCCTCTGCAATCGGGGTCAAGATGAGGAGTGCGCTCGCCCATAAGATAAGGCAGATAGAGAAGCTTATCACAGCCTACAGGGATTTCAGATGCCATTGAATCGGTTATCATATAAACATCTTTTCCGCTTTCTGACGCAAGAGCAACCTCTGTTTCGCAGAAATTATTCTTGAACCACTGCATTGAAAGTCCTGCACCCTGAGTAACACCCATAACGTGCCACGCATCGGGTACGGCGCAGCAGAATGTATGCACTCTGCCTGCAGGGTCGATAACGGGATTATCGGTATGAGCAAAAACAACGCCCGAAGTACCGATTGTTGTGAATGCCTTACCCTCTTCAACAACGCCCATACCGACAGCCGCGGCGGCATTGTCACCTGCGCCGCCGACAACGCTTGTTGCGGTTGAAAGACCTGTCAGAGAAGCGGTTTCTTCGTTGATATAACCCGTAATATCGGGTGATTCATAAACCTTTGCAAGATACTCCTCTTTGATACCGATGGCATCAATCATAACCGATGACCACTTTCTTGCAGGCACATCAAGAAGCTGCATACCCGAAGCATCGGAAACCTCGGTTGCAAATTCGCCTGTAAGTCTGAAACGAAGATAATCCTTCGGAAGAAGAATATGTCTGCATTTCTCAAAAATTTCGGGTTCATTATTTTTGACCCAGAGTATCTTGGATGCCGTAAATCCTGTAAGCGCAGGGTTTGCGGTTATTTTTATAAGTGTATCTCTGCCGAGTTTTTCAGTCAGCTCATCGCATTCCTTACCTGTTCTCTGGTCACACCAAAGAATGGAGGGGCGAAGCACATTGCAAGCCTCATCAAGCATAACAAGACCGTGCATCTGACCTGAAATACCGAGAGAAACGATATCACAGGCATCGACTCCGCTTTCGGAAACAACCTTTTTGAGAGTTTCGATTGCGGCATCGTACCAATCCTGCGGATTCTGCTCCGCCCAGCCGTTATGAGGCTGATACAAAGCATATTCACGACTTGCACTCGCAACAATACCGCCGTTTATATCGAAAAGAACGGTTTTGGTTGCAGATGTGCCCAGGTCAATACCGATAACATATTTCATATTATTCACCAAACATAATTGCATTGATTGCTGACTGAATGAATTCCTGCTTGCCTGAGCCGGGGTCAGCGCACTTACCGAGTGAGCAAGCATATGCACTAAGCTCCTCAAGAGTTGCTTCGCCGTCAACAATCTTCTTGCCGATACCACTCTCGAAGCTTGAATATCTTGACTTCTTGAAGTTATCAAGAGTTCCCTGCTCGATGATAGCGGCAGCCTTCATAAGGCCGAGAGCAAAGGTGTCCATACCGAGAATGAATGCCTGCACCATATCTTCGGCAGTGTTGCTGGGTCTGCGGTTTTTAGCGTCAAAATTAAGACCGCCGTTACCGAGACCGCCTGCCATAAGCACCTCATACATACACATTGTTGCGGAATAAACATCGAAGGGGAATTCGTCTGTATCCCAACCGAGTACGGGGTCACCCTGGTTAGCGTCAATTGAGCCGAGCATACCGTTGATTGCAGAAATGCGAAGCTCGTGCTCAAAGGTATGACCTGCAAGAAGAGCGTGGTTTGCTTCGATATTCATCTTGAAATCTTTATCAAGACCGTACTGACGAAGGAAACCGATTGCGGTTGCGGCATCAAAATCATACTGATGCTTCATAGGCTCCTTCGGCTTGGGCTCGATATAGAAATCGCCTTCAAAACCGATGCTTCTGCCGTAGGTGACAGCCATTTTCATAAGTCTTGCGATGTTTTCCTGCTCAAACTTTACATCGGTGTTGAGAAGAGTTTCGTAACCCTCTCTGCCGCCCCAGAAAACATAGCCTTTACCGCCGAGTTTAACGGTAAGGTCAAGAGCTTTCTTAATCTGCGCAGCAGCGAAGCAATAAACATCAGCGCTGTTTGTTGAGCCTGCGCCGTTCATAAATCTGGGATTTGAGAACATATTTGCAGTTCCCCAGAGGCACTTGATGCCTGTTGCCTGCATTTTCTCAAGAATATAGTCTGTTATTTCGTCGAGGCGACGGTTTGTTTCGTTGATATCCTCTGCTTCGGGAACAAGGTCAACATCGTGGAAACAGAAATATTCAACGCCGAGCTTCTGCATAAATTCAAAACCTGCATCAACCTTTGCCTTTGCGTGAGCCATTGTTGCCTTTTCAGCGCCGAATGACTTATCAGCGGTATCTCTGCCGAACATATCTGTACCTGCGGCGCCGAGATTATGCCACCAAGCCATAGCAAAGGGAAGATGCTCTTTCATAGGCTTACCGAGAACGATTTTTTCGGGGTCATAGAATCTGAATGCAAAAGGATTTGTTGATTTGGGGCCTTCGTATTTTACTTTATCGACAAAATCAAAAAACATTATGTATCACCTCAATAGAGAATTTCTTTATATCTGTCAGCAAACTGTTTGGGATCAATTCTGCTGAGAAGATGGGCATCGGTACCGATATTGAAAACAACACCGACCTCTTTACCTATCTGGAAATATCTGTGGTAGAATTCGGGGTCACCGAGCACTGCAGGGGTATTCAGTTCCCAGGCAATTTCCGCTTTATTTGCCTTTTCCATAATATCACCGATTTCGTTATCGGTATAAGCGCGCGTTACATCGTGCTTATCAGGGAAGGCGTGGATATAACCTGCCATAAACGGATGCGCGAAGCAGTCTGCTCTGCCGCTGTCGATAACGCTGTTCATAATCGCAAGCATATGCTCGGCATAGGCTCTGGGAGTAATCTCTTCGGGATGCTCCCAATAATCGACATGATAATGATTGGTTGTATAAAGACGGAAATCAAGAGAATTATCGCATTCAATACTGTCTGCAAACTTGCCGACGCCGTAAGCCGAAAGCTCTGCACCGACATAGACCTTGATTTTATAATCAATTTCTTCAAGCTGTTTAATAAGCTCAAGTCTTTGTTTTGCAACAGCATTTCTTCTGTCAGGATAATAATTATGGTCGGTAAGAGCAATGATTTCAAGACCGCATTCTTCAGCGGTTTTAACAATATCCGCCGCAGTCATTTCAGGCTTTGCACAGCCCGAAAAGGTAGTATGGATATGCATATTGTGGCGCATCAGCTCATCAATATCATAGCTTTTTTCGTGAAAAAACATATATCAAAGCTCCAATCCGAAAAGATTATTTGCGTTGATTCTTGTCAAGTCAAGAATCTCCTGAACAGTTGTCCCTCTTACCTCGGCAATAACTTCCGCAGTAAAAGGAATATAAGCTGAATCGCAACGCTTTCCTCTGTGCGGCACAGGGGTCATATAGGGGCAATCGGTTTCGATAAGAAGTCTGTCAGACGGGACAACCGCCGCAACTTCACGCGGTTTTCTTGCATTCTTGAAAGTAACCGCGCCGCCAAGACCGATATACATACCGAGTTTTACAATTTCTTTCGCCATCTCTGCGGAACCCGAGAAGCAATGCACTACCCCCTTCGGCTTATATTTCTTAAGCAATTCAAAGGTGTCTTCGTGAGCCTCTCTGTCGTGAATAATCACAGGCAAACCGAGTTCTTTTGCAAGAATAAGCTGCTGCTCAAAAACCTGCTTCTGGATATCGCGCGGAGAAAAATCATAGTGATAATCAAGACCGATTTCACCAACCGCAACGCATTTCTCCTCAAGGCAAAGCTTTTTAAGGACAGGCAGATAACCCTGCTTGCAACCTTCCGCTTCGTGAGGATGCACACCGCAGGCGGCGTAGATGAAATCGAATTCATCAGCAAGCTCAAGGCATTTAATTGAAGATGCCATATCGCTGCCGCAATTCACAACGCCGCAGACACCCTGACCGGGCAAGGTGACGAGCAGCTCTTTGCGGTCTTCATCAAACGCTTCACTGTCATAGTGAGCGTGACTGTCAAAGATATTATTCATAATTTATCTGACCTTGCTTCCTGCAGGTACACCGTCAACAAAGATGACCTTAACATCATCCTCGGAGCAGTCTGCGGCAAGAATCATTCCGCAGCTTTCAACACCGCAGAGTACGGCAGGCTTAAGGTTGGAAACAACAATAACACTCTTACCGATAAGGTCTTCGGGCTTATACCACTTTGCGATACCTGAAGCAACTGTTCTGGGAGTGCCTGTGCCGTCATCAAGAGTGAGCTTGAGAAGTTTCTTTGCCTTCTTGACAGGCTCGCATTCCATAATCTTTGCAACTCGGAGGTCAACCTTTGCAAAATCATCGATGCCGATTTTTGCAATGCCTTCGATTTCAGCCTTAAGGGGGTTAACAGGCTCTGCCGCTGCCTTTGCGGCCTCAAGCTCTGCAAGTTCCTTTTCGAGGTCGATTCTGGGGAAGATGATTGCGCCCTTGCAAACGGTATAGGTTGCTTCTTTGCCGAAAGTTTCACACTCGCTCCATTCAAGATTCTCGGCAAGACCGAGCTGCTTGCGGATTTCGGGTGTTGTTGCAGGCATAAAAGGAGCAATAAGAACAGAAATGATTCTTATGCTTTCGCAGAGATTATACATTACCTCTGCAAGGCGAGCCTTCTTGCTCTCATCCTTTGCGAGCGCCCAGGGAGCGGTTTCGTCGATATACTTATTTGTTCTTGAAACAAACTTCCAGATATCAGCAAGAGCAACGGAGAAATTGAGCTTATCAAGGTTAGCTTCTGCAAGCTTGACTGTTTCGGCGGCAAGAGCCTTGAGGTCATCGTCAAACTCCCCTGCTTCGCGTTCAGCAGGTATTGTTCCGCCGAAATATTTATCAACCATTGCAACTGTTCTTGAAACAAGGTTACCGAGGTCATTTGCAAGGTCGGAATTGATTCTGTTGATGAGGTTTTCATTTGAGAAAACGCCGTCTGAACCGAATGCGATTTCGCGGAGAAGATAATAACGAAGAGCGTCAACGCCGTATCTTTCAGCAAGAATAACAGGGTCAACAACATTTCCCTTGGACTTACTCATCTTACCGCCTTCAAGAAGCACCCAGCCGTGGCCGTAAACCTTCTCAGGAAGCGGAATATCAAGCGACATAAGGAATGCAGGCCAGTAAATAGTATGGAATCTGATGATATCCTTACCAATGAGATGAACATCGCAGGGCCAGAATTTATTATAGAGAGTTTCATCGTCCGAGCCGTAGCCGAGAGCGGTGATGTAGTTGGTAAGAGCGTCAAGCCACACATAGATAACGTGATCCTCGTTAACAGGTACGGGAATACCCCACTTGAAGGATGAACGGGATACGCAAAGATCCTGCAGACCGGGTTTAATGAAGTTATTCACCATTTCATTCTGTCTGCTCTGAGGCTCGATGAAACCGGGATGAGCTTCATAATACTCAAGAAGTTTATCTGCATATGCGGAAAGCTTGAAGAAATAAGCTTCCTCGCGTTCATTTGAAACAGGTCTGCCGCAGTCGGGGCATTTGCCGTCAACTGCCTGAGTTTCTGTCCAGAATGATTCGCAGGGTTTGCAATAAAGACCTTCATAATAACCTTTATAGATATCGCCCTTTTCATACATTCTGGTAAAAATCTTCTGAACTGCTTTCTCGTGATATTCATCGGTTGTTCTGATGAATTTATCATTTGAAATATTCATAAGAGTCCAGAGGTCCTTGATACCTGCAACGATTTTGTCAACATACTCCTTGGGAGTTACGCCTGCTTCCTTGGCTTTGTCTTCGATTTTCTGACCGTGTTCGTCAGTACCTGTAAGGAAGAAAGTTTCATAGCCTCTGAATCTCTTATAGCGAGCGATTGCGTCAGCGGCTACGGTTGAGTAGGTATGGCCGATATGAAGCTTATCCGAGGGATAATATATCGGCGTTGAAATATAAAAAGTTTTCTTATCCATTATTTTAAACTCCGTTTCCAAAAATTAAAGAAGAGCTGCTGCTGCCTCGTCAAGGAAGATAACAACATCATCGTGCTGCTGAAGGATTGATGCGGGAAGCTGAGGAGTAACCTCGCCCTTGATCATACCCTTGACAGCCTCTGCCTTTGAAGAGCCTGTTGCGATAAGAACAATCTTCTTTGCCTTCATAATTGAACCTATGCCCATTGTCATTGCGTAACGAGGCATAGGAATATCGTCAAAATAGATGGAGTTAGCGTCGATTGTGCTCTGAGTAAGAGCAATCTTGAAGCTCTCGCCTGTGAATGCATCTGCAGGCTCATTGAATGCGATATGACCGTTTCTGCCGATACCGAGAAGCTGAACATCGATGCCGCCCTTTGAAGCGATTGCAGCTGCATATCTTGCGCTTTCTGCTTCGGGGTCGGTTGTGTTACCGTCAAGAAAGTTGACATTATCGGGGTTTACATCGATCTTTGAGAAAAGATTCTCAAACATAAATGAATAGTAGCTGTTCTTATGCTCCTTGGGAAGGTCGCAGTATTCGTCAAGGTTGAAAGTTGTGATACCCTTGAATGAAACATTGCCTTCTGCATACTGAGCAGCCATATAGTTATAGGTCGGAACGGGAGTTGCACCTGTTGCAAGACCGAGAACACATTCGGGCTTATTCTTAACAAATTCGCAGAAAAGCTGACCTGCAGCAACACCGATTTCCTGTTCATTCTTAAAAATTCTGATTTCCATTATAATTTCCTCCTGAATTATTCAGTAATAATTGTTTCTTTGTGACTGTCGGATGAATCGTAAATCGCCTGAAGAATCTTTGAAGTTTCAACGGCGTAATCTATATGCTGACGGTTCTTTTCGCCCGTTCTGACGCATCTGATGAAATCGTTGATTTCATTTTCGTACATATTGGTAGTCTGCGATGAAACCTTTGTTTCGGTAAGCATACCGTTTTTGGTTGAATAGATTGTGAAATCACCGCAATAATTGAGTCTAATACCGCCCTTATCGCCCATAAAGTCGATGAAGGTTTCGCTCTTGGCGATATTCTGCGCCCAGGCACCGTTGAAGCTGATTACAGGGCCGCTTGTTCTGACAATACCAACAACGGAATCGTCAACATCATATGTGCCGTCAAGCTCTTTGGTTTCTTCTGCCCACATACCTGTGTAGACATAATTTCTGATATCCTTACCGAGCTTGCAGAATGCTTCTCCTGATGCGGTAAGAGGTTTGGGGTCGCCGCAGCAATACATAATGAGGTCAAGATAATGTACGCCCCAGTCAATAAGAGCGCCGCCGCCTGACTTTGCCTTGGTTGTGAAATCACCGCCGAGACCGGGAATTGAACGATGTGCTCTGAATGATGCATAAACGTGGTAAACCTCACCGAGCTCACCTGCATCAATCAGCTCTCTGATTTTATGGACATAGGTGTTGAATCTGTTGCAGACACCAATATTAAGCACCTTACCTGTTTCGTGGCATACCTTCTGCATTTCAAGAGCTTCGCTGAGAATTCTTGCGGCAGGCTTTTCGCAAAGAACATTCTTGCCTGCGCGAAGAAAATCGATTGAAATAATCGAATGAAAATCATTATGAGTGCAGACCGAAACAGCTTCGATTTCGGGGTCATTGAGGAAATCGTGATAATCGGCAACTGCAGTACCGCAACCGTATTTCTCAACGCAAGCCTGCGCTTTTTCGAGAATAATGTCGCAGAAATACTTGATTTCAACTTCATCATTTTTCATATAAGCGGGAATATGAGCGGAATTTGCAATTGTACCGCAACCGATAACCGCAACCTTGACTTTCGACATATTATAACCTCCGTAGATATTAATGATTCAATATTTAATATATATTAATATAAATTTTAAAAATTGTAAAGATAAAATAAAAAATTTTCTTGCCAAACTGATAAATCTTTGTTATTATTAATGTGAAAATTTTTACTCAAAGGAGAGTATTATTATGAGCAGATTCCCTATCGGTGTTATCATCAACAGCTTCAGAACAGACATTCCCACAGCAGTCAAGAAGGCAGCTTCAGTCGGTGCTCAAGGCATTCAGGTTTATGCAACGAGCGGCGAAATGGCGCCCGAAAATATGAATGCTGCAAAAAGAGCGGAATTCAAGGCTCTCGTTGAAGGCAACGGTCTTGTAATTTCAGCACTTTGCGGCGACCTCGGCGGCGGTTTCGGTCACAAGGACGAAAACCCTGCAAGAGTTGAAAAATCAAAGAGAATCCTTGATCTTGCCAAGGAACTCGGCACAGATGTTGTTACAACTCACATCGGCGTTGTTCCTGCTGACAAGAATCACGACAGATATAAAGTTATGCAGGAAGCTTGCTTCGAACTTGCAACATATGCTGACAGCATCGACGCTCACTTCGCAGTTGAAACAGGCCCTGAAACATCTGCAATGCTCAAGGAATTCCTTGACGGTCTTAACTCAACAGGCGTTGGCGTTAACCTTGACCCCGCTAACCTTGTTATGGTTACAGGCGATGACCCTGCAGGAGCTGTTTATAACCTTCAGAAATATATTGTTCACACTCACGCAAAAGACGGCAAGATGCTCTGCTACAGAGATCCTGAAATCGTTTACGGCATCGTTAAAGATCCCCTCGTTACAGGCGATTCATTCATTGAAGTTCCTCTCGGTGAAGGCAGCGTTGACTGGACAAAATACCTTGCAGCACTTGAAGATATCGGTTACAAGGGCTTCCTGACAATTGAAAGAGAAGTTGGCGACGACCCCGAAAAGGACATCAGAAAAGCAGTTGATTTCCTTAAGAGTCACGGTTGCTGAGGAGGCTGATTCAAAATGAAAATCGGCGTCAGCAGTTACAGCTATCAGCAACTCATCAACGCAGGTAAAGAAACCCAGCTTTCAGTAATGAAGCTTGCAAAAGAAGCAGGTTTTGACGGCATTGAATTCACCGACCTTTCAGCTCCTGAAGGTATGAGCGAAGCAGACTATGCAGCGCTCATCAGAGAAGAGAGCGAGAAGCTTTCACTTCCCGTTATCGCTTACACAATCGGCGCAAATTTTCTCGGTGAGAGAAGCGTTGACGAGGAGATTGAAAGAATCTGCAAAAAGGTTGATATTGCTCAGATTCTCAGCGCGAAAAATCTTCGCCACGATGCGGCGTGGTCAATACCCGAAGACAAAAAATCCGTTGCAGGATTTGACGAAGTTCTCCCCCTTCTTGCATACGGTTGCCGCAGCGTTACCGAATACGCCGCATCAAAAGGCATCACAACAATGATTGAAAATCACGGCTTCTTCTGCCAGGAAAGCGCAAGAGTTGCAAAGATTATCACCCAGACCGCAAATCCCAATTTCGGCGCACTCATTGACATCGGCAACTTCTGCTGTGCAGACGAAAACAGCGCGATTGCCGTAGGTAATCTTGCACCCTATGTCAAGCACGTTCACGCAAAGGATTTCCATATCAAGAGCGGAAACGCACTCAATCCGGGTAAGGGATTCTTCAAATCAAGAGGCGGAAATTATCTTCGCGGCTCAATCATCGGCCACGGCGATATTCCTGTTTTCCAGTGTCTTTCAATTCTTAAGGCTTCAGGCTATGACGGCTATGTAAGCATCGAATTCGAGGGTATGGAAAACTGCCTTGACGGCATTTCTGTCGGCTTCGAAAATGTCAAGAAAATGCTTGAAATGTTATAATTTAATCAAGTGGCCTGCGTTATTTCGACGCAGGTCATTTTTCTTTTTCGGAATTGTTGCGTAAATGTTGATAAAATGTAAATTTACACAATATTTAGTTAAATTTAATAAAAAATATCCGATATTTAGAAAATTCTTAATAATTAGATTATTGATTTTATAATTGCAATATGATAAAATATTCAAGAATTTGTATTAAGGAGAGTATAAGGCTTTGACTAAACCGTTTTATGAAGTACGACAGCTTCGCGATTTAAGAGACCTTCTCACTCAGAGTGTTGAACTTTATGGTGACAGACCCGCTTTTGAGGTCAAAGATGCAGAAAGAAATCATTACAATATAACATACAACGAATATTTCGAACAGATAAACGCGCTCGGCACAGCTCTCATCGATATGGGACTCAAGGGCGAAAAAATCGGTGTTTCAGGTGATAACTGCTATGAATGGTGCCTTTCGTATATGGCAACCGTTCTCGGTGTCGGCGTTATTGTTCCCATCGACAAGGAACTTCTTTTCAACGATATCAACGATATTCTCAATGTTGCAGATGTAAAACTCCTTTTCTGCGATAAGAAGATTGCAAAGAAAATCAACGAAAACAAGGATCAGGTAAAAAAAGATCTTCAGCTCGTTCATATTCATTGCAAGAAGGAAGACGGCATCACAGTTATCGAAGAGCTTGTTGCAAAAGGCAGAGAGCTTATCGCAAGCGGTGACAGACGCTTCCTTGACGCAGAAATTGACCCTGACGCTATGTGCTCCCTTCTTTTCACATCGGGCACAACAGGTATGTCAAAGGGTGTTATGCTTTGCCAGAGAAACTTTGTTTTTGAAGTTATGTCTGCAATGGGCGTTATCAAGATTTTGCCTGAAGACTGCGGCATTTCTCTTCTTCCTCTTCATCACACATTTGAAAGCTCAATCATCCTTTTCTTTGCTCCCTACTGCGGATGCAAGGTTACATTCTGCGATGGCTTCAAATATGTTCTGAAGAATATGAAGGAATTCAATCCCTCGGTTTTCGTTGCAGTTCCCCTGCTTCTTGAAACCGTTCACCGCCGCCTTATGAAGGCAATCAAAGCAAAGAAAAACGGCGAATTCCTTTTCAAGCTCGGCAAGGTGCTTGTTAAGGCAGGCAAAATGATCGGTCTTGACCTCAAGAATCTTTTCTTCAAGGAAATCATCGATACATTCGGCGGAAATATGCGCCTTATCATCTGCGGCGCTGCTCCCATCAATCCCCAGATTCTCAAGGATTTCGATGCAATCGGTATCCAGATTATCTTCGGCTACGGTCTGACCGAATGTGCTCCCCTTGCAATCATCAACCACGATAAACTCCATATGGCAGAATCAGTCGGCGTTCCGATTCCCGGAAGCGAGGCAAAGATTCTCGATCCCGACCCCGTAACAGGTATCGGCGAAATTGCCGTTAAGGGCGATATGGTTATGCTCGGTTATTATAACAACCCCGAAGAAACCGCAAAGGTTATCGATTCAGACAAGTTCTTCCACACAGGCGACCTCGGTTATGTTGACAAGAAGGGTCACTACTACATTTCGGGCAGAAGCAAGAATGTTATTGTTACTAACAACGGCAAAAACATTTTCCCCGAAGAGCTTGAATATCACCTTGCAGAAGATATTCTCGTTGGCGAATGCCTTGTTCTTGCTGATAAGGATAAGAAGGGCGAAGAAGTTGTCGGCGCAAGAATCTTCCCCAACTTCGAAGAGCTTGAAGCACAGACAGGCAAGAAGCCCGAAGATTTCACAGACGAAGAGCTTTACGAAATCTTCTCAAGAACAGTCAAGGCTGTTAACGAAAAGCTTCCTTCTTATAAAAAAATCAGCAAATTCAAAATCAGAAGAACCGAATTCAAGAAAACAACCACTCAGAAAATCAAAAGACACGAGTATAAAGACTAAAAAAATCAGCCGTCCGAGAGGGCGGCTTGGTGTTTTATACGGGAGGTTTTAATTATGAAGAAAATCGTCAGAAATGCTCTTATTTCAGGTGTTGCCGCGGTAGGTATCTGCGGCGCAATCGGCAATTATTTCATCGAAGGAAATCTTACCAAGAAAGGTATCCGAAAGCGTCAGATGGGGCCCGGAATGCTTGACGAAGAAACACAGAAGATTCTTCATTCAAGCGACGAAACCCTTGAGAGCATTGAGTTTTACCGCACAACAAAACACAAGGAAATCACCGCAACAAGCGTTGATAACAAAACACTTTACGCGCTTCATTATGAGAATCCTTCAGATATTTACATCATCTTCTGCCACGGTTACACAGGCGACCCCAACACCGATAATGTTTTTGCAAAGCGTTACTATGATATGGGTTACAATATTGTTCTTCCCTATTCACGCGCACACGGTAAGAGCGAGCACAGATACTGCACAATGGGTTACAACGAAAGACTCGATATTGTCCGCTGGGCAGAAACAATCGCAAAAATGAATCCGAATGCAAAAATCATTCTTCATGGTGTTTCAATGGGCTCGGCAACCGTTATGATGGCTACAGGCGAAAACCTGCCGAAGAATGTCAGAGGCTGCATTGCGGATTGCGGATTCACAAGACTTTATGACCTTTACGCAGGATTCATTAATAAGATGGCACCCGATTTTATTGCAAAATTCATCATCGGATGCGCAAATTCCGTTGCAAAAATCAAAATGGATTTCGACATCAGAGATGCATCACCGATTGATTTTGTTGCAAAATCGAAAACACCTACTCTTTTCATTCACGGCGAAAAAGATGATTTTGTGCCTTTCGGAATGATGAAACCTCTTTATGATGCCGCTTCCTGCGAAAAAGAAATGCTCATCGTCCCCGATTCGGCGCACGCAATTTCAGAGCTTGTTAACCCTGAATTATATTGGTCAGCCGTTACCGAATTCATAAATAAATACACAAAATAACAAAAAGTCGGGTACTCCGTAACAGGAATACCCGATTATTTTTATGTTCAGTTGTTGACAAATGTCACTTCTTCTTTAGGGAATACGGAAGGATATTTATCCTGATAGTAGTTTTCAAAAACCTGCTCATATGAGCCGTCGGGGTTAACGGTAAGCACTGCACAGCCTCTCTGGTCACCCTTCTTGCTGATTCCGACATATGCAAGATAGTCAACGGAATAATTGTATGAGAGATTGATTCCCTTATAATTAAGAACAAGGTTATTGAGGTGGTCATGGCCGCAGAAAACACCCTGAGTTGAGCCGAGCTCAAGCATCTTTTCGAAGAGATTATCTTCGTTCATTCCGCAATAAATATAGGGGTCTTTTTCACCGATTCCGCCTGTAACATATTTTGTATCCGCAGTATCGTTGCAATTATTTGCGAGATATTCGTCATATGCATTCTTGAATTCAACAAGAGGAATATGCATAAATACAAGGGATTTCACTTCGGGAGTTACAGCCTGAGCAGCCTTGATTTTCTGCTCATACCAATCAACCTGATTCTGATGAACGTTGTCATATTTCCAGAAGATGCCGAAAATATCGCCGTCAGTATAAGAATGAGAATCAATAAACACAAGCTCCTGAACGAATTCACCCTTTGTATTCTTCACATGGATAATGTGATTACCGACGCCGTCAACATCTTCGGGACCAACGGAGAAAAGGCTGTAATTGAGCGAATCATCCGAATAAAGTTTACCGATGGACTTACGGCTGAAATAACTGTAAGATTCAGTATCGTGATTACCGAAAGTAACTGTATAAGGCACTTCAAGGCGCTCCATAAGAGCTATGAAGAGCTTTGCCGAAAGCTTGTTATTGAATGTACCCGACTGGAAAGGAACGGGATAAGCAATATCGCCTGTTACAACAACAAGGTCAGGTTTTTCACCGTTAATCATCGCCGCAACGGCATTGATTGCCATCCGGTCTTTCTTATAAGACATCCAACCGCCGCCGATATGAACATCGGTCATTGTAACAATTTTGAGTTCTCTGTCAGTTGTGAAAACATATTCGCCGTTTTCGTCAAGAACAGGTTTGACAGCTTCGGGATTTACAACCGCAGAGTATTCCTCAATTCTGTTCAAATTCAGATTATAAAGAACTGTGTTGACAATCGCCGTTACTGCCGCAATAACCGCAATTGCAATGGCAAAACCGATAAGAATTTTCTTGAAAATTCCTTTTGAACTTTTTTTCTCTTTCATAGATATCCCCTTTCACTTTTTCAATGTATAAACGATATCATAAGAACAATAAAAATGTCAATATAATTATTGCAATATTTAAATATATATGATATTATAATAATCCGCGTTAAATAAGTAACAAATTTTATTACTGGGAGTTGTTAAAGATGATTATCGGAGAATCTGCCGAAAACTATCTCGAAACAATATACATTCTCGCAAAAAAGAAAAACAATGTCCGCTCCGTTGATGTTGCCGCCGAGCTCGGTTATTCAAAGCCGAGCGTTTGCGTTGCAATGCGTAATCTTCGCGAAAAAGGTTATATTCTTACCGACGGTGACGGTCTGATTACCCTGACCGACCTCGGCAAAGAAATTGCGGAAAATGTTTTTCAGCGCCATGAAACAATTACAAACTGGCTGACGAGAATCGGTGTAAGCCCTGACCAGGCGGCAATCGATGCCTGCAGAATTGAGCACGTAATCAGCCGCGAAAGTTTCGAATGCCTTCGCAAAAGCGAGGAACAATTCAGATAATTGGTCAACATTCATAAATAAATTTAAGACAAAAACAGTTTAGCGTGGTAAATCGCTAATTGACTAATGCGATAAAGTGTGTTATACTTGTCGCATAACTTTTATTATCGGGTGATATTATGAACGAATTTCTTTCAACATTAACAAAAGAAGACAGACTCACTTATGAGCTTTCAATGCTCTACAGACAGTGGGGATACAAAGAATACAGAATGGCGAAGTTTGAGGAATACAGTTTCTACAGCGACAACCGCGATTTCCTCTCAAGCGGAAGCATCCTTGCTTTCAACAATTCTGACGGCAGACTGATGGCGCTCAAGCCTGATATCACGCTCTCAATCGTCAAGAATGCAAAGCTCGGCACAGGTCTGACAAAGCTTTTCTATAACGAAAGCGTTTTCAGAATCACCGAAAGCTCAAACGATTTCAAGGAAATCAAGCAGACAGGCGTTGAAGTGCTCGGCAAGGTTGATAATTACCTTGTTGCAGAGGTGCTTTCACTTGCGGCAAAAAGCCTTGAAACAATCGATTCAAACTTCATTCTTTCCGTTTCGCATATGGCATTCATTCCCTCTCTTCTTGCAGAAATGAAAATCAGCGAAAATGCAAAGAAAGACATTATCACCTGCATCAAAGGTAAGAACTCCCACGATTTAAAGGCAATCTGCGCCGCAAACGGAGTCGGCGATGAGAAGACAAAGCTTCTCGTAACTCTCGCAAGAATCAACGGCAAACTTTCCGAAACTCTTCCCGAGCTTATTGCTCTCGCATCAAACGAAGAGATGAAGAATGCCTGCGATGAGCTTGAATTCATCTCCGCTTCGCTTGCAAAGAGCGCTTTTGCAGACAAGCTTTATATCGACCTTTCGGTACTTAACAACACAGAATATTATAACGGCATCATCTTCCAGGGTTATGTTGAGAAAGCTCCCAAGGCTGTACTTTCGGGCGGAAGATACGATAATCTCGCGGCAAAACTCCGCGAAAACACCCAGGCAATCGGTTTCGCCGTTTATCTCGATAATCTCAATCTCTATTACAGAAAAGCGCGTGAATTCGACAGCGATATTCTTATCCTTTTCAATTCCGAATCAGAAAGCACTTCTCTTCTTTCGGTTGTTGAAAGCTTCGTCGACAAAGGCTTCTCTGTCAGAGTTGAGCATACCGTCCCCGACAATTACAAGGCAAAAACCGTTTATTCATTTGACAACGGCGCACTCAAGGAGGTTGAATCATGCTGAATATAGCTTTACCAAAGGGCAGACTCGGCGATAAGGTTTATGAGCTTTTCGCATCAATCGGCTATGACTGCAGCGAAATTTACAGCGATAACAGAAAGCTTGTTTTCGAAAACAAAGAAAACGGCGTGCGTTATCTCCTCGTAAAGCCCTCCGATGTTGCTATCTATATCGCTCACGGCGCGGCAGACATCGGCGTTGTAGGTAAGGACATACTCGAAGAAGGTAACTTCGATATCTACGAGCTTCTTGACCTCAACCTCGGTAAGTGCAATATGTGCGTTGCCGCTCCCAACGATTATGTTGAAGATTTTGACCGTCCTTTAAGAGTTGCAACTAAATTCGTCAACATTGCAAAGAATTATTATATTTCAATCAACCGCGAAATTGAAATCATCAAGCTTAACGGCTCAATCGAGATTGCTCCGATTCTCGGACTTTCCGATGTTATCGTTGATATTGTTGAATCAGGCAAAACACTTGAAGAAAACAATCTTCGCGTTTATGAGAAAATTATGCCCATCAGCGCAAGACTCATCGCAAACAAATCGTCTTACAAATTCAAGGGCGATGTAATTGATGGCCTTATGCAGAAGCTTAAGAAGGAGCTTAAAAAATGATAAAGATAATCAGAATTGAAAATGCGGCAAAAGAAGAAATTCTTACCCGCGATATAAAGCTCGAAAGCGGCGTTGAAGCAATCGTTGCCGAAATCATCGCCAATGTCAGAGCAAACGGCGACGCGGCACTGCGCGAATACAGCCTTAAATTCGATAAAGCAGACATAAAGAATCTGCGCGTTACTGCAGAGGAAATCGAGGAAGCATATGCATCCGAAGACCCTGCTCTCATCGCAACTCTTGAAACTGCAAAGAAAAACATCTGGAATTTCCACGAAAAACAGCTCCGCAAGGGCTTCGAAATCAAAGGTGAAAACGGCATCGTTTCAGGTCAGAAGGTTACTCCGATTGAAAAAGTCGGTATCTATGTACCCGGCGGTACTGCAAGTTACCCCTCAACCGTTCTGATGAATGCAATCCCTGCCAAAATTGCAGGCGTAAGCGAAATCATAATGGTTACTCCCCCTGATAAAAACGGTAACATTCCCTCTGCAATTCTCTGCGCGGCTAAGATTGCAGGCGTTGATACAATCATCAAAACAGGCGGTGCGCAGGCCGTTGCAGCTCTCGCATACGGCACAGAAAGCGTTCCGAAGGCAGATAAAATCGTCGGCCCCGGCAATGTTTTCGTTGCAACCGCAAAGAGAATGCTCTACGGTCTTGTTGACATCGATATGATTGCAGGTCCGAGCGAAATCCTCGTTCTTGCAGACGGCACCTGCAATCCTGCATTCGTTGCCGCCGACCTTCTTTCACAGGCAGAGCACGACAGACTCGCAAGTGCTGTGCTTGTTACCGACAGTGAAGAGCTTGCATACGCAGTAAGAGATGAAATCGAGGCTCAGCTCAAGACCCTTCCCAGAGAAGAGATTGCAAGAGCATCAATCGAAGCAAACGGCAAAATCATCATCGCAAGAAACCTTGAAGAAGGCATTGAGATTGCAAACGAAATTGCTCCCGAGCATCTTGAGGTATGCGTTGACGAGCCTTTCAGATACCTTGATAAAATCAAGCACGCAGGCTCAATTTTCCTGGGAAAAAACACTCCCGAAGCTCTCGGAGATTACCTTGCAGGAACAAACCATACTCTTCCCACATCGGGTACAGCGAGATTCTCCTCACCCCTTTCGGTTGACGATTATGTTAAAAAATCGCAGTATATCTACTACACCGAAGAGGCGCTCGGAGAGGTCAAGGACAGCATCGTTCTTTTTGCAAACCGCGAAGGTCTGCAGGCTCACGGCAGAAGCGCCGCAATAAGATTTGAGAAATGAGGAAATGCCATGAGCAGATTTCTTTCGGATAATTATAAAAACCTTGTGCCCTATGTACCGGGCGAGCAGGTAAACATAAAAGTCATCAAGCTTAACACAAACGAATCCCCCTTCCCTCCTTCACCGAAGGTAAAAGAGGTTATTTCAGAGGAAGTCATTGACAGACTCAACCTCTATTCCGACCCCGAATTAAAGGAGCTTACAGGCGCAATCGCAGAGCAATTCGGCGTTACTCCCGATATGGTTTTCTGCGGAAACGGTTCGGATGATGTGCTTGCATTCGCAATTATGGGATTCTGCGGAAAAGGCGGCAAACTCTGCTGCCCCGAAATCTCATACGGCTTCTACCCTGTTTATGCGGATATCTTCGGAGTTGAGCTTGAGCAGATACCCCTCAATGACGATTTTTCAATCAATGTTGAGGATTATATCGGCAAAAACAAAAATATTGTTATCGCCAATCCCAATGCACCTACAGGACTTGCGCTCACCTTCGATGAGGTTGAAAGAATTGTTTCGTCAAACCCCGATAATCTCGTGATTATGGACGAAGCTTATATGGCATTCTGCGGTGACAGTTGCATGGAGCTTGTCAAGAAGTATCCCAACCTTCTTGTTACAAGAACTTTCTCAAAAAGCCATTCGCTCGCAGGTCTGCGCGTAGGCTTCGGCATCGCAAACAAAGAAATCATCGAGGATTTGAACAAGCTTAAATTCTCCTTCAATCCCTATAACCTCAACACTCTTTCAATCAAAGCGGCTGCCGCGGCGATTGCTGACAATGAATATTACGACGAAAAAATCGCAACTATCGTTGAAACAAGAGAAAAGGTTACAGCTCAGCTTCGTGAACTCGGATTCACCTGCACCGATTCAAAGTCAAATTTCATCTTCGCATCAAGCGACAGAATCAGTGCCGCTGACCTTGCTCTTGAATTGAGAAAGAGAAACATCCTTGTCAGATATTTCAACAAGGCCAAAATTGATAACTATTTGAGAATTACCGTCGGCTCGGCTGAGGATATGCAGACCCTCGTTGATGCCGTTAAGGAAATTCTGGAGGAAAAATAATGAGAGAAGCTTCAATCAAAAGAAAAACAAACGAAACCGATATAGATTTATGGCTTTCGCTTGAAGGCTCGGGTAAGAATGAAATCGACACAGGCTGCGGTTTCCTCGACCATATGCTTGAGCTTTTTGCAAGACACGGCAGAATGGACCTTAAGGTAAAATGTGTTGGCGACACTCATGTTGATTATCATCACACAGTTGAAGATGTCGGCATCGTGCTCGGTCAGGCATTCGCAAAGGCTGTCGGCGAAAAGAGAGGTATCTCCCGTTACGGAAGCATTGTTCTTCCTATGGATGAAACCCTCATCCTTGCATCTGTTGATATCAGCGGCAGAGCCTACCTCAACTATGATGTAAGCATCCCCACTCCTGCTGTCGGCGGTATGGACACCGAGCTTGTTGAGGAATTCTTCATCTCATTTGTAAGAAACAGCGATGTTACTCTTCATATCAAGCAGTTTTACGGCAAAAACAGCCACCATATCATCGAAGGCATCTTCAAGGCAGTCGGCAGAGCGCTCTGCAAAGCGGTTTTTGAAGACCTCACTCTCGGCGGCGAAATCCCCTCAACGAAAGGACTTCTGTGATGATTGCAATTATAGATTACGGATGCGGAAATCTTTTTTCGCTCTCCTCATCGCTTGAAAGCCTCGGAATCGAGTGCAAAATAACAAGCGACAAAACCGAAATTGAAAATGCAGACAAAATAATTCTTCCCGGTGTCGGTGCGTTTGCTGATGCCGCAAAGAAGCTCAAGGACAGCGGTCTTGGTGAGCTTGTCTGCGAATTGGCCGCAAAAGGCAAGCCGATTCTCGGAATTTGCCTCGGTATGCAGATGCTTTTCGAAAAGAGCTTTGAATACGGCGCACATATGGGTCTCGGACTCATCAAGGGTTATGTCGGTCCTCTTGAAGGTCAGCTTCCTGCAGGTCTTAAGATTCCTCATATGGGCTGGAATAAACTCAATCTCGCAAAGGCTGACCCGATTTTTAAATATACTCAGCCCGGCGATTATATGTATTTCGTTCATTCCTTCTACGCAAGAAACTGCGTTGAAAACACTCTTGCATTTGCTGAATACGGCGTTGCTGTGCCTGCAATCGTCAAGAGCGGAAATGTTTACGGAATGCAATTCCATCCCGAAAAAAGCGGCGCAAAGGGTCTTGCTCTTCTTAAGGCATTTTCAGAAATAGGTGATTGATATGATACAGATTTTCCCCGCTACCGATATTATCGGCGGCAAGGTTGTACGCCTTACCAAAGGCGATTACAACGAGGTTAAAATATACGCAGACTCCCCTGCCGAGATGGCTCTTGAATTTATGAAAGCAGGCGCAACCAACCTTCATATGGTTGACCTTGACGGAGCAAAGCACGGCTCACCCGTTAACTTTGACTGCATCCGCGAGGCGGCGCAAATCAAGGGTCTTTTCATTGAAGTCGGCGGCGGTATCCGCGATATGAAGCGAATTGAGGCTTACCTCAATCTCGGAGTTAAAAGAGTTATCCTCGGCACAGCGGCAATCAAGAATTACCCCTTTGTCGAAGAGGCAGTCAAGGAATTCGGCGACGCAGTTGCAGTTGGTGTTGACGCTAAAAACGGACTTGTTGCCGTAAACGGTTGGCAGGAAACAACAAGCGTTGATTCGGTTGAATTCTGCAGAAAACTCCGTGACACAGGCGTTAAGACAGTAATTTACACCGACATTTCAAAAGACGGTATGCTCTCGGGCACAAATCTTGAGATTTACAGGGAGCTTTCGGCAATCGAAGGTCTTGATATCGTTGCATCAGGCGGTATTACCTTTGTTGATGAAATCAAAGCTCTCAAAGAAATGAAAATTTACGGTGCAATCCTCGGCAAAGCAATTTACGAGGGTAAGCTTGACCTTAAAGAAGCCATTGATGCGGCAGGAGGTACATTATGATTACAAAAAGAATAATTCCCTGCCTCGATGTAAGAAACGGCAGAGTTGTAAAAGGCGTTAACTTCGAAGGAATTCAGGATGTTGCATCCCCCGTTGAGCTTGCTCATTTTTATAATGACAGCGGCGCTGACGAGCTTGTTTTCTATGACATCACCGCATCCTACGAAAACCGCGGACTTTTCACCGACGCTCTCACACAGGTTGCGAAGGAAATTTTCATTCCTCTGACTGTTGGCGGCGGCATCAATACTCTCGAAGATTTTGACCGCGTACTCAAATGCGGAGCAGACAAGGTTTCAGTTAATTCAGGCGCAATCAAAGACCCCTCACTCATCGAAAGAGCTGCAAAAAAATACGGCGACCAGTGCGTTGTGCTTTCAATGGATATCAAGCGCGTTGACGGTAAATTCCGCATCTTCAGTAAGGGCGGCAGAGTTGACACAGGAATCGATGCTCTTGAATGGGCTAAAAACGGCGAAAACAGCGGTGCAGGTGAGCTTGTTGTAAACAGCATTGATACCGACGGCGTCAAGCAAGGCTTCGATATTGAAATGCTTCAGGCAATCAGCGAGCTTGTCACAATCCCCGTTATTGCAAGCGGCGGAGCAGGTAAAAAAGAAGATTTCCTCGAGCTTTTCAAAGCAGGCTGTGCAGACGCAGGTCTTGCCGCTTCAATCTTCCACTTCAAGGAATTGAGCATCGCAGACCTTAAACAATATCTTAATAACAACGACATAGAAATGAGGATATAACAATGACCGATCTTAAATTTGATGCAAACGGACTTATCCCTGCAATCGTTCAGGACCATTACACAGGAAAAGTTCTTATGCTTGCATATATGAACGCAGAAAGCCTTGAAATCACAATCAAGGAGGGCAAGACCTGCTTCTGGAGCAGAAGCCGTCAGGAGCTCTGGAGAAAGGGCGCAACTTCAGGCAATTTCCAGACAGTTGTCAGCATTCGCACAGACTGCGACAAGGATACACTTCTCATCGATGTAATCAAAGAAGGCCCTGCTTGCCACACAGGCAGCGAAACCTGCTTCTTCAATGACATTGTTGAAGGCGAAGAAGCTTTCTCATACGAAGGACTTTATGAGATGCTTGTCGGCAGAAAAATCAACAAGAAGGAAGGCTCATACACAACCTACCTTTTCGAAAAGGGTCTTGATAAAATTCTCAAGAAGGTCGGCGAAGAGTGCACAGAGGTTATCATCGGCGCAAAGGGCGGCGACAAGGCAGAAACAGTTTATGAAATCGCTGACCTTATCTACCATATCACCGTTATGATGATTGAGATGGGCATCTCAATTGACGAAGTTACTGCAGAGCTTGCAAAGCGTCACATCGTTGACCACAAGGTCAAGCAGGAAAAGATGCAGTAAAGCTACAGTTTCCTTAAAAAACGAAGAACAAAAGAAACGATATAATGCAAGAAATCCTCTCCGCCAAAAGCAGAGAGGATTATTTTTTATATTAAATTATCAAGCACTGCGATCGCTTTTGCATAATCTTCGCCTGAGCGGAAAAGAGGGATAAACTTGACAATATGACCGTAAATCGGTCTGTCTTCAGCTTGCTCGATGCGTTCATTGTGTGCTTCAAGCTCGGCAAGATAACGAGCCTTCAGCTCCTTAAGGAAATCGGTTTCGGTATAAACCCTTACCTTTTCCATTCCAAGCTCAAGACCCATTTCTTCAAGCTCTTCACAGGCATCCGAGCCGTATTTCCTGACCATTTCTCTGAAAACATCCTTGCCGAAGCAGAAAAGTCTTCCCGAAACAAGTCCGAATGCTTTTCGAGCATCGAGATAACCCATATTGAAGCGTCTTTCATACATTTCGTCGCTGAAATCAAACGCCGCACCGAGGTCTTCAACATCGTTGGGTCGGATATATATAATCTGCGAATTATTATAATTCCCCTTGCGTGCAACGCCCTTGATATTCGAAATATCAATAACAATCATTCTGTTATAGCCGTTTTTGAAAAGCAATTCAACGGGGGTATTATCGTAAATTCCGCCGTCAAGATACCTATCGTCATCAGGGCCGATTTTGCTCACACCCGGCACCTTTGACGATGCAAGAAGATAATCAACAAGTTTACCTTCAGGAATATCCTTAAGAAAAATCTCTTTCGGCTCATAATCGGTCAGAGAGAATGTGATTAATCCGAGGTCAATACCTGATGACCTGACCTTTTTTTCATCAATGAATTTTTCAAGGAAGTCTTTTGTGGGAGAGGCATCAATACCGCCGTTTTTCTTTATCTCGCGGATAATTACAGGAAGGTTGCGAAGGCAGAAAAGCTTATCATGGTCGCGCAAATCCTGCGCCATACTTACGCCTTTTTCAAGCGAAGCATCTTCCCAGAGCTGTTTCGCGGCATCAAAGCTGTCCGATGCAATGAGTGCGCCGTTGATTGAGCCGATTGAAACGCCGACAACAACCGAGAATTCAATACCCAATTCGCGAATGGCCTGCCACGCGCCGAGCTGATATATGCCCTTTGCGCCGCCGCCTGCGAGAACGAGACCGTATTTATCCAAAGCAATCCCTCCGATATTATTCCGATATCCTTATATTATCATACCAATAAGAATAATGCAATAATCTAAAGTTGATTATATATGTTGACATCGAGGTGACAATGCTATATCATTTATGTATTAACTTTAAGGAGAATTGAAATGAAACTTCCTCTTTGCGTTGAAAACAGAATTAATGATTACTGCAAAAAGATTGAAAAATATTCGCCGAAGCTCGCTTCGCTCTACAGAAACTGTTATCCCAATACCCTCGAAACCGCAACCGAAATTCTGCCCGACGGCAAGGTTTTTGTGCTTACGGGTGACATCCCTGCGATGTGGCTTCGCGATTCAACTGCGGAAGTTTCGCATTATATTCCTCTTGCAAAGGATAACGCAGATATCCGCGACATAATAGGCGGTGTTATCCGCAAGCAGAGGGAATACATCGCAACCGAGCCTTACGCAAACGCATACAAAAAAGAAGAAAATGACCACAAGGAATTCGATGATTACCCTGAAAATCATCCGATTGTATGGGAAAGAAAATATGAAATCGACTCTCTCTGCTATCCCCTTCGCCTGACCTATCTTTATTGGAAAGCTACAGGTGACAACGCAATTCTTGATGAATCCTTCCTTGAAAGCGCAAGAATCACCGTTGACCTGTGGATAACCGAGCAGAATCATTTCGAAAAATCCCCCTACCGTTTCTCGCGCAAAAACTGTCCCTATCAGGACACTCTGCATAACGACGGTATGGGTGAGCCTGTTGATTACACAGGTATGACCTGGTCGGGATTCAGACCGAGCGACGATGCCTGCAGATACGGCTACCTCGTTGCATCCAATATGTTTGCAGTTGTTGTTCTCGGATACCTCAAAGAAATGCTCGAAGCTGTTTACCCCGACGAAAAAGAGCTTATTGAAAAGAGCAACAAACTTAAAGCTGAAATTGAAAAAGGCATTGAAGAATATGCAATCATCGAGCACGAAAAATACGGCAGAATCTATGCCTGCGAAGTCAACGGCAAAGGAGATTATTTCCTCTTTGACGATGCGAATGTACCCAGCCTTCTTTCCGCGCCCTATCTCGGATTCTGCTCTGCAGACGATGAAATCTACGCAAACACAAGAAGATTCATTCTCAGCAAGGATAATCCCTATTATTATGAAGGCAAATTCGCAAAGGGTGTCGGCTCGCCGCACACTCCCGAGGGATATATCTGGCACATTGCGCTCTCAATGCAGGGTCTGACAAGCATCAACAAGGATGAAACACTTGAAATCCTCCGCTATCTTGAAACAACAGACGGCGGCACAGGTTATATGCACGAAGGATTTGACGCAAATGACCCCGACACATTCACAAGAAGCTGGTTCAGCTGGAGCTGTGCCCTTTTTGCGGAATTTGTTGAAAAAGCGGTTGATGAAGGAGTTATCGGCAATGATTGAGATTAAAATTATCTATAAGCTGCAGCCCGAAATGAAGCATAAGTTTATGGAAACGGTTGAAGCACTCGGCATTCCGCAGGCAACAAGAAACGAAAAAGGCTGCCTGAAATATGACTTTGAAATCTCGGAAGATAAAGATGAAGTTTATCTTTCTGAGCTTTGGGAAAACGAAGAATGCCTTGAAAGCCACAAAAATCAGCCGCATCTCAAAAAGCTTGTTGCTCTCAAGGATGAATTTAAGATTGAAACCATTGCTGATATTAAAAATATTTAATTATTTTTTAAAAAAGACTTGCAATATCTTTAACAATGTGGTAATATAGTCTGCGTTCGGAAGAACGCAATATGCTGCTATGGCTCAGGTGGTAGAGCACATCCTTGGTAAGGATGAGGTCGGCGGTTCGAGTCCGCCTAGCAGCTCCAAATAAAGCATCTGCAAAAGCAGGTGCTTTATTTATTAAACCCGAAGAATTTGTATGTAATCGCCGTATGGCGTATGAAACCAGCCAATCCAGGAGGAAAAGCAATGAAAATATCGGAACAAAAAAAGATTTTTCCATGCAAGATTAACGGCGTTGAAATTGAAAAAGCAACTACATCCGATTTATTGAGTAGCAAGATATTTTATTTGTTTCATATCCCTCTTGCCTTCTTAACATCTTTAACATTACTCTTTATAAAATATAATTTTGGTGAAACGTTAAATCCTGATAACAATCTGTATCTTTTTGCAATATTAATTTTGATAGGAGCCATTTTATCTGTAAGAAATTTGACGAATGTAATCCGTGAATTAAAAACCCGAGAAATTTCCGCAGAAGATAAGAATATTGCAAATAAAAATTCAAAAAAAAATATTGCAACATTAGTCATTATTTGGACGCTTATTATCGTGTTTGTAATCTGCCTCTCTTCAAAATCGAATCCAAAGCCTAAACGCAAACCCTCTTCATCTTCAAGCAGCGGCTCTTCCTACGGTGCAGGCGGCTACGAAATGCCTAACGACAGCGATGATTCATTCGCAGATTATGTTCAGCGAGTCGACCCTGACTTATATAATGCAATGAATAACAGATATAACGAAGCTGTCGGTAAATAAAACTTGATTCACTATAAATAACAGAAAGGTGTGTCGACATTGAAAACTATTACAATTGTCTTGCCGATAATCGGCTACATACTCATTGCCGTTGCAATTATCGGTGTAATCGTTACCCTTGCTCTTAAGAAATCAAAGAAGATTAATAAAAAGATTTCAAATATCATTTCCGTTGTGCTTATTGTTGTTGCAATTATCGGAGGAATCTTCGCGTTCAGCTTAAAATCAAACAGCAAACCTTCTTCAAGCTCCTCAAACGGCGGTGTTTCATACGGACAAGGCGGCTACGAAATGCCTAACGGCAGCGATGATTCATTCGCTGATTATGTTCAGAGAGTTGACCCCGATTTATATAACGCTATGCAAGACAGATATAACGAAGCTGTCGGTAAATAAATGATAATTAATTCCCTCGGAACTTCGGTTTCGGGGGTTTTTTATACTTGAAAACAAGATGCAATATGTGATAAAATTATTCCATCATATTCAGCAAAGAGTGGTATTATGAATTTTACAATCAGACCCATTGCTCATATAAAATCTGATTTTTCATCGAAATTCGGAATTCCGCGTCAGAGCGGTCTTATTGATGAGCTTGAGTCAAAAATTATTTTTGAAAAAGAATATTCCGTACCCGAAGCTTTCCGAGGTCTTGAAGGTTATTCGCATATCTGGATTCTATGGCAATTCTCCGAATGCGCCGATAAGGAATGGAATCCCACCGTCAGACCTCCGAGACTTGGCGGCAACAAGCGAATGGGCGTTTTTGCTTCGCGCTCCCCTTTCAGACCGAATTCAATCGGACTTTCGTGCGTGAAGCTTGTTTCAATCGATGAAACAGACGAGGGAATTACGCTGACTGTAAGCGGAGCAGACCTGCTTGACGGCACACCGATTATCGATATCAAGCCGTACCTTCCCTATGTTGATTCTCACCCCGATGCAACGGGCGGATTTGCCCTGCAGGAAAAGGAAGGCTCACTTAAAGTTATCTTCCCCGACGAGCTGATGAAACTTATCCCTTGCGATAAACAGGAGGCTCTCACAGCCGTTTTAAGGCAAGACCCCAGACCGCAATACCAGAATGACCCCGAGCGCATTTACGGGCTTGAATTCGCAGGATATGATGTGCGATTCAGAATCGCAGATGATGTGCTGACGGTGGTTGAGGTTGAGAAAATGCAGAAAATCTGAAATTCACAACCCTCAGTCACTTCGTGACAGCTCCCTTCAAAGGGAGCCTATAAAGCTCAAACATTCATTATAACTAAAAAAGGATGTGCAAAAACGCACATCCTTAATTTTTTAATCACCATATACGCGGCGCGAATATTCTGCATACTCTCCGCTTTTGATATCGTCCGTCCACGATTTGTTATCGAGATACCAACGGATTGTTTTCGCCATTCCGTCCTCAAATTTTGTTTCGGGAAGCCAACCGAGTTCAGTTGAAATCTTTGTGGGGTCAATGGCATAGCGAAGGTCGTGACCTGCTCTGTCTTTGACATAAGTGATAAGGCTTTCTGGTTTATCGAGCGCCTTGAGAAGAGTTCTGACAACCTCAATATTCTGCTTCTCGTTATGACCGCCGACATTGTAAACCTCGCCGACTCTGCCGTTATGAATAATCATATCAATCGCCTTGCAATGGTCCTCAACATAGAGCCAATCGCGCACATTGAGTCCCTCGCCGTAAACGGGAAGGCTCTGGTTTTCCTGCGCTCTGACAATCATCAGAGGAATGAGCTTCTCGGGGAATTGATAAGGTCCGTAGTTATTCGAGCAACGAGAAATTGTTACAGGCAGACCGTAGGTGCGGTTGAATGCAAGGCAGAGCAAATCAGCAGATGCCTTCGATGAGGAATAGGGACTCGAAGTATGAATCGGAGTTTCCTCGGTGAAGAAAAGGTCGGGTCTGTCAAGCGGCAAATCGCCGTAAACTTCATCGGTTGACACCTGATGGAAACGGGTAACGCCGTACTTCTTGCTTGCTTCAAGCAGACAGGCTGTGCCCATAATGTTTGTTTCAAGGAAGATAAAGGGATTTTCAATCGAGCGATCAACATGGCTCTCCGCCGCAAAGTTGACTACAACATCGAATTTTTCCTTTGCAAAGAGCGAATCTACAAATTCCTTATCGGAAATGCTGCCCTTAACGAAGGTGAATTTATCGTTTTTCATCGCCTCATCAAGGCTCTTGAGGTTGCCTGCATAGGTGAGCGCATCAAGGCAGACGATTTCATAATCGGGGTGTTTCTCAAGCATATAATAGACGAAATTGACGCCGATGAAGCCTGCGCCGCCCGTTACGAGAATTTTCATTCGGATTCCTCCTCTGCCGAAATGCTCGGCTCTATTACGGAAACAATTTTTCTGAATTCAACATGGTCAAAATGCTTTTTGAAGCGAACGCCGACGGTATAATCAAGGTCACACTCGGGGCAATGGAAATTCGCTCTGAAAAACTGGCAATGGAATTTCCACGCGGTAAGCTGGGTACAGGATGTGCCGCAGGTTTCGCAGACATGGCAGAGCCTTTTTTTATCAACAAGCGGATTATCGATGTTTCTGATAACCTTTGCTTTGAAAACAAGCTTTGAATAAAAATTCTCACCGCAATCCGAAATCTCGGGGAAAGGCTCGTTGCCGGGCACAATCTTCTTAAGGATATCGGCGGTGAGCATACTGTCACCGAGAGCGCGGTGATGAATATACATCTCGGGGTCGATACCGAGCATCTGCGCCGCGGTCAGAAGACCTGTCTGCTGACCCTTGGGGCAATTATAAAGGCGCTGGAATACCCTCTGCAAATCGCAGTATTTATCGAGGAAAGGTATCACCTTGATGCCGTTGAGATACTGGAAATTTTCAAGAAGCACTCTGACATCGCCGTCACCCCAGGTGAAAATAACGGTTTCTTCGTTGCCGATCCATTTTCTGAACATTGAAAATGCTTTTGTAAAAGGCATACCCGAATTGATATCGTCATTTGTCAGATGAGTGAGCCTTTTGACGCTTCCCCTGAGCTTTTTGCCGATTTGCGAGCGGATGATGCAGGAGAAGGTATCAACGGTTTCAAGCTCGGAATCAAGCTTGACTGCGCCGATTTCGATAATTTCATTTATAAAGCCGTTTGCTTTTTTTGCATATGTATTATTCCATTCAAGGTCAAGGACAACAAATTGCATCAAAACATTCCTTTATCATATTTATCTGATATATTTTACTATATACGGCGGATTATTTCAAGAGCAAAAGAAACAAAAAAAATCGGGCGGATGATTCCGCCCGTACTTTTTAATTGCAATATCCCCTGTCTCTGATGACAGAAGCTACTTTTTCGCAGATCTGATTGCAGATTTCATTGCTCTGCGCTTCGACCATAACGCGGATAACAGGCTCTGTCCCCGATTCGCGCACAAGGATTCTGCCGTTATTTCCGAGCTGATTTTCGGCATCGGATACCGCTTTTTTGACTTGGGAATCCGTCATTACCGCCGATTTATCCGAAACTCTGACATTAATGAGCTTCTGCGGAAAGATTACGAGTCCCTCCGCAAGTGCTGACGCTTTTTTGCCGAGAGATAGCATAACCTCGGTAATCTTAAGGCTCGTCAGAATTCCGTCGCCTGTTGAAGCGAATTTTGAGAAGATGATGTGACCCGATTCCTCTCCGCCGAGTCGATTGCCGTTTTCGCGCATATATTCATAAACAAATCGGTCACCAACCGCGGTTTTGACGTAACCGATTCCGAGTCGGTCAAATGCTTTATAAAGACCGATATTCGACATAACTGTTGTTACAACGGTATTGCTCTCAAGCTCGCCTTTATCCTTGAGATATTTTCCGCAGATATAGAGAATATGGTCGCCTGTGAGGACATTTCCTTTCTCGTCAACGGCAAGGCAACGGTCAGCATCGCCGTCATATGCAAAACCGATATCGAGCGAATTTTCCGCAACGAATCTGCAGAGCGATTCGATATGAGTTGACCCTGCGCCGAGATTGATATTCAATCCGTCGGGGTGGTCATTGATGACAAAGGTTGTTGCTCCGAGAGCATCAAAAACAGCCTTTGCAATGCTCCACGCGCTTCCGTTTGCGCAGTCAAGACCGATTTTCAGACCTCTGAAGGAATGAATACCGAGAGAAATAAGATAGCCGATATAGCGGTTTCTGCCCGAGATATAGTCAACGGTTTTGCCGATATTCTCCCCTGTTGCAAAAGGAATTTTTTCGGGATATGTGCCGTCAAGATAGGCTTCAACGAGGTCGGTCAAAGCATCATCTGCTTTTTCGCCGTTACCGTTGAGAAGCTTGATTCCGTTATCATAAAAAGGATTATGGCTCGCGGAAATCATAATTCCGCAATCAAAGCCGTCGATTTTGGTCAGATAAGAAACGGACGGAGTTGTTGTTACATGAAGCAGATATGCATCAGCACCTGACGCGGTCAGCCCTGCAACAAGCGAATATTCAAACATATAGCTTGAGCGTCTTGTATCCTTACCGATGAGAATTCTTGCATTTTCATTGAGTCCTTTTTGCTTTTTTAATTCTCCGAAATAACAGCCGAGGAATCTGCCGATTTTATATGCGTGGTCGGCGGTGAGGTCGATATTCGCCTCTCCTCTGAAACCGTCTGTGCCGAAATATCTGCCCAAAAATTTCCCCCTTAAATCTTATCCGCGATGATTCCGCCTGTTTTATAAATCGAATTCGCAGGAATGACTCCCCTGACGCACGATGTCGGATAGATATTCGTGTTATTGCCGATAACAGTACCCGGATTAAGGACGGTATTGCATCCGACCTCAACATTATCGCCGAGAATTGCTCCGAATTTCTTAAGCCCTGTTTCAAACTTTTCTTCGCCGTTTTTAACGGTCACTCCGCTCTGGTCGGACTTGACATTCGATGTTACTGCGCCTGCTCCCATATGGGATTTATAGCCGAGAATACTGTCGCCCACATAGTTGAAATGAGGCACTTGAACATTATCAAAGAGAATTGCGTTTTTGATTTCAACGGAATTTCCGACAACGCAGTTTTCGCCGATGAGCGCACTTTCGCGGATGAATGCGCAATGACGCACCTCGGTATTTGCGCCGATAATACAGGGCGCACCGATATATGCAGTAGGAGCAATAACGGCGGTTTTATGAATAAAAATATTCTCGGAAACTTCGGTAAATTCAGATTTATCAAGGGTTTTGCATAATTCAAGAATATGGCTTCTGATTCGGGTGATTGCTTCCCACGGATACTCGAAGCCTGCCAGCCATCCGCCTGCGAGCGAATGCTCGGGCGAAAGAATATCAAGAGTTTTAAACATTGAAAATACCTCCGATTGATTTGCAGAAATATTATATGAAAATTTATATGCAATTATAATAACAAATTGAAACAAAAAAATAAAGCGGAATTTCAGGAAATAATTCCGAAACTCCGCTCTTATTCATTTACTTATTGACCATAGATTCTTGACTTCGTCGCTGATAATTTCATAAGACCAGCTTCTGGATGAATTCGAAACACTGTTTGGGTCGTTTACAACAAAATCTCCGGTTTCATCAATACCGGTCAAAACAATAAAATGTCCTGTTGAAGTAAAATGACCCTTACCCATAACACAGATTACGGGATTTCCTTTTCTGAGATTTTTAACAATTATGTTTTTATCAAGCGGTAACTCTTCAACATCAAAACCGAGCTTTTCTCCGCCTTCGCTGATAAGAGTCCACAACGAGCCGCTGCCCGTTACATAATAATCATTTTCAATTGCAAAATCTATCATTTTATCAGGTGACATCTCTTCATCATTCGTCAGATAAAATGCACACATAGACAGACACACAGGACCGCAGGCAGTAAGACCTGCGACATCACTTCCGTAATTTTTATAACCCCACCGCTTATCCCATTGAAGAAATAACGGTACAGTTTCAGAATCCTTGAATTCAGATAAATCTATATCGTGCACTATATCTTTTTCGAGCGGATACGAAAGGACAAAATCCTTTGTTTCAGGATTTCTTTCAAGCAACTCAACAAGACTTTCAGGGTAATCGCCGACAGACAAACCGTTTGAGTGAGCGAATACGCTGACAGTTTTTTCAGCATTAAATTGCTCGGTTGTATTGTCTGACAAAGCATTCCAAATATTATCATTTGATACAATTGAAACAAGCAATAACGCAACAGCAACAACAAGTAAAGCAAGCAGAAAATGAATCCTTTTAACTTTTTTGAAATCAGTCATAAAAAACGCCTCCCGACAGATAAAATCATATCAGTCGGAAGGCTCAATTTGATTATAATATTATTATATTTTGATTAAAAAAAGTTACAAAATAATTAAATTATTTCGAAAGCTTGACGGTATAAAGATAATTGCTGTCAAGCTCATCGGGGTTGATTGCAGGGAATACAATTTCAGCCTTACCGCCGTTATCTCTGATTTCAAGAGCGGCATCGCAACCGAGAAGCTCCGCTTTCATTTCGGGGTCATAATCAACAAGCTCAAGAAGCTGAGCGCCGAAGGGGAAACGGTTGATGATTGCATAAACATCGTCGCCCTTCTTTGTGTAATAAACACCTTCCTGAAGCTGCTTTGAATAAATTCTTGTGCCGTAAATTGCATCGCCGTTAACGCGAAGCCAATCGCCCATCTGAAGAAGTCTTTCTTCCATAATAACGGGAATTGTGCCGTCTGCCGCAGGGCCGATATTGAGCAGGAAGTTACCGCCCTTTGAAACAAGGTCGCAGAGCATTTCGAGAAGCTCTTTTGCGCTCAGGTAATCCGCAACATCCTCATTCTTATTGAAGCCGAAGCTCATACCGATGCCTCTGCATTCCTCAAAGGGTCTGTCAAGCTCAACATCTTCAATCTTTCTGCCTGCTTCAATGTAGCCGTATTCGGTGGTGAAGTTACCGCCGAGTCTGCCTCTTGTTTCCTTACCCCAGCGGTCATTGGGAACAATGAAATCCTTAACGCTCGATTCATTATAGAGCCACTGAAGGAATTCGGTTGAGTGCCATACATCGGAGGTATGCTCCCACTCACCGTCTGTGAAAAGGGTTGCAGGCTGATATTTCTCAATAAGTTCCTTGAGCATAGGAATAAGATGCTCAAGAGCATATTCCTCGGGATTGCGAAGATAAACGGGATTGAACCATTCATAAACAGAATGATAAACGCCGAAACGGACATCTGTTTTTGCAAGAGCTTCCTTAAGTTCCATAAGGAAATCTCTGTGAGGACCTACATCAACGCTGTTCCAGTTCCAGGCATAATCCGACTTATACATACAGTAGCCGTCGTGATGCTTTGAAACAAAGTTTATGTATTTTGCACCGCTCTTCTGGAAGAGTTCTGCCCACTTATCGGCATCGAAAAGCTCTGCCTTGAATTCGCCTGCAAAATCGTTATATTTGAAATGAGGGCCGTATTTTTCCTGATGATAGAAATAATATTCTCTGTCATTTTCGCTTCTTTCGAGGATTTCGTCGCAATGATAGCCGTACCACTCGGCATACTTACCCTTGGGCGCATATGCAGGCACGCTGTAAAGTCCCCAATGGATGAAAATACCGAATTTCGCATCGGCAAACCATTCGGGAACGGGTCTTTTATTAAGGGATTCCCAATTATTTTCGTACATAATATTACCTCCGTAAAACCTATTTCAAATCACAGGTTGCGGCAGATTATCTGCCCGAACGCTTTTCATCCGCAACCCTCAGTCACTTCGTGACAGCTCCTTTAAAGGTAGCTTATAAATTATAACAATTCTTAATAGCGGTGTCAACGAAATAAAAGAATATATTGCAAGTAAACTGAGAGAATGCTATAATAATTGCAGTTAATAATTCGAACCGTATAGGAGTTGAAACAATGATTTTATATTTTTCAGGCACAGGCAACAGCGAATATATCGCCAAGAGAATGGCAAAAATTCTCAACGAAGAGTGCATTGATTTATTCGAAAGAATCCGAAACAAGGATTATTCCACCATCGTCTGCGACAGGCTTCGGGCAATCGTCTGCGCGCCGACATATGCCTGGAGAATTCCGCATATACTGACCGATTATCTCAAGAAAACTCCGCTCAGACTTTGCGCTGATTTATATTTCCTGATGACCTGCGGTGACGATATCGGCAACGCGGAAAAATATCTGAAAAAGCTTTCTGAAGAAATGAAAAAGGACTATATGGGTTGCGCTTATTTCAGAATGCCCGAGAATTATATCGCGATGTTTACCGCTCCCAATGACGAGCAGGCATCGAGAATCATCGCAAAATCAGAGGATAAAATAAACGAAATTGCGAAACTTATTTCAAAAAATCAGAGGCTTCCGAAGGTTGAGGTCAACGCAGTCGGTAAACTTAAGAGCGGAATTGTAAACACCGCGTTTTATTCAATCTGCGTTAAATCAAAGGATTTTTACGCAACGGATGAATGCATCTCCTGCGGAAAATGCGAGAAGCTCTGCCCCCTCTCAAACATAACGATGAAGGACGGCAAACCCGAATGGGGCAAGGAATGCACCCACTGTATGGCGTGCATCTGCAAATGCCCTGCAAAGGCGATTGAATACGGCAAGAAAAGTCAGGGCAAAAACAGATATTATTGCAAAATTGAACCGTAAAACAAAAAGGGGATGTAAAAAAAGCGCAGACCGCATAAAACAATATAAATCAAGGGGTTTCGGCAGGTTATAAAACTGCAGAAACCCCTTAAATTATTTAAAAAGCACAAAATTGTTATTTATTTTATGTTTTATGCTACGAACAAACCTCGCCACTCGACGTACTTTTCTCGGTGATTAAAAAAAGAAAGGACAGCCAATTCAATCGGCTGTCCTTTTTGTTATATGTTGAATAGTTCTTCTGCAGTGGGCATTGATGCATCTGCACCCATTCGGCTGACGGCAATACTGCCTGCCTTGTTACCCATATCGCAAGCGGTATAAATATCGCCCGTGCGGATATATTCAAGTGCCATTGCAGCGGTGAAACAATCGCCTGCGGCAGTTGTGTCAACAACCTTGCAAGGGTAGGGGGGCATAATGCGAAGCGAGTTGCCGTCCCATACCGAGCACCCTTTTTCACCGAGTTTGAGCACAACAAACTTTGCTTTGCTCCGGCTTTCAAGAATCTTTGAAGCTTCAAGAATTTTCTCCTCATCGGTGGGGAGGATTCCCGTGAGAGCCTTTGTTTCGCTTTCGTTGGGTGTTATTATTGTTGCACCCTGCA
>JAZRBF010000046.1:0-1630 GCA_045634985.1 Acutalibacteraceae bacterium | reverse complement strand
AGGGCTGTTTTTGTTTTTATATTTGAAGCAACTACGTCAAAACTGTTGCTTTTTGCAAAGTCTGAGTGATATAATTATTTCAATAATTCAAAAGTGAGTTGTTGTTTATGGCAGACAAAAACCGTTTTCTTGAAAAAGCTCAGGAAAATATGCCTGTGCTCCATTACAGGGATATTGTTCCCGACATAACTGAATTTACAGCCGAATCGGGTGACAGTATACTGCTTGACCTGGGTGAGCATGCTGTCGGTCATTTTTCTTTTTCCTTTGACAGAGTCAATATATTTGTTGATGCTCCCGTCCGTCTTAAGATTAAGTTCGGTGAGGACATGAGAGAAATCGAAGATGATTTTTCTCTTTATAACGGTGTTCTTTCTTCGACCTGGCTTCAGGAAGAAACAATTCATCTTGATTTCCCTCAGAAGATGACTATGCCACGCAGATATGCCTGCAGATATATTAAAATTACGGTTGAAAAAGCCAATCGCCCGATTAAGCTGTACGGTTTCAGCTTTCGTGCTTCAACAAGTGCGGATGTGTCCGTTCTGAAAAAGGCTGATACAACAGACGAAATGCTTGGTAAAATCGACATCGTTTCAACAAACACACTCAAAGAATGTATGCAGACATTTTTTGAGGACGGCCCCAAGCGAGACCGCCGTCTGTGGATAGGCGACCTCCGTCTTGAAGCACTTACAAATTACTATACATTCAATAACCTTGAAATTGTAAGAAGATGTTTATATCTTTTTGCGGCAGGCGACTGTAATGCTCTCGGTTTTCTTCCGTCATTTGTTTACGATACTCCGTATTATCATTCCGGTGAAACATTTATTGAAGATTATGCTCTGCTTTATGTTGTAACTGTCTGTGATTATTATGAGCATACGGGGGACAATAAGGTGCTTGATGAACTTCTGCCGTTATGTAAAGCTCAACTCGATTCTTTCAGGGCGACACTTGACGAAAATCTGACAACAACAAAGCAGAACGGTTGGTTTGCATTTATCGACTGGTGTCCTGGTCTTGAAATACTGACCGCTTTGCAGGGAGTTTATCTGTATACTCTTGACCGATTTGCGGGATTGCTTGAAAAAATCGGTGATGAAGATTATAAAAAGTATTCATGTTTTCTTGAAGAAGTCCGTTTCTCCTGCAAAAAGCATCTTTATAATGAAAAGAAAAAAATATACGTAAACGATGCGGATAACAATCAGCTCAGTGTTCATTCTCAGGTGTGGATGATTCTCGGCGGTGCGGTTGACGGTGAAGATGCAAAAGAAATTCTGCTTAAAACCCTTGCTGATGAAAATGCAAAACAGCCCTGCACGCCGTATATGCATCATTATGTTATTGAAGCAATGATGAAGCTCGGAATGAAAAACGAAGCAGTGCTTTATCTTAAAAAATACTGGGGCGGAATGATTGAACTCGGTGCAGATACGTTCTGGGAAGCATATATTCCCGATGAACCTGATTTCTCACCCTATAACGACAGGATGATAAACAGCCTTTGCCATGCATGGAGCTGCACACCATCTTATTTCATACGTAAATATAATTTATAAATGCGAAAGCTACCCACTTGTGTGAGTAGCTTTTGTTGGTTATTGTATGCCGAGCCTTTCTG
>JAZRBF010000045.1:0-4679 GCA_045634985.1 Acutalibacteraceae bacterium | reverse complement strand
CCGATGCTTTTCGGCATATCGACTCTTGATGCGGCTATAATGGGTAGTGTGATTGCTGCAGTTTCTCCTGCCGTTGTTGTACCGAGAATGATAAAGCTCATAGATGAGGGCTACGGCAAAGACAAAAGCATTCCGAAACTGATTCTTGCAGGTGCGTCTGTTGATGATGTTTTCGTAATTGTCATTTTTACCATGCTCACTGCATTTGCATCATCGGGTGAAATCACAGGTATGAGCTTTTTGCAGATTCCGTTATCAATCGCACTCGGAATACTGCTTGGTGTGATTGTCGGACTTTGCCTTGTGTTGTTTTTCAAAAAAATACATATCCGTGATTCAGTAAAAGTGCTGATAATTTTAAGCATTTCATTTCTTCTCCTTGAATCTCAGCAAAGGCTTGAAGGTATTATTCCCCTTTCGGGTCTTATTGCGATAATGAGTATGGGAATTACGGTCAATCAGAAGTACAATATTCTCTCCGCAAGGCTTTCTGTGAAATACAACAAACTGTGGCTCGGTGCAGAGGTTTTCCTTTTCGTGCTTGTGGGGGTTGCAGTTGATTTGAAATATGCCTTTGCGGCAGGGCTTTCTGCTATTGCGATTGTGCTTATTGCCTTGATTTTCAGAATGTCAGGAGTTGCAGTGTCACTTGTGAAAACCGACCTTGATGAAAAAGAACGACTTTTCTGTATGCTCAGTTACACACCGAAAGCAACCGTGCAGGCGGCAATCGGTACAATTCCTCTTGCAATGGGACTTTCTTCGGGAAGTATTGTGCTGACCGTTGCAGTTATTTCAATTCTTGTCACCGCACCTTTCGGAGCAATATGCATTGATAAATTACATAAAAGGCTGCTTATGAAGTCGGATTGAATTTTGTGCCGATAGTGTGGTATAATTAGGTTGATAAATAAGAATTTGTAGGGATAAAAGCTATGATTAACGCTAATGAATACGGTTTTTCACCAGAAAACAACGCATATAAAAACTCCGAAGCTCTTCAGAAAGCGATTGACAACGGCGGAGTAATTGAAATTACCGCTTCAGGTATTTATAAAATATCCGAACAAATTGAAATCGGCGATAACACAAAGCTTGTGTTCCGTGAAGGAGTTATTCTTCAGCGTGAAGCAAGCGTGACGGGCATTAACGGCAATGCATTTATCAATAAAGGTGCACTTAAAGGCGAGTATAACCGAAACATCGAAATTATCGGACTGTATCTTGAATGCAACGGCATTGAAAGCAATGACTTTGGTGTGAACAGCCGTATTGCGGGATTGCGAGCACAGGTTGCAATGATTTACGTTGAAGATTTGATAATTGACGGCTTCCAATGTCACGGTTTACTTGAAAAAGACTATGCAATTCAGGTCAGCGCATTCAAAAATATTGTTCTAAACGATTTATACATAACAGGTAATAAAGACGGCGTTCATCTTGGTTGGGGCGACGAATTTGTTATAAGAAACGGCAAGTTCCGCACGTTCGATGACCCGATAGCACTCAACGCTTTTGATTACGCCACCTCAAACACACACGTAGGCTGGATTGAAAACGGAATCATTGAAAACTGCGTTGACTTGGATGATGAATCAACAACCGGATTCTTTTGCAGAATTCTTGGCGGTGCATGGTGCAGATGGTACAAAGGTATGCAGGTTCAGCACTCGGATACCGTTGCTGTTAACGGCAAAACATACCGTGTTCTGATGAATCCGAAAGATGGGAAACTTTACACATCCCACACACCGCCCGGCCATGAAAAAGGAATTGCGGAATATGACGGTATCAATTGGGTAGTTGTGCGCAATTCAGAAGAATTGGACTGTGGCTGCCGTAACATAATAATACGAAATTGCGCTCTTCAGAAAAAGCGTGATATAGGAATTGCGATAAGTCTTAATTACGACACCTATGCACGCAGTTATTATCCCGGTTGCGTCTGCACGCCTCAAAGCGGAATCACACTTGATAACATCGTTCTTGAAAATGATGTGGATATTCTGTTACATTCAACTTACCCTTCAGAAAACATAACGCTTAAAAACATAGATTTCAAAAACTCAAAGCTTTGTTTTGATATCGCAGAAAAAGCATACGAAGCTGTCTATCCGGAGGTTTTGATAAAAACAGAAAATGTTGTTTTTAACAAAAACACAATACTGACAAACCCAAAACATCCGATAAAAATATGCTCTATGAAATAATAAAGACAAATTCCAATTTGTCGAACAGAATACTTTCAACTGCTCTCTCAAGAGGGCAGTTTTTTCTTTGCCGACAGATTGAAAATAATTCTGTGAGTATGATATAATCAGATTGATAAAAATGAATTTATGTGATTAAAATCAACATATTTTAAAAATCTTGTTGTTCAGATTGTTTTCTTTTGAGTGTACAATAATGTTGTAAAATTCAAAAGGAGGTTCACAAAATGAACACAAATAAAATTTATGCAGAGTCAATCGCCAAAGAGTACGCACCTAAGAATAATTCCAAAATTATTGCGCTTCGCAAACTTGATGCAAAGGCAAAAATGCCGGCAACTGTATTTACTTACACTTTCGGTATTATTTCCTGTCTTATAGCAGGTCTCGGAATGAGTCTTGCGTTGCAGGCAATCGGAAGCACAACACAGCATATGATTCTCGGAATCATCCTCGGAATTATCGGTTTTGTACTTTGCGGAATCAATTATCCCATTTACAAAAAAATGCTTGAAAAGGGCAAGCAGAAATATGCATTTGAAATCGTTGAACTTGCAAAGCAGATAAGCGAAGAATAAAAAACGGAAGGTGTTGTTAAATGAATAAAAATGAAAGCAAATATTTCAACACCGCAGTAAAGATGGACAGAGCGCTGATTGAATTACTTGAAAAGAAAAATTTTGAGTATATCTCAATTAAAGAAATCTGTGCAGCAGCAGGGGTAAATCGTTCAACATTTTATCTTCACTACGAAAACACAGCCGATTTGCTGAAAGAAACTACTCAATATATTACCGATAGCTTTCTGTCATATTTTTCGGATGATATGCAAAGTATAGCATACAGATTTGAAGATTGCGATTTAAAGGATTTGGTTTTTGTAACTCCCGAATACCTGTCGCCGTATCTTACTTTTATAAAAGAAAACCAACACATCTTTAAAACTTCAATCAGACATCTGGGGTCAATGAATTTTGACAGTATTTATAACAAAATGTTTAAATACATCTTTAATCCTGTTCTTGACCGATTTGATTTTCCTGAAAAAGACAGAATATATATTCTTAAATTCTATCTTGTCGGTATAACTGCTGTGGTTATGGAGTGGCTCGAAAACGATTGTGCAGAGGAAATTGACGACATTATCAGAATAATAATTGATTGTGTTGTCGGAAAGTCAGGTATCAATGAATAATGTTTATAAAACAGCGATGTTAAGTTTGCTGATAAACATAATATACGGTATTTATAATATTATTGTTGGTGTAATAATGCCTTCCTGGTGGTTTCTGACTGCAGGTACATATTATCTGATTTTAAGTATTTTGCGTTATTTTATTTTACGTGCAAAGAAAAACAGTATCAATAATTTTTTGAAGCCTTTTGCGGGAATTATGCTTATGGTGCTCTCCGTTCCGCTTTCAGGAATGGTTATTCTCGCTTCTGTTAAGGACAGAGGTACGGATTTTCACGAAATTATAATGATAACCATTGCTCTTTATACATTTACGAAATTAACTTTAGCAATAATAAATTTAGTCAAATCCAAAAGGAACACACCTGAAAGAGTAAAAGTGTTACGGAATATTTCATTTGCGGACGCTTTCGTTGCAATTTTTTCATTGCAGAGGTCAATGCTTGTTTCTTTTGCAGGAATGCCGGCAAAAGACATAAGGATTATGAACATTGCAACAGGTTCTGCAGTATGTGTAATTATATTTCTGCTCGGTTTGAATATTGTTTTAAAAATAAGATTAAAACCTGATAACAAAGAGTAAAACTGACAAATCCGTATTTGCGGACTGAATATTTTACGGCTCTCTTCCGAGGGCAGTTTTTTTCTTTGCTGCAGATTGAATTCTGTATTATGGCTATGATATAATCAGATTGGGAAACTTGAATTTTACGAACTGCGATTCATTTCTTAAAAAAAAGGTATTGACTCTCACGCTCCGTCATAGTGTATGCTCTCCTTGTGAGGTGATAAATTTGAAAATGCAGATTAAAGAATTTGCTGATTTTACGGGTGTAAGTGTGCGCACACTGCATTATTACGATGAAATAGGATTGTTACGGCCTGCCTTTGTTGACAGGGCTACAGGCTATCGCTTTTACGATGAAAAATCCCTTCTTCGTATGCAAGAAATTCTCTTTTACCGCGAACTCGACTTTTCCTTAAAAAGCATTGGTGAGATTTTGTCATCCCCGAATTATGACAAAAACAAGGCACTCAATGAGCAAAAACAACTTCTTACACTCAAAAAAGAACGATTAGAGAGGTTAATTTCTGCTATAGACGGTGCTGTGAAAGGAGAAAATGTTATGACAGCATTTGACAACAGCGAATTTGAAAAGCATAAGGCTGAAGCCCGAGAAAAATGGGGCAAAACAGATGCATACAAGGAACATGCAGAACTGACTAAGAACTACTCCAAGCAGAAGTGGAATGACCTTGCCAAGGAAATGGAC
>JAZRBF010000044.1:0-1829 GCA_045634985.1 Acutalibacteraceae bacterium | reverse complement strand
CAGAAACGGGAACAGAGTTTATTGATGCCATAGTTGAAAGCATTTTTTCGGTCTGAGGGTCGATTGCAACAATCACATTATTTATTGCGGTGGCTCTGATACCTGCTCTTGCTTCCCAACCTGCAATTGCGAAGTCCTGCAAAATCAAATCAGCCTGTGTGTCTGCCTTGTATTTCAGTTCGTCAACAGAGCAGCCTTCCGCAAACATTTTTGTAAAGGTCATTTCAGCAACACGTGATGCATCATTTTTAATAAGGTCAACGGGAAGCTGACCGCCGAACATAGTATTGAATTTATCAGGGTCTGCAATCTCAATATTAAGAATTGCTGTAAACTTAACTTCTGTAAACAGTTTATATGTACCCTGCATCACTTCGGTATTAAAACGACCGTCAAATTGAATTGAGTTAATGTTTTCCATATGTTTCACCTCCCGTTATGCCCAGGGATTTGAGCTTTCGGGCTGACGGATACCGACGAGAATGAACTGTTCCCAGAGATACCATTTACCGTCCTTTGCCTTGCGCATCTGAACACTTCGGGGACTGTCTGCACCGCCCGATGTGATATAAAGCGTTGCATATCCCTCATTCTGATACGAATAAGGATTTTCGCTGACAACTATTGTGTAAGGCTCGGCAGGTGTGTAATCGTTTGCGGGAGTTGAGCCTTCAAAATATGAACGGGGAACATAATCGCTGTCACGGAATCTGTCTGCGATGAAGGATATATCTCCGCCGCTTAACGGTCTCGGACCCCTGAGATAATTCACCATCTGCAAAGCAAGGTCTTTATTCTGCGGATAATAACAGAAGGCAAGAACTGTCATTGCGGCTGTGTCAAAGGGAGTTGAGAGAGCAGCCTGAGGCAGAGAAGCAAACTCTTCAAAAGTTGAGGGCAGATTTCTGAAAACAATCTTTTCTTTTTTATTACCGAGATTGCCGACTGCGGATGCAGCCTTATTAAAGCCCTGTGTTACGGCTGTATTGACGCTCTTTTTAATAGCGTTTTCCGCTTTGCTTTTGAACATATCAAAAAGTGCCATATATAATCACTCCTTAGAATTTTGCACCCGAACCGCTATGTGTTCTGCCCGACGAACTTGTGTGGGTTGAGCTGTCAGTAGTGTTATTCTGTGCCTTGGGTGTTGTTTTGACAAATGAATATGCGAACACATCCTGTGCACCCGTAACGTTCATACTGCCCTGACGGGTATAAACCTTAGCCTGATTCTGGGCAATAACGCTCTTATTCTTTGCTGTCATTGAGCCTGTGATAAGCAGACCCACAACCGCACCGATAGCTGCAAGAACAAAGAGCCAGATAACGGGAGTGCCGGGTTTGAGCTGTTCTTCAGCTCTGTCAAGATACATATTGAATGCTTTTTCGTAATCTTCTGCAATGAGGTAATCCTTCATATCGGCAATGATGCCTTCACGGATACCCTGGAAGAAAACAGACGAGCCGTTGCCGTGAGTTGTAATCCAGATTTCTCTTTCGCCTTCTTCACCGGGTTTATAGACAACAAGCATACCGTCATCGTTTTCACCGTAGCCGTAGCCGTTGAAATCATAGAAATCATCGGCATAAGCCTCTGCGATAAGACCGCCGAAATCGGAAGCAGTAACGATTGCAACTTCCATTTTGTATTCTTCCGCTATTGTATCGCATCTTGCGATAAGTGCGGTTTCAACGTCATCGGGAATGATGTTTGCCTGGTCAACAACAAGAGGAAGAGTTCTTTCAACCTTTTCAAACTCGGTTACGTAGGAACCGGGTGCGTTTGTGACCGCATTGCCGCCTATGGGTGCGGTGTTATAAGAAGGAGC
>JAZRBF010000043.1:0-1627 GCA_045634985.1 Acutalibacteraceae bacterium | reverse complement strand
CATTAACACAGAACCAGTCTTTAACGGGCATATTTGTGTCTTTCTTGAATTCTTCAACCATTGAAGAAAACTTGGCAGTATAAACAAGAGCATCGCATCCGCAACGGATAAGCTGGTCACAGAGATCCTCGGCAGGAAGCTTGTAATCCATAGGAACAACAATATTACCGCCACAAAGGGTTGCATAATAAGCAATTACCCATTCGATAACATTCTCGCCGATAATTGCAATTTTTTTATGTTCAACAAGACCGAGCGATTTGAAATATGTTCCGAGACCGCAGATTTTGCGCCACATCTGATTGTAGTTCAGCTCGCACATATTCTTTTCTCGGTCAAGATACATAACCATTTTCTTATCACCGCCACGCTTTGTACCTGTGACGATTATTTCTTTCAGCGTACTGTAATCGGGTATATTGGGATTGCCGAGATTCTTATGCTGTTTTTTCATGATTCCACTCCGTTTTATCAAATTTTATCCTACTGTACATATAAAATCGACTTCACCGTAACCTTTTTTTACGGTTGCACCAATCGGTGAATTTTTCACATCAATGCGAAGATTTTCAATATTAATGCAAACGGTATAAGACCATTCTCCGCTTTCGATGATGCCGTCTTTATTAACTTTAACCTTGAGCTTTGGGTTTGAATATTTCAGACTTATATCAGCATCATCAAATCCGATATCGAGTTTCGGAAACTCTGCCTGAACAACCGCCAGATCGCCGACGACGGAAATTGCATGACCAACCGTACCCGATTTTTCTTCGCCGTGAGCACCGTCAGTCTGTTCTTTCATTTTAATTTCGACAACGGTATAAGCACCGTCTTTATATGCTTTTACACTTGTTGTGTCAGACAATTCAAGATTATCAAATCCGCCTGTTATGCCGTCAAATTCTGTGGAGTTCTTTTCAAGAGCGGCAATAAAAAACGGCATACAGAAATCAATAAATCCGCCAAGTGCGCCGTCTCCGTCATTAACAGTAAGCTCTTTAAGCGTCATTTTCTTGACAGATTTTGTTCTGCTTTGGCTTTTAGCGGCAGCCGTTTTATAAAATTCAATGATTTCTTCGTCAGACCATTCCGAAGGGTCGTTTTCGACAACAGTTGTTTCTGTATTTGGCTGTGAAGCTGATGTTACAGATGATAATTCCGTTTCGGTAATGGTTTCTGTTGACGTTTCGCTGTGTATTAATGTTGAATGAACTGACGTTTCTGTGTTTTGTTGATACGTTGTTTCCGATTCAATTCCTGTTTCTTCATTGTTTTGACACGAAGCCAATGCAATCAGCATTGTTAACGACAACAAAACTGATATGAACTTTTTCATGTTATCTCTCCGATAAATCGCAAAATACGACATTATAATTTCAGTAATTATATTAATTCTGTGTTTGGCTTGTGTTTTCAAAAGGTTAACGAAATGTTAAAGAAAAAAGCAAGCAGCCGTTAAGCTGCTCGCTTTAAAGATAGGAGACTTTGTTTCGCATCAGTTATTCATTATTTTATCGCTCAAAGAAATGATTTCGTTTGAATATTTCTTGCGGCATGAAGCGAGAATTTTCTTGTAAACGGGATAATTGATAATCGCCATAAGCATACCGACAATACCTATAAC
>JAZRBF010000042.1:0-6030 GCA_045634985.1 Acutalibacteraceae bacterium | reverse complement strand
GCGAATAAGATAGTATAATCTCAATGCGATTCTAAATAAGTGGTGGAGTCTGTCATAGAATTCAATATCTGATATTCTATTTGTTGTGAATCGTATTTTAATTTTTGTCAAAGGGGTTAATTTTGCCCATTTGAGTGAATTTTAAAATCAGGCAGAATCCAATCAAGGGATTCTGCCTTTTGTTATGCCACCAAATAAAATTAAGGAGAAAAACAAATGAGTCCTATCACCATTGCGGCGCTTGTCATTTTTGCCGCAACCTATGTCCTGATGCTTGCTCTTCCGAAGTTCAGACCTTTTGTTACTGTAGGCTCGGCAATCGTATTTGTTATCCTCGGCGTGATTGCTTCCGCAAAGCCTGACATTTTCGGCGAAGGTTTCTTCACTCTTGCAAACGGAGCATCTTACACCTACAATCCTTTAGCAGCCGTTTCAAACATTGACTGGAACGTTATTATGATGATTGCAGGTACTATGGGTACAGTTTTCCTTTTCATCGAATCGAAAATGCCCAATCTCATTTCCGACGTTCTTATTTCAAAAATGCCCAATATGAAATGGGCTATCGTTTGCCTTTCGCTTTTCGCAGGCATTGTTTCCGCTTTCGTTGACAACGTTGCAACCGTTCTTATGATTGCACCCGTTGCTCTTGCATTCTGCAAAAAGCTCGATGTTTCCCCTGTTCCCTCAATCATCTGCATTGCGGTTTCATCAAACCTTCAGGGTGCGGCAACACTTGTTGGTGACACGACTTCAATTCTTCTTGCAAAGCAGGCAAACCTTGACTTCTCCGACTTCTTTGTTGATGAAGGTAAGGCAGGTATGTTCTGGGTTGTTGAAGCAGGTGCTCTTGTAAGCGCGCTCATCATCCTCTTTATGTTCCGAAAGGAAAACAAAAAAATCAGCTTTAACGACAGAACAGTTGTTGAGGATAAGTTCCCCACAGTTCTTCTTCTCGGAACTGTTATCGCTCTTATCGCGGTTTCGTTCATCCCCTACAAGGATGCCGCAGCTCCCGGTCAGTTCTATAAGCCTGACATCACAAACGGCCTTATCTGCGTTGCATTCTTCCTTGTCGGTATCATCCGCGAATATTTCTTCAACCATAATACAAAGATAGTAAAAGAAGCATTCAAGGAAATCGACTATTTCACAATCGTTCTTCTTGCAGGTCTTTTCGTTGTTATCGGCGGCATTGAAGCCGCAGGTGTTGTTGATGTTATCGGTCAGACAATCGCAAAGCTCGGCGCAGGCTCACCCTTCCTTATCTTTACAATTATTGTCTGGATTTCTGTTCTTCTTTCCGCATTCATTGATAACATCCCTTACACTGCAACAATGCTTTCAATCGTTCCTGTTATCGCGGCAAGCGTTGGCGTTGAGCCCAAACTCCTCTATTACGGACTTCTCTGCGGCGCTACTCTCGGCGGTAACCTTACACCCATCGGTGCAAGCGCAAACATCACCGGTATCGGCATCCTTCGTAAGGAAGGCTACGAAGTCAAGAGCTCAACCTTTATGAAATACAGTGTTCCCTTCACTCTCGCAGCAGTAACAACAGGTTACCTTATGCTCTGGTTCCTTTGGAAATAAGCAAAATTTTACCGCCGTCTGCATTGACGGCGGTTTTTCATATTGACAATATCGATATTCGATGTTATGATAAAAACATAATTATCGATATTCGATATCAGGAGGTGAAACGAATTGCCCAGAGCAAAATTTCAGACCCTTACCGAGCAGATGTTTTATATCTTACTGTGCCTGAAAAACGAATGCTGCGGTACGGATATAATGGAAAAAATCAAAAGCATAACCGACGGACGCATTATCCTCGGACCGGGTACGCTTTATAATCTTCTTGAGCAATTCGTTACCGAGGAAATTATCATCGAAACAAAAGCCGAGGGTCGCCGCAGAAGCTATATTCTGACCGAAAAAGGCAAACAAATTCTTGAAAGCGAATATAACCGCATCCGCAAACAAGCCGATGATTATGAGAAATTATTCAGAGAGGAGCAATAATGATGGAAGAATACAAGCGTCGGATTGAATTGTTTTCACTTTATGACCACACAAACATCGAAAAGCACCTTGAAAAAATGGCATCAGAAGGCTGGATGATTGACACAATCGGCTCAACTTTTTGGAGATACAAGAAAATCGAACCCAAAAAGCTGAAATTTTCTGTTGTTTATTATCCGAAAGAGGTAAAAGAAGGCACAACAATTTCGGAAGGCCGACAAAATTTCATCGATTTATGCTCGTCGGGCGGATGGAATTACGTTATGAACTCGGGAAAAATGCACATTTTTTCAACAGATGACGAAAACGCTCCCCCGATTGATACCGATGCTCCGATTCAGATTGAATGCATACATAAATTTGCAAAAGCCGAAATTGTTTACGGCTATCTTTTCCTGATTTTTGCGTGCATCTTTTTTTCAGGCTTCATAATATATGAGCTATGGAAAGAGCCTGTCAACACCCTGAAAGATGCTACGCCGATTTTCTGGCTCACACCCGTCACCCTCATTTTTTCAGTTATTAACGTAATCAGTTATTTAATTTGGTACAGAATAGCAAAATCCGCCGCAGAAAACGGCGAATTTACCGATACAAAAATGATTATCCGCTTTGAGGTTCTTTTCTGGTTTCCGCTTTACTTCGGTTTCGGATTATTGGGTTTCTTTTCGTTTCTGAGAATAAGGGATATTCTTTTTACGCTCGGCATTATTTTATCTGGTATTATCTTTTTTATCATTTATAAAGCAATAAAAAATAAAATTCTCAAATCCGAACGAAAAGAAATCAGCAAAATCAGGCTGAAGAGATTTGCCGCAGTTATGCTTGCGGTTTTATGGCTAGGCTCGGGAATCGGCACATATATCGCAATCCCTAAGCCTTATTACAAGGTTAAAGTCAAATCTGAATTCGGATATATGTATTCTCAAAATGTTTACCTTGACAAAAATCCACCGCTTGATATCAGTGATTTTAAAGAAACGGGAAACAAAACGGTATCACGCGAAAAAATTTCCCGTGAGCTTCTCCTGATAAAGGAAACCGAATGGAGTTTCGGCACAGTTGAGGACGATAAAGATAATGACGGCTTATTCCTTTATTATTCCGTAACAGACGTACGCTTCACACCATTGCTTTACCGATGCAAAAACGAAATCATTTTCAATCATATAGTTTACGGTGCAAAAAAATTCAATCTGACAGATAAATTTGAAAGCTACAGATACTATATTGATGATAAAACTCCGATGAACAGTTATGCATTTTGCAACGGTAACAGAATCATCACCGTAGATTTCAGTTGGGAGCCTTCAGAGGAAGAACTTATTTTTGCCGCCGAAAAGCTTCTCAATTCTCAAAACACATACGCTTTTTAACGAAAAACCGCCGCAAGCGTGATGCCTGCGGCGGAGATTTTTTTATTATTCGTTGCCCTTGATGATATCGTTGATCATAATGTAGAACTGATCATCGTCAAAAGAATCGCTCTTGGGAGCTGATGATTCCTCAGGCTTTGAAGTTGCAGGAGCTGCAGGTGCTGCAGCAGGTGCTGCGGATGCGCCAAAGCTGGGAATACTGGGAGCCGCAGGAGCTGCAGGTCTCTTGGGAGCTGTGGGAGCTGCTTCTACGGGAGCTGATGCAACAGGTGCTGATGCAATGGGTGAGGGAGCTTCTGCTGCCTTAGCTGCAAGGAAAGGATTAACAGGTGCTTCGGGTGCTTTTGTTGCTGACTCAAAGCCTGTTGCGATAACTGTGATAACCATCTCGTCATCAAGGTCGGGATCGAATGCGATACCCCAAGTGATATTTGCATCCTCGTGAGCCTTGTTTGTGATGATTTCTGCTGCATTTTCAACATCCTCGAGGTCAACGTCATCAGAAGCTGTAATGCTGATGATAACGCCCTTTGCGCCTGCGATTGATGTTTCAAGAAGAGGACTGGAAACTGCTGCGTTTGCGGAGCATTCTGCTTTATCCTTGCCCTTTGCTCTGCCTACGCCCATATGAGCAAGGCCTGCATCCTTCATTACGCTGGTAACATCAGCGAAGTCAAGGTTGATAAAGCCGGGAATCTTGATAAGTTCGGAAATGCTCTTAACGCCCTGAAGAAGAACTTCGTCTGCTTCTGCGAAAGCTTCAGCGATTGTCTTCTTTCTGTCATCAAGTGCGCGAAGTCTGTCGTTAGGAATAACGATAAGGCTGTCAACATGCTCAGCAAGTCTTGCAATACCTTCCTGAGCGAGAGTCATTCTTCTCTTACCTTCAAACTTGAAGGGCTTTGTAACAACGCCGATTGTAAGGCAACCCATATCCTTTGCAGCCTGAGCGATAACGGGTGCAGCGCCTGTGCCTGTACCGCCGCCCATACCTGCGGTGATGAATACCATATCTGTGCCCTTGAGTGCATCAGAGATAGCGTCGATGCTTTCTTCAGCAGCCTTTGCGCCAACTTCAGGCTTACCGCCTGCGCCCTGACCGTGAGTTGACTTCTCACCGATCTGAATCTTGTGAGTAGCCTTTGAATGAACAAGAACCTGCTTGTCAGTATTGACAGTAATGAATTCTGCGCCGAGAACACCGTTGGAAATCATACGGTTAACTCCGTCTCCGCCGCCACCGCCGACACCAATAACTTTAATCTGCACTGCGCTTTCAAAATCGTTTTCAATTGCGAATGCCATTTGGTTTACCCCCTATGGATTTTATTTCCCGGAAAATTTCCGTAATTAAACAGGTTAATACTACCATATATTTATTAAAAAAACAAGAACATTTTAAAAATTTCTCTCGAAAAAAGGGCATTTTTTTGCAATCATAGTAATAAAAATCCGAAGTTGCTCTTAAAAAAGAGATAATTCAAGTTCTTTTATCACTTTTGATGCTCCGTCAGCGGTATCTGAAAGCGCACCGTCGGCAAACGGAGATGTCAGACCCGCGTCCGAAATAAGCCGCGAAAGTGAGATTCCTCCCGTTGCCTTGAGAAAAGCAACATACTTTTCGAGAGCATCGTCAAAGTCCTCTCTTGAAAGGCAAAGGAAACCGAGCGCAACACACTGCGCGATGCAATAATCGATATAATAAAACGGACTTTCGTAGATATGCATCTGATACTGCCATCTTGTGCCGAGTTCAAGATAAGGAATTCCTTCAAACGAAAGATAGGGTCTGTATTCCGCTTCAAGTTTCAGATATTCCGCCTTTCTTTCTTCAGGAGTAAGGTCGGGATTCTCATAAACAATATGCTGGAATTCGTCAACGATAACCCCGTAAGGAATGAATGAAATCGCATCAACAGTATGCATATATTTATATTTTTCTGCATTGTTTCCGAAGAATTCACTCATCCATTTATGGCAAAGGAATTCCATACTCATTGAATGGCATTCGTGAGTTTCCATTCCTGTGGGATAATCGGGCTGACCGAATTTAAACATATAATCCGCCGCAAGAGCGTGACCGAATTCATGAGTGATAACATCAATATCGCCGCTTGTACCGTTGAAATTCGCGAGGATAAACGGCTGTTTGTACTTTGCAAATGTAGTGCAGTAGCCGCCGCCGAATTTACCGTCGCGAGCCTCAACATCAAAGGCATCGGCATCAAGCATTCTCTGCATAAAGTCGCCGATTTCGGCCTTCATCTCATTATACATTGCAAGTGCATTTACAAAGATTTCTTCTGTGCCGATAACAGGTCTGGGCATCTCACCCGTAACGCTGATTGCATCATCGTAATACATGATTTTATCAAGACCGAGGCGATTGCGGATTCTTTCTTTGAGCTGTGCAACGGCAGGCACGATATCAGCTTTGACGCTTCTTCTGAAAGCGGCAACCATTTTTTCATCGTAGTCTACCCTGCCCATACGGTAATAACCGAGCTCAACGAAATTCTTATAACCGAGTTTGCGTGCAAAACGGGTACGGATTTCAACAAGACCGTCAAAGATTTCATCAAATGTTGCGGCGTATTCTTCCATTGTTTTGCCGATTGCTTGTGCAGGC
>JAZRBF010000041.1:0-16436 GCA_045634985.1 Acutalibacteraceae bacterium | reverse complement strand
CGTCCCCTACAAAACGCAAGGCATTCGGGCGGATGATATCCGCCCCTACCCCAAAAAAATATTTATTATCTATTATCTATTCAATATTCTCTATTATTTTTCAATCCTCCGTCATCTCAAAATGAAGCTAACGGCAACGCAGGATTTTAAATTCCAAAAAATAATTGCGCATTGCGAATTGTGAATTGCGAATTGAACAAATTGCGCATTGAATAATGTAGGGGTTGGCGACCCCGACAACCCGACAGACCGCAGGTCTGAATCGTTCATACGGGACACCGAGTCGTCGTCCCCTACAAAACGCAAGGCATTCGGGCGGATGATATCCGCCCCTACCCCAAAAAAATATTTATTATCTATTATCTATTCAATATTCTCTATTATTTCTTCAACCCTTAGTCACTTCGTGACAGCTCCCTTCAAAGGGAGCCTATGAAGAGTTGTGCGTATAATTGCGAATTGCGCATTACGAATTGCGAATTGAACAAATTGCGCATTGCAAATTGCGAATTAAAAAAATCCGCTCCTTACAGTGAAGAAGCGGATTTTGTTTATAATTCGATTGTTTCACCCAGACGGAATGAATAAATCAGAGTTTGTTTTACGGGCAGACCGATAACCTGCTCAAGGCAACGGCGGTAAATTCCGAGCTGACCCGAATAAAGTTCTTTGAGTTCTTCCGCGCTTGTTACTCTGTCGGTTTTGTAGTCAACAATCACAAGCTCGCCGTCCTCGATAAATGCGCAGTCGGCAACGCCCTCGATGATGATTTTTTCATCGCCTGCCGCAGATTCAGGCACATCGGGATAAAGCTCTCTGACAGGGATGCCGAAGGTGAATTCATACTCCTTGAAAACCTTTTCCGAGGAGAGAATACGCGCTGAAAGAGAAGATGAGAAAAACGCCGAAACCGCTTTGATATCAACGGCATTCGCTTCCGCTTCGGTGAGCATTCCGTCAGCAACAAGTCTGTCAAGCTCGGCTTTGGAATCTGCTCCTGCTGCGGCATAATCCGCATACTGCATAAAGCGATGAGTCGCTGTGCCTCGCTGAGCAGGAGTAAGGCTGTCCTTGCTCATAAAAGCAGGTCTGCGTGAAGCAAAATATTCGCTTCCCGTTTCACCCTTATCAAGATTTGATGCAATCTGCTTTGCAACAACTCCGTTAAGCGCGGCGTAAGGATATTCATATCCGAGCCTTGCTCTGATATCATCGAGCATATCGGCATCGGGATGCACTTCGGGAGCTTCCGCAACCGCAACCTCGCTTGAATAATTCCTGATAATTTCCGCCTTCAGAGGCACATCGCAGGGAAGATTGAATCTCTGCGAAACACCCGCTTCAACGCGGAGAATATTGGCGTCGGGATGACGCAGAAGCGCGGTGATAATGCATTCCGAATAGCTCGGGAATCCGATAACGGTAACAGGATTTGCCCTGCTTTCTTCTCTGATATTTGCCGCCGCGCCTGTGAGCGCTTTCTTCACATCGGCGCAGGAAGAGAGCATTATCAGTTTCTCTTTTGCTCTTGTGAGAGCAACATAAAGCACACGCAATTCCTCGGAATGCTCCGCTTTAAGAGTTTCGAATTTTGCGGCAAATCGGGGCAAAGTATCGTATTTGGCAAAACCTGTGTTGTTCTTGATACCGATTCCGCTTTCGCCTGCAATTATCAGGTCTTCGCGGTTGAAGAAATCGCCGTATCCCCTTTCGCAAGCCGCAACAAAGCAAACAGGGAATTCAAGACCCTTACTTTTATGAATTGTCATTATTTTAACGGCATTTGCGGCATCGGATTTTGTGCTGCCGCAATTTACATCGCCGCCGCTTTTTGAGATATTATCAAGATAGGCAACGAAACCTGAAATTCCTCTTCTGCCGTTTGCTTCAAATTTATTGGCAAGGTCAATGAAGAGATTGAGATTTGCCCTGCGTGCAGAGCTGTTTTTCATCGCGCAAACCGCCGCTGAATAGCCTGTTTCTTCAACAAGTCTGCGCACAAGCTCACCGACCCTTACCGTTGCGGCAATGCGGCGCATTTCGCGAAGCTTTGCAATGAAATCGGTTGCTTTTTTGTTGCCGTTTTCGGATGCAAAAACAACGCAGGAATATATACTTCCCTTTTTCTTTTCGGCTCTCATAACCGCAAGGTCATCGGGGGTGAAACCGAAAACAGGAGAGAGCATAACCGCGGTAAGCGGAATATCGTTAACAGGATTATCTATAACCTGAAGAAGCGATGTAAGAAACATAATCTCAGGCGTATCCAGGAATCCCTCGGTTGTTTCGCAACTTACCGGAATTCCTCTTGAATTGAACTCATCGATGAATTCCTTTGAGCTGTTTTTGACACTTCTCAAAAGAATACAGAAATCCTTATATTCCGCAGGTCTTAAGCCATTGCCCGAAGTCAGGGACATACCCTGCGAAACTGCATTCTGTATATAATCGGCAACATATTGCGCCTGAACTTTAAGGAAATTATCTTTATCGGTTTCAAAGAGAATAAATTCGCTGTCTGCACCAACGGAATCGGGATAATCCGCGCCTGCTTCGAGCCTCTCTTTTTCGTCATAATCAAGACCGCCTGCTTCCCTGCTCATAACCGCTTCGAAGATAAAATTGACGATCTCCGTCACGCCTCTGCGGCTTCTGAAATTCTTGCCGAGAGTAACTTTTGCAGGGTAATTTTCAGCCTCATATTCGTCCATTCTGTCCCTGCGTGCGAGAAAAATTTCGGGCATTGCCTGGCGGAAACGGTAGATACTCTGCTTGACATCGCCAACCATAAACAGGTTGTTTTCATCCTTCGAAAGTGCAGTAAAAACCATATCCTGTGCAAGGTTTACATCCTGATATTCATCAACAAGGATTTCGGCATAATTCTCCGAAAGCATCTGCGCAAGAGGTGTTTTTCTGTAGCCGTTTTCTTCGGGTACAATAAGCAATTCAAGTGCCATATGAAGAGTATCGGAGAAATCTGCGCCGTTTTCCGCAAGTTTGAGCGAATCAAACTCTTTTATGAATGCAACCGTTGCTTCGATAAGCTCGGAAACAACGGGCGAAAGTGCTTCCACATCCTTCTGATGGTCTTCGGAAGAAATGCTGAGAAACTTTGAAAGGTCGCCGATTTGTTTCTTATAATCATTGCGGATATTCTGACATATATCCTTGACCTCGGACACATAGCCTCTCGGAGCACCCGGCATTCTGCCGAAAACGATATTGCCGAAAAATTCCTCTGCAATACCGTCCCAGGACTTTGTTTTAATTGCATCAAGAAACTGCAGAAACATTTCTTTTTCCTGCGTGAATATCTCTGCATATTTTGCTTCAAGCTCAGGCTCATCGGCAAGGAGCATCAGACAATGGTCAATGCCGCCGATGCAATTTTCAACAAGACCCTTCATATGTGTGATCAGAATTCTTCCCCACGGACTGTCGCAAATCGGCTCGGGTGCGCTGAATTGCGCAGAAAGCGAGCGCAGCCAAAGCTCGGGAAAAGGATACGCCTGCGAAAGAGAATAAAGAGTCAGAATTGCCGAAACAAGCTTCTGATCATCGCGGTTATCGCTGATGAGATTTATCAGACGCATAAAATTTTCTGTAGGATTTTTATAGAGATTGCCCACAACGGTGTTGACCGCCTGAGCCTTGAGAATATTGAGCTTACTCTCGTCAAGAAGTCCGAAATCGGGAGCAATTCCGAGAGCGTGGAAGTTTTCACGCACAAGGTTGATGCAGAAAGAGTCAATCGTGCAGATATTTGCGCAAGGGAGCATCAATTGCTGACGGCGCAGACGCTTATCCGACGGATTCTCGGCGATTTTTTTGCTGATTGCCGCCTCAATTTTTTCTTTCATCTGCGCGGCGGCGGCTTTTGTGAATGTAACAATGAGAAGATTTTCAACTCCGCAGGGGTTTTCGGAATCGCAGATTCTGCGGATAACTCTCTCAACAAGTACGGCGGTTTTGCCTGAGCCTGCCGCGGCGCTTACAAGCAATGTACCCTTGCGCCCGTCAATGGCTTTTTGCTGGTCATCAGTCCATTTCATCTGCAGTTTCCTCCCCTTCTTCAAGATTCCTCAACGCATCGTCGAGGTCGATATCGCCAAGCTCTCTGACAGGAATATCATCCTCATAGGAGCATACGGTTTTATAGTCACAATAACGGCATACATTCTTATAGCTTGCGCCGTAAGACGGTACAGCTTCAATCTTACCCGAATGCAGAGCATCCGCCATCTCGGCAAGCACTTCATCGGCTTTTTTCTTAAGTTTTTCAAGCTCGCCGAGTCTGATGAGCGAGCCTTTCATCTCTCCCTTTGCGTTGAAATCAACAGGGATATAGAGTCCTCCTGCAGACCTGTCCATTGCAACAACAACATCGCAATCCCTGAGTACAATGCCCTGCATACGGCATTTTTTCTGCTTTTTGAGGGCAACGCTTGCTTCATCTTCCGTTCTTTCAGCCGAAACGAGCGGAGAATTTGCAGGATAATAAAGCACACCTGCAGGGGTGATTTCGCCGTATTTCTCCTTGCCGTTTTGCCACAGAGCAAAGAGATAAATGAACATCTGCATATTAAGACCCTGCATAACATCGCTGAGCTTGAATGCCTTACCTGAAGATTTATAGTCAACAACGCGCAGATATGTTTTGCCGTTGATAACGGCGGTATCAACCCTGTCGATATAACCCGAAAGAACGACTTTTCCGCTTGATGCCGCAACCTCATAGGGCGGAATGTCACCGTCATAACCGATGGGAAGCTCAAAATCAACGGGTCTGAAATCGCTCAGAGCAAGTTCCCTGATAAGTCTTTCGGCAACATCGCAGACAGTAAGCGCAAGTTTATGATAAAGATAAAGGAATCTTTCGTCACGCTGTGTGCCGTCAAGCTTTGCCATAAGATACTCATTCATCATCGATGAAATGATATCAAGCAATTCGTTGCGATGCATCGCGATAAGCGTATCCGCTTCGTAATTCAGGAGCAGTTTTTCAAGCACATGGTGGATGACATTACCCCTTTGCATCGGGTCAAGCTCCGCAATTTTTCTGGGCATCGCCTTAATTCCGTAACGGCAGAAATACGAAAACGGACATTTATAAAAGCTCTCGACCCTTGATGCGGAAATATACATATCCTTGCCGAAAAGATTCTCGGCAACGCGGTTATCCGATATCGAGAAATCACGCAGACCGCCTGCCCTGTCAAGGGAACCGAGTTTGCCTGCGAAATCCTCTCTGCCGTCAAAATATTCTTTTAAAGTTTCACCGAGCACACTCGCTTCGCTTCTGCTTTTTGCGAGTTGCTCGAAAGCAAGGGCTTCACCCTCAACATAATAAAGGCCGTCAAGGCTTGACGCATCAACCTCCCTGCACTTGGGGAAGAGAGTTTTGATTTTTATATAAAGCTCGGAGGGTGCGAGCTGTTCATTCTGCGAATTTCTCTCGGGACAGCAGACAAAAAGCTTATGCGACGCACAGCAGAATGCATTGTAGGCAATCAGTTTTTCCTCTGCAAGCTTGTATTCGCCGAAATCCGAAAGTCCGATGCCGATTTCACTCATCCTGCGTCTGTCTTTATCCGTAAGAGTTGCGCCCGAGGAAGGTACGGCAGGGAAAACTCCGCTGTTTGCGCCTGCGATAAAGACTGCTTTGGGTGTAACGGTGCGGATTCGGTCAGCCGAGCCGATGGTGATTTCATCAAGTCCCTGCGGAAGACTGCCGATGGTCTGTGCGCTGAGCATAAGGTCAAGAATATCGGCAATTTCGCTCGCGGTAACGGCTCTTTCGCCTGCAACGGTTGCAAGAGAATCGAGCAAATCCATAACAACATTCCAGATTCTGTCAAGCTCAAGTGCAATACCTGTTTCGCCCGATTCTGCGAGGGAATCCGCAAGTTTTTTGAGATTTTCAGGCACATTGACTTTCATCAGAAATTCAAAAATTGACTTCGATGCTTCTGCACCCGTTGTGTCGGAGAGTGCATTTTTCAAATCATAAAGCGGAGAAATCATTCTGCGACGAAGTGTATTGAGCAAATCAAGCTCAGCCTGTGCTTCGGGATTCATCTCCTCGCCGAAGCCTGCAGGATGCTGTGTCCAGTCCTTGACCCATCCGCCCCTGTTGATTTGCCAGAGGTAGCAATAGTTTTCAACCTGCGCAATCTCATCGGCTGTGAAATCCGTAAGCTCTGTTTTGAGGTATCGCATCACCGTTTCGGTGTCAAATCCGTTGCTTGCAACATTGACCGCGCAGGTAAGCAGATTGACAACAGGCGAAGTATCGACAGGCTGACGGCTGTCATCAAACACACTGATTCCGCATTTTTTCAAAGCAGGACGAAGGACGGTTTCATAAACCGAGCTGTCCCTTGCGATAACCGCAATATCGCGGCATCTGTAGCCGTTTTCGCGGATAAGTTTCTTTGCAGTGCAGGCTATATATTCACATTCGGCATAGATATCCGCCGCTTTGCAAAGAGTAATAGCCTCGCAATCCTCTTCATATATGTTTGGTGCAGGTGAAAAAAGCTCCTGCTCCAGAGCCGCAAGTTCAGGCGATGCATAGCGCTCAATCTGCGGCGGAAAATTATTGAATTTGCTTCTCATTGAAAGATACTGCGGTTTTGCAACCGCGGCACCGCATTTTTTTGCAGACTGAATAAGCCTTTGCGCCGTCCTTTTGGTATGGGCGAAAAGCTCGGTTTCATCGTCGCTGTTTTGCAGATTATCCGTGCATAAGGTAACATAGACCGCCTGTGCCTTTGTAAGCATACGCTCGATTATCTTATATTCCTGAACGGTGAAGCCCCTGAATGCATCAATGAAAACGATTCTGCCTTTAAAATAATCGTTATCGGGCAGGATATCATAAAGCTCATCAAGCAGGGTGTCGGGGTTGAAATAACTGCCCGAAACCATTGTGTCATAAGCATCGAGAACGGTTGCAATATCATTGAGCTTCATTTTGAGAAGACTCTCTTTTTCCGTTGCAAGAGCAAGGCGCACGCTGTCCGTCGAAACGGAGTTCTGCCTGAATTCCGACGAAAGCGCGATAAAATCGGATATGACGGATTTTCTTGAAGCGTGGTTTGAATAGAGCTTGAGTTTGTGCTTCACGCTGTCAAGCGCCATCTTCATCAGCACAGTTTTTGCCGAATCATCAAGTCTTCTGCGCTCGTGCACAGCAGGTCTGCCCACAAGCTTTTCGCCGAGACTTGTGAAGCTGAGCACATCAATATCCGCCATTGCCTTTGCGCCGAGTTTGCCGAGCATCAGTTTTTCGCTTGTGAAGGAAAACTGCTCGGGCACAATGAGAGTCATTTTTTCTCTGCCGCCTTTGGAAAACTGCTCAATCAGATTTATGATGTGAGTTGTTTTGCCTCCTCCGGCGCGTGAAAGAATCAGATAAAGCATATTATCACCATCAAAAACAATATATTTTAATTATAACATACGGGATGTTATTTGTCATCATAAATTATACTCGGAATTATGTCCGTTAATCAGTACATATGCGACTTGTTGACAACATTGCTTTTATATGTTAAAATGTATAATGTATTTTTATATACAATATATTTTTCTTTTAATTTGAAAGGAGCAAATCCAAAATGGATGACCCCGGCCCTGCGATTCTTCTTGCAGCCGAAGCTGCAGCAAACCCCGTTGACCCCGTATCTCTTATTCTGAAAATCGTTTTACTTTTCGTGCTGATTCTGGTCAATGCATTCTTTGCAATGAGCGAAATTGCTATCATTTCTCTCAATGATACAAAGATGCAGAAACTCGCAGAAGAAGGCAACAAAAAAGCGAAGCAGATAATCAGACTGACTGAAAATTCAAGCAACTTCCTGTCAACAATTCAGATCGGCGTTACCCTTGCAGGCTTCCTTACCTCTGCATCGGCATCGCAGACATTCGTTGAAATGCTTGCAGGTGCGCTTGCAAAAACACCTGTTGTCAATGTGATTCCGCTGAGCGTTATCAGCGTTGTTTCAACAATTCTTATCACTCTTGTCACTTCGTATTTTTCTCTTGTGCTCGGTGAACTTGCACCCAAAAGAATCGGTATGCAGATTCCCGAAAAGATTTCCTACAAAGTTGTCGGCATTCTTCTTTTCATCGCAAAGATTGCAAAACCTTTCGTAAAGATTCTTTCCTTCTCAACCAACGCAATCGTGCGCCTTTGCGGTTTCGACCCCAACGCAGATGAGGAGCAGGTAACAGAGGAAGAAATCCGAATGATGGTTGATGTCGGCGGCGAAAAGGGTGTTATCGAAGATTCACAGAAAGAAATGATTGACAATATCTTTGAGTTTGATGACCTTGACGCAGGCGATATAATGACTCACCGTACGGAAATGACCGCAATTGAAGTTTCGCGCTCTCTCGAGGATGTTGCGAAGCTTGCTTTTGAAAACGGCTATTCCCGTATCCCTGTTTTTGAAAATAACCCCGACAGCATCGTCGGTGTCCTCTACGCAAAAGACCTTCTCAAATTTGTCGGCAGCGGCATTCCCGAGGGTCTTACCATCTCAAAGGTTATGCGAAAGGCTCTCTATGTGCCCGAAACGCAGTCCTGCGGCGACCTTTTCAAAGCAATGACAGAGAGCAGAACACAGTTTGCAGTTGTTGTTGATGAATACGGCGGCACTGCAGGTATCGTAACTCTTGAAGATGTGCTTGAATCCATCGTCGGTAACATTCAGGACGAATATGACGATGAAGAAGAGGAAATCACAAAGATTGACGAAACCACCTTCACAATTGACGGCACAATCGACCTCGACGAGGTCAATGAGCTTGTCGGAATTGAGCTTCCCGAAGGTGATTATGACACTCTCGGCGGATTTGTTATCAGCCTTCTCGGATATCTCCCCTCCGAAACAGACAAAACACCGATTGTTGCCGAATATGAAAATCTCCGATTCACAGTCCTCTCCCTTGATGAGCGCAGAATCGAGGATATAAAAGTCGAAATCCTCCCCCTGCCCGAAAAAGACAACGACGAGGATGACGAAGATTAAATCCAAGAGGCTGCAGTCTGACTGCGGCCTTTTTTGTAAGAGGGGACGATTCACGAATCGTCCGAACAACCCTCAGCCCTTCGGGCAGCTCCCTTCAAAGGGAGCCTATAAGGCGAGAGTTATCGTTAGCCTCCCTTTCAAGGGAGGTGGCATTGCGAAGCAATGACGGAGGGTTGCCGTATGAGCAACCTGTTTAACTTATCCGATTATTAAGAGGAAATAAATATGGAAAGAATAAATATTATTCCGAAACCGAATAAAATCGAGCTTCTCGGCGGCGAAATCCGCATCGACGCCCTTGAAGTGCAGACCTGCATTGACCCCTCACTCGGCAATGAAGAATATATTCTCACCGCTGACGAAAACGGAGTAAAAATCGAGGGCGGCTCGGAGCGCGCGGTTTTCTACGGCAAGCAGTCCCTTGACCGACTCAAAGGCACCTGCCCCTGCGTGAGAATCACCGATAAACCTGCACACGAATACAGAGGCTTTATGCTCGACTGCGTAAGACATATGTTTACAGTTGACGAGATAAAGAAGCTCATTGACGCTGCCGCGAGCCTCAAAATGAACAGTTTTCATTGGCATCTGACCGATGACCAGGGATTCAGAATGTGGATTGACCGCAGACCTTCCCTTGCTATTGAAGGCTCTGTCAGAAAAGCATCGGAATTCGGCTCGCTCAAAGAAGAAGGCAGCTACGGCGGATATTACACCGCAAATCAGATGAAAGAAATCGTTGATTACTGCGCCGAAAGATACATCACCGTTATCCCCGAGTTTGATATTCCCGGCCATTGCTCCGCGCTTCTGCACGTTTATCCCGAAATCGGATGCAAAGGTACACCCGTTGATGTCAAGACGCATCAGGGAATTTTCCCCGATGTGCTTTGCGCAGGTAAGGATGAAACCTTCGAGATTATCTTTGACATTATTGAAGAAATGCTTGAGATTTTCCCCTCCGAATATATCCATATCGGCGGTGACGAAGCTCCGAAAAAGCATTGGAAAACCTGCCCCGACTGTCAGCGCAGAATCCGTCAGTCAGGTCTTAAAAACGAAGAAGAGCTTCAGGGATGGTTTACTAACGAAATCATTTCTTTCCTTCGTTCAAAGGGCAGAAAAGCAATCGTCTGGAATGAAAGCCTCAAAAGCGGTCTTGTCGGCAAGGATGCCGTTGTGCAGATGTGGATGGACCCCAAAAAGCTCTCCGTTGACTTTGCAAACAACCTCGGCGGCAGAATAATTGTGTCTGATTTTTTCCATTATTATTGCGATTACCCCTACGAAATGACACCGCTTGACAAGACTTATAATTACAAAACAATTATCAAGGGAATCAAAAATCCATCAAATGTTTACGGCGTCGAAGTCCCCGTCTGGACAGAATTCATCAACAACTTTGACAGGCTGAATTATATGTTTTTCCCGAGGTTTGCCGCCGTTGCGGAAGCTGGCTGGACAAACGAAGAAAACAAAAACGCGGCAGATTTCCGCCGCCGTTTCAGATGCTGGTCAGCGGTGCTCAGCCGCATCGGAATAACCGCCGCACCGCCTCACGAATGGAATCCCCCTGCCCTTTCAAAAATCATCGGCACAATCGGATTTATGAATTCAAATGTCAGAAAAAAACCGAAATAATTGCGCATAAAAAAACAGGCTCACAGCGGTTATCCCGTTGCAAGCCTGTTGTTTTTTTACTTTTTGTTGTTTTTGATTACATAGCTGACCGCTTCCGCAAGAGCGATAACAGAAACAAGGAAGCAAGCAATAATCAATGACCATCTGAGGTTAATTGCGCCTGTAACATTGAGGTCAATTGCAGCTTCAAGAGCAATCATATATATAGCCGCTTCAAGCGAAACCACCGTAACTGTATGAAGCCCTTTCAGTTTGCCCGAGCCCACCAACGCCGAGTCAACCGCCACGAATATCGCCAGAAGCACCATCAGCGGCAAACCGACTTTATAGAGCCTTTCGAAGAAACCAACCCTGCCTGCGATAAACAGACCGTATGTAACAACGGAGAAGAAGCTGAGCAACGCAGTAACGGGTGCAGGCGTGATGTTGAGCACAGGGTAAACAAGCACCATCCATGCAACCATCAATGCGCCGATAACATAAAGACTCCAGCCGTCATTTCTGTGAAAAATGAGGTCGATAACACCGCAGAGCGATGCAGGAAAAACCATAAGCGCGGTTGCGACTGCCGCAAAATTCTTTGCATTCTTACCGGGAGCTTTGAAGAAGGGATTTCTCTTCGGCTCGGGTTTGTTGTTATCCTCGACGGGCGCAGGCACAACAGGAGCAGGTGCACCGCAGTTGCCGCAGAAAGCGTTACCGTCAGGGATGTTTGCTCCGCATTTATAACATTTCATAAACATTCCTCCTGTTATTTATTTGCAATAGTTATTTTTATTATACAAAGCGTTGCTTGATATTGTCAACATAAACTGTGAAAATTATGGCATTGACAATCGTTTTTTGCTGTGCTATACTTTTGTTAATTATGGTATATAATTATTATTAATATATCACGCATATATTAATAAACGGTAAACATTAATTTGAATACATCCGAAAAGATAGTGACGGAGACAGTAGCTTTTGCATAAGCATTCCCAGTGAGGCGGAGAGAGTGTGAACCCGCCGTTTGCCGCAAAGAGCGAATATCACTCCCGAATCGCAAACCGAAAGGCTCGCCGAGTAGGCTTTGACGGTTTCCCACCGTTATCGGGAGCATAATGAAGTTATGTTATGGGTGGTTGCGAGGTTATCTTCGTCCCGTATCGGGGCGTTTTTTTATTGTCAAAAAGCAAATTCAGATAAATCGGAGGAATGAAAAATGTACGAAAAGGTTTCACCGAATCTCAATTTCGTCGAGAGAGAGAAAGCTGTGCTTGATTTCTGGAAGGCAAATAAGATTTTCGAAAGAAGCATTGAAACCAGAAAGGGCTGCCCCACTTACACCTTCTATGACGGCCCTCCCACCGCAAACGGCAAACCCCACATCGGTCACGTTCTGACCAGAGTTATCAAGGATATGATTCCCAGATACCGCACTATGAAGGGCTATATGGTTCCCCGTAAGGCAGGCTGGGACACCCACGGTCTTCCCGTTGAGCTTGAGGTTGAAAAGATGCTCGGCATCAACGGCAAGGAGCAGATTGAAAAATACGGTCTTGAACCCTTCATCGGCCATTGCAAGGAAAGCGTATGGAAGTATAAGGGTATGTGGGAGGATTTCTCAGGCACAGTCGGCTTCTGGGCTGATATGGATGAGCCTTATGTAACTTATCATAACAGCTATATCGAATCCGTATGGTGGTCACTCAAGGAAATCTGGAACAAAGGTCTTCTTTATAAGGGCTTCAAAATTGTTCCCTACTGTCCCCGTTGCGGAACTCCCCTTTCATCCCACGAAGTTGCACAGGGTTACAAGGCTGTCAAAGAAAAGTCAGCCGTTGTCAGATTCAAGGTCAAGGGCGAAGATGCATATTTCCTTGCCTGGACAACAACTCCCTGGACTCTTCCCTCAAACGTTGCTCTCTGCGTTAACCCCGAGGAAACCTATTGCAAGGTAAAGGCCGCAGACGGCTACACATACTATATGGCAAAGGCTCTGCTTGACACCGTTCTCGGTCAGCTTGCTGATAAGGAAAACGGCGTTGAAGCATACGAAATTCTCGAAACCTACAAAGGCACAGACCTTGAATACAGAGAATACGAGCCTCTCTTTGAATGCGCAGGCGTAAGCGCCGCAAAGCAGAATAAGAAGGGTCACTATATCACCGTTGACAACTATGTAACAATGTCTGACGGTACAGGTATCGTTCACATTGCTCCCGCATTCGGTGAAGACGACGCACAGGTCGGCAGAAAGTATGACCTTCCCTTCGTTCAGTTTGTTGACGGCAAGGGTAATATGACAGAAGAAACCCCCTATGCAGGCAAGTTTGTCAAGGATGCCGATATCGACATTCTCATCGACCTCGATAAGGACGGCAAACTCTTCTCCGCACCCAAGTTTGAGCACGATTATCCCTTCTGCTGGAGATGTGACACTCCCCTCATCTATTACGCAAGAGAATCCTGGTTCATCAAGATGACCGCTGTTAAGGATAACCTTGTAAAGAATAACAACACCGTTAACTGGATTCCCGAAAGCATCGGCAAGGGTCGTTTCGGTGACTGGCTTGAAAACATTCAGGACTGGGGCATCAGCCGTAACCGTTACTGGGGTACTCCCCTCAACATCTGGGAATGCGAATGCGGTCACAGACACTCAATCGGCTCAATCGAAGAGCTCAAGTCAATGAGCGGCAACTGCCCCGATGACATCGAGCTTCACCGTCCCTTCATCGACGAAGTTACAATCAAGTGCGAAAAGTGTGGCGGCGAAATGAAGAGAGTTCCCGAGGTTATCGACTGCTGGTACGATTCAGGCGCAATGCCCTTCGCTCAGCATCACTATCCCTTCGAAAACAAAGACCTCTTCGAGCAGCAGTTCCCTGCAGAGTTCATCTCCGAGGCTGTTGACCAGACAAGAGGTTGGTTCTATTCACTTCTCGCTATCTCAACCCTTCTCTTTGACAAGTCCCCCTATAAGAATGTTATCGTTCTCGGTCTTGTTCAGGACGAAAACGGTCAGAAGATGTCCAAATCCAAGGGTAATGCAGTTGACCCGTTTGAGGCTCTCGAGAAGCACGGCGCAGACGCAATCCGCTGGTATTTCTACACAAACTCCGCTCCCTGGCTTCCCAACCGCTTCCACGCAAAGGCAGTCGAAGAGGGTCAGCGCAAGTTTATGGGTACTCTCTGGAATACCTACGCTTTCTATATTCTCTACGCAAACATCGACAAGTTTGACCCCACAAAGCACGAGCTTGATTACAGCAAGCTTTCCATTATGGATAAGTGGCTTCTCTCGAAGCTCAACACACTCATCGATACCGTTGACGGTCACCTCGGCAACTACGCTATCCCCGAGGCTGCAAGAGCACTTCAGAGCTTCGTTGACGATATGAGTAACTGGTATGTGCGCCGCGGCAGAGAGCGTTTCTGGGCACAGGGTCTTGAGCAGGATAAGATCAATGCTTATATGACTCTTTACACCGCTCTTGAAACCGTATGCAAGCTTGCCGCTCCCATGATTCCCTTCATGGCTGACGATATCTACCGCAACCTTGTCTGCTCCGTCAACAAGAATGTACCCGAGAGCATTCACCTTTGCGATTATCCCGTATCAAACCCCGATTTCATCGATAAGGATCTTGAAGCTTCAATGGATGAAGTTCTTGATATCGTTGTTCTCGGCAGAGCTGCAAGAAACGGCGCGAACATCAAGAACAGACAGCCTCTCGGCAAGATTTTCGTAATCGCTCCGAAGGTGCTCGGCAAGGAATACTGCGAAATCATCGAAGACGAGCTCAACATCAAGATGCTCGACTTCACAAACGATACATCCTCATATGTTTCCTACAGCTTCAAGCCCCAGCTCAAGACACTCGGTCCGAAATACGGCAAGATGCTCGGTGCAATCAGAGAATACCTTGCAAATGTTGACGGCTCAGCCGCAAAGGCAGAGCTTGACGAAAAGGGTGCTCTCACCTTCACTGTAGGCGATAATGAAATCGTTCTCGCCCCCGAAGACCTCCTTATCGGCACAGTGCAGAAGGAAGGCTTCCAGGCTGAAAGCGACAACGGCATCACCGTTGTGCTCGACACAAACCTTACTCCCGAGCTTATCGAAGAAGGCTTTGTAAGAGAGCTTGTTTCCAAGATTCAGACAATGCGTAAGGACGCAGGCTTTGAGGTTATGGACACAATCAAGATTTATGTCAGCGGCAACGAAAAGATTGAAGCAATCCTCGGCGCAAACAAAGAAGGCGTTTGCGGCGATGTACTTGCAACAGACATCATCGTTTCTGCAGGCGGCTCATTCGTTAAGGAATGGGATATCAACGGCGAAAAGGTAACTCTCGGCGTTGAAAAGAACTGAATAAAATAAAAGAATCCGCAGGTTTGACCGCCTGCGGATTTTGTTTTTTAATCGGCACCGTAATGCATCGCAAAATCCGCCACAACTGCGCAGTCACTTGTTGTGACCTCATCATAAAGTAAGGTTATCAGATATGACTTCATATTTCTTATCTTTGTTTTGTTTCGCTCAAGATACCATATGATATTTGAAATATGAGTGCCGTCAAGCCGCCTGAATCGGGAAATAACAAGCTCTCGGGGAAGCTCCTCCTTGCCGATTTTTACCGTCGGCGTTCTGCCGTTATATATATCGGAAATAATCATAATGATTTCGTCAACCATCGCCGCATTCTTCTCACAATAAATATATTCAAACTCAATCTGCTCTTTTATCTCATCATCCGTCACTATGATTGATGAATTATTATTGATAATATTATTATTGTTATTATAAGTATAGATATCTTCACATTTTGTAAAGTCGCGACTTTCGTTTTCGTGAACTCGCGAATCCTGATTTTGTAAACTCGCGGGTTTACATTTTGTAAAGTCGGATGTCGAATCCTGATTTTGCAAAGTCGTGAGTTTGCAATTTATAAACTCAAAAGTTAAATCCGTTATATAGATTCTGCAGGGAACTGTGCGGTTTTCACGCTTTCTGATTATAAAACCATTACATTCAAGCTCTTTCAGCATACGGAGCGTTTTGGTTGAACTGCAATTGAATTTTTCACAGATTTCTTCAATAGTGCATATCGCATAGACCTTGCCCTCCTCATCGGTAAACTTATCCGCGTTATTATAAGAAAGCTCAAGGCGGTCAAGCAGCATTGTGAGCAGATAGCGCGCCTCAACCGAGAGATTTAAGAAAACAGGCTCTGAATTCAGCGCCCTGGGTAAACGGACAAACGGATAATCAAAATAAACCAAATGCATTCCTTCTTTCGTATGAGTAAAATTATCCTTTCACCCATAGCTTAAAAAGGGCATTTTGCTAACCTGTTTGTGTTAACATCCGAGCGGTGAAATTGTAAAATTTTCAGAATTTGTTGCCGTGTTAACGGTGTGTTGAAGCCGGCTCCCTTTGATAAAAAACCGATATTCCGAATTCAAAAAAATAATTGCGCATTTGTAATTATACGCACAATTCTTCATAGGCTCCCTTTGAAGGGAGCTGTCACGAAGTGACTGAGGGTTGCGGATGCGGAGCATTCGGGCGGATGATATCCGCCCCTACCCAAAAAATATCTATTATCTATTATCTATTCAATATTCTCTATTATTTTTCAATCCTCCGTCATTTTCTTGCGAAAATTCTCCCCTCAGAAACATAGTCGCACTGCTCGCTTGGAGCGCTTCGCATTGCTCCTTGTTTCTTCACCTCAGCACCTCGCTTCATCCGCCGCAGGCGGC
>JAZRBF010000040.1:0-99940 GCA_045634985.1 Acutalibacteraceae bacterium | reverse complement strand
GAGATGGATTTTGTGATTATCATATCCACCTTCCCGTTTCTGCAATCCGTCAGAAGCTTCTGAAATTTTTCACGGTCTGCCTTTGTGCCGGTCAGAGCTTCATCGGCATAAACGCCGACAAGCTCCCAATCCCTGCGGCTTCGTATCAGGTTGGTGTAATAACTTATCTGGGCAGAAAGCGAATGCAGCATTGCATCCTTACCCGTGGATACTCTGGCATATGCCGCCACCTGTTTGGGCTTCAAAATATTCGGTTTTATGAAACGGGTCTGCGTTACGATTCTTTCCAAAGCATTTCCTCCTTTGTATCATTTTGGGTTATTACATATTCGCTCTGAACGGCAGATATATCAAGCAACTTCTGCAAATATACTATCCGAAGATAAGCCGTGCTTTTTGGTTAATATTGTGCATATTTTTTTGAACTCTGTGCTGTTGAAAACGCCGTCATCCGCAAGGCTTTTTATTAGAGCAAGGGAGGTTCTGTAAACCATCAGATTTTCAATCTGCACCTTGTCTTCTTGATTCGATATAGCATTGGCGACAGCAATATTTTCTGTTTTTGTTGCCATAGCTTTCGAACTCCTTTCCGCACTGCTTACACACAAGGGCGTAATATGCTTTTTTGTTTACTTTATCCTGATTGCTGTTCCACCAAGCATTACGGCAAGCATCCGAGCAGAATCTTTTGGGTTTTCTGCCCTCCTGCTGAACCACAAATTTACCGCATTGCTCGCAGCATTTTGTGTTGGGAATTTCGGGGTGGCTGCGGATGAATGTACGAACCGTGCTGTCGGGAATGTTCAGCCTTCTTGCAATTTCGGCAGGAATGATTCCTTCGATTCGCATATTATTTATGGCTGTTTTCATCTGTAATCTCATGATATGTACTCCTTTTTGTTATTTGATTTCAAGCGATTTGATTGCTTCGGGGTCAACAAGCCTTGCATCAACACGCTGCGTGCCGATAAAACCAACCTGACCGAGCTCCGCATATCTTTCCGAAAGTCTGCGGATAATACGGTTGCCTCTTTCTGCGATGCAGTAAAAATCGAAGTTGCCGAAAAGTACAGGCTTGTTACCGGATTCAACACCATCAAGTTTGGTTGTGGTGTAGACAGGATATCCGAAGAGCATATCGGGTTCACTGTTTGTAATCTGCCACACATTTCTGCCGTTGTAATTTTTCTGCTTTTTCAAGTGCGTATAAGATTCTTCCGACATAATAAAAACTGCATTTTCACGGTAAGGTTTCTTGACGGAATAAGTAAGCTCAATGATGTCATCAAGATTGATATCGCCGTCATTTTCGGTAACAACACCAACTTTTGCCTGATGGATAATTCCGAGAGGTTTACCGATTCCGTCACCGGTAAAGAACGCCTCTTCCTCACTTTTTGAAAATCTTTCAACAATCATTTCATAAATGAAATTTTCAACATCCTCGGGACCGTCCTCAAGAAATTCATTTGAAACCTTAAGAAGCGTGCCGAGCTTGTATGCATTGAATACGATTTCATCAAACTCTGCGTTTGAAAAATCAAAGCGGTCATTTTCATCATACCATTCAGCTTCATAGCCATCGACCATACGAGGGATTTTGTGCGTGTGTTCGGTCTTGATAACCTTGCCGAGCTTACGAAGGATATTTTCTTCTTCAAGCGCCTTGATGATACGCTCATCGAACTCGTCAGGCACAAGATAACCGCCGGAGCCGTCGCTGCCTTCTTTAAGAGCATTGCTGACATAGCCCGTCTGCATACCTTCCCAGAAAGCTGTATTGTACATTCTCTGCTTGATTTTCATTTCGGCAGAATCTTCGGGTTTCTTGCCGAAGATTTCCTGACCGATAGAATCAAGTCTTTCTTTGTAATTTCTAACATTATTCATAAAAATAAACACCTCGTTTAATAATTTGAAATTTAGGTTTGATTTTGGGGTTAATACCCCGTTTGAATTCGCATTTTTGTGCGTGATACCCTGCGCCGCTGACAATATCGATTAGTCACAGAGATTTTTACCCCCCTACGGGGTCCACACAGTAACCTGGATTCTTGATTTGCGATAGTTTATCCGTAATCACACCTTTCTTTCGTAAGTCGGTTGCAATTGCACACAAAGCTATCACTCTGTTTGACTGAAAAGTCAAGTAATTTTTTGTGACAACGGTGACAGTTGCCGTGACGGTTTCAGCATAGAACTGTCACCTGAAGAATTTGGTAATATCAAGTCTTTCAGGGTTTCAGTGACAGAAGTGACAGAAATTTCAACTTCATTTATACTTTTTATTTTCACAGTATATTTTTTCTTTTTCTGCCGAGAAGTTAAAAAAACTGTCACTTCTGTCACTTTTGCTTTGAATTCGTTGATATATAAGGGATTCAGCGGTGACGGTTATTTGTGATTACTGTCACTTTTCTGTCACAGCTGTCACTTTATGCAAGATAATCGGTGCTGTCATATCCGTAAACTTTCTTGTATTGTTCCTTTGTATCTATGGTGATTGAGAGATCTTTGTAAAATGTTCCTTTTTGTGTTGCTGCAGCATATGCGTTGTTTTGAGGTCCGGATTTTGGGCATAAAAAATCCCCATAGGATTTCTCCTATGAGGTCAAAAGATAATTATTGCTTTTTTAAATGACTGCGATTATGTGTATTTCCACAATATCATTATACCACATTTTATAGGTCATTCAAGGTCCATTATGGTCCAACTTTCAAAAAACACAAAAATTTGCATAAAATTTCTCACAAGACTATTCTTGTGAGCTCCGATGTCCATAGTATCATTATATCACTTTTTCAGGTTCCATCAAGTACCATCAGGTACCGTTTTTATATTTTTACTGCAGCAACAAATAAAACTTAATTATGTGCAATTCCACAATACTATTATACCACAATTTCAGGTTCTATCAAGTGTCAAAAGGTATCATCAACTCTCAAATGGTATCATTTGGTATCAACTTTCAAATTTTTTCTTGTTTTTTTGATTATATCGCAACTGCACGCTATCCAATCACAGTTGTTCCCGTACCAATGTGTCTGTTTTACTGTGGCTAATCCCCACAATGTGTCAATTGCGAGCAGTGTTTTCTGGCTAAAAATTCGGTTTTGCAATTTCACAACAACCAATATTGCTGTTATTTTCGTAAAAAGCCTTCCATCTGTCAGATAAAAACCGTTGATATATAAGGGATTGGACACTTTGACAGCAAAAATGCTATTGCATTCTTCTTGAAATTTTAAAAAACATATAATGTGTGTTTTGGAAATGATATATAAAGAAAGTAGGGATTTTGCTGTCAAGTGTCAATTGTAAGATAAATTTAACTTTATCACATATGCCAACAAATACCGCAATCACTCTCCAAGGAATCATTTAAAGTCTCATCTCCAACAACACGATATTATAGAAGTGTCTGGTGAGTCAATTTTTGATTGGTTAAAATCTTAATTCACATCCCTGTAACAACCAAAATCGCCGTGATTTCAGTAACCATCCTTCCATCTGCCAAATAAGAATTGTTGATATATAAGGAATTTGACACTTTTGACACATAAAATCCACTGCTATTAATATCTAAAATAAAACATATGATTTTTAAGAAAAGTATATATGTCAATAGTAATATAAAGAAAAGTGGGAATTTTGCTGTCAAAAGTGTCAAATAGAGTGATAAATATGCAAAGCACACGGCTTTACCGCATACGGTATCGTTGTGTGCTTTTTGTTTTAGTTGTTTTGTTGATTTGCAGGTCTTATTTTATATCTGTAAATTATTACTGTCGCAACCACAATAACTGTTATTGCCGCAAAAATAATTATTGATGCCAAAAGATTGTTTTTTACCAATCCCACAACAAATATCAGGAATCGAACCGCTGCCCACAAAGAAACATAAATCAGAAACCTTGAAACCCAGTGAGCAATTTTCCCCTCTGTTTTTCCCTTAATGATTTTTCTTCTGTATAATTCACCGATGTATGAATATGCTTTCCTGTGTGCGATTTCTCCGATCACACCGAGTATAACATATTCAAGAATACAGTTTATAGGTAACCCAAGCGGGTCAATCAGTATGCCAAAAACTTGTTTTATTTGTTTCACCTCCAATACAACAAATTTTTCCTTTCAAAAGAATAGTATCAGAGAAATATGTACAAACATTGTTGTTTTTGTGAAATGTATTTTATTTTAAAGTTTCCTGCATAATCTTGCCGCCAAGTCTGAAAGCATAAACAAAAGCTTCTTTTTCAATTTCGCAGTACATTTCATTGACCGCATCATCATATTTTGCCAGAAGCTCTTTCTGTGAATCAGTCATCGTTTCGATCAGCTTTTCTCGGTTCTTATCCATCAGATTAATGAGCTTTTTGATGTATGCGTTTCCTTCAACCGAATGCTCCATCGGGATTATGTTCCCATACCACAGTTCTTCAAGTATATTTTTCATCGACTCATCTCCTTTGCAGTGTGTATATATCACTCTGTTTCGGAGAAAAGTCAAGCAAATCAATTGAAAATAATGTTTTTTCTAAAAATACTATATATAACTATTGACGAATAAACAAAATAACTTTATAATGTTCTATGTTACAGAATATAGAACACAAAAAGGAGGTGTTTTACGAATGAAAAAAAGTGTTGCTGAAAGTGCCGAAATAATTAAAGCCAAAGAAAAACTAGGTAAAAAAATCAAGAAACTTCGCGAGTCAAAGAAAGGTCCTATTAGCTTGCGAAAATTAGCAACATTAGTTGGCTTACCTCCATCGAATATGAAATATATTGAAGACGGTGTTAATGCTCCAACCGCAGAGATTTATGATGCTATTATTAAGAATCTTAAACCGGGAGATAAATTACATAACGAAATGGATTCTCTATACACAATCATTCGAGGAACACCCCCGCCCGACGTATGCAATATTATTTGTGAAAACAACGGTTTGAATGATGTGATTCGCCTTATAGACGATCAAAAGCTATCCGATCAACAACTGGAATCAATAAAAAAATTGTTAATTACATTTAAGAGCGAAAAGTAAAAAGGAGAAAAACAATGGCTAAAAATTATAATTTAAATATAATCCTTGATGATAATTCTATTGATGTCAGCAAAGAGGTGGGACTTGTTTGGTCTATTGCTAACTCTCTGCGCGGCGCATACACTTCTGACAAATACAAAGATGTTATTATTCCGATGGTTATTATCCGTCGCTTTGAGTGTGCCTTGGCTGCTACAAAACAGGCGGTAGTGGATAAATTCAAGAAAAACCCCAACCTTCCGGCTGCTTTGTTGGAACAGGTGTCGGGCTATCCTTTTTATAATACAAGTGAGTTTACGCTTAAAAGACTTCTTAATGACAGCGACGGTATTGCTGATAATTTCAAGAGTTATATTGATGGTTTTTCTGCTAATGTTCAGACAATTATCAACAATCTTGATTTTAAAAAGCAGATCGATAAATTAGATAAAAACAACCGTCTTTACGGTATTGTAAAAAAGTTTTCCGAAATTGATTTTGACCCTTCAAGCATTGACGGAATGAAGATGGGTTATATTTTCGAAGATATTATCAGAAGATTTTCAGAAAACGCTGAAGCCGGCGATCACTATACTCCTCGTGAAGTTATCAGGCTTTTAGTAAATGTTCTTTTAGCTGAAGGCTGCGATGACTTGCTTACAGAAGAAGGAAAGGTAGCAACAATTTTGGATGCAGCCTGCGGGTCCGGGGGCATGCTTTCTACAACACATGATTTCCTTGTAAGAAAAAACCAATATGTAGATGTTCGTCTTTTCGGTCAGGAAATCAACCCCGAATCCTATGCGATATGTATGGCTGACATGCTTATTAAGGGTGAGGATGCAAGAAACATTAAAGGCGGAGATTCTGCAAACACCTTGAAGACTGATTGTTTCCCCAATCAGCAAATGAGATTAGTTATCATGAACCCTCCTTTCGGCACTCCTTGGGGCGGTAAAGATGCACCTGACGGACAGGAAAAAGCTGTGCGCGATGAGCACAAAAAAGGCGGCAGATTTGAAAAAGGTTTGCCTGCGAGCGGCGATGCTCAGCTTTTGTTTATGCAGCACATAATAAATAAAATGGATGACAAAAAAGGTCGTGCCGCTATAATCTCCAATGGTTCTCCGCTGTTTTCAGGCGGAACAACCAGCGGTGAAAGCCAAATCAGAAGATGGATGCTTGAAGAAGATTTGATTGAAGCTATTATAGCATTGCCTTCACAGCTCTTCTATAATACCGATATTGGAATATATGCATTTATTCTTTCCAAAAATAAACGCCCTGACCGCAAAGGCAAGGTTCAGCTTATCAACGCCGTTAATATGTGGAAACCTTTGCGTAAATCTCTCGGCAAAAAGCGCAGAGAAATTGACAAAGACAGCATAATTAAAATTACTACTCTTTATAACGATTTTAAAGAAACACCCGAATGTAAAATCTTCTCAAACGAAGAATTTATGTACCGTGAATACAGCGTATGGCAGCCTCTTCAGCGCAGAGCAATAATAAGTGCAGATGCAGTTGAAAGTCTCAAAAACAGCTCTCTGTTTACAAGCAATTCCAATATTTTTAATGCGGCAGAATTTGAGGAATTAGAAGAAATGAATCCACGCAGTGCCGCTGACGAGAAAAAATATCAGAAATATATCAAAGGTCGTCAGTTTGCCGCAGATGTTATTGCGATTCTCGAAAACAATATTTCCGATAAAGTATATATGGATTTTGCAGCATTTGAAAAGCACCTGAAAGATCTTCTCTCAGATGTGGAAGGTTTGTCTCCAAGCCGTCTTACAAGCATTGCGATGGCTCTTTCGGTAATGGATAAAACCGCTGTTGTTCAAAAGGACAAGAAGGGCAATATTATTGTTGATCCCACCACAAAAGACAGCGAATTAATTAAGCTCACCAAAGATCCTAACGAATATTTCAACGAAGAAGTTTATCCTCATATTCCTGATGCTATATGGAAATATGAGTATGACCCTGCTAAAAAGGAAGGACCTACGAACAAAGAAAAACAGGGCGCAGAATTTCCCTTCACACGCTTTTTCTATGAGTATAAAGCACCTGAAGCTGCAGATGATTTGCTGGCACAGTTTATGGAGCTTGAAAAATCTTTAGCAGAAAAGATTGCATCCCTTTAAGAAAGCGAGGTTTTATTTAATATGACAGAACAAATGAAACCAAGCGGTGTTGACTGGATAGGAGATATCCCTAATGAATGGGATTACAAGCAAATTGCATTTATGACCGATTCCCGAAGTGGAGGAACTCCTGATAGAAACAATATGAGTTATTGGGAAAATGGAACAATACCTTGGATGTCATCAGGAGAAGTAAACAAGGTGAATGTTTATGAAACCGATGAAAGAATTACTGAACTTGCAACTAAAAATTCAAGTGCGAAGATTGTTAAAGCAAATTCTGTTATGGTAGCACTCAACGGACAAGGTAAGACAAAAGGTATGAGCGCAATTTTGAGAATTGATAGTGCTTGTAATCAATCATTGTGTGCGTTTTCTTGTTATGATGGTGTGCTATATTACGAGTATTTGTTTTGGTGTTTTCAAACAATGTATACTTACCTTCGGCAAATGTCTGGAGATGATGTACGTGATGGACTGGCTGCAAGCTATGTAAAGAAACAAAAAATACCAGTACCCGAATATAAGGAACAACAAGCTATTGCCATTTTTTTAGATGCTCAATGCTCAAAAATTGATGGCATTATTGCCGATATTGAAAAACAGATTGAAACCTTGCAGAAATATAAAAAATCCCTGATTACCGAAACGCTAACCAAGGGATTGGATAAATCTGCACCTATGAAAGATAGTGGTATTGAGTGGATTGGTGATATTCCAAAACATTGGGAAACAAAGCGTCTGAAATTCATATTGGAATATGGTGCCGAAAGTATGAAAGTTGGACCATTCGGCAGTGCACTTTCAGGTAATGATTTTATAGAGGAAGGAAAATGGGTATACAATCAACGAGTTGTATTAGATGATAATTTTGAAGACAACGACACTTTTATTTCCGAAGAAAAATTCAAAGAAATGAAAGGGTTTGTCGTAAATACAGGTGATATCTTAATTACAACACGCGGAACTATTGGTAAAGTTGCTATTGTTCCCGAGTGTGCTCCACAAGGGATTCTTCACCCGTGTATCATAAAGTTTCGTGTAAATAAAAGTTTGATTATGCCGGAACTTTTAAAGATTGTTTTTAACGAAACGGATTTTATAAAAGACCAGTTCACGTTGATGAGCAATGCAACCACAATTGAAGTCATTTATTCCTATTCTCTAAAAGATATTATTCTGCCGGTTATTCCCATTGAAGAACAGAAGAGTATTTGCAGCTATTTGTCAGAAAAATGCACTACAATCAACAAAGTAATTGCAGAAAAGCAAAAAGCCCTTTCTGTAATTACGCAGCACAAAAAATCCCTAATTTACGAATATGTAACGGGTAAAAAACGAGTGACGGAGGTGAACTGATATGGCAATTAAAAGCGGTCAATTAAAAGAACGTAAGGATTATCAGGCATATATTTTAGAAATGCTTGAAACCAACAACGATTATAAAATCCGTTCTGCGGATGATTATGATGCAGGCTATGGTATGGATGTTGAATTGTTATTCGACTTCTTGAACGATACCCAAAGCGAAGCTATGGTAAAGCTCGAAAAACTTTACCGTGATAAAACACGCCAGACAGTTCTGAACTATATCAACAACGAAATCAACAAGAAAAACCGTAGTTTGCTTGATGTGTTAAAACACGGTGTTGAGTTTGATAACGGCGTTACTCTTAACCTTATGTATCGTAAACCTGCAAATTCCTTCAACCCCAAAGCAGAAGAACTTTATAATAAAAACGTTTTATCTGTTATGGAGGAAGTTTATCACACCGAAGGTGAGCGCATTGACCTTGTTATTTTCATCAACGGTATTGCGATCTTCACTTTTGAACTTAAGTGCAATACCAGCGGTCAGAACTATGAGGATGCTATCCGTCAGTATAAATACGAGCGTGATTTCAAAACAAGGCTTCTTAAATTCAAAGCAGGATGTCTTGCACATTTTGCAATGGACCTGAATGAAGTTTATATGTGCACTAACCTTAAGGGTAAATCATCCTTCTTCCTTCCTTTCAACAAAGGTTGCGGTGAAGGTATAAATTCAGGTAAAGGTAACCCTCATAATGATGATGGCATTAACGTTTCATATATGTGGGAAGATATTCTCAAAAAAGATACAGTTATTTATCTTATTGACAAAATCATCTTTTTGCAGAAAGAAACCAAGAAAAATGCAGATACCGGAAAGAGAGAAACAAAGGAAACTCTCATATTCCCTCGTTATCATCAGTTCAATGCCGTCAGAAAAGTTGTTAATGATGTTACCGTAAACCACAGCGAGAAAAACTATCTGATACAGCACTCTGCAGGCAGCGGTAAAACCAACACAATCGCTTGGCTCGCACACAGACTTGCTTCGCTGCACGATGCAGAAGATAATATTATTTTTGATACCGTCTGCATCATTACTGACCGTATTGTTGTTGACCGACAATTACAGAATGCAGTTTTATCTTTGGAACACAAAGCAGGTCTTATTAAGGTTATGGATGATAAGTGTACATCCAAAGATTTGGCGGAAGCACTTAACGGCAACACAAAAATCATTGTTACAACAATCCACAAGTTCATGTATATCCATGAGCTTGTGAAGGAACTTAAGAATAAAACTTTTGCCGTCATTATTGATGAGGCGCATTCTTCTACCGCAGGTGCCGCAATGGAATCTGTTACTTATGCTCTTTCCGAAACACGAAAAGCCGGCGATGCCACAACTGCGGATACCGCTGAAGATGAACCTTCTATGGCAGATTTGATTGAAGATGAAATTGCAAGAAGCGGTAAGCAAGACAATGTATCTATGATTGCATTTACCGCTACCCCCAAACCTACTACACTTCAATTGTTCGGCACGCTGAATGAATATGGCAAAAAGGTTGCTTTTGACCTGTATTCTATGAAGCAAGCAATAGAAGAAGGTTTCATTCTTGATGTGTTGAAAAATTATGTTACTTACAAAACATATTATAAAATCAACAAAATCATCGAAGATGATCCAGAACTCGAAACAATTGCAGCAAAGAGAAAAATTGCAAAATACATAGAGCTCCACGATACTAACATCGCTCAAAAAGTTGAAATCATAATTGAACATTTTAAAAATCATATTATGAAAGAACTTGGCGGCAGAGCAAAAGCAATGGTAATAACATCGTCAAGACAAGCTGCCGTTAAATATCGCAACGAGTTCATAAGCTATGTTGCAAAACACGGTTATACAGGCATTCATGCTCTTGTTGCTTTTTCAGGCAAGGTATCTTTAGACGGAAACGAATACACCGAGTCGGTTATGAACGGTATTTCAGAAGAAGCGTTGCCTGAAGCGTTTGATTCAAATGATTATCAAGTGCTTTTGGTTGCAAATAAATATCAGACCGGATTTGACCAGCCAAAGCTTTGTGCTATGTATGTGGATAAACGACTCAGAGGCGTATCGGCGGTGCAGACATTGTCCCGCCTTAACAGAATCTGTGCTCCGTTTGATAAGAAAACCTTTGTTCTGGATTTCAAAAATGAATATGATGATATTCAAAAAGCATTTTCTCCGTTCTATACCGAAACTGTATTGAATGAAACCATTACACCTTCGGACATCAGAGCGGTTGAAGCACAGGTGGATCAATACAATTTCTTGGACATTGACGATGTTGATGCTTTTAATGAATATTTATATCAGAAAAAGCGCACAGCTAAAGATAAGGCAAAAATGTGGTCACTTCTTGATAAATCTCTGCAAATCATCAATAAATTTGGTCCGCTTGAAAAAATGGAAATTCGCGCTACAATTAAACGCTTTATCCGTTTTTACAGTTTCCTGATTCAGGCAACTTGTTATGAAAATGTAGATCTGCATAAAAAATACAACTTCCTTTCATATCTTGTTAAAGAGATCGAAATAGGTGGCGGTAGCAACGATTTTGATATTGCTGATAAAATCACCGCTTCAAATTTCAAACAAAAAAAGACCGGCGAAGAAACAAGAGAAATTGAATCTAAACCGGAAGTTGATTTACCTAAACCCAACGAAGTGTTTTTCGATGAAGCAGCAAAGAAAAAGCTTTCAGAAATTATTGATGAAATTAATGCAACATATAACAAGAACTTTGATGTTGATGTTGCATCGAAATCTGCACTGCAAATCAGAGATCTTTTGCTTCAAAACGGACATCTGCGTGACAGTGCACGTAACAATAGCTTAAAGGACTTCAGATTTGCATACTTTGATGCGGTTCAAGATGCACTTCTGGAAGGATATGAGCAGAGCCAAGATTTCTTTGCACTTCTCCTCGACAACGACGAAAAGAAACGTGAGCTTATGCAGGTTTTCTTGGAAGACGTATATAAAGTTTTACGAGAAACGCACGATTAAAGCTATCAGTACAACAACACCCCGTTTACAAATCTTTAACCTGAGAGGTAACAATTATGGCAAATGAATTACAGAGCCTTTCACAAATATTTCAAAACAGATTATTCCGCATTCCCGACTATCAAAGAGGCTATGCTTGGCAGCAAGCACAACTTATTGATTTTTGGGATGACCTTGTAAACCTGCAGAAAAACCGCTTTCACTATACTGGTTTGCTCTCCTTAAAAATATTGAGCGAAAAAGAATCCGCGTCCTGGGGTAACGATCTGTGGATAACAGAAAAAGGCTATAAGCCTTGCCATATTGTTGACGGTCAGCAGAGGCTTACAACCTTTATAATTCTTGTTAATGAACTTGTAAATTTTGTGCGTACTATTCCCAAAAACAACGGCAAATCAGACGAAGAAATCATTTTAGGTTATGACACCCTCAAGGATATCGTATCTAAATATATTTGTCAAAAACGTCCTCCCAACAATATGATAACCACATATCTTTTTGGGTATGAAAATGACAACCCGAGTGCGGAATATCTTCGTTATAAGGTTTTCGGAGAGCCGTATTCAGGCACTGTATGCGAAACTTACTACACTAAAAATTTAAGATTTGCAAAAAACTTTTTTGCCGACAACTTAAAAAGCTTTTATACCGAAGAAGGTATTGACGGAATCAACTTTATTTATCGTAAATTAACGCAGAATCTTATGTTTAATATTCATGAGATTGCCGATGATTACGATGTTTTCGTTGCGTTTGAAACTATGAATAACCGCGGCAAAAAGCTTACAAATCTTGAACTTTTGAAAAACAGACTCATTTATCTTACAACTCTTTACGAGGATAAACCGTTTGATGAAAAAGACAAGGCGGAGTTAAGGAAACAAATAAACGATGCCTGGAAAGAGGCTTATTATCGTTTGGGAATGAATAAGGACACCCCTCTTTCAGATGATGATTTTTTGAGAGCTCATTGGATTCTTTACTTTGCCTATTCCCGTAAAAAAGGCGATGACTACATAAAATTCTTATTAAATTTCTTTTCCGCAAAGAAAATATTCGAGAAAAAACCGGTTTTATTGCACGAAGAAACCACAACTTTTCCGGTTGTTGATTTAGATGAAGATGAAACCCCTGACAATGACGAACACGAAATCGGACTTGTTTCAAAATTAGAACCGGAAGAAATAAGAAATTATGTTAACAGCCTTAAAGATTTGGCAAAATATTGGTATGATACCTTCTTCCCTTACGAAAGTCCCATTTTGACAAATGACGAAAAATTATGGGTTGACAGGTTAAATCGCATCGGAATTGCCAATTTTAGACCGCTTGTTGCATCTGTTATAAGCATACACTCTAATACCACACCCGAGGACCGTATTAAAGTTTTTGCTGCAATCGAAAGATTTTTATTTGTGTGCTTCAGATTGGGTAATTTTAACACCTCATATTGCAGCAGTGAGTATTATAAAGCTGCCCGACAAATCACCAAGGGAGAAATGACTCTTGAAACATTATCAGAAAGCATAAATTCTGTAGTAAACGAAAACACACAATATGCAGTTCAAAACTTTATAACCCGAATTGAAAAAAGATTCAATTCAGGCGATGGCTATTACGGTTGGAACACTCTTCGTTATTTTATGTATGAGTATGAATATAAGCTCTCTGTAATAAATAATCTGCAGAAAATTACATGGGAACTTTTCACAAAATCCGAAAAGGATAAAGTTTCAATCGAACACATTCTTCCGCAAACACCCACAAAGCATTATTGGAAGAATCAATTCAGGCGGTTTACTGATGTTGAAATCCAACAACTCACAGGAGCGTTAGGAAATCTGTTGCCGTTATCGCAGAGTATTAATTCCAGTTTGCAAAACCAAAGTTTTACTGAAAAGAAAACTACAACACAAGGCAGACGCGGATATCAAAACGGCTCTCATTCAGAAATAGAAGTATCGCAAAAAGCTGACTGGTCTGCCGAAAACATATACGAACGCAGCGTAATGCTTGTTGAGTTTATGATAAAACGTTGGAACATAAAGCTTGACCAAGAGCAAATTGATAAACTCGTATATATCAATTTTGTCAATGACGGACGAGTTGTTCCTCCCGAACTCCCCGAACCTGTTGTTACAACTTCAACAGATGATGAACTTGAAGAGCAACAGCGTCATTTTTGGACAAAATTTGTAGATTTCTGTAAGGATAGTAATCGCCTCGATATCGGTTCTCGAAAAGGTCTTGCTCAAAACTGGTATGAAATCCCTGTGGGTTCACCTGATTTTCAAATACAGTTTACTATAACAAAAAAGAAATATGTTTCTCTGATTATATATGCTTTTGACCGTGAAACCTTTAATATGATTGAAAGCAAAAAAGATATTATAGAAAGCGTTTTCGGGAGCAATCTTAATTGGTATTCCAGCAGAAAAAATAGTGTTGCAAAACGTATTATTTATAAGATGGAGTCCGATTATTTTAACGAAGAAAATCATCCCGAAATTTTTAGTTGGATGGTTGAGCATTTTGATAAATTGATTAATGCTCTTAAAGAATCTAAAATAATACAGTAAGCATATCATAATTCACAAAACAAAAACCACCCTCACAGGGCGGTTCAAAAAAACAAATATTGACAAACTGGAACGGCTATGCTAATATGTAAGTGTGGAAACCCAAGACGGTTACCACAGATTATACATCAACAATTATGAGATTGATTATCTCGACAGTCAATGAGTCGTCTGTGCTAGAGACGGCTCATTTTCTTTTCCTGTCGTAGATAAAAAAGGCAAAAGTAAGTACAGCTATTGTTGCACTTATGATTGTACAAATTCCAACGACAAATGAAAAAGTCATTAGTATCATCCTCCTTTGGCGAGATTTTTTTGGAAATCAAATCCACCTACGGAAGCTAATACACCTCCTGCTGCTTACCGCAGGTCAAGGAGGTAACCGTCTTTTTTACCGCACGCCGCTTACAAAATGGATAAAACTCAGCAGTAAGCGGTGGGTTCCACACGAGATTATTATACTGTTTTGTCGAACATTGTCAATACTAAAAACAAAAGTAGAAACCGCTTTACATTTATCTTTTTCTGATTTTACACTAAATAGACCATCACAACGAAGAGAGATATACAAAGATTAAGCCGTCCAAGTGTTTATGCTTGGACGGCATTCTTTATTGTTATTTAATTTCCTGTTCCAAATCGTCAAACAAATCGCTGTCAAAGAATTCTCTGATGCTGATTTCCATTCCGTCGCAGATTTTCTTGATTGAAACCACACCCGGGTTCTTGCTTTTCTCATTAAGCATACTGTAAACAGTTGAGGGTGAAACACCCGAAATATTTGCAAGAGCATTTATTGCAATGTTTCTTTCGTTGCAAAGTTCAATAATTCTCAATTCAACGGCTTTTTTAACATTCAAAGCTGATCACCTCTGCGATATATCGTTGATTTAAGTTTATAAAAATCTGCGATAAATCGTGTGGGATATATCGCATAATTGTAGCTTGTGTGCTATAATTGCGATATATCCCATAAATAGAGGTGTTATTTTATGGCAGCCGTAACTTTCTTCGGTCACAGAGATACCCAAAATGAAATAGAGCCAGCCTTGCGACTGACTCTGATAGATCTTATTGAAAATAAAAACGCAACTTTGTTTTATGTCGGCAACCACGGTAATTTTGATGCTATGGTACGCCGTCAGCTTATGGATTTGTCAAAAATTTACCCAATAAAATATTACGTTGTCCTTGCCTATATGCCAAGCAAGAATGACACTCCCGACGAGCACTCAATCTTCCCTGAAGGAATAGAAACCGTTCCCCGCCGTTTCGCCATCAACTACCGCAATAAATGGATGCTGGGTAAAGCCGATATCGTTGTAACCTATGTCACCCGCAATTTCGGCGGAGCGTGGGAGTTTAAAGAATTGGCACAACGGCAGAAAAAAATTCTTGTGTCATTATAAATCGAAGCAGGTTGTTGAGTATCACATAGAAAAGAAAAATTTCACTATTTTTTCACTATTTTTCATTAATCGCGGCAATTATGTTGTGTTTGCATTAAGACAACTCAAAACATAGGGTTGCTGAAGTTGTATCAACAAAGCCGCAATAAACAGTTGTTTTAAGCAGCTGATGATACAAAGTTATGGGCGGTATCATCTTATATACCATTAGACAGAAAAAGAAAGAGATACCATCAGGTATCTCTTTTCTTTTTGATAAAAATGTTAGGGATTCGAAAGGGCGATAAGAAAACACTTCGGCGAAGTGTTTTCCGCCCGTCGCGCCGCTAAGCGATAAAAAGTCCGTAGCGATTGCCAAAAGTCGAGCACACAGAGAAAACCAACTACCCTGCACCCTAACTCTCCGCCAGGTTTAAAGGCATAGCAATATCAGTTGCTATGCCTTTAAAATTTACAAAGAGAGTTGGGAGTCGAACGAGCGTTAAGAAAACAGTCCTGAGGACTGTTTTTAGCTCGACGGGCAGCAGAGCGATGAAGATTCAGAAGCGATTCCCGAAAGTCGATAGCTGAAGAAAGCCGACCAACATTGCCCTTGCAGCGCGCCAAATTAAGAATCACACATCCGTGTGATTCTTAATTTTTTGCAAAAAAGGCGGATGAAAATATTACTTCGCAATATAAAAATCTCGCTCACGACGTTCATTTTTACAAATAGTTTAAAACTTCACCTTGTTGTTACAATAATTTGTTGACTTATTTCCATTTTATTGTTATAATTTGGTTGCTTGATCAAGAGGTGGTTAGTTCACTCGCGCGCCTTTTAATAAAAGTGCAGATTAAGAAAGGAGTTTTCCAAAAATGAAGTTTTTTTCACTCATCATGTCATTCGTTTTATCCATCTTCGGTGTCGCGCCGCCTGCTCAGTCTGTCGATGCATACACTCAGGCAGAGTGGTATGCTCTTGTTGCTGAGGAGTTCGACCTCGCATACAGCCTTGAGGATAATGACAACTACGACATCGCTGCAGACGACGAATATTTCGCAGCTGTTCAGGCTTGCCACGACAACAACATAATCGTTGGCGAATACGATGCAGATGCATACGTAACCAACGTTCTTGTTGCAAAATCACTTGCAGTTGCCGTAGGCCTCAAGGGTGTAGAAACCCCCGACGAAGTTGCTCTTGACGTTGCTGTTGATGCAGGCTTTGTTAAGGTTTCTGTAAACCTTTTCGGTAAGGCTAAAGAGGTTGTAATTACAAAGGCAGAGGCTGATGCAGCCCTTGAAGCAGCCAGCGTTGTATACTTCAACAAAATACAGGCATACACACAGGCTGAGTGGTACGCACTTGTTGCAAAAGAGTTTGACCTTGCATACGACCTTGAGGACGAAGACAACTACGACATCGCTGCAGGCGACAAGTATTTTGAAGCTGTTCAGGCTTGCTACGACAACAACGTAATTGTTGATGAGTATGTCGCAGATGCACAGATAACCAACATTCTTGTTGCAAAGTCACTTATCGTTGCAGTAGGCCTCAAACTCCCCGGAGTTTCCGATGAAGCTGCCGTTAATGTTGCTGTTAATGCAGGCTTTGTCAACGCTTCTGTAAATATCAGCGGTGAGGTTGAAGAAGTTGTAATGCCCAAGGCTGAGGCTAACGCAGCTCTTAAAGCAGCAGGCCTTGTATACCTCAACACAAAGATACCGACTGCACAGCCTTCTTACGTATACACACAGGCTGAGTGGTACGCGCTTGTTGTAAAAGAGTTTGACCTTGCATACGACCTCAATGACAACGATAACTACGACATCGCTGCAGACGACGAATATTTCGCAGCTGTTCAGGCTTGCCACGATAACAACGTAATTGTTGGCGAATACAATGCAGATGCATATGTAACCAACGTTCTTGTTGCAAAGTCACTTGCAGTTGCTGCAGGTCTTGAAGGCGCAGAAATTCCCGACGAAGGCGCTCTTGATGTTGCTGTTGATGCAGGCTTTGTTAAAATCTCCTTCACTATTTTCGGTAAAGTTAAAGAGGTTTTGATTACAAAGGCAGAAGCTAACGTTGCTCTTAAGGCAGCAGGCCTTGTATACCTTAACAACAACAGCCTTATCTGAAACCGACGTTTCAGATAATCCGTTATAATCATTCACACCAATTAAAGGAGATAGCATTTGCTATCTCCTTTAATTTTTATCTGCAAGGGATTCGAAAGGGCGATAAGAAAACACTTCGGTGAAGTGTTTTCCGCCCGTCGCGCCGCTAAGCGATAAAAAGTCCGTAGCGATTGCCAAAAGTCGAGCACACAGAGAAAACCATCCACCCTGCACCCTAACTCTCCGCCAGAAAAGATACCGCAGTTGATACAATCGTACCAACTGCTGTTTCTTTATAGTTTTCACTTTTCAGACCACTAATCATCAAAAAACTATAGAATCGTGTTGCATATAATCATATTATTTAATACAATTTTAGTTTTCAAACTACCATATATACTGTCAAAATCACAATCAACAACGTCGAAAAATAAGCACGTTTTCATCATCATAGCTAAATAGCTGATTTTCTTCATTGAAAGTTAAAATCAATTCATCGTCATTCATTTGCCAAAAGCACTTAATTTCTTTTGTATACACTTCAGGATAATTATCGTCACTCAAGAAAGCTGCGCCACCCGATATATTCAATAACAACATACCGTTCTCTTCACTCCATGTTCCTGAATATATTTCAATCAGTTCACTCTTATAGAATCCATATTTATATTCAGCGGTCCCGTCGTTTCCAAGATAAAGGAAATGTACAATTCTGTCTGTTTCGACATCTGTTATACTCTCCCACGTTCCGCAAATATTACTAGAATATGTTTCTTGCGCTTGAATTTTATAAATTGACCAAACTCTCTCACTTTCAATCTCTTTCAATACCGCAGTAACAGTTATTTTATATGTTGGTTTTTCTTCACCGTATTGGAAACGCCCTATGGTTATTTCGTACCTTCCGTTAGCGTTAACATTCCAATCTAAAACTTGCATTTTTTGGGTTTCTGAACCAGTTTCAGTGTAATTAGTGTAATAGTATCCGTTATCGTAATACGATAGAGTTGTTTCAATCATTCCAACAGAACTCATCCATTCAGCAACGCCAACATAACTATGGTCAGGTTTAGTGTTAAGAATATTCTCTAATATCCAATCAACTTTTTCTGACGGGAATTTATAATATGCATACCCTGTAAATTCGTTGTAATATTTGTTTTGCGGATCAGGTATACCCATAACCATATCATAAGCATCTCCAGAATATATATTACCATACATTCCGCCTAAAACGCCAAAAACAATTGAGTATGCATCTTCTGTTGCATCAGCAGAACCCGAATTGTAATCACGAACACAATCAAACATAATCTGTTCAAGATATTCAAAATCTTTTTCGCCAGCTATCACCTGTGTTGTAATGGTAACCGCCGTATTGATAATATCGCAGGAAGAAACAGATTCTTGATTTTCTTTAATCACAGCATCAATTGATTCGATGTTTTCAAAACAAGAACTTTCGGAAGCTCTGTAAAACAGATTAAGTCTTGCACACACAACGTCAATTTCGTCATTAAACAACGTTCCGCTACCCTCAAGTTTTTTATCAAGAGAATTTCCTGATTCAAAAGCGTTTTTTGAAGCAAGAAGAGAAAAAATTGCTGCACGTCTGAATTTTTCCGAAGACTCTTTTGTTTTTCCTGCATCATTTTTTAAAACAGAATATCTGTCAGCCAGATATGAGTTTGCCAATCCTTCTAACATCAAACTGTACTGTGAATTATCAGACAAGTCATAACCAAGCAATTTAAAAGCTAAATCGACGGCTTTTATGACGGCGATTGTCGGAACGATTTTTTTGATATATGTACCTGCAACACCTTCCATAACCTTCTCGGGGGCTTTTTTGACAACAAGATCAAGTGCTGTATCCGGAATTTTCTCTATAAGAGTTTCAGCAACCTTTGATGATATTGTTGTAAAAGAATCCGCTCCAAACTGATGAAAATTATTTATTATTGCAGTTTTCAGCTGAAATCCTGCATTATCATTGGTTGCATCATCATTACAATCTCTAAGCATCAATTTGTGATCCTCTGTCATGGATAAAACTTTAGTGAAGTATTCCATATATGAAACAGATGTAGAAAGGGCACCAAAAACATCATCCCACTGGTCAACTTCAATATACTCAATATCCAACTTCGCAAGATCTTCTTCTTCAATATCCTGAAAAATATCAATATCTTTTGTGCTTTGATAGATACCATAAGCTGTTTTAGAAATGGTTGTTGTGTTTTTTCCTATCTCTAAAACGCCATTTAATCCTTCAGTAAAACTTATTGCATCTTTTACATTTTTTTCAAATGTATCCTCATCCGCTTGAGTTTTTAAAAATTCATCAAAATCAGTGATGCATTCTTGCAAAAAGTCCTGATAATACTCAGTATCTCCGCTTTTACTGATTAAATCAAGATTTTTGATTCTCAATCCAAAAATTGATGAACCATAAAAACCAACAATACAATATGCAAAATACAAATCTTCATTACCTGCAAATATTCCGTCAACAATATCGCTATAGTTAAAAACATAAGAGTAGTTGTTATAGTTATATGCAGCGTCAGCAATTGAAAAACCGCTGTTTTTTATTATAAGTTTGTTGTCGATAAAATCAACAGATGCCATAAGAAATGCGCACATCTGGTCTAACGGCAAATAATATTCGTCTCCGAATTTAATTACATTATGAAGCTTGTACTCTTTTTCACCGTTTATCATTTTAACGGTTGCTTTTTTATTTTCAAAATCCAACGTTGTCTTTGATAGTGACAATCTGTAATCCTGACCAACTCTTACAAAAGCAGAATATTGCTCATCATAATCATAAAATGTATATCTGTCTAATGTATCAATCGATGCATAAAGATACTTGCCATCAGTATAAAAAGCATGCTTTTTCACAATTTGATCGTCGTATTCATTATATTCAGCAACATCGATCGCAATAAAACGGTCCTCGGCGGCATTTGAAAACACCGTTGTTGAAAGCAACAACGAAATTACAACCATTACAGCTAAAAAAGATTTAACTATTCGCATTCTTTCACACCGCCTTTAAAACGTTAATATTTTCTCAATAGCATTGATTGAATAAATATAAGCATATCCGTACATAGCATCAACAAACTCTTCGGTAAACTTTACTTCCGGTTCGCCGTCTGAATAAATAACTGTAAGTGTATGTTGGGTTGTTTTCAATTCAGCTTCTTCTATAATTCTGCTAAGCTGTTTATCAATCTCTTCAGTACCTATTATTTCAGTTATTGATCGTTGATAATCAATTATTTCTTGGTATATATCAGGTGATGTTGCTTCTACCTCAACGCTGTAGTGACCATTTCCGTTGTCAACAAAATCAACTACAGTAAAGCTTGCTTTTGATTCGATGACCGTTAGGAATCCAGGAATTTCCTCTTCGGTTTCATGAGTCCAAGCATTTGTTATTGTTTCCTGAAGTGTTTCGTTGCTAACTCTTGAATTGAGAAAAAATATTACTCCTGCAATAATTGCCATCACAATAAGAACAGCACAAATGATAATAATCGCAAAATTTTTTTTACTTTTTATCATACCGATCACCTCATATATTGTTATATCTGCAGTATAACAATATATAAATTAAAAGTCAATTGCAACCATGTTAAATGTCTGCTGATGAGAATGTTATTGTTCAAGTATATTTCAATGTATCAACAAATACACCATTAGGCACAAACAACACCGCAGTTGATACATTGTACCAACTGCGGTGTTGTTATTTTATTTATAATTCGGATATACAACGGTTCTTTTGGTGATTAATTCAACTGCTGACTGATAAAATTCACCAAACAGTTTTTGTGTTTTGCCCTTGACTGCAAGCTCATAGGAAATTTTCTTTGAGTACTTGTCTCCGCTTTCCTTCTGTGCCTTTGCATAGTCGCGGTCAAATATGTCGTAAAGACGTTCAACTCTTGTAGAGTAAGATGAAGTATCATTTTCATCAATTTCAATCACACGGTAACCGTACTGAGTAGTATATGCCAAGCCCTTGTAACGTGTCATAGGTGAAGTGTAAATATCAATGTTCTGATTTCTTACACCGAATGCATTGGTGTGGTCGTGACCTGTGAACATTGCAAGCACGTCGCCGTTTTCAACCAAGGCATCAAACTGTCCGTCATTATAATATCCCGGGCAGGGCTTTTCGTTGAGCATACCGTAGTTTGTCTGCTCAGCGTCAAACATATAATATTCATCTTCATTATAAATATGTTTGACTGAAAAAGGCTTCTTTGAATCGGATTTCTCAAGCACATCATATATTTCAGGAACTATTATGTGCTGGAAAACAAGTGAGTTAACGGTTTCGCCGCCGTTTTCTTCTTTAAGCTTTGCGGCAGTTTCCTTGTACCATTCAATCTGTTCCGTTCTTACTCGGTCGTAATGTCTGGGTTCGTCCTCGTCATAATCGCCTGAGTCAAATACCCAGAGGTTGAACTTGACATCGTCACTGTCAGAGGCAAGTACGGGAACGTTGAATGTTGCGCAGTTCTTGAATCCGTTTGCCTTGTCGCCTGTTATTACGCAGGAAAAAGTGCTGTAATATTCCATAATATCCGCTCTTGTCATAGGACCTGCTTCGGAGTCGTGATTACCGAAGGTTACGGCAACGGGAATGTTGCGGGATTCAAAGATATTCATAAGTGCGTTTATAATCTTTTTGGTTTCTGCCGGGTCCTCATAAGGCTTTGTATTGTCACCCGTAAGCACAACTAAATCGGGCTTTTCAATATCGCAGGCATTGGCTATTACCCATATTGATGAATCAAAATGCCTGTCGTTTGCAAGGTGCGGGTCAGCAATATGCAGTATTTTGAGCTTGCCTTCAGAATTGAATCGTATAGTTGTGTCAGTTGTGTTTCCCGAATCTGCGGATGAGTAGTTGATGTTTGTGTTTTCAGGCTCAATTTCAAAATAAATTATTCCTGATACAAGATTTAAGACAGCTAATGCTAATACAATAAGAATTATTTTTTTTACCATATTTAACATCTCCCGATTCTGTTTGCTTAGTTTGTACGCAAAAAGTGCATCACAATATGTTTTTCAGGGAAGTGCCGTGAATTTTGAATTGAAAATTTTTGCTGTATAAAATTCACAGCACAGTTCCTTGATTTAACAAGATAAAAACTTACAGGTTTCATATTTTTCTCCTTTGCTAATGAGCTGATTTTAATTATAATGTTTTTTTGCAAAAAAACTATACATAATATATAACAAAATTATATAAAACATTTATCATATGATGCACAAATGCCTTGCGGTAAAGAAAACACTTCGGCGAAGTGTTTTCCGCCCGTCGCGCCGCTAAGTGATAAAAAATCCGTAGCGATTGCCAAAAGTCGAGCACACAGAAAAAGCCATCCACCCTGTACCCTAACTCTCCGCCAGAAAAGGTCTGAATCCGAAATGAGGACAGCAAATCTCCCCTGTTGACAAATCCAACCAGATACATTAGTATTGAATTAAAAGAGCATTATACTACGATACAACAAACTTCCTGTTTTGCTGTATCATATATCTGCAATCGGAGGTCATTATGATAAAGAAAAGAAATAATTCACAAAATAACGAGCTGCTTTTGGGCAGAAGCACACTCGAACCTGAATTTCAAATCGTCTATGATAAGATTTATAAGGCTGTGTCAAAAATGGATAATGAGATATCTTTTGACCTCCAAAAACTAAACTTAACTTTGAGTAATTTTAAAAGTACAGTCAGTGAAATTTTCTATCCTATGCTCCAGTTTGATCATCCTGATATCTTTTGGCTTGACAGTTCAAAAATATTATATAAAGAGAGTGGCTCCAAAATATTCTTGAGGATTTCTTATATTATGAACAAATCCGAAAGAGACTGCCTTCTCGAATCAATTTATGAAAAGATTGATAAAATTGTTGAACTTCACAAAAACAAATCAGATTTTGACTTTGCTGTTGCCACAATGGAATGGTTAACAAGTAATGTCAATTACAACGACAATCTGACCGGTGGAAAAGAAACCCGAACGGTATATCTCAAAGAAAACACCGCCTATGGCGCTTTAATAAAAAATTCTACTGTGTGTTTCGGATATGCTTGCGCATATAATCTCATCCTCTCAAGAAGAGGTATCCCTTGCCATGTTGTGATTGGAGAATCAAAAAACAACGGTGAGGCCGGTCACGCATGGAACATTGCTATGATTGACGGTGAGTGGTGCCATATTGACTGTACATTCTGCGATTACAACGGCGAGTATGAAAAAGAGTTTAAAGTTGAAACAAACTATGCTTATTTTGGTTTGACTGACGAACAGTTTACATATTTCTACAAACAAAATCTTCTTTACGCCCAAAACCTTCCTCGATGCACTTCCAATAAAAATAACTATTTTATAAGAAAAGGTTTAAACTTCGGCAACTATGAGTTCCGTCATTCAGTCGAAAAGATTTACACAAACTTTATATTATCCGGAGCAGGAAAAAAGATGTTCCAGATATTGATTGATATGCCGAGTTATGATGATGCCATTCATTTAGCTCAGATTGCCCAGCAAACACCTATAGAATTATATCAGAATCTTTTAAACGCTTTATGCGATGAATTCTACAAACAAAAAACTTCTGTTTCCGTATCAAAAATAACTATCACCAATGTTATTATGAACACAAACTTTCCTGTGTTAACCTTCACTTTGGATGTCACGAAAATTCTCAACCCATATCTTGGCAACTCCGCTTCAGCACCTAAAACTCAAAACCCGCCTCCCAGCACTGCAACCCACACAGCACCCACTAACTCTCCCGTTTCTTCAACTTCCACCAAAAAACCTGAGGGTGCCGATGAAGCCCTTAAATATGTTCTCCCCTCAGAAACATTCATTCCCGAAGCAGATCTCGAAAGAAACAAAAGGGATGAGGCCGAAGATCCTCTGGAGAAAGTCATCGCACTTATCGAAGTCCCCTCAAAATACACATTCAGTATCCCATTTGAAAGCTTCACTGTCGGTGCCGGCAGCAAATGTGATCTTTGCGTTTATACCACCGGAGTTGAGGTATGCTTCGTTATTTATTGCGATAATGGTGTTTGGAAAATCGAAAACAAATCCGGTGTTTCAGGTCATGTTTTCCTTGACGGAAAAGAAGTGCTAGGCTCAATGATGCTGAGAGAAAACGCATTCATCAGAGTTGACGGCAGCAAGAGTTACAGATTTACTTTTGATCTCGATACCTGGTTTAAGGAAAAAGGGGCCCACGCTGACGGAAGTTACAGAAAACAATTCGTACCTCATAAAGAACCACTTCAGAGTTATCTTTATGAACTGCCGGAACAGAAAGAGTATATCATCAAGCCTTCGGGCGAAATCTCCATCAAATCGGATGTCAGCAGCGATCAGAATTTCGTATTATCGCTCAACAATATGGTAAAATTTGATCTTGATGAACTTTCTTGCGCTTGGACAATCGAAAGCATCGGCAACGACATCGGTTGTGTCAGCGTCAACGGCGAAATCGTGAGCCGCAAGATATATCTCAAGGAATACGATATACTTGAATTCAGTAATAAAGAATCCATATTCCGCTTCATTGTCAACCAAAAAGACTATAAGCGTAGGATAAACTGATAAGTCACAATCAACAGTGTTATCTCAAACAACTTGACAGACGCCCTATAAATCTAAAACACAATTAAGATATCAGCGAACAAAAAGAGCTATACCGCTTGGTATAGTTCTTTTTTGTTGTCAGAATAAAGTGCGGATACAAAAAATCTGTTATACCACTTAAAAAGCGGGAGATTTTCCGACAACCGCTTGTCCTACGAACAATGGCCAAAAAAGAGTTTTATCACGAAAGTTCACGGCAATATCGTATGATTTTTGAATTTTATTTAATTTTGAAAGAATTGTATGAGGAAAAGCAAAAACAGGATCCGGAAAGGAATCTGCGGATTATTACCCCTCAGAACGATGTGACGTGCATTCCGAGTAGTTCAGCAACAGTTCAGATTTCTGTTTTAACCGGTTTGAAACTTTCTATGAATGGGCGAAAAAAACTCGTTCAGACAGGGAGTATTGTTATTGTGAAAAAGACTTTCTCAACCGTTTCGATTATGTACGAACAACACGCTATACTCGCATTTGAGAAATATCAACAGAACCGATTAATAAATTGTAAAAAGCAACATTAAATCACCTTGAGCAACAAAATACAACATTTTTCTTGTTTTTTCTAATTCGGAATAATGTTGCGTTGTTTATTTGATAGAATAAAACCAACTTTAAGAAGCATCCGCATTTCTTAAAGCAACCTAAATCAGAAAGGAAGTCAGACAAATGACCTACGTAGGCGACTTTTTCAAACGACTTTTCAGAAAGTCAAACATACCGATGATAATCTATCTTGTCATCAACCTTTTTCTCGTTTTTATCGGAACGGCAACAATTATCGCTGTAGCAACCAACGAGTCGTTGGATAACGCTTCATTCATCGCAATTTCAATCGTTGCATCCATCGTTCTGTACGGTGTCGGCATTGTGGTTGCACTTTCCCCCGCAGGTGAATACATACTCCGCAAAAAGCTCGGTTGTAAAGAAATTAAAGACCAGGATATCCTCAACAGAATTATGCCTATTTTCAACGAGGTACACGCTGCCGCACGCAGAGTTAACCCTTCAATCGCTGAAGATATCAAGTTGTTTATGAACGAAGACGAAGACTATAACGCTTTTGCCACCGGCAGAAAAACCGTTTGCATCAACAAGGGACTCCTCAGACTCTCTGACGAAGAAATCAAGGGTATTCTTGCACACGAATTCGGTCACATCGCAAACCATGACACCGACTTTACTCTCGTTGTTAATGTTGCCAACTGGATTGTAACCGTTTACTTCACACTTGCATGGATATTCATTATGATTTATAAGTATCTCATCAAGGGTATCTCTTTCATCGTAGCCCTTGCATCCGACAGCATCGGCGGTATGATTGCCACTATGCTTGGCGGAGTAGTAGTCGACTTTATGATTACACTCTCAATCAAGCTTATGTCTACACTCTGGACATTCATCGGCAATATGCTCATCAAAGCATCAAACCGCAGCAACGAATATCTTGCGGATAAATTTGCAAAGGATTCCGGTTTCGGTTCGGGTCTTCTTGCTTTCTTCAACAGATTTGCAAGCGCAAACCAGAAGCAGAGCTTCAAAGAAAAACTCGCTTCCCTCTCCGATACCCACCCCCCTATGTCCAAGAGAATTGACGCACTTCTTAAATAAAAACCCGTCTGACAATTACATCAAACAGAACAGCCTGGTATTTGCACGCGCAGATATCAAGCTGTTTTTATTTTGTCGCAATTATGTTTTTTGAGCATTATTTTGTTGAAAAAGATAAAACGCTATGATATAATTTTAAAAAATAAAAGGAGGATGAAGTCATAATGAGAAGGAAGCACACTCAAACAGACCACGATAAAACAAATTTTGCTTCACTGTTTAAAAAAATCGCTTTTGGAGCATTTCTGATTTTATTCGTAGGCTTCGTTGCGTATGCTTTGTTATTCGTATTGATGTTCATCATCTGAAACAGGAGACGTGATTTTTATGACAAAAAAGGCTAAAATCTTATGTGCAATCGGCGGTGTATTTGTTGCCGTTGCCCTTGCGATTGCATTAATTTTCATTTTCTCAGGAGAAGACAATCAGCCTCAGCCCACTGCCGTTGACCTTAACGGAACCTGGGTTGTTGTGGCCGAATACAACGACACTACCCCCACATTTGCAGACAACCAGTTTATGGTTTTCGAAAACGGAACAGCGTCAATATTCAAGGATAATTTGAATACTCCTTACGCATCCAGTGCTTATACCGTTGACAGCGCAAACCAGATGAATCTGCCTGATATTTCGCGCAAATATAAGGTTGATAAGAAAACAGACAATTGCATCCGTTTATATGAAACAACAACAAAATACTTGCTTTTAATCAAAAACGATACTTCCGAATTGAAGAAAACAACTGTTGATACATCTATGCTCGAAGGCAAATGGAATATCGTAATGAAGGGCGACCAGTTCAATAACGGTGAGGCTATCAATTTCGTCGGCAATACCATTGAGTATTTCAAAACATCCGCAGATACACCTGATGTTACCGCAGATTACACATTAAACGATAAAAATGTAATCGCTGCAGACAGCATCAATCTTAAACTCGGTTGCTTCCGCGTTGATAACAAAACAATGCTGTTTGTTGAAGAAAGCGGAATCGTATGGGAGCTTTCAAAGGCTGAATAAATCTTATTTCAAAAAGGAGGGTTAATCAATGCTCAAAGTTCTTTTAAAACATAAGTTTTACTTTATCGCTGTAATTACACTTATGGTCATTGAGCCCTCCATTAATTCAGTTCTGAATTTCTGGCTTCAGAGTCTGTTTAACTCCGCAACCGTCGGCGCAGACAAACTGTTTATTCTTCGTCTGCTGACAAAAGGCTTCCTTCTCTGGATGCTCAAAAGGCTTGTGACATATGTTATGCTCGTCATACGCGACAGATACATATGCAACATAAAACAGGATGTCAAATACGGAATGTTCAAAAAGTTATTTTCTGTCAGCGGCGCAAACATATCCGAATCCAACTCCAGCGGTGAATTTATTTCTATGTTCACCAATGACATCACCCTGCTTGAGCAACGCTATCTGAATCAGATAATGGGTCTTATGTCAAGCATTTTTTCAATCGCGATACTCGGATATTCGTTTGTAGCCCTCAATCCGAAATTAGCGGCAGCAATCATAGGCTTCGGTTTTGTTTCCATGTTTGTTCCTGTTGTTTTTTCGAAAAGTCTGAATCAGAAAAATATGATATATTCCAAGCGGATATCCTCGCTTACACAAAAACTTAAGGAGTATATCATCGCATTCCCGACAATCCGCAATTACTCGGTTGAGCCCGAAATAGAGCAGAAATTCCAGTTAATCAACAGCGATGTGGAAGACTCAAAATTCGAAGCGGACAGCTCTATTTCTCTTGCAAATAATATCGGCCAATTGCTTGCGTGGTTTATGCAATTCATCGGTGTCGGACTCGGAATTATGCTTGTTCTCAAGGGTGAAATTCTGATAGGCACTGTCATCGCAGCTCAGTCTTTTGCAAACGATATTGCCCTGCCGATCCAGAATATGCTGATAAGCATCAACTCCATCCGTTCAGTCAAGAATCTTGCTGAAAAACTGCAGAATCTTGCCGAAGAGAATATTCAGAACGAATCAGATGCATCCGAATCTCAAAGCGCCGATTCACAACCTGTCGCTGCAGGCTGTGACATTGTTTTTGACAATGTGTCACTTATGCTTGGCTCAAAAAATATTATTGATAATTTCAGTTTCAATTTCAAAAGCGGTAAAAAATATCTCGTTGTCGGAATAAACGGCTCAGGAAAAAGCTCCGTTTTTAAAGTCCTCAAAAAATGGTACAAAAACTTTACCGGAACAATTACCGTCAACGGAGTGAATATCAACGAGTATTCAAACCACGAACTGAGCAGTATAGTTTCATATCTTAATGAAAATGTAGCTCTTTTCTCCGGCTCTGTACGCGATAACATATTGTTATACAGAAAATTCGAAGAAGAAGCTTTGAATCACGCTGTTGAAGAATCCCATGTTGAACTTGAACTCAACAAAGAGATAACAGATGAAGGCAGAAACATATCCAGCGGTGAACAGCGCAGAATTGAAATTGCGCGAACCTTGCTGAGTTCTTCCTCTGTTCTGATTTTTGACGAGGTCGTTTCAACTCTCGACATCGAAACAGCTTACAGCATCGAAAAATCAGCTCTCGAATTCACTGACAAAACAGTCATTTTTATTTCGCACAATTTCTCAGGTAAACTTATCAAAAATTATGATGAAATAATCGTAATGGATTCAGGAAAAATCATCGCTCACGGACATTATGATGAGCTGATTGATAATTGCGAATATTTCAAAAGAATATGCAACATAAAATTCGGATAAATTCAGGTGATTAATCAATGATTAACGAACAAATCATACAACGAATTATAGAAAGGCTCTTACAAATAACTGATAATATAGGACAGGTTGCTGATATATTAAGCAGTTTCGCCGCTTTTGTAACAGTTTGTCTGGCTATAAGAGAATTAAGTTCGAGAAGCAAAGCCAAAAGAGCCGAGGAATCGATTGAAATTTACGCAGATTACCTTAATCTGATTCAGCAAACAGAATATATCGTAAGAACTGCAGGTTCTTTATCCGAAAAAATCAAAGATTTATCACGAGATGAAATCAAAGCTTATGCAATAACTCATATGGTCAGCGACGAGCTGATTTCCTCAGTTCAAAGCCTACAAAAGAAATGCATAAAAAGCTTCGGCTCTGAAAAAAAGAATGTCTCTGTTTCAAAAGAAATCATCGATCTTCTCGGAGCAATATCAAATATATTTGTATCCATAAACACATTTTATCAAGCAATTGCAGATGATAAAAATTATTCCACCGATTGTAATCTGATTAAACAACGTTATAAATACATAATCGAATCTTACAAAAAAGTCGAAGAAACAATTGAATCTGTAAAAGAGTTTTTAATGGAGCGAGTGAAAAAAACCAAATTTTCTTCAGACAGCTATTTCATATCGCTGATTATTGCCTCTGCCGCATTTATCTTATTGTGCATTATTATATAACTCACAATTTACTGACCAAAAAAAGATCTGATACGGAGTGTGCAGAATGAAAAAAACAAGCATTTTCAAACGAATCCTCGCGGGAATTCTGGCGTCTGCCATGCTGTTATGCATATGTGCCTGCGGCAAGGAAGATGACTCTTATCCCGAACTGAAATTCGACCACCTTCAGGGCAAGACGAACACTTTCTCTTTCTCGGCAGAGCCGTCTGAAACCCTGAATTTTTCCGCAGAGAGCGCAGAAGCTGTAACAACCGCTCTCTCACAAATCAAGCCCGATTATTTTCTCTCCTACATGTATGAATTGGACGAGGTTAAAAAGCGCCTTGATTTCAACGCCGATGTTCAGCAGCATCAGCACAGCGCATTGAATTCAAGCGGAGTCCTTACGGCTGACAGCCTTTATCAGAAGGTTGTTGCCAACAACAAGGCTTATTTTGAGCAGAATACATTCAACCTTGAAGAAGTTGATGACGAATATCTGACTCAGCTTTGCAAATTCATCGTTATGGTTGTTGATGAAATGCGTCAGAAATCTCCCGACATCGACTGGCAGAGAGTATACTGCAATCTCGGAAACCTCAAAATCTTCACCAAACCCGGTCTGCTCAGCTATGCCCAGGTTGATGAGGAAATGGTGCTTGCAATCAGCAAAACAACCTCCGGCATTCTTCTGACTATGAAAGGCAAAAACAGCTTCAGCGATGTTCTTACACACGAAACAATCCATATCATCCAGATGGGTTGCACCTGCGAAAACATTGAGAACTCTATCCGCCGCGCAGGCATCTCAATGTATTGGGATGATTTCAGCCTCAACACAACCGACTGGACATGGATGATTGAAGGCGCCGCAGAGCGATACATGTGCGCCCTTACAGGCAGCGAAGCGGTAAGCTATCAATACAAAATGGACTATCTTTGCAGCATGACTATGTCTGTTCTTCTTCGCGATTCAAACGAAGCAGATACCGTTGATATGCTTTGCTTCCGACACAGTCCCCAATTCCTTTTTGATGCATTCGGATGCGAAACCGAAGAAGAGCGCGAAGAATTGCTGAATCTGATGATATCGCTTCAGGTATTCCAGATTCAACCCAACACATTCAAGATGAAATATAAAGACGAAACAGGCATCGACCTGAGCGAAGACGAAGAGGCGCTCAATCAGCTTTGTTATTCGCTCAAGCCTGCAATCTGCATCACTCTTGCAAAGGAATTCTACGAAAATCTCATCGTATTTTTACAGGAAAACGAAGTTGCATACAATGACCTTTTCTTCCTTCTTAATCTCTTTGAAGGTCATCTGAATCAGCATCTCAGATATTCAAGCGAGGCTAACGCAGAAATCAACAAAGAATTTTTCGATGCATATAACATTATGCGCACCGCTCTTTTCGATACCCTTGAGCAGGATAATTCAGGCAAGGATTTCGATGCACTCTATGCGGATTATGCAATCCGGATTGAAGGCAAAGAATTGTTGAATGCTGAACTTTCTATGCTTCCCGAAGATAAGCGCGAATTTCTCGCCGAGCGCGCACAGTGGCAGTATGAATTGGATGCGCTGGGCGTAAAAGCTCCGCAATAAAAAGGATGTGATGTAATTATACGCATAACAGAAGAAACTCTTTCATATAACAGCGTGGTTTGGTTTGCCGTTGACAACGCAGGGCATATAATTGCGGCGGACAGCAACGAGGGTCGCGCACCCTCATTCGTGTGCAAGGATGCCGAAGCAACCGAATTTCTCGCGCAAATGCTTCTCGGAATACAGGCTGTTGACCGCAACAGAAAGCCTTCGCATTCAAAAGAAAACATTGCGACAAAGGGATTTTACTTTTTTACGATTGATGACCCGTATGAGGATTCGCTCTATCATCTGATTGCAAAACCGCAGAAGCCCTTGCACATCGACGAGCTTGATGATGAAGTAAGGCAGATTTTGCTCAATCAGTCAATCGACATAAACGCCGCGGAAACAGATAAATTCAAAATTTAATGCATAAAAAAACATCGCAGATTTTCTCTGCGATGTTTTTGCTTTTTATTAAAGAATATCTGCGAGGTCGAGAATGAGTCTTTCGGTCTTCTCCCAGCCGAGGCAGGGGTCGGTAATTGATTTTCCGTAGATACATTCTTCGGGTTTCTGCGCTCCGTCCTCGATGTAGCTCTCTATCATCAGACCTTTTACAAGCTTCTTCACATCGGAAGAACAACCGCAACTGTGAAGCACTTCCTTTGCGATTCTCGGCTGCTCCATCCATTTTTTGCCCGAGTTTGCGTGGTTTGTGTCAATGATAACAGCAGGATTCTTCAAAGCAGAATTACCGTAAATCTCTGCAAGATGGATGAGGTCTTCATAGTGATAGTTGGGCATTGACTGACCGTGCTTATTGACATATCCTCTTAAGATTGCGTGTGCGAGCGGATTGCCTTCGCTTTCAACTTCCCAGCCTCTGTAGATGAAGGTGTGAGGATGCTGGGCGGCGGTAATTGAATTCATCATAACCGAGATATCTCCTGCGGTAGGATTCTTCATACCGACGGGAATATCAAAGCCGCTTGCGGTAAGGCGATGCTGCTGATTTTCAACCGATCTTGCGCCGATTGCAACATATGACAGTATATCAGAAAGATATCTGTGGTTTTCAGGATAAAGCATCTCGTCAGCACAGGTAAATCCTGTTTCTTTCATTGCCCTGATATGTAAATTTCTTATAGCGACAACACCTTTTAACATATCCTCGTTTTTATGTGGGTCGGGTTGATGAAGCATACCCTTATAGCCGTCACCTGTTGTTCTCGGTTTGTTGGTATAAATTCTGGGGATGATGAGAATTTTATCCTCAACCTTTTCCTGAACACCTCTGAGTCGGGTGATATAGTCAATTACACTTTCGTCATTATCTGCGGAGCAAGGACCGATGATAAGGATGAATCTGTCATCTCTGCTCTCAAAAATCGCCTTTATCTCTTCATCGCGCTTTACTTTTATTGCTTCGAGCTCGGGTGTGAGGGGATACTGTTCTTTTATCTCCATCGGAATGGGTAATTTTCTTTTGAAATTCATATTCATTTTGGTTGCCTCCGATACTATTTTTTATCAAACAATGCTCTGCGTTCGGTTGAATGACGCATCATTTTTCGCATTGATTCAACATCTTCATTTTCAAGCATTGATTTAAGTTCATTGAATTTATCAATAAAAAGATTCATCTGTTCAAGAAGAGCAACTTTATTTTCAAGAAAAAGCTCACTCCACATCAGGTCATTTATGCGTGCGATTCGAGTAAGGTCGCGGAATGAGTCACCCGTAAATTTCTCCATATCCTCTTTGTCGTTGCAGGTCATAAGAGTTATGGCGATGCAATGCGTAAGCTGTGAAAGGAAGCCTATCATCTCATCGTGTTCCTCGGGAGAAAGAGCGGTAACATTCGCAAAGCCGAGCAATCTGCCAAGCTCCATACAGGTATTTATAGCTTCGGGGGTGTTTTTATCGGTAGGAGTAACAATGTAGTTTGCACCTACAAACATCTTATCCGTACTGTTTTCAACGCCCGAAACTTCGCGGCCTGCCATCGGATGAGCGGCAATGAATTCAACATCGGGTCGGAGAATCTCCTGCACCTTATAGACGATGCTGCACTTGACACCCGTTACATCCGTAATGAGAGCGCCGCTTTTCAGAAGGTTCTGATTTTTTTCAATCCATTCCACAAAAACGTGGGGGTACAACGCGAAGATAACAATATCTGCCTGACCGATTATCCTCTCGTCAAGCTCGGTTGAGCCTTCGTCAATCAAGCCTTCGCGAAGCGCATAGTCAACAGAGCTTTGCTCCTTTGTGATTGCGCTTATATGAAAGCCGAATCTTTTCAGCACTCTTGCGTAGCTGCCGCCAAGAAGGCCTAGACCGACTATCAATATGTTTTTGCTGACATCTACAATCATTCTGTCTGCACCTCTGCACCGAGTTTTCTTATATCCTCAAAGAATGACGGATAACTCTTTTTTACCGCTTCTGCGCCATCGATTCCACCGCCGCATACCGAGAGTATCAGCGACATCGCCATAACAATGCGGTGGTCATTATGACCGTCAAGGCATTCCGCAGCCTTGCGCAACTCCGCTTTTGGGACGGTTATCGTATTTTCGCTGAAAACAAGTCCGCATCCCATCTTGCTCAACTCCTCGTGCATCGCCCTTCCGCGGTCACTTTCCTTAACCTTAAGACGGTCTGTGCCGACAAGCGTAGCTCCGTTTTTAAGAGCGGCAAGAGCAATCAGCACAGGGCCGAGGTCGGGGCAATCGGAAATATCGAGAGTGGGCGTGCCGCGTGATATTTCATCAAAATATTCCTTATATATCCTGTCGCCCTGCAGACTGTCGGCATTAAGATTGCCGATAATGATATCCGAGCCGATATGATTGAATGCATCAAGAAAAGCCGCGTTTGAATAATCGCCCTCAACTCTGCCTGAAAAAGAATGCAGGTCGGATTTTCTTATCGAGATATTGAATTCATCATCAAAACGGATATCAGCGCCGAATAATTTCAGGGCTGAAACCGTCAGATTAACATATGACCTGCTCTCAAAAGGCGGTATGATTCGGATTGATGAATCCTCGCCCAGATAAACAAGCGCAAAAATAAGACCTGTGATAAACTGGCTGCTTATATCGCCGTTTATTTCGTATTTTCCGCTCTTAAGTTTACCGCAAAGAGTTACCGAATTTTCATTTTTGCAAAAATCAAATCCGTTATCGCGGCACAGCTTTTCATAAACATCCAGAGGACGCTGAAAAAGTCTGCCGCTTCCTTGCAAGGTTATCTTCCTGCCCGAGCAAAGCGCAAGCGGAATAAAAAACCTGAGGGTGCTTCCGCTTTCTCTGCAACTGAGCACGGAATCGGCTGATTTCATAAAGCCTTCGGGGTTGACGGTTACGGTATCTTCTTCAATCCGTATTCCGACACCCAGAGCCTTCAGGCAATCGATTGTTGCGAGAATATCTTCGCTGTAATCAACGCCCGATATGACCGATTCTCCTTTTGAAAGCGCCGCGCCGATGAGGTATCTGTGCACCATACTTTTTGAAGGCGGAGCATCTGCGTTACCCTTCAGCCTGCAGGGTTTAAAAATTGCTTTCATTGTTATTTACCTTCTGTCAGATAGTCAATTGCTTCGAGATAGCCGTCTGTGCCGCGGCCTGTTATCGTTTTGACGCAGGCAAGGCGCACATAGCTTATCTGCCTGAAATCTTCTCGCTCCTCAACCTTTGAAATATGCACTTCAACTGTGGGGATATTAACCGATTTCACAGCATCCAGAATGGCGATGCTTGTGTGCGTATAAGCACCGGGATTGATAACAATACCGTCTGCATTGCCGTATGCCTTCTGAATTTCGTCAACAAGGTCACCCTCGTGATTTGACTGATAAATTGTAACTTCTATATTCTTCTGCTCGCAGTATTTTCTGATTTTTTCGGTAAGGTCAGCATATGTTTCCCTGCCGTAATGTTCAGGCTCTCTTATGCCGAGCATATTGATATTCGGCCCGTTTATAACAAGAATTTTCACATTATCAGCTCCATTCGTGCATTAAGAATGAATTCCGCTTCTTCTTCCGGGGTCTGCGCCTCCGGAACAATCACATCAGCGGTTGATTTATAGATTCCGATTCTTTCATCATACAGTTTCCTGAGCTTTTCGGCTGTGTCTGACAGAGGTCTGTCACCTGTAGGACAAAGTCTGGTCGGGTCTGCATTTATAAAAAATATTTTTCCGTTTCTTCGGAGATAATCCGTGTTTTCCTTGCGAAGCACCGCGCCGCCGCCTGTTGAAATGATTCTGCATCCCTGCGAAGAAAAATCCCTTATCACTTCGGTTTCAAGGTCGCGGAAATATTTCTCACCCTTGTTGCTTATAAGCTCCTTAATTGTGCATCCGCATCTTTTTTCGATTTCCGCATCGGTATCAACGAGGGTAAATCCGTCAATATTCAGAAGCCTGCCGACGGTACTTTTGCCGCTTCCCGGCATACCTGTGAGCACGATATTCTGCTTCGATGCGAGTACAGAAGCAAAAACGCTGTCTGCAACCGATTTGGGGATTTTCTTATCGAGGAATTTTTCAACCGCAACCACAGCCTGCATCACGAGCATATACAAACCGCATTCCGCCTTGAGTCCCGCCTCCCTTGCCTTCATAACAAGGTTGGTGCACAGAGGGTTATATATCGCATCAAGCACACCTTCGAGTTTGCCGAATGCAGAAATATCAATCGGCTCGGCATCGCATTCGGGATACATTCCTGACGGAGTTGTGTTTATAATCACCTGGGCATCGCAATGCTCTTTTACCGCCTCTTCATAGGTGATAAATTCATCCGTTTTATTTCTGCTGACGGTAATTATTTCTGCCGCACCCATATCCTGCATCAGAATACGCGCGGTTTTGCTTGTACCGCCTGTGCCGAGAATCAGGACTTTTTTGCCGCTGATTTCAATTCCCGTTTTTTCTGCGAGAGCTTTCATACCGTAATAATCGGTATTGTATCCGCAGAGTCTGCCGTTTCTGTTGACGATGGTGTTGACCGCTCCGATGCGCTTTGCAACATCGCTCATCTCATCCATATACGGAATAACCGCCTGCTTATAAGGGATGGTTACATTTATGGCGCAAAAATCCTTGTCACCGAAAAAGCCTTCAAGCTCATCCTCTTTAAGCTCAATCAACTCATACTGATAATCGGCAAGTCTTGCGTGAATTTCTTTTGAAAAGCTGTGGGTCAGCTTTTTTCCTATACATCCGTATTTTTTCATAATTATTCTACTTCCGATTTAAGCCAATCAGTGCCGAATCTCATTGCAAGCATATCGCAAATTACGATTGCCGCCGCCGCATCCTGCACGATTCTTGCTCTGTGCACAATTGCAGGGTCGTGTCTGCCCTTCGGCTCAATAACGGTTTCGGTCATACTGCTGAAATCAACCGTATCCTGCTGTTTGAAAATCGTGGGGGTCGGTTTGATTGCTGTGCGGAAGATTATCGGCATTCCGTTTGTGATTCCGCCGTTGATTCCGCCGTTATTATTTGTCTGCGTGATAACTTTTCCGTTTTCAAGTCTTATCGGGTCATTCGCCGCACTTCCTCTCATATCGGCAAGTTTAAAACCCAGACCAAATTCGATTCCCTTGACTGCAGGAATCGAAAACATCATATGAGAAATAAGGCTTTCAACCGAATCAAACCACGGCTCACCTACGCCGTCGGGAATGCCTGTTATTGCAGTTTCGAGGATTCCGCCGACGCTGTCGCCGTCTTCGAGAGCCTCGAGAATCTTATTTTTCATTGTTTCTTCGCAGGAATCATCAAGCACCGCGAAGGTTTTTTCGCCTAAACGCTGAATATCCGAAGCATAATCGCCGAAATCTCTGTCCGAAACTCCGCCGCAACTTTTGATATGAGTACCGATAAGGATACCTTTTTGCTCAAGCGCAGATTTGCAGATTGCACCTGCGGCAACAAGCGCTGCCGTTATTCTTCCGCTGAAATGTCCGCCGCCTCTTGAATCCTGATAGCCGTGATATTTGCACTGCGCGGTATAATCCGCGTGAGAAGGACGGGCAACGGTTTTCATCTGCGCATAATCCGAGCTGTTAACATTTTCGTTGGGAATAAGAATGGTTAACGGTGTGCCTGTTGCTCTGCCGTTGACAACGCCGCTGACAATCCTGAATTCATCCTTTTCCTTTCTCGGACTGGAAATTTTTCCGTCAGGTCTTCTGAGGAAAAGCATATGCTCAATATATTCTTTATCAATTTTTATTCCGGGTGCAAGGCCGTCAATAACGGCTCCGATATATTCGCCGTGGCTTTCGCCGAATAATGTAACCGCAACGCTGTTACCGAATGTATTTTTCATTTTTATCATCCCTTCAGACAACTTTCAGCCATTTCAATAACCTGACTGCATTTGAGAGTCCTGAGTTCAAATTCGCCGACATTGCTGACAGTTGTTACCGTTACGGTATCGCCGTCAGCCTTTTTATCGTGAAACGCAATTTCGCTGATTTTATCCCAATCAAAATCCTTAAGATTATAAAGATTGCATTTTTTAAGGACATTTATAACTCTCGGTCTTATCTCTTCGCCGCACATCGGAATCATTCCGAGCGCAACGCATTCGCCGTGATAAAGTTCTTCCGTATTCACGCTGCCTTCGATACCGTGACCGACGGTATGACCGAAGTTGAGAATTTTGCGAAGCCCTGCTTCCTTTTCATCCTGCTCAACAACGGATTTTTTGATATTGAGCGAGCGGATGATTATCTCATCAAGATTATCTTCGGGGTCTTTATTCTCAAAGATTTCAAACAATTCTCTGTCGGATGTGAGCGACATTTTTATCGCTTCGGCAAGACCGTTTGAAATCTGCCTCTGAGGAAGCGTTTTGAGAAGGTCGGGGTCAATAAGCACCTTCTTCGGCTGATAAAATGCACCGACAATATTTTTGATTCCTGCAAAATTTATTGCGGTTTTTCCTCCGATTGATGAATCAATCTGCGAGAGAAGAGTTGTGGGAATATTATAGAAATCGATTCCCCTCATATATGCCGATGCCGCAAAACCCGAAAGGTCGCCCACAACACCGCCGCCGACTGCAACAACGCAATCCTTTCTTGAAAATCCGTTTTCAAGCATCGTCTGAAGCAATCTGCCGAAGGTTTCCATATTTTTTGAGCCTTCGCCCTCTTCAACGGTGCAGACAACGGGGGTTTTGCATTGCTTCGCAAGCGTCTGAGCATAAATTGCAGGGACTCCCGAATCCGTAACAACAAGCACGCGTCTGTTAAGGTTGAGATGCATTCCTGCATTTCCGAGAATTCCTCTCTCAACGATAATATCGTAACTGTTTTCTTTTAAATCAAGATGAATATTCATACTGAACACTCCTATATTTCACTGTGCGGTGCAAAAGTTCCTGCTGTTTTCAGCCTGTCACAGACCTTGCCAAGCTCCGCCAACATTTTCTGACCGTTTTCCGAATCAGTTGTGCCGTCAATTTCAATATAGAAATAATACTGCCACGAATGTTTTTTCAGAGGTCTGCTTCTGAGCGCGGTCATATTGTAGCCGTATTTACCGATGATACCGATTGCTTCGGCAAGAGAGCCTGCTTCGTTTTTAACGGTAAACATCAAAACAGAGCTTGAAAAAGCTTGAGATTCAGCCTTTACTCTTGAAAGAACGGCAAATCTCGTAGTGTTTTCTCCGCTCTTATTGATATTTGCCTCGATGATTTCAAGTCCGTAAATCTCAGCAGTTTCAGCGCTTGCAATCGCGCCGAATGATTTGTCATTCCTTTCGGAAACTGCTTTTGCCGCAATTGCTGTGTTGCTCGCTTCTTCAATATCAAAACCGCGGAATTCAATATAATCGTGGCATTGACCGAGAGCCTGCGGATGGCTTGTGACTTTTTTGATATCCGCAACCGTTGCGCCGGGTACGCCGAGCAGATTCTGATGAATTTCAAGCTCATAAATGCCGTTTATGAAAAGTCCGCCCGAAAAAATGAGGTCAATCGTCTGTCCGACTTCACCTGCATAGCTGTTTTCGATGGGGAGCACAGCAAAATCGGTTTCGCCGTTAACAACGGAATCATATGCCGATTTGAAATCCCTGAATGACACCGCGTTGCTGTTTGGAAAAATTCTGCCTGCGGCAATATGTGCAAACGCGCCCTCAACTCCGCTGTAAGCAACCTTCAGACCGCTCTGAAGACGGTACTGATAAGCGCGGGAAATGCTCATAACATTTTTGATATAATCAATATAATATCCTCTGATAACATCGTCCTCAATCAGAGCCGAATTTTTATTGATGACCGCTTCTTCTCTTTCGGGGTCATAAATCGGAAGTCCGAATTCCTTTTTATGCTCAAAAACCATTTCGGCAGCTCTCATTCTCTCTGCAAAAAGCTCTGCCATCTGAGAATCAACTCTGTTTATGATTTCCCTTGCTTCGTCCAACTTATTTGCCATAGCCGACATCCCTTTCAAATAAAAAAATCCCACTTGCGAAAATTACAAGTGAGATTTCAAAATACTGTCAGAAATTTACTTCCCGAAAACTTTTTTTCACGCTCTCACCGGTAACTTTTCCATAGCAAAATAAGCATAGCCAAAATAAAAGACTACGCTGAAAAAGTTAAAGAAAAATTCACGTGTGTTTGCGATTGTTGCCTTCATAGCACTTACCTTCGGTACTGAATTTTTCTCAATTATAATCCCGTAAAAATGAAATGTCAAGAAAAAACGGAATTTTTGCTGAAGTTTTTTGTTGTTAATTCCGTTGCAATGATGTATAATCCTTATATCAATATAACGAGGATTGCTTATGAAAAATATTACTACCGGTCAGATTTTAAATGCCGATTTCAGAATCAGCGCCGAAAGTCCCGTCCTCAGACCACGGGGAGGCTCGATAGTTGTTGCCGACCCGTCAATGCTCACTCCCGATGTTGCTCACGACGGAAAATGGCATATGTTTTTCCATACGACATTCGGGGTTTGCCACGCAGAAAGCACCGACGGAATTAAATTTTCAAGGCCTGAAAAAATCGCAAAACGCGCTATGCGTCCGAATATCAACTTCATTGACGGCAGGTATTATCTTTTTTATGAAAGAACGCGTCCGTTGATTATGAATGCCCTCAATCTGGTCAACGCGGTCAGATGGAAATCGGAAATCTATGTTATCGAAAGCACCGACCTCAAAAACTGGTCTGCCCCTGCGCCTGTTATCACAAACACAAGGGATTATGAGCAGAGCAACCGAGGAATGTCGATTTCCAACCCCTATCTTCTTCAGGAAAACGGGGTAAACCGCCTTTATTATTCCTGCGGTCTTACATACATAAAGGATTGCGGATTCTGCGAGCCGACTCACATCAGCTTCGCCGAAAGCAACCATCTCACCGAAGGCTATGTTTCCGCCGAAAAGCCGATTATTTCTCCTGACAAAAACGACCCTTATCTCAACCTTTGCAGCGGATGTCTTAAGGTTTACCGCCTGAGTGACGGCTATATCGGAATTCAGAACGGAATTTACGAAAATGACGGCAAAAGCCATTCCGCAATCATTCTTCTGACCTCCGATGACGGATTAAATTTCAGATTCGCAAAGCTTCTGATTGAGCCGCAGACAGTTAACGGAAGCAACTGGATGAAGCAATTTGTCTACGCGAGTCACCTCGTCAGATACGGCAACAAACTGCGCATATATTTCAACGCAAGGAATGTTGCAAATCCCATCGTCGGCAGAGAATGCATAGGCTTCGCCGAAGCAGAATTATAATTGGATTTAAATTTAACGGGTGTGAGCGAAGCCCAACCTTAACTCTTCACTAAAAAACGGATGTGCCAAACCGACACATCCGTTAATTTTTTTGTTATTTAAGAAGCTTGAGTGCGCCTGTGGGACAAACTTCAACGCATTTTCCGCAGTTTTTGCAAATTTCAATCTTGTCTGTTCCTTCAAATTCGGGTCTGATAACCGTCTTGAATCCTCTGCCGACAAGACCGAGAATGCTTTCACCTGCATCCTCTTTACAAGTTCTTACGCAGAGATTGCAAAGGATGCACTTACCCTGGTCGCGTTCAATGGTAACGAGTCTTGTTTCTTTGAAGCTCTCGTGGATTGCGCCTGCAAATCTTTCGGGTGCAATCGGCTCATCGTTTGCATAGCGGATGAGTTTGCATTCCTTGAAATCGTGGCAACCGCATTCAAGGCAACGCTTTGCTTCGCCCCTTGCCTGCTCCTCTGTGAAACCGTTGAGAATAGCTTCGAAGTTGTTGCGGCGGTATTCGGGAGCTTTGACAGACATAACGGCTCTTGCAATCTTCTCTCTGTCAGCAAGCATTTCTGCAGTTACATTCTTCTTTGAATAGTAAGGCTCGGGGAAATCCATAGGCATACCGAGAAGATATGCATTGATTGCCCTTGCTGCTTCGTTTGCCTCTGCGATTGCGTCGATTGCGATTGATGCGCCGTTGTTGGTTGCATCGCCTGCGGCAAAAACACCCTCAATATTGGTAAGGCAGGTTGACTTCGCGGCAACGATTGTTCCCCATTTTGTGAGCTCAATTTCCTCAAGACCCGAGGGTGAGCATTTCTGACCGATTGCGGAAATAACGGTATCAACATCAAGAGTTCTGAATTCGCCTTCAACAGTCACAGGCTTTCTTCTGCCCGATGCATCAGGCTCGCCGAGCTCCATAACCTGAAGTCTGATTGAAGTAACCTTACCGTTTTCGCCGATGATTTCGTCGGGATTTGTAAGGAAGAGGAATTCAACACCCTCTTCGATTGCCTCTTCAATTTCGATATCCTCCGCAGGAGCTTCCGCTCTTGTGCGGCGGTAAATAACATAAACATTCTCCGCGCCGCATCTTACCGCCGTACGGCAGGCATCCATTGCGGTGTTACCGCCGCCGACAACTGCAACATTCTTGCCGATTTCGGGACGGTTGCCCATATTTACTTCGCGCAGGAAATCAATGCCGCTGAGTACGCCTTCAAGCTCCTCGCCGACACAGCCGATTCGGCTTCCCTTCCATGCGCCGATTGTTACAAGAACGGCATCTGCACCGTTTTTGATTTCATCGAATGATATATCCTTGCCGACCTTGACATTGTTTTTCATCTCAACGCCGAGCTTTGCGATTGCCTCAACCTCTTTTGCAAGAACGGATTTGGGCAGACGGTATTCGGGAATACCGTAGCGAAGCATACCGCCCATTTCAGGCATAGCTTCATAAATCGTTACATCGTGACCTGAAAGGCGGAGATAATATGCCGCGGTCAGACCTGCAGGACCGCCGCCGATAATCGCAACCTTTTTGCCGGTTGCTTCGTCGGGGGTTGCAGTGTAGGGAGCATCCGATGCAAGGTCATTATCAGCAGCAAAAGCCTTGAGGTATGCAACCGAAAGAGGCTCTTCAACGAGTCTGCGGCGGCAATTGCTTTCGCAGGGATGAGGACAGACTCTGCCGATTGATGCAGGAATCGGAATCTTTTCCTTGATAATTTTAACGGCTTCTTTATCGTCGCCGTTTGCGATAGCTTTAAGATAACCCTGAATATCTGTGTGAGCAGGGCAATTGAGTGAGCAGGGAGCAACGCAATCGCCGCTGTGGTCGCTCATAATAAGTTCAACGGCAATCTTTCTTGCCTTCTTGACTCTGGGAGTGTTTGTGCTGAGCACCATACCGTCCTGAGCAACGGTTGCGCAGGCACGCATAAGCTTGGGGCTGTTTTCAGCCTCAACAAGACAAAGTCCGCAAGCTCCGTAAAGCTTGAGTTTGCCGTTATAGCAAAGGTTGGGAATTTCAATGCCGTTTCTTGCGGCAATGTTAAGAACGGTTTCGCCTTTTTCGCCGATAAGCTCGCGGCCATTTATTGTAATCTTAATCTGTTCCATTTCATTCCCCTCCTTATTCTACAATGATTGCGCCGAAGCGGCAGGAATTAATGCACTGACCGCAACGGATACAGGCTTCTGAATCAATGATATGTGCCTGCTTGACTTCGCCGCTGATTGCGTGAGCAGGACATTTCTTTGCGCAGAGTGTGCATCCCTTGCACTTATCCGCATCGATTGAATATGTGAGAAGGTCAACGCATTCCTTTGCAGGGCATTTCTTCTCATTGATATGTGCTTCGTATTCGTTTCTGAAATATCTGATTGTGGTGAGTACGGGGTTGGGAGCAGTCTGACCGAGACCGCAGAGCGCGCCGTCCTTGACTGCTTCGCAAAGCTCTTCAAGAAGCTCGATATCGCCCTCTTTACCCTCGCCTTTGACAATTCTTGTGAGTATTTCCTGCATTCTTGCAGTACCGATTCGGCAATGCACGCATTTACCGCAGGATTCAAGCGCGGTGAAATCGAGGAAGAATTTCGCCATACCTACCATACAGGTGCTTTCGTCCATAACAACCATACCGCCCGAGCCCATAATTGCGCCCGTTGCGGCAAGTGCCTTATAGTCGATAACCGTATCGAGCAAATCCTTGGGAATGCATCCGCCTGAAGGACCGCCCATCTGCACAGCCTTGAATTCCTTATCATCGCGGATACCGCCGCCGATGCCGTAGATAACATCGCGGAGAGTTTTACCCATGGGAATTTCAACAAGACCGCCCTTACGGATTTTACCTGTGAGAGCGAAAACCTTTGTACCCTTGCTGTTTTCTGTACCCATAGCGGCAAAAGCTTCACCGCCGTTGTTGATAATCCACGCAACATTGGCGAAGGTTTCAACATTATTGATATTTGAAGGTTCATCCATATAACCCTTCTGCGCAGGGAAGGGAGGTTTGAGTCTGGGCATACCTCTCTTGCCCTCAAGGGATTCGATGAGCGCGGTTTCTTCACCGCAGACAAATGCGCCTGCACCTGCTTTGATTCTCATATCGCAGGAGAAACCTGTGCCGAGAATATTTTCGCCGAGAAGATTTGCCTTCTTTGCCTGAGCAATGGCAATTTCAAGGTTAGTGATTGCAAGGGGATACTCTGCGCGGACATAAACAATCATTTCGCTTGCGCCGATTGCATATGCACCGATGAGCATACCTTCAATAAGATTATGGGCGTCGGATTCGATAACCGCTCTGTCCATAAATGCGCCGGGGTCACCCTCGTCTGCATTACAGATAAGATATTTTGTTTCGCTGACGCTGTTACGGGCGGCATTCCATTTGAACCAGGTGGGGAAACCTGCGCCGCCTCTGCCTGCAAGACCCGAAACCTTGATTTCCTCGATAACCTGCTCGGGAGTCATTGTTTTAAGAGCCTTTTCGAGCGCCTGATAGCCGTCTGCTTCGCGGTAATCGTCAAGGGAAACAGGGTCGATAAGACCGCAATGGCGAAGAGCAATTCTTGTCTGACCGCCGAGGAATTCTTCATCCTCTGCAGAAATTGTTATTGAATCAACATTTGAAAAGTCACCGCTTCTTGCCGCTTCAACGATGGCTTCGGCATCATCTGCCGAAACCTTCACAAGGCGGCGAAGAAGAGTTTTTCCGTCATATAAATCAACAATGGGTTCAAGAAAGCACATACCGATACAGCCTGTGCTGCCGAGGGTAAATGCTTCGTTTTCTGTCATAAGAGCTTCAATCGCCTTATGCACCTTTGATGCGCCTGCCGCAATTCCGCAGGAGCCTTCGCCGATAATTATACGCATCATTTGCCCTCCTTTTCCTGAATATTTTTGATAACTGCAACTGCCGAGTCGGGAGTAAGGTTGCCGTAAGCTTCGCCGTTAATCATAATAACGGGAGCGAGCGAGCAACAACCGAGGCAAGCAACATTTTCGAGAGTGAAAAGTCCGTCGGCTGTGGTTTCGCCGTTGCCGATTCCGAGATATTCGGAGATAGCGGCGGTAATTCTTTCGCTGCCGTTAACATGGCAAGCCGTACCCTGGCAGGACATAATAAGATATTTACCGATGGGAGTAAGTCTGAACTGCGAATAGAAGGTTGCAACGCCCATAACATCCGCAGGAGTGATTCCTACTCTTTCGGCTATGCAATACATAACATCCTTGGGAAGGTATCCGTAGATATTCTGTGCTTTCTGGAGAATCGTGATAAGATTGCTTGATGAGCCTGCATATTCCTTGAGCACGTCCTCAAGCAGAGTGAGGTCGCTCTTGGGGCCCTGACAATTACACTGACACATAAAAATGCCTCCTGACTTGTTTTATAAAAACTAACCTTGATTACTATAACATAATAACGACATATATTCAAGCAAAAGCTTTTACCTGAAATTTTGTAACACTTTTTCTGCAATTACATAAGATGGCAATGTAAGCGCCTGAGAAATCAGAAACGCTTCAATCACCACTCCGACCGATGATACGGCGGATTCTTGCAAGGAGGTTACATCATGGGTTGCGGATGCAATAACAACTGGTTCCTTTTCATCATCCTCATTCTTCTCTGCTGCGGTGACTGCGGTTGCAACAACGGTTGCGGCTGTAACAGCGTCAGATCGAATGACTGCGGCTGCGGTTGCGGTTGCTAAATAAGGGATAATATCCCTGCCGCCTCTTCCTGAGTCAGACCGCCGGGGGAGGCGGCAAAATTCCTCGGAATTGCGTCCTGCCATCGCAGGGCGTATTTTTTTGCATTCTCTTCGCCGATTGTAACCCCTCTGAGGTCTGTGAGCGAAGCAATAACTGCTTTGACCGCTTCAATTTCATCGGTCAGAGCAACAAATTTCTCTGCTTTTTCGGGTGCAAACTGCACGCATCTGTCGATATACGGAGCAAAGAATGCGGCGCAGGCTGTACCGTGAGGAATGCCGTAATTTTCCGTCAGGACATATCCGAGAGGATGCGGAAAAGCCGTTCCGCAGGTGTTGATTACAAGACCTGCATAAATCGAGCCGTAGTAGAGCTTTTCGCGAAGTTTTTCGGAAATATTTTCCGATTCAGCAAGCTCTTTAAGTCCCTCATAAATCATCGGAATGCACTTCTCTGCCCACATTTCAACAACGCCGTTGCACTTGACGGTGAAGAAGCCTTCAACCGCGTGAGCAAAAGCATCAAGAGCCGTTGAAACCGTTGATGCATAAGGCAATGAGAAGGTATACTTCGGGTCACAAAAAGCAATTTTCGCATAGCAATCATCGCCGGAAATGCTCTTTTTTGCGCCCGTTTCATCGTTGGTCAGAACTGAAACCGCCGTAACCTCGCTGCCCGTCCCTGCCGTTGTGCCGACAAGTGCAACGGGAAGGGGCGGATTATTATATTCGCGCTTGTAAATATCAATCGCGGACAAGTCGGGATTCGATGCATAAATTGCAACGGCTTTTGCGGCATCAAGCACCGAGCCGCCGCCGATTCCGAGGATAAAATCCGCGCCCGAATCTCTTGCGGTTTCTCCCGCTTCGCGACAGACGGAAATCAGCGGATTTTCGCCGATTTTATTGAAAACCGCGTATCCGATTCCCTCTTTATTCAGCGCGTTTTCCGCATCGGCAAGCGCACCGCTTTTAATTGCGCCGCTTCCTCCGGTAAGGATAAGACATTTCTTGCCGAGTTTCGCGAGAAAAGACGAATTATCTGCAAGTGCATTTTTACCGCATATGCATCTGACGGGCATATATACTATATCGTTCATATCAACGCTCCTTATTGCAATTATGTTACATATTTTAACAGATTTTTTATGAAAATCCAACAATTTTTTTAGTTTTGCTTCAACTGTATTGAAAAATTGTATTATAAGGTGTATTATATATAAACTAAATTATAATGGGTAAGAATGGCGGTGACTGCTTTTTGAAGAAAATCGGAACAATTTTCGCGGCAGTTGCGGCTGTTGCTCTCATTGTTTTTATCGTATGGGACGGTTATTTCAACAAAAGCTCATCAGCGAATTTCTTCGCTATGGATACCGTCATCAGCGCAACGGTTTCGGGTATTGATTCCGAAAAATGCACTGAAGAAATCGAAGCCTGCGTCAACGGACTTGACGGTATTCTTTCAAGGCACAGCGAATCCTCCGAAATCAGCAGAATCAACAGAGAAAAAAACAACATCTCAATCAGCGAAAAGCTCGGCGGATATTTCACCGCATTGCTTGATGTCTGCCGCAAAAGTGACGGCGCGTTTGATATAACTCTCGGCGCGGTAAGTGACCTGTGGAGTTTCGGCAAAAACGCGAAAGTCCCCGATGAAGCCTCGTTGCAGACGGCTCTTTCCGAAAGCGGATATGAAAACATCACCGTTTCGGGTAACACTCTGACTTTAAGCTCAGGCAAAATTGATTTCGGTGCTGTCGGCAAAGGAATTGCTCTTGATGAAATCCGCACCATTCTTGACGGGAAGAAGGTCAACAATGCAACCGTCAGCGTCGGCGGAAGCGTTTTGATTTACGGAAAAGAAACCGTCAAGGTCGGCATCCGTGACCCATACGGCAACGCAGGAAGAAGCATTGCAACCCTGCCGCTTTCAGATATCTGCGTTTCAACCTCGGGCAGCTACGAAAGACGCTTTGAGGAAAACGGAAAAAGTTATCACCACATCATTGACCCCGAAACAGGTTATCCCGTTGAAAACGGGCTCATCAGCGTAACCGTTATTTCGAAAAGCGGACTCATCAGCGACGCGCTTTCAACCGCCTGCTTCGTGCTCGGAATCGAAAAAGGCATTGAGCTTACGAAGACCTACGGTTGCGAAGCTGTTTTCATCACAGAAGATAAAGAGATTTATATTACCGAAGGCATCGCGTCGGAAATTGAAATTACCGACACCGCCTATACTTTGATTGGCTATGAAAACTGAACTTTTCAAAAAAGGCGATATCGCGGTTATTCTTGTCATTCTTGTTGTTGCCGCAGTTTTTTGGCTTTATCAGTCACAAAACGCAGACCGTCTTGAAGCAACCGTAACCGTCAACGGAAATATCGTTGAAACAATTGACCTTTCCGCAGTTAAAGAGAAAAGAATAATTGAGCTTGATACCGACCCGAAGGTTGTTATCGCCGCGGAAAACGGAGAGATTTATTTTGAATCTGCCGACTGCGAGGATAAGCTCTGCATCAACTGCGGCAAACTCAGCAGGAAAGGAGATACTGCCGTTTGTCTGCCCGCGAAAACAATCGTTACCGTCAGCGGCTCGGATGTCGGCATTATGACCTACTGATATGAAAAAAGGCATTGCATTCAAAACCGCGCTCGGAGCAATCCTCTGCGCTCAGGCATTGGCGCTCGGCTTTCTCGAAAGCCTGATTCCTCCTCTGCCGTTTCTTCCCCCGGGAGCAAAACCCGGATTTTCAAACATAATCACAATGTTTGCCGCAGGCAGTTTAGGTCTGCCGCAGGCACTCACAATCACCCTTGTCAAAGGCGGATTCGCCTTCATAACAAGAGGTTTCACAGCAGGAATTATGAGCCTTTCGGGCGGAATTCTTTCCACCCTTGCAATGTGGCTTCTGCTTAAATTTGCGGATAATAAGCTCGGTCTTATCGGGATTTCCGTCATCTGCGCTCTCTGCCATAACGCAGGTCAGCTCGGAGCGGCGGCAATTATCACCGGAAGCGGAGATATTATATTTTATGCACCTGCTCTTGCCGTTTTCGGCATTGCAACAGGCGCGGTCACGGGAATAATCCTTAAAGCGGTTATGCCTGTGCTTGAAAAACAAAAACAGTTCTTTTATAAGAGATAGAAAAAGGAGGAATCCCTATGTTCAAGAGCCTTCCGGCAGGCATCCTTTCTGCCGTCAAAAAGGTCAGAGGCGGTGTCAAGGTAGGTCACCACAAAAACACCGCTGAAACAGAGGTGGTAAGATTACCTGTTCCTGCAAAGGTTGTTATTCCGATGCAGCAGCATATCGGCGCTCCCTGTGAGCCCGTAGTCAAGGTCGGAGATGTTGTTGCTGTCGGTCAGCTTATCGGCGACACAGATAAGTATGTCAGCGCACCCATCCACGCTTCCGTTTCAGGCACGGTTACCGCTATCGGTGAAATCAAGATGCCCAACGGCACCCTCGCAAAGGCTGTCACAATCGAATCCGACGGCGAAATGCGTCTTTGGGAAGGAATCAAGCCCCCCGTTGTTGAAACAAGAGAAGATCTCATCAAGGCTGTCCGCGATTCAGGTCTTGTAGGTCTCGGCGGCGCAGGTTTCCCGACCCACGTCAAGCTCAATTTCCCTGCTGACAAAAACATTGATACTCTCGTTATCAATGCCGCAGAATGCGAGCCTTACATCACAGTTGACTACCGCGAATGCATCGAAAATTCCTGGGACATTCTTTCAGGCGTTTACACTCTCAAGGATCTCCTCGGCTTCAAGCAGGTTATCATTGCCGTTGAAGACAACAAGCCTGCCGCATTCGATATTCTCAAAAATATTGCTGACCACAAGTTTGACACAAAGGATGAAGTCAAGCTTATGGTACTCGAATCAAAATACCCCCAGGGTGCAGAAAAAATGATGGTTCAGTCCGCAACAGGCAGAAAAGTTCCTCCCGGAAAGCTTCCTGCCGATGTTGGTTGCGTTGTTATGAATGTTGCATCCGTTGCATTCATTGCCCGTTACCTCAAAACAGGCAAACCGCTCGTCAGCCGTTCACTCACAGTTGACGGCTCAGCCGTTAAGGAACCCAAGAATGTAAGAGTTCCCGTCGGCACAAGCATCAGCGAAGTTATCGATTTCTGCGGCGGATTCAAAGAAGATCCCTGCAAGATTCTTACAGGCGGCCCGATGATGGGTCTTGCAATCGTCGGCACAGACCTGCCCGTTCTCAAGCAGAACAACGCAATTCTTGCTTTCGCTCACGGCGACGCAGTTCTCAAGCCCGAAAGCGACTGCATCCGTTGCGGCAGATGTGCATCAGCCTGTCCGATGAGCCTTATGCCCACTAACATCGTAAGAGCTGCAAAGGCTAAAGATGTTGATATGCTCAAGACATCAGGCATTACAGTTTGTATGGAATGCGGAAGCTGCGCTTTCGCTTGCCCTGCAGGTAAACCCCTTGTTCAGCATATGCGACTCGCAAAAGCAATTCTCAGAGAGGAGGGCAATAAATAATGGTAAACGGTAAAAAGCTCGTTGTCAGCGCATCACCTCACCTGCGCTCAACCCAGACAACAACAAAAATTATGCTCGATGTTGTTATCGCACTTATTCCTGCCCTCATCGCGGCAATCTTCATTTTCGGACCCAGAGTTCTCTGCGTTGCGGCAGTTTCAATCGGCTCCGCAGTGCTTGCAGAATACATATCACGCAAGGTTATGAAGCGCCATCAGACAATCGGCGACCTGAGCGCGGTTGTAACAGGTCTTATCCTTGCGCTCAACCTTCCCTCCACAATCCCCTATTGGATTGCGGCTCTCGGAAGCGTCGTTGCCATCGTTGTTGTAAAGCAGTTCTTCGGAGGCATCGGTCAGAACTTCGCTAACCCTGCCATCACCGCCCGAATCGTTCTTCTTCTTTCATTCGGCGCACAGATGGGCAACTGGGTTGCTCCTCTTTCCTGGAAAACAGGTATCACAACAACCGCAACACCCCTTGCAGTTGACTACGCAAATCTTGAAAGTGAACTCGGAGTTTCACTCGTTGATATGCTCCTCGGTCTCAGAGGCGGCTGTCTCGGCGAAACCTGCGCTCTCGCACTTATTCTCGGCGGCATTTATCTTCTCGCCAAAAAAGTTATCTCCCCCGCAATTCCTGCCGCATACATCGGCACAGTTGCTCTTATAATGCTTATTGCAGGCAAGGGTGACCTCGGATTCGTTGCATATCACGTTATGGGCGGCGGTCTTCTTCTCGGTGCATTCTTTATGGCAACCGACTATTCAACCTGCCCCATCAATGTTAAAGGCAAGATTATCTTCGGTATCGGTTGCGGTATCATCACCTCTCTCATCAGACTTTTCGCTTCAATGACAGAGGCTGTTTCATTCGCAATCCTTATTATGAACCTCGTTGTTCCCTTCATTGACAGAGCAACAATTCCCCAGCCTTTCGGCACACCCAAAAAAGAAAAGAAATCAAAGGAGGCGGCTAACTGATGAAAAACTTCAAAGAATACGCCGCTCCGACGGTAGTTCTTCTCATTATCTGCGTTGTTGCGGCATTCCTTCTCGCAATAACCAATGATGTTACTGCTCCGAAAATTGAGCAGGTCAATGCCGATAACGAAGCAAAGGCAAGACAGGTTGTTTTCGCTTCCGCCGCTTCATTCGGTGAAGAATCAATTATAAATAACAAAGAAATCAGCGAAAACGAAATCAAGCTCGTTCCTGCATATGATGCAAACAACGAAACCGTCGGTTATGTTGTTATCACCGTTGAAAAGGGTTACGGCGGAGCAATCTCCGTTATGACAGGCGTTGACCTTGAAGGCAAGGTCACAGGCGTCAACATCCTTTCAATGAGCGAAACTCCCGGTCTCGGCGCAAACGCAACGAAGGACAGCTTCCTTCAGCAGTTTGTCGGCAAAATCGCAGGCATCGGAGTAACCAAAGACACTCCTGCAGAAAATGACATCAAGGCACTCACAGGTGCAACAATAACTTCAAAAGCAGTTGCAGCTGCAGTCGATGCGGCAATCGAAGCAATGGGAGGTGAGAACATTGGCTGAAAAGAAATCACTCCGTAAGGAATTCACAAAAGGTCTTATAACCGAAAACCCTGTTATGCGACTCGTTCTCGGTACCTGCCCCACTCTTGCGGTTACAACAAGCATCGTTAACGCGCTCGGTATGGGCGTTTCAGCAACAATCGTTCTCCTTTGCTCAAACATCGTTATTTCCGCATTGAGAAAGATTATCCCTTCAAAAGTCAGAATCCCTGCATATATCGTTATCATCGCATCCTTCGTTACAATCGTTCAGATGATAGTCAAAGCATTCGTTCCCGCGCTCGACCAGTCACTCGGCGTTTTCCTTCCCCTTATCGTTGTTAACTGCATCATCCTCGGCAGAGCTGAAGCTTTCGCAGGTAAAAACGGCGTTATCGCATCTGCAGTTGACGGTCTCGGTATGGGTATCGGTTTCACAATCGCCCTCTGCTGCATGGGTGCTGTAAGAGAAATCATCGGCGCAGGCACAATCCTTTCAGGCGCTGAGAGTCTTCTCTCAATCGCAGGTATCACAGGCTTTGACGGCATCACTCTTATCGGCGAAAACAGCGCAATCAGCCCGATGACAATCTTCATTCTCGCTCCCGGCGGCTTCTTCACCTTCGGTATTCTTATGGCTTGTGCAAACAGAATTGCTGAAAGCAAGGGCAAACCCAAAGCAGAGCTCGGATGCAGCGGCTGTCCGATGGCTAAAAACTGCGCTCTCCTTGCAAAAGGCGAAGCTTGTGAAGAAAAAAAGGAGGGCACTGAAGCATGATGTATCTTTCAATTCTTCTCACAGCGATTCTTACTGCGAACTTCGTTCTCAGCAAGTTCCTCGGCATCTGCCCCTTCCTCGGAGTTTCAAAGAAGCTTAACACAGCAGTCGGTATGTCCGCGGCGGTTATCTTCGTTATGGCTCTTTCAACCGCAGTTTGCTACCCCATCAACAACATACTCATCAAGAATGACCTCGAATATCTTCAGACGATTGTCTGCATCCTTGTTATTGCGGCTCTCGTTCAGCTTGTTGAGATTATCCTCAAGAAATTTATGCCTCCGCTCTACAATGCGCTCGGCATTTATCTGCCCCTTATCACAACCAACTGCGCAGTTCTCGGCGTTGTTCTTCTCAACTTCACAGAGGGTTACACCTATCTCCAGTCCCTTGTAAACAGCGTTGGCGCAGGTCTCGGCTTTATGCTGGCAATGGTTCTCTTCTCGGGCGTTCGTTCAAGACTTGAAAGCTGCGATATCCCCAAGTTCCTTCAGGGACTTCCCATCGTTCTTATTGCGGCTTCAATCGTTTCCCTTTCCTTCATGGGCTTCACAGGCCTTGTTGAAGGACTTCTCGGAGTTTAAGGAGGTATGCTGAAATGAATCCTATTTTATTTGCAGTTATCCTTCTCGGTGTTATCGGTACTATCGCCGCAATCGGTCTTACCGTTGCATCAAAGGTTTTTGCTGTCCCCGTTGACGAAAAGGCAGAAGCAATCAGAGAATGCCTTCCCGGCGCTAACTGCGGCGCTTGCGGTTTCTCAGGCTGCGACGGTTACGCCGCCGCGCTCTCAAAAGGCGAAACAACAGACACCGCGCTCTGTTCACCGGGCGGCAACGATGTTTCAAAGGCAATCGGTGAAATTACCGGTCTTGCCGCAGGCAATGTAAAACCCTCTGCAGCCGTTGTGCTTTGCCAGGGTCACAATGCCAATGCCGCAACAAAGCTTGAATATCAGGGCGTTCAGAGTTGCCGTATGGCAGCGCAGATTTTCGGCGGTCCGAAGGAATGCATCTACGGATGCCTCGGTTTCGGCGATTGCGCCGCCGCTTGTCCCTACGATGCAATCAGCATCTGCGACGGTGTTGCAAGAATCAATCCCAATGTATGTAAGGCTTGTAAAATGTGCGTCAAGACCTGCCCCAACGGTCTTATTGAAATGATGCCTCTTGAAGAAATCAAGGCGGCTGTACTTTGCAAGAATCACGATAAAGGCGCGGCTACACGCAAGGAATGCTCCGCAGGCTGTATCGGTTGTATGAAATGCGTCAAGTCCTGCGAAGCAGGTGCAATCAGCATTGACCGTTTCTGCGCAAAGGTTGATTACGAAAAATGCACAGGCTGCGGCAACTGCCACAGCGTATGCCCTGTAGGCTCAATCGACCTGATTGACCTCGCACGCAAATAAGGAGGAAATAAAAATGGCAAAATATCTTATCGTTAACGCAGACGACTACGGTATGTGCAACTCGGCAAATGCCGCTGTTGCAGAGCTTTTTGAGGGTGGTTTCCTCAAATCCGCAACCGTTATGATGCCCTGCCCCACAGCAAAGGATGCTGTTCAGTTTTCAATTGACCATCCCGAATATCCCATCGGTATTCACCTCACAATGACAAGCGAATGGGCAAAATACCGCTGGAAGCCCCTCACCGACGGCAAAACTCTCGTTGATAACGAAGGCTTTATGTGGCACGAAAGCGACGATGTTGAAAAGAATGCATCATACGCAGACCTCGAGGCTGAAATAAAGGCTCAGATTGACCTTGCTCACAGCATGGGCATGAAACCCTCACATATCGATAACCATATGGGCTCACTCTACGGCCACTATACAGGCAGACTCGGTCTTGCAAAGATGACTCTGCGCATCTGCGGCGAATACGGCTATGCATACCGTCTTTACACAAAGCACGACAAGAGAATCTGCCCCAACGGCACTCCCTATTTCCTTTACAGCGCAATCACAGTGCTTTCAAAGGCTTGGGGCAAGAAATATAATGTTGTTATTCCCGATTATCTTCTCTTCCCCGATTGGAATGACGATATGCGCGAAAGCTATGAGAAATACAGAGAAACAATTCTCAAAATCTGGACAGATATTCCCGACGGCGTAACAGAAACCTTCATCCACCCTGCAATCGAATCCGATGAGCTTAAGGGTATCACAGGCAGATGGCAGGACAGAGTATGGGAATATATGCTTATGAAAGACCCCTATACTCACGAATATCTCGCAAAGAACGATGTTTACCTCATCAGCTACCGTGAACTCAATAAGATGAAAGGCGGCATCGTCCGCTAAATAAGAAAACCTCCGAGGAATCATTCCTCGGAGGTTCTTAATTTATCCAGATATTCTCTGTCTTTTTTTGTAAGTTCGGCTCTTTCGAGCATATCAGGTCTGCGCTCAAGAGTGCGTCGCAGGCTCTGCTCCCTCTGCCATTTCTGAATGTTTGCGTGGTGACCCGAAATCAAAACCTCAGGCACTTTTTCGCCGTGCCATTCAAAAGGTCTTGTATACTGCGGATGCTCAAGCAAACCCGAATAATGGCTCTCAAGAGTGAATGCGTCTTCATTCGCAAGCACGCCCGGAAGCATTCTCGAAATACTGTCCGCAACAATCAGCGCAGGTAATTCACCGCCCGTAAGCACATAATCGCCGACGGAGATTTCCTCATCAACGATTTCGTCAATAACGCGCTGGTCAATGCCCTCATAATGACCGCAAAGAAGCGCCACATTCGGAAGCTTCGCAAGCTCCTTAACACGCTCCTGCGTGAGAGTTTTACCCTGCGGTGACATATAGATAAGATGCGGTCTTTCGCCAATTTCCTCGCAAAGCGACATAAAGCAATCATAAATCGGCTGGGTCTGCATAATCATACCTGTGCCGCCGCCATAAGGCGCATCGTCAACGCGGTTATGCTTATCAAGAGTGTAATCGCGGATGTTTCTGCAGTTGATTTCAACCTTTCCGCTCTCTCTTGCCCTGCCGATAATGCTCTCATTCAGCACGCTCATGCACATTTCAGGAAAAAGGGTTAAAATATCAATCCTCATCGTCAAATATACCTTTCAGCGGTCTGATTGTCACTCTGTCAGCGGCGACGTCGGTTTCGGCAACAACATCAGGGATGGCAGGAATAAGATACTCCTTGCCGTCCTTTGTTATATGCCAGACATCGTTTGCGCCCGTCTGACTGACATCGGTAAGCTCGCCGTAGCAGATTTCTTCGTTATCTGCGTCATAAACCTTACATCCGATAAGCTCGGCGATGAAGAATTTATTCTTCGGGAGCTTTGCATCGCTGCGCTTCATATAAAGCACCTTTCCGCGAAGCTTCTGCGCCGCCTCAACGGTTTCAACTCCGTTTACCTTAAGCAAAACAATGTTGCCGTGCGGTCTTGCAGCCTTAATCTGCACCGCACAGCCTCCATTGCTGTCAAAATATAAGGTTTTGAATTTAGCCATATAATCGGGAGAGTCGCACCAGGGATTAACGCGCAACTCGCCTCTTACACCGTGAGTGCCGACTATCTCTCCGATTTCAAGAAATTCCTTAATCAATTTCGACTGTTACCCTTGCGTCCTGACGGGTTGCGGCTGCACGCATAACTGTGCGGATAGCCTTTGCAATCCTGCCTTGTTTGCCTATAACTCTGCCCATGTCGTTCTCGCTTACATGAAGGTGATAAACAACGCTTCCGTCTTCAGCGGGTTCGTCCACGGTTACGGTTACTGCCTCGGGCTCTTCAACAAGGCCCTGAGCAATGCTGACAAGTAAATCTTTCATGTTTTACCTCGCAAAAACCGTTAATTAAAGAACGCCTTCTTTTTTAAGAAGAGCCTTAACGGTATCAGTGGGCTGTGCGCCGTTAGCGATCCACTGCTTTGCCTTTTCAGCATCAACCTTTACCTCTGAGGGTGTTGTTGTGGGGTTGTAGGTACCGATTTCTTCGATGAATCTGCCGTCACGGGGATATCTTGAATCCGCAACAACGATACGATAGAAAGGTGCTTTCTTTGCGCCCATACGGCGAAGTCTGATTTTTACTGCCATTTTGTTTTCCTCCAAAATATATAAATTATAAATTGTATATAATGTATCAGCTATGCTGTATTACATTCCGAACTGTGAAGGGTCGAAGCCCTGGGGCATCTGGAAACGCTGTTTTCTTCTGCGTTTGCCGCCCTTTTTGCCGCCCATCTGCTTAAACATCTTCTGCATCTGCTTAAACTGGCTGAGCAGTCTGTTGACATCTTCAATGCTCTGTCCGCAGCCGAGAGCAATTCTCTTCTTGCGAGAGGGATTGATGATATCGGGATTTGTGCGTTCCTTTTCTGTCATCGAAAGGATGATTGCGCGCATTCTGTCGAACTTGCGTTCATCAACCTCGATATCCTTTGCCTTGTTTCCGATACCGGGAATAAGCGAAAGCATATCCTGAATCGAGCCCATTTTGCGAATCTGATCGAACTGATCCATAAGGTCGTTGAGGTCGAATTTATTCTGAAGAAGCTTCTTTTCAAGCTCTGCAGCTTTTTTCTCATCAATAGCCATCTCAGCCTTTTCGATAAGTGAAAGAACGTCACCCATACCGAGAATTCTGGAAGCCATTCTGTCAGGATGGAAAGCATCGAGCTGGTCGAGCTTTTCGCCCATACCTACAAACTTGATGGGTTTACCCGTTACGGCTCTTGCGGAGAGCGCCGCACCGCCTCGGGTGTCACCGTCCATCTTGGTGAGAATAAGACCGTCAATTCCGAGCGCACCGTCAAACGATGTTGCAACATTAACGGCATCCTGACCTGTCATTGCGTCAACAACAAGAAGGATTTCGTGAGGCTTGACCTCCGCTTTGACCGACTTAAGCTCATTCATAAGCTCTTCGTCAACATGCAGACGGCCTGCTGTATCGAGAATCACATAGTCATTGCCGTGGTCCTTTGCGAAAGCAACGGCTTCTCTTGCGATTCTGACCGCATCGGTCTGACCCATTTCAAAAACGGGAACATCAACCTGCTCACCGACAACCTGGAGCTGCTTGATAGCCGCAGGTCTGTATATATCGCAGGCCACAAGAAGCGGTCTGTGATTTTCTTTTTTAAGCTTTAATGCGAGCTTTGCGCAGTGGGTTGTTTTACCCGAGCCCTGCAGACCGCACATCAGGATGATTGTTGGCGGATGGTTTGCATAGGCAAGACGGCTGTTTGTGCCGCCCATAAGAGCAACAAGCTCTTCGCGGACGATTTTGATAACCATCTGAGAGGGTGTAAGGCTTTCCATAACCTTTTCACCGATGGCTTTTTCGGTTACCGCATTGGTGAAGTCCTTGGCAACCTTATAGTTAACGTCTGCTTCAAGCAGAGCCATACGCACCTCACGCATTGCACTGCGTACATCGGATTCTGTAAGGCTACCCTTGCTTCTCAGATTCCGGAATGCGGATTCAAGTCTTTCTGAAAGACCTTCAAATGCCAAAACACTCACCTCTTATCTGAATAATAAATAGTATGTAATAATAATCAGCTTTCAAGCATTGTCATTGCAGCGGCTTTGATTCGCACGCTGAAATCGTTGATTTCTTTTGAAAGGCTGTGGCGCAGGTTATACTCTGCAATCTGATTGGAAACATCGATGATTTCGGCAAGACCTGCTCTGATTTCTTCATAACGCTTTGCCATACCCAGACGGGCTTCCATTTCCTTAAGCTGGGTTTCGGCGCGCTTGATTGCATCTCTGACGCCCTGACGGGTGATGCCCTCATTCTCGGCTATCTCGGAGAGTGAAAGGTCATCGTTATAATAATATTCCAAAAAATCACGCTGCTTTGCGGTAAGCATTTCGCCGTAAAAATCGATAAGCACAGCTATCTCATAATTCTTTGCCATATCAGACCCTCCTTCCTCTGATTTCACACCAAAAACGGCGGTGTTTGCCTGAAAATGAGCAAAAATCAAGGCGGTTGTTGTTTTCGTCCCGAGAGGTCAGAAAAAACAGCCGACCTGTAAAGTATGTTCGCTTTACAGGTCAGTATTATACAAGAAATATGCTCACTTGTCAAGTGTAATTTTTACTGTTTTAAGGGGCGGTTTTCCACACTTTTCTCACTTTTTTGACAGAAAAAATGTGGAATTTCAATCTGTTGTGGAAAAAACAAGTGTTTGGCACAAGATGTATCCACTTTTTCACATTTGAAATGTGGAAAACTTTTTTCGCATTTCCGATATACTTTTGTTGTAAAGCATATCAACTTTACAGTTTACATAAAATCTGTCAGAAATTACGATTTTTTCCGACAAAATCGGACTTCTTACCGCATCACTTCAGAGTGACTATCGTAACGCCGTCTTCACCCTCGCCGTAAACGCCCAGACGGCTCGATTTGACAAAGGGCGACGCCTTCAGATATCTCGTGACCGCTGTCCTCAACGCGCCTGTTCCCTTACCGTGGACAACGGTGAATTCGTTAAGACCTGTGCGGAGTCCCTGGTCGATGAAACGGTCAAGCTCGATAAGGCATTCGTCAACCGTCATACCTCTCAGGTCAAGCCTTGTTGATGCCGCCATATTCAATCGGCTCTCACCGTGAATTCTCGGCATTGGTTTTGTTTCTTTTTTCTTGGGAGCATTCTCGCAAAGACGCAGATTGGAAAGCTTGACTCTTGTTTTGATAGAGCCTGCCTGCACTTCAACATTGCCGTTTTTATCAGCAGGAGAAATAACCTTCGCGGTTTTTCCGATATCTCTGATTATTACGGTATCGCCTGCAACGAGGGCACGGGGAAGCACATAATTGCCGTCATCGTCATCAATTCCGATAACAGGGTCTGCGGCGGAATCGATTGCTTCAACGCCTTTTTTGACAATTCCCTTCGCTCTTCTTGCAAGCTCTGCGGCATCCCTTGTTTTCTTCTGCTCTTTTTTGAGCTGTTCAAGCTCCTGCAAAAGCACATATGCCTCTCGCTTTGCCGCCTCAACAACCTTGAGTGCCTGCGAGCGCGCCTTTTCCATCTCCTGCTCGCGAATCTTTGCAATTTCAGCTTTCATTCTTTCAGCTTCTGCCTTTTCTGCCGCCGCTTTCTCCGCAAGAGCTCTTGCTTTTTCGAATTCGCTCTCCATACGGACTCTTGTTTCTTCAAGGCGGTCAACAACGGTTTCAAACTCCTTGTTTTCAGCCGAAACAAGCTCCTGCGCTCTGGCGATGACAGATTTATCAAGACCGAGTCTGTCGCTGATTGCGAGTGCATTTGATTTACCGGGTACGCCGATGAGAAGGCGGTATGTGGGGCGAAGAGTTGCAACATCAAATTCACAGCATCCGTTTTCAACTCTCGGAGTTTCAAGTGCATATGCCTTAAGCTCCGCATAATGAGTTGTTGCGGCGATTTTTGCACCCTTTTCGTGAAGAGCCTCGAGCACCGCCATTGCAAGTGCCGCGCCTTCAACGGGGTCAGTACCTGCGCCGAGCTCGTCGATAAGCACAAGACTGCCTTCGCCTGCTGTTTTAATAATACTTATTATATTGGTCATATGTGCCGAGAAGGTCGAGAGCGACTGCTCAATCGATTGCTCGTCACCGATATCGGAAAGAATTTCCGTAAAAACTGAAATTTCGCTTCTGTCGCCTGCAGGAATCATCAGACCGCACATTGCCATCATTGAAAGCAGACCGATTGTTTTGATTGAAACGGTCTTACCGCCTGTATTCGGACCTGTTATGACAAGAGTATCGAAATCCTTGCCGAGCATTATGTCAACAGGCACAACCTTTTTGGGGTCAATGAGCGGATGCCTTGCCTGACGGAGATTGACGATTCCCTTATCGTTGAGAATCGGAGTGCCGCCCTTGATACTGTAGGCATACTGCGCCTTCGCAAAAATAAGGTTAAGCTCAAGCGCACATTCATAGCTGTTTTTGATGCTCTGCGCGAAATCGCCTGCAGAAGCGGAAAGCTCATAGAGAATGCGCTCAATTTCTTCTCTTTCCTTGGACTGAAGCACGCGGATTTCGTTATTCGCTTCAACAACCGACATCGGCTCAACAAAAACCGTTGCACCGCTTGATGAAGTATCGTGCACAAGACCCGGCACTTCGCTGCGGTATTCATTCTTGACAGGGACAACATATCTGCCGTTTCTCTGGGTGATAATGTTTTCCTGAAGATATTTTGAATGGGTCTGGGAGCGTGTGAATTTCTCAAGCTGCTCTCTGACCTTAGATTCCTGCGTTCTGATTTTGCGTCTGATTTCGGCAAGAGTCGGGGATGCATTATCCGAAATCTCTTCCTCCGAAATGATTGCATTGAAAATTGCGGATTCGAGGAATCTGTTTGGCATAAGCGCATTAAACAGGGGGTCGAGCACACTCGGCACACCTGCATTGGAGGCTCTCCACTGCGAAAGAGTGCGGATAACGCGAAGCACACCGCCGATATCAAGCAGCTCCTTTGTGTTGAGCACGCTGCCTGCGTTTGCTCTGGAAAGAGCATTATTTACATTTTTGAGACCGCCGAAGGACGGGCCGCCGAAACGGGCAAGAAGCATATGAGCATCCGCCGTCTGATTCTGCAAGGCTCTTGCAAGCTCAAGATTTGTTTCGGGTTTGAGGTGAAGCGCATTGTATCTTGCGTCCTCACAGCTTGTGAACTGCGCAAGTCTTTCGAGCACCTTGTCGAATTCAAGCGACTTCGCGTGTTTATCAAAAAATTCCATTATTTATTCCTCTTCGTAAAGGTGAATGGAATAATTCACCTTATGCTTTCTCCTGTTACTATCTCTGTTGCGAGCTCGGTGGTTGTTTCCTCACCCGATACCGCCTCACCCGATGTTGTTTCGGGAACAAGAGTCACGATTTCCGTTACGGCAACGCCGCTTGCATCGGTCACCTCGTCGCCGCTTTCATCCGTTACGGCAACTGCAGAGGTCTGAATTTCGGGCAGAGTCGGTACGGGCAGAGTTTCCGTTGCAGTTTCGATTTCGGGCGCTCTTGTTGCAGGCATACTGCCGATAACTTCCTGACCGTCAACCGACTGAATCGATGAAATATACATCTCGCCGTTTCTTTCGCGAAGAGTTATTTTCATATATTTATCAGGCTCGGGGGCTTCATAGCCTTCGTCGGCAACCTGCGCCCACGCCTTGCTTCCGATATATCCTACGGAAAGGATAACCGAGCTGCCCTTTTCGTCAATCTCATAAACCTTGGGAGTATATGCCGATTCAACGCCTGTAATGGGCAGAATATAGCTCTTGAGTGCCGCATCATAAGTGATATCATATGCACTCATATCAATTGACGGATGCATTGAAGCGATATCGATTTCCGTTCCGAAAAGGCTGACAAAATATTTCTCGATATCCTCCTGCGGAACAACGATACCGAAAACATCGCCCTCGGAATAGGGGTATTTTTCAGTACCTTCGTCGCTCATAAGCAAAGCCCAGACCGCGCTATTGAGAAGCTGGGAAACATCCGCCTGACTCAGATCGTCAAACGGGTCGGGGTCAAACATAACAACAGGCTCAAGCATCTGCTCATACTTCAGCTTATCCGCGCTGTTATCTGCTAATTTTTTCACCGAATCTGCGGCAAATCTGACGGTTGAAACCGCTCCCACAACCGCAAGAATCATAATGATTATTCCGATTGGGAAGGCAAGCTTGTTTTTGCCGCTTTTTTTGGTTTTTTCACTCATACCGATTCCTCCGTCGGTTTATCTTATTTGTCCGTTGCCGCTGATGATATATTTTTCGCTTACCATATGCGCAACGCCGAGAGGGCCTCTTGCGTGGAGTTTCTGCGTTGAAATGCCGATTTCCGCGCCGAAACCGAATTCGCCGCCGTCGGTAAATCTTGTTGACGCATTAACATAAACTGCCGCCGCATCAACCTCATTTTTGAATTTCTCGGCGGTGAAATAATTCTTCGTAACGATTGCTTCGCTGTGACCTGTGCCGTAGCGCGAGATATGGTCAATCGCTTCGTCAATATCATTAACGATTTTTACGCTGATTTTATAATCGAGATATTCTTTTGCCCAATCGTCATCAGTTGCGGGGATTGCATAGGGAAGAATTTCGCAGACGGCTTCGTCACCGCGGATTTCAACGCCGCAATCCCTGAGTTTTTCGCCGATTGAAAGCAGAGCAACCTCCGCAATATCCGCGTGGACAAGCAGACCTTCGCAGGCATTGCAGACCGAAACTCTCGATGCCTTTGCATTGGCAACGATTTCAGCCGCCATATCGATATCAGCATCGGAATCAACATAAACGTGGCAGTTGCCGACACCTGTTTCGATAACGGGTACGGTTGCATTCTCAACAACCGAGCGGATAAGACCTGCGCCGCCTCGGGGGATGAGCAAATCAACATAGCCGTTGAGCTTCATAAGCTCCGTTGCGGCTTCTCTTGAAATATTTTCAACAAGGATAATGCAGTCTTCGGGCAGACCTGCGGATGCAACCGCATTTCTCATAACATCGGCAATCGCCTTATTTGAATTGATTGCTTCCTTACCGCCTTTGAGGATAACGGAGTTGCCTGCCTTGAGGCAGATAGCCGCCGCATCAGCGGTAACATTGGGTCTTGCCTCAAAAATGACGGCAATAACACCGATGGGTACTGCAACCTTTTCAATTTTCATTCCGTTGGGTCTGACTTCGCCCCAAAGCACTTTACCGACGGGGCTTTCACTCGCGGCAACCTGACGGAGACCCTGAGCCATACCGCCGATTCTCGCTTCATTAAGGCTCAATCTGTCAATGAGTGCCTTCGAAAGACCGTTAGCCTCGCCTGCCTCAATATCCTTTTTATTCTCTGCAATAATAAACTGCGCTTCTCTTTCAAGTGCATCCGCAACGGCATTGAGTGCCTTATCAATTGCGGCAGAGCCTGCCTTTGCAAGAAGCTTCTGTGCGCTCTTTGAGCGTGCGCCGATATCTGTTAAAATACTCATTTTCTTACCTCTTTGCCTTGAAAAGTGTTCCTGTCTGTCTGCCGTCAAGGAGTTTATAAAGCTCCTCGGGGTCAGAGCCGTTCATAACAACGGTATCGATACCTGCCGCGGTTGCAATCTGCGCCGCGTGAAGCTTGGTAATCATACCGCCTGTACCTCTGCTTGTGCCTGTGCCGCCTGCAAGGGCGAGAATATCATCATTGATTTCTTCAACGCAATGAATAAGCACCGCATTTTCGTCTTCTCTGGGATTTGCGCTGAAAAGTGCGTCAATATCGGTCAGGATAACGAGCAAATCAGCATCAACAATTTTTGCAACATGAGCCGAAAGACTGTCATTATCGCCGAAAACAATTTCTTCAACCGCAACGCTGTCATTTTCGTTGACAATCGGAATTGCGCCGTATTCGAAAAGCTTCATAAATGAATTATGGAGATTCCTGTGTCTTTCCTCATTCTCAAAGTCATCCTTCGTTACGAGAAGCTGACCTGTGATGTTGCCGAATTCTCCGAAGAATTTGTCATAGAGAAACATCAGCTCGCACTGGCCGACGGTTGCCGCCGCCTGTCTGCCGGGAGTATCCTGCGGTCTTTCCTTAAGACCGAGTTTACCCACGCCGACACCGATTGCGCCCGATGTAACCAGCGCAACCTCTCTGCCCGAATTCTTGAGGTCGCTGAGCACCCTTGCAAGAGCGGACATTCTGCGGATATTTATTTTACCTGTGTCATAGGTCAGGGTTGATGTGCCGACCTTGACAACGATTCTGTTGATTTCTTTTTTGTTAAGCATTCCGATGACTTCCTTTGTCAGATTGAATTTATGATTTCTTTATACGCCTTTTTGCTCTTTGTTTTACCTGCAACGCAGACTGAAATTCTTGAGAAATCGAAGATTTCCTCTGCAGTTTTGCGGATATCCTCAAGCGTTACGGCGCGGATATTTTTAATTATTTCTTCCTGCGGCACCAATCTGTTATAGAAAAGGATATTTCTGCCGTTTCGCGATGCGTGGGACGAAATATTCTCAAGGTCCATAACAAAGCTTGTTACCGATTGCTCCTTCGCCCTTGAAAGCTCATTTTCAGTAACTGTTTCGCAGAATTCAGCAATAATTTTCAGAGTTTCACGGATTGCCTTCTCTTCGGATTGACCGCCGAGACCCATTGTTACGGTGAAAACGCCCGTTTTAAGATACGAAATACAGGCCGTTTCAATCGAATAAACAAGACCGAGTTTTTCTCTGATATGCTGAAAAAGTCTTGATGACGGAGTGTTACCGAGAATCGACGAAATCAGCAAAGCCGCTTCGCGATGCTCGTGACCGAGCGGCAGACCCGGGAAACCGAGGATAATCTGATTCTGGGTCACGCTCTTTTTAATCGTGACGGTATGCGGTTTATAATCCGCGCAAACGGGATTCAGACCGAAGCCTGTATTCTTAAGGTCTGCAAAATAACTCTTGCATATGCGCAGGGCAGCCTTTTCGTCAAAGTTACCGCTGATACTGATGACGATTCTCTCGGGGACATAGAATTTCTTCATATGTGCCTCAAGGCTCGCTTTCGTAATTGCATCAACAGTTTCTGCGCTTCCGAGGATATCGCAGCCGAGCATACTGCCCTTCCATACACTTCTGTAAAATGTATCTGCGCATAAATCCTCTGTGCTGTCCTCATACATCGATATTTCTTCTTTTACAACGCCCTTTTCAAGCTCAATATCGTCCTCATCAAGCCTCGGATTTCTCACCATATCGCAAAGAATATCGAGCGCTTTTTCGGTATGCTCCGAAAGAGTTCTTATATAAAAGCAGGTTGCTTCTCTTGCAGTATATGCATTGAGATAACCGCCGATTTCGTCTGTTTCAATCGCAATATCGAGCGCAGAGCGCTTTTGTGAGCCTTTGAAAACCATATGCTCAATAAAATGCGATGAGCCTGCGGTTTCGGGATTTTCGTAGCTGATACCGCTCGCAACCCAGATTACGGCAGAGCAGGTTTTCGCCTGCTTGCTCTTTTCGAAAACGATTCTCAGACCGTTTGGTAATGTTATGATTTTAGTTTTGTTTTCCATTCTGTCATCCTGTCAGCTTTGTATATTTTCAAAAAAGAGCGTAACCGCGCCGAGGGTTATCGCGTCGCCTGTTTTGATATATGCTTTCTTTTCGATTTTTTTGCCGTTGATTCTGACCCCTGCCTGCGATTTGGTATCGGCAACATACCAGCCGTCCTTGGCGCAGACCACAACCGCGTGAAGCCTCGAAACGGTTGCTTCGTCAAGGACAATATCGCAGTTTTTGTTTCTGCCAAGAGAGGTTTCGCGCCTTGTCAGAGGGTAATCTTCACCTGTTTCGGAATCAATCAGCCTTGCGTTTCCGAGCGATACGGGTCTGCGTTTAAAAAGCGCCGAAATACACAGAAGGAATATCAGCCCTGCCAATACGGGCATTGCTATTCTTGAAAATGACATTAAACCTTCAGGCATTGCGATTCCTCCTTTGATAAGATACAGCTATACAGATACAATAATATTATGATTTCTGAAAAAAGTCAATTATCTGTATATAAATAATATATTTAAAATAATAATATTTATAGTGACATTTTTTAAACAATGTGTTATACTGTTATCTAATAATAGGTAATTGTCTACGGAGGAAATTGCGTGTTTGAACAGATAATCAACGTTGACAGAATGGAACAGGCGGTCAGCCTTTTCGGCTCGTTTGATGAGAATATCAGGCTGATTGAGAAGGAATTCTCTGTCGGCGTAATCAGCCGCGGCTCGGAGATAAAAGTAACGGGCGAAGCCGAAAATGTTCAGAAAGGTGTCAGAGCAATCAACGGACTGCTCACCCTTATCAACAGAGGCGAAGCTCTCAGCGACCAGAATGTCCGCTATGTGCTCTCACTTGTTAACGAAGGCAACGAAGACAAGCTCGAGAGAATGGCGATGGATTGCGTTTGCATAACCGCAAAGGGCAAACCCGTCAAGCCCAAAACACTCGGTCAGAAAAAATATATCGAAACCATCCGTCAGAACACCGTAACCTTCGGCATCGGCCCTGCAGGTACGGGCAAAACCTACCTCGCAGTTGCAATGGCGGTCACCGCATTCAGAGCGAAGGAAATCAACCGCATCGTGCTGACCCGACCCGCAGTTGAAGCAGGCGAAAAGCTCGGCTTCCTGCCCGGCGACCTTCAGCAGAAGGTTGACCCCTATCTCCGTCCTCTTTATGATGCGCTTTTTGATATGCTCGGCGCAGAGAATTTCCAGAAGCATCAGGAGAGAGGCGACATCGAGGTTGCTCCCCTTGCATATATGCGAGGAAGAACGCTTGATGACAGCTTCATCATTCTTGACGAAGCGCAGAATACCACTCCCGAACAGATGAAGATGTTCCTGACCCGTCTCGGTTTCAATTCGAAGATGGTTGTTACAGGCGACATTACGCAGATAGACCTTCCCGACGGCAAACGCTCGGGACTTAAAGAAGCGGTCAGAATCCTTAAAAACATTGAGGATATCGGCATCGTCAGATTCAGCGAAAAGGATGTTGTCCGCCACAGACTCGTGCAGGATATCATCAAGGCATACGAAAAACAAGAGGAGGAACGCGGAAGAAAATGAGCAAGGTAAAAGTTATTATTTCAAATGAACAAACAGATTTCCGTATACCGACGGGCGTAAGAATGCTTGTGCGCCGTTGCTGTACCGCCGTTCTTGTTCAGGAAAAATTTACAGACCCGGCTGAAATCAGCGTAACCTTTGTTGATGATGAGCAGATTCACGCGCTCAATAAGGAATACAGAAACATTGACCGCTCAACCGATGTTCTTTCATTCCCTCTCGGCGAAAACGGAGTTTATGACATCAACATCGACACAGGTGCAAAGCTTCTCGGTGATATTGTTATTTCCATTCCCCACGCGCTTGACCAGGCTGACAGATACGGTCATTCCCTTCAGCGCGAAATCGGTTTCCTGACCGTCCATTCGATGCTCCATCTGCTCGGTTATGACCACGTCAACGGCGGAATCGAAAGCGTCAGAATGCGCGAAAAAGAAGAAGCTGTCCTCACCCAGATGGGTCTTAAGCGAAACGGCAGCTATTATATGGATGATGAAAACATATGAAAAGTTTTATTAAAAGCTTCGGCTATGCATTCAAAGGCATCGCCTATTGCATCAACAAGGAGCGCAATCTCCGAGTGCATCTCTGCTTCTTTGTTTATATGTTCGGTTTCCTTACCGTTCACGATTTTTTTGATGTTTCGAGAACGGAATTCGCAATTCTCATTGCCGTCAGCGCGCTCGTAATCGCTCTCGAGCTTGTCAACACAGGCATCGAAAAAGCGGTTGATGTTGCCGTCGGCGAAGAAATACTGCCGTTTGCAAAAGCATCCAAGGATGCCGCAGCAGGTGCGGTGCTCATCGCCGCAATCGGAGCGGTTGCCGTAGGTCTGGTTATTCTTTATCAGCCTGCCGCATTCGCCGCAATGGCAGAATATTACACTTCTCACATCCCCGAATTGATTCTGCTTATCGTAACCGTCGCAATCAGCGTGGTTTTCGTTTTCGCAGGCCCGGCGGGAATGCTCAAACCCTTCAGAAAGAAAAGGTGCAGTAAATGACTAAAACAGCTTTTGTTGCCATCGTCGGATGTCCCAACGTCGGCAAATCATCGCTTCTTAATAAAATGCTCGGTCAGAAGGTAGCCATCGTTACCCAGAAACCGCAGACAACAAGAACAAAAATTATGGGCGTGCTCACTCTCGGCGAAACCCAGCTTGTTTTCACCGACACTCCCGGTTACCACCGCCCCAAAACCAAGCTCGGCGAAAAGATGATTAAAGCCGTCGGCGACGGCATCGCAGGCGTTGATGCCTGCCTTTTCGTAACAGAGCCAGAGGGCGAAATCAAGGAAGCAGAGCTTGAGCTTCTCAAGCGCCTTAAGGCAGAGAAGGCTCCCGTTGTGCTTGCAATCAACAAAATCGATACGGTCAAACAAAAAGAAAAGATTATGGAAAAGATTCTTGCTTTTTCATCAATCTATGAGTTTGAAGCCGTTATTCCCGTAAGCGCACTCAAGGAAGAAAATATCGACACCCTCATCGAAGAGTTGAAAAAGCTTTCCTATGAATCGGTGCATTTCTTCCCCGACGATACTCTTACCGACCAGCCCGAAAGAGTGCTTGCAGGCGAGATTATACGCGAAAAAATGCTTCTTCTTCTTGACAAGGAAGTCCCCCACGGTGTTGCCGTCAGCATTGAAAAAATGCGTGAGCGCACAACGGGTGACATTATGGATGTTGAAGCAATCATCTATTGCGAAAGAGAGTCCCACAAGGGAATCATCATCGGCAAAAAAGGTGATATGCTCAAGAAAATTTCATCAAGAGCAAGAGCAGATATGGAAAACTTCTTCCAATGCAAAATCAACCTTCAATGCTGGGTCAAGGTCAAGGAAGGCTGGAGAAACAGAGAAGGTCTTATCCATAATTTCGGACTTGATTAAATTCATTTTTTTCCGATTATATACCGCCCTTTACGGGGTAACTTATAATCGGGAGGCTTGATTTAATGGATATAACACAGGCTTGGCGCAAATTTTCAAAATCAGGCTCGGTTGAGGATTATCTTGAATTCCGCAATGCCGTTGCCGCAGTCCCTTCGGAGGCTGAAAGAAATGAGAATGAATACAGACGCTCTGGTGCTGAAGGTAACGGACACAGGCGAAAGTGACCGCCTTGTTACTCTTCTGACCGCAGAATACGGCGTTATCAGAGCCTTTGCAAACAGAGCAAAAAAAATAAACAGTAAAATGCACGGCGCAACCCAGACTCTCTGCTACGGCGAATTTTCGGTTTACCGAAGCAGGGACAGTTACATAATCGACGACGCAACCGCAAAAGAGGTCTTTTTCGGACTTCGCGAAGATATACGCAGTCTTTCTCTTGCGCAGTATTTCTGCGTGCTTGCCGCAGAGCTTATCCCTGAAATGGAGCCTGCAAGAGAGCCTTTGCGAGTTATCCTCAATTCGCTTCATTTGCTTGAAACAAAAAGAAGAAGCTGCGATTTTCTCAAAGCGGTAACAGAGCTTAAACTGCTCTCACTTTCGGGATTTATGCCCGAGCTTACCTGTTGCAGCCATTGCGGCGAAGAGCCTTCGGGAGAAATTTATTTCAGCATTTCGGAAGGCTGCATTTTCTGCAGAAACAGTATGTCAGGCGGCGAAAAAATAAATGCAACCGTACTGACCGCAATGAGGCACATATGCTCGAATCCCATCGAGAGAATTTATTCCTTCTCTCTTCCCGAAAATGACGAAAAAAGGCTGATGCAAGTGTGCGAAAAATTCCTTTTATCCCGTACGGGAAGAAGCTTCAAGGCACTTGACTTTTATAAATCGGTAATTATATAATAAAATATAAAAATTACAAAAACCAAGAAAGGAAAGATACTATGAACTCCGGATTTCTCCACAAGCTGTTCGGAACCACCCCGGACAAAGGCGTTCAGCCCAAAGAGGCTCTCGCCTACAGTATCGCCGGTTTCGGTCAGAACTTCATCTGCACCATCATCGGCTCTTACATCACCGTCTTTATGACCGACGCACTTCTTTTCGGTGCAAAGGGCGTTAAGATCGGCGCACTTGACGGTGCAATCGCTGTTGCAATCCTTATGCTCGGCGCACGCGTTTTCGACGCATTCAATGACCCCATCATGGGTTCTGTTGTTGATAAGACCAGAACAAAATGGGGTAAATGCCGTCCCTACCTCAAATGGATGGCAATCCCCATCGGTATTATGACAATTCTCTGCTTCCTTCCCATCTTCAGCCCCGAGGCTGTTCTTAACAACGAAGCAGCAGTGCGTACCTTTGTCATCATCGGCGTAGTCTATGTTCTCTGGAGCGTTGTTTACACAATCGCCGACGTTCCCTACTGGGGCCTTTCAACCTGCCTTACAAACAACACAGAAACAAGAGGTAACATCCTTACAGTTGCCCGTATGTTCTGCACAGTCGGCGCAGGTATCGTTACTGTTTTCGTTCCTATGATTACAGGCGCTCTTACATCAAAATTCAAGTACACCGAAGCTGACCTTTCCGCTATTATGGTCGCAAAAGAAGAAGCAATCAATATGATGGTCAAGAATCAGGGCATCACAAGAGAAGCTGCTGCTCAGACATTTGTCGGCACAGTTAAGGTCGGTATGGAAATCCAGAATGCAGAAATGCTCAAGTGGATTTACTTCATTTGCGCAGTTGTTCTCGTTGTTGCCGCTATCCCCATGTTCTTCTACGGCTTCAAAAACACCAAGGAACGCTTCACATCAGACGAAAATCCTCCCTCATTCGGTCATAACCTCAAGCTCCTTTTCAAGAATAAGGAACTTCTTCTCATCGTTCTTTCCGGCGTTCTCGGCGGTGCAAGAATGGTTTATTCCTACACCGGCGGTCTTTACTTTGCAAAGTATATCCTTCAGAACGAAGGTCTTTACGGCATCATTACTCTTCTTGTTGTTCCCGGCGGTCTTGTTGCATCCGTTCTTGTTCCCTGGATGTCCAAGAAATTCACCAAGAAATGGTCATATATCGTTGTTCACCTCTTCGGCGGCGTTGTTATGACTATTATGTATTTCGTAGGCTATGACGCTCCCTGGAAGCTCGCTGTCTGCGCTGTCGGTCTTGTTCTTCTCGGTATTCCCCAGGGTGTTAACAACATCATTACATACGCTATGATCGGCGATACCGTTGACTACCTTGAATGGAAAACAGGCGAAAGAGGCGAAGGCATCTGCTTCGCAATGCAGACCCTTATCAACAAAATCGGTATGGCTGTCGGCGCATTCATCGGCGTTCTCTCCGTAAGCATCGCAGGTATCGATACCGCAACATATGAAGTTGCAAACGGCAACGCACTCTGGAGCGTTCTCATCATTTCAGGCGCTGTAAGTATGTTTGCCTGCGCCGTTCCTATGTTCTTCTACACAATCACAGAGAAAAGACAGGGCGAAATGGTTAAGGAAATCGAAGCACGAAAAGCTTCAAAATAAAACATAAGCATCTGACTGCTCCGCTTTTTTACGGCGGAGCAGTTTTTATTTTGTCAGAAGAAACAGTATCAGCAAATCCGCCGCGAGTAATGCGGTAACTCTCCATAATATTCCTTTATCCAAAATCACGCTCACCCTCCTTCAGATTTTTTGCAATATCCATTTTTCCGAGAGCGAAATATAGCTTTTTTCAACTGATTTTCGATAATTCGCGGTATTTTGATATATTTTGTTCACTATTCACAAAAATATTTTCGAATATCGGATAAAAAGTTGTTGACAAAATTCAAAGTTTAGCTTATTATAAATCGTAAGAGGATTTTGAGAGGTCTTGTAATGGCTGAATCTGCAAAGCTCAATTTAACCGATGAAGAACTCGCCATTCTCGCCGCTGACGGCGATGACGAGTCTATGGCATTGCTGATTGCCAAAATTACGCCTATCGCAAAAGCCAAGGCAAGCAAGCACGATGGCCCGCGCCTTTCTGCTGATGACCTTGCCCAGGAGGGAATGTTCGGCTTCCTTGATGCCGTCAAAACCTTCCGCCCCGAAAAAGGCGTCCCTTTCAAAGCATATGCCGAAACCTGCATTCATAACCGCATTATTTCGGCAGTAAGAGCCAGCCTCAACAATAAAAACGCGGCGCTCACAAACGCCGTTTCAATCGACGATGAATCGTCCTGTCTTTTCTCCGGAAGCGGCGACCCTGCCGTTATTCTTGCAGAAAAATACGGCTCCGAGCTCATCAGAAAAATCATCAGTACCGACCTTTCTGATTTTGAAAAGAAGGTTATTGAGCTTCGACTTCTCGACAAAAGCTATGCACAGATTGCCGTTTCGCTTGATTGCAGCGAAAAAGCCGTTGACAATGCACTGCAGAGAATCCGAAAGAAAATCCGTTCACAGATATGAATGCTTCATCTGAAGCTTCAGATATGCCCCCGTAGCTTAAAGCAGAGCGTTGTTCATCAAAGGTGGCGGTGCAATTCCGTCCAGGGCGAAAAATTTTTTCAAGCGAGGTTAAAATCATGTACGAAGACAAAACTCTCATCTGTAAGGAATGCGGCAACGAATTCGTTTTCACAGCCGGCGAACAGGAATTCTATGCTGAAAAAGGCTTTGTAAACGAGCCCCAGCGTTGCAAGGCTTGCAGAGATGCACGTAAAAATGCAACTCGTGGCGAGCGTGAGTGGTTTGAAGCTACCTGCGATTCCTGCGGTGGAGTTGCAAAGGTTCCCTTTAAGCCGCGTGAGGACAGACCTGTTTTCTGCAGCGAATGTTTCGCAAAGAAGCAGGAAGAAGCATAAGCCCTATTTAAATTTATGCTGATTCGAAGGACAACCCTCGGGTTGTCCTTTTTGTCATCTTAAGCAAAAAACCGATGCACCTTATTCGGATGCATCGGTTTATTTTTTATTCGGTTGTGTCTTCCTCGGTTACTTCCTCCGAAGGAACTTCAGACGGCTCTGTTGTTACCTCATTTGGGTAGAAGGGATAACCGTAAGGATATTTGTTTGAGGTTTCTGCGTAGGGATTGAACAGCGAACTGATATCAATTCCGATATCATATGTCGGAATCTCAATATCGGGAACGAAAGGAAAAATTCCGCTCGTTTCTTCGTCAGCTAAATTCTCATCGACAGTCTGCGTACCGAGAGCGAGATCAATCGCGGAAATATGAGTGCTTTCGTCAACAGAGATGTTGGTCTGTCCGTAGAGCGAAATCTGAAGCTGTCTTGCCGCCTTGACATAGTCAACAATCCATACATCGAGATTTCCCGTATAAGTCTGATACCCTGTAAAGCCCATTCGGGTTTCCTCGGAAGGAGCTACCTGGCTGACAACATCAAACTTGAGCCAGCCTTCTGTTGCCGCCTTGGTTGCAAGGGTAAAAATCTCATTTCTGTTATAGTTTGTTGTGACAAACGGAAGGAAGGTGTCAATGGCTTTATTCAGCTCTGAAAGAGAAGAATCCTTCACGCTTTCAAGCACAGCCATAAGCAATCTTCGCTGACGCTCGGTGCGTTCGGGCTCGCCGTCAAGCTTTCTGATTCGCGCAAAAACAAGGGCGTGCTCACCGTCAAGTCTGACACTCGCGCCGCTTTCGAAGCCCTTCATCATCGTTGTTCTGTTCATAAAATTGGCTTCCGCATCGGTAACCATAACATTGACTCCGCCGAGAGTATCAACCGCATCGATGAATGACTGATAATTGATGGTCACAAAATGGTCGATTTGGATTTTGTAATTATCGGACAAAACCTCCATCAGCTTTGCCGCGCCGCCCCAGGAATATGCGTGATTTGTTTTGTCATATCTGTCCTGACCTACAATATTCATATAGGTATAGGAATCGCGCAAAAAGGACGTCAGCACAATCTTGCGTGTCTTTTTGTTGATAGTAACAAGGATTGCGGTATCGGAGCGATGAGAATTATCCTCATCATCCTCGCCGATGAGCAAAACATTGATGACATTCTTGCTGTAAAGCTTGTCACCGCCGTTTGTTGCCCAGCTTTTCACAAAATCCTTGACAGACTCGGCGTTTTCGATATCGCTTATCTGCTTGAAATTAAGATTTTCCGCTTCATAGGACAGAATTGCGTTGGGGTCGCCGTTTCGTCCGTCGCTGTAATTGAGTTTATTGAATTTTGAGCGGATAAAGAATGCCGCAACACCCGAAACAACAAGCACAAGACAGAGCAACGCACATACAACGGCGATGGCTGTGTCTTTTTTTCTGTTTTTCATCGGTTTGTTGATGCCTGATTCCTCCGCTCTGTCTGTTTTCTTTTTGCCTATGCTCAAGGATATCACCTGAAATAAAAGTATTAACCTACAGAATATTGCTTAAGATATGCTGTGCTTACCCAGCCTGTATGGCCGTTATAGGTAACCTTTGCCCAGCCTTCGATGGATTCCGTTACATTAAGTACGGTCTGATTCGGGATTTCAATAAGGATAGCTCCCGATTTTGATGCCTCACTGCGAAGATTGAGTCCGCCGCCATTCTTTGTTGTAACAGCGTATTCGCCTGCAGGAATCGGCTCCTGCAAATCGCTGACAGGAGTAATGACGCAGTTAAAATAAGCCTCACCTGCGTTGAGCTCCTGACAATAAGCATCATACATTTCGCTGACTGTAACAAGCTTATAGCCTGCGGCAACGAGCTTGGGAATAAGGATTTCACTCATATCTGCGGTGAAATCATAGATATCGTGCATCAGAATGATATCGCCTTCCTTGACATTGTTCATAACATGGTCGATGATATCATCCATCTCTTTCTGGCGCTGTGCTTCGCTTCTTGTTTTACCCGAAACGTCCTTATGGCGCCAGTCATTTGTGTCGATTGACCACTGAATCAGAGGCATATCGATTTTGTCCTCTGCGCCCTGATAGTTACCGCCGGGAGCGCGCAGAAGCTTCACATCAACGCCGAACTGATTCTTTATCTGGTCATTAACGGTGTCAATCTGATAATTGCGCTCGGAATCGCTGATTTTATTGAGATATTTATGGCTGTAGGTGTGGTTTGCAATTTCGCAACCCATACCGATTGCTCTTTTGATTGTATCTGTACCGCTGTCAATTCTGTTGCCGACAACAAAGAAAGTGGCAACGGAATTATTCTTCTCAAGAGCGGATAATATTCTGTTTGTGGTTGACGGATTGGGGCCGTCATCATAGGTGAGTGCAATAAGCTTTTCGGTTGAAGGCTTTTTGACAGCAGGCTGAGTTGCGGTTGTTGTATCCTCTGCGCCGTCGTCTGTGACATCAACAACTTCGCCGTCAGCGTTTGTCGGGTCTTTATCGCCCTTATCAACGGAACAAGCGCCGAAAACAAAAAGAACACAAAGAAGAAGCGAAACAACAGCAAGTAAAAGCTTTCTCTTTTGCATTTTCAGTCCCCCTTGAATATAATATCCTCTTATTATTATTTTATGATTCTTAATCTGATGAAAAAAGCGGAGCATCCGCAAGGATACTCCGCCGAACTATTCAATTAAATTCTTGCGCTAATTTAATCAAACAAGATTTAGCAAAGCTAAAGCTTAAATTAGTTCTTCTTTGTGCAAACGAAAGCAGCTGCAGCAGCTACTGAAACAGCAGCGAAAACAGCGATGCCTACGGGAGCGGAACCTGTTTCAGGTGTTTCAACGGGCTCTGTAACAAAGATGTCAGGTGTGTACCAGCTGAGGATCTTTTCCTTAAGAGTGTTGATGAGGTTGTCCATTGCGGGAAGTTCAAGGCCGCTAACAAGACCTTCAAGTTCTGCAACAAGACCGTCAACGCTACCGTCAACGATGCCGTTTACGAGGTTGTCAAGAGCTTCCATGATCTTGATAACAACGGATTCAACGTCATTCCACTGTGCCATGCCAGCCTTAGCAAGCTCAACGATTGCATTAAGAACGTCCTTAACGGTGAGTTCTGATGATGCAGCTTCGGTAGCAGCTTCAGTTGTAGCAGCTTCAGTTGTAGCAGCAGCAGTTGTTGTTGTAGCAGCATCGTCAGCTGCGAAAGCCATAGCTGCGCATGAGAATGCCATTACAAGAGCGAGAACAATTGCAAGTACCTTTTTCATTTCGAACCATTCCTTTCATTTTTTATTGCAAGAGCAACAATTGTTATCTTATATTACCACATAATCGTCTTTCTGTCAATAACTTTTCATACTAAAATGAACGGTCATTGGCCGACAGATGTATAAATTATTAACAATATCTGATTATGCGGGAACAATAAGTTATGTTATTTCGGCTTATTTGAAGCAGTCGTGATATATGGTTGACCAAAGGAACCATACATCTGCACCGCTCTGATAGTAGGAGTCATCACCCAACTGATTGGACTCAATACCTGAAGCGGCTGTGAAGCCTGTCTTTCTGAGCTCTGATACAAAGAGGTTTGCCATCTGAGCATCCTTGAAGGTGATTCTTGCCTTCATTTTAAGCTCTGTTCTGGGCCATGTGTACTTTGTGAGCTGACCCTTAACGAAGCCTGTGGGCCACCAGTATTTTGCATAAGGTCTTGAGAAAACCTTCTGATAGTGACCGTTATTGCCTTCTGCCCAGTAGCAATCCATTGACATATAGAGCCAATCTTCCTTATCTGCGCAGTTATAGTGGTTGATATCGTTTACATTACCTGTGTTTACGCCTTCGTCCTGAGTGTAAAGACCGATTTCAGCGCCAACAAGAAGCCAGCCGTACTGACCCTTCCAGAGCTGAATCATCCAGTCCTTGCCGCCGTAGTTGAAGCGGATACGAACCTGGTCGATGAACATAGCTGTCATGGGAGCCATATTGTCATAAACTTCGTTATAGCCTGCGTTCTTCTGCCAGCAATCCTTATCATCGGTGTAATAGTAACCGTCGCTGCTGTATCTGTAACCTGCAACCTGAACGCCGTCTTCGTCAATAAGGTCTTTGATATTGATACCGGACTCTGTGTCCTTATAGTTAGGCTTTGTGGTTGAAGTGTTGCCTGAGGGCTTGGTTGTGCCTGCAGGCTTGGATGAATTGGGCTTATTTGTGGGGTTGACTGCATTCTGGGTTGCGTTGAGAATTGTTTCAGCAACCGAGGGAAGAGATGTGTCAACTGAAGGTGTTTCAAAGTTGTATGTGGGGGTTTCTGCTGTGGGACGCTCGTAATTGGTGGTGGGCTGAGTCACTTCTTCCTTATTCATAAAGCCGGGAAGAATGAGAGCAGCGGCTGTTGCGGCAACAATAACGATTATTGCGCTGACAGCGATAATGATAATCTTCTGTGTTGTTTTGTTCATCGCCAATACCTCTTTCTTGTTAGATTTTTACGTCTCGTGTTTTATCTGACATCCTGCCAGATGAAAATTACATCTTTGCCGTGGATTTTATATGTATCTTTAACAGTAGGATCGAACGATGAAACGCTGTCAAATCCTTCCTGCGAAAGTGAATCTGCAAATGCCTGAGCCATTTCTTCATCCTTGAAGGTGATTCTGCAAAGAACTCTGAGAGGATCGGAATTCTTCTTATCCTCAAGCTGAGCAAAAACAAAGCCTGTAGGCCACCAGTGGAGGCTGTATGCTCTTGTGAGCTGAGGCAGATAATTGCCGTTGCCTGCTTCATCCCAGAGAACGGTCATTTCCATATTGAGCCATTCCTCATAGGGTGCGCAGTTATAATGTCCGATAGCACTTACGGAGCCCTTGGGTCTTGTGTAAAGACCGACTTCGCCGCCGATTGTACCCATTTCGCCCGAAATATACTGACCTTTCCAGATCTGAATCATATATTCCTTGTTATCATATTCAAACTTCATTCTCGCAGTATCGATGCTGAAATCGATAAGCTGAGCACCCCAGTCATAAAGACGGTTGTAGCCGAAGTTTGCCTGAACGCAAGCAGGGTCTGTATCATCATTGTATATGTATTCTTTTGTTCCGTAAACCTTATAACCCATACTGTTGAGTCCCGAGAATGACATATCCTTGGGAAGGTTTCCGCTTGAACTTGAGGGAGGAGGAGTCACCGCGGAACCGTGCGACATATTTTCCTCATCAAGAACGGGAATTGTTACACCCTCTTCCTTGTCAACAACAACGGGAGGTGCTGTGGGTGCTTCGGTGGGCTGAACTGTTGTAGGTTCGGTTGTGGAAAGCTCGGTTGTAATAAGCTGTGTGATCGCTTCTGTTGTTGTTTCAACAACCTGCTCAAGGGTTGTGCTCTCTGCACCGAGGACGCCGCCCTTATCGTGCGCTGATTTAAGAACAAGCGCGCACACAACTGCAACAAGAGCTACCGCAAGAACGCTGATGGCGATAACAATCGCGTTTGTGTTCTTTTTCATTAACATACTCCTTAACTACCTGTATTTTTCCCTTCGCCGCAAATTACGGCTACCCCTTTATATTCGCGATTTCACCGCGAATCACTCAATTGAAATTATGTTTTGTCAAACCTTGCAAATCGCAAGGTTTGACCTGGTGGAGATGGCGGTAATCGAAACCGCGTCCGAAAAACCTCTGCAGGGACTTTCTACGAGTGTATCCCGTCTTTTAACATTCCCTCGCGCAAGCGCCGGTGGGCAGGCTCATGCGTTCAGTAGACAGATTATGCATGACGGGCTATCCGCCGTTACCCGTTCACGTTCACTGCTGATCGACGCCTCTTATGCGGCCGCAGTATTCCGCACAGAGACGGCTGCTTAGTTAAGCAGCGAGAGCAACTGTATTGTTGTCGTTTAAATTTGAAAGTTGCGGATTTTATAGCGGTCCCGCACCGCTACTCGCTTATCCGGGCTCGGGTCCCCCGTCGAAATCCTTTCATCCCCGAATATCATCTGCGTAAATTACGCTCGATTGTTCTTTGAGCATCTTTCTTTGCGGCGACTTCGCGTTTATCATAAAGTTTTTTACCTTTGCAAAGACCGATTTCAACCTTTGCTCTGCCTTTTTTGAAATAAACGCTCAGAGGCACAATTGCAAGACCCTCCTGCTTGACCTGAGCATAAAATCTTCTGATTTCACGCTTGTGGAGAAGCAGACGCTTCGTTCTGAGAGGATCGCGATTGAAGATGTTGCCGTGTTCATACGGGCTGATATGCATTCCGTTGACAAACATCTCGCCATCCTTGACGAAACACCATGAATCCTTAAGATTGATTTTGCCCATACGGATTGACTTGACCTCCGTACCGAAAAGTTCAAGACCTGCCTCAAGCTTTTCAAGGACAAAATAATCGTGATATGCTTTTTTGTTCTGGGCAACAATCCTGATGCCGCTGTCTTTATCCATAAGTGTAAACCTCGTGCACGCACGCCCCCATACTCGGAGGCGATTATAGCATACATTAAATTAGTGTGTCAATATACAATAATTGTTGCACCGAAATGCAAAAAATTTAAATTTGTGCAAAACTGACAACCGAAACTGCCGAACAGAGGCGTTGAAGACGGCTTGCTCCGTCATATTCCGTCAACGGCTGCCGGAAGTTCTCTTTTTTGCATAAAAATCTCTTTTCTGCTTCTTTTCGGCGGCTTCTCTCTTTGCGGCGGCGGCTCTTTTTGCCTTTACCCTTGAGAGAGGCTTGCCCTTTTTTGCAGGCTTTTTCTTGGTTTCCTTGCCGAGGTCGGGGTTTTCCTTATAGAAAACGATGCTTCCGCCGACAACCTGGATAACCTCGCTGCCTGTTGCCTCTGCAAGCTTGTCAGCAAACTCTCGGGGAGTTTCGGGTGCGCTTTCAAGAAGCACTTTAATCTTAATGAGTTCTCTCTTGCGAAGAGCGTCCGCAACCTGCTCGATGAGAGCATCGGACATACCGCCCTTACCGATCTGGAAGAGAGGCTCGAGAGAGTTTGCCTGCGCTCTGAACGCGGCTCTTTCCTTACCTGTCATTCTTTTATTTCTCCAATCATTTTTGCAATTTCACGCACAGCCTTACCTCTGTGGCTGATTGCGTCCTTTTCGTCCGCAGTAAGCTGCGCCATAGTTTTTTCGCCATTATACTCAACGGGCCAGAACATCGGGTCATAACCGAAGCCGCCGTCACCGATAAGCTCGTGACCGATATAACCTCTGCATTCGCCTCGTGCAACAAGCTTTCTTCCGTCGGGATAAACGCAGCAGACAACGCTCACATATGCCGCGCCTCTTTCGGAATCGGGCACTCCGTCAAGCTCGCGGAAAAGCTTTGCATTATTTGCATCGTCATCGCAGGGCTCACCTGCATATCTTGCCGAATAAACACCGGGTGCACCGCCGAGATAATCAACGGCAATTCCCGAATCGTCTGCAAGGCAGGGCATACCGCTCTCTCTGCAGCCGCTTTCAGCTTTGAGGAATGCATTTTCTTCAAAAGTAGTGCCTGTTTCTTCAACATCCGAAAGCTCAACTCCTGCTTCCTCAGCAAGAAGCACGCGGATGCCGAGAGGCAAGAGGATGCGCTGAAGCTCATCTCTCTTTTTCATATTGTGGGTTGCAATAATATAATCCATACCTTTATTATTCTCCGCCTTTTTCTTCTTCAAACAGAGCCTCTGCAAAGTCTGCGGCATTGAAGGGTCTGAGGTCATCGATGCCTTCGCCTACGCCGATAAACTTAACGGGCACTTTAAGGTCATTCTTGATGGAAAGAACAACGCCGCCCTTTGCTGTGCCGTCAAGCTTTGTGAGGATAATGCCTGTGATTTCGGCAACATCCTTGAATTCCTTTGCCTGATTTACCGCATTCTGACCTGTTGTTGCATCAAGAACAAGCAGGATTTCGCGGTCAGCATAGGGAAGCTGACGGTCAATGACTCTGTAAATCTTTGCAAGCTCTTCCATAAGATTTTTCTTGTTATGGAGTCTGCCTGCGGTGTCGCAGATAATGATATCGGCATTTCTTGCCTTACCTGCGCTGATTGTATCAAAAACAACTGCGGCAGGGTCTGCGCCTTCCTTATGCTTGACGATATCAACACCTGCACGGTCAGCCCAGATTTCAAGCTGGTCAATCGCTGCTGCGCGGAATGTATCCGCCGCACCGAGGATAACCTTTTTGCCCTCATCCTTGAACATCGCGGCCATCTTACCGATGGAGGTTGTCTTGCCAACACCGTTGACGCCGATAACAAGGATTACCGAGGGAACGGTTATCATATCGATTTCTTCGCCGCCTTTAAGAAGGTCGGCAACTATATTTCTGATTTCCTTTTTTACATCCTTGACCTTATGAAGATTCTTCTTAAAAACCGAATCCTTGAGTCTTTCAACGATTTCGGTTGCGGTATTCACACCGACATCTGCCATAACAAGAATTTCTTCAAGGTCATCGTAAAACTCATCATCAATTTCGTTTTTGCCGTAAAGCGCCGCATTGATTGCGCCTGCCATACTGTCACGGGTCTTTTTGAGACCCCTGTTGATTTTTTCGAAAAAGCCCATGGTGTACCTCTATATTAATAATGTATTCGGATACAGCGGAAATTACTGCTCCTTTGCGTTTTTGATTATGTTATCAATCATCTTTCTGAGTGCGGGATCCTTCTGCACTTCCTGCGCGATAAGATCGGCAGAATAAAGAATCGTTGTTCTGTCTCTGTTTCCGAAGAATTCGCTTATCTGCTTCTGGGTAAGGTCGGTTGTTGTTCTGACAATGTAAATCGCAACCTGTCTTGCCTTCGCGGTTTTTGCGTCCTTCTTCTTGGAGATGATATCGCTCTGGGGGATGCCGTATGTTCTTGCGGTTTCGCTGATAATCTTATTGACGATAACCTCGATGGGTCTGCTGTCATTCATAATATCCTTGATGGCATTCTGTGCCATTGCAAGGTTGATTGCGGCGCCCTCGATGCTGACGAGTGCATTGATTTTCTTGACCGCGCCTTCAAGCTGACGGATATTTGATCTGATTTTTTCTGCAATGAACTGAACGACCTCGTCGGGAAGCTCAAGACCGAGAGTCTTTGCCTTACGCTGGATAATCGCCATTCTTGTTTCGATATCCGGCGGCTGAATATCCGCGATAAGTCCCCACTCGAATCTGTTCTTAAGGCGGTCATCGAGAACTTCGATATCCTTGGGTGAGCTGTCCGAGGTAAGAACAATCTGCTTGCCTGCCTGAGTCAGCGCGTTGAAGGTATGGAAAAATTCTTCCTGAGTTGAAGCCTTTCCTGCAATAAACTGAATATCGTCAACGAGAAGAACATCGCAGTTTCTGTATTTCTCGTGAATTTCGTTCATTCTTCCCTTATTAATGCCGCTGACAATGAGGTTAACGAATTCTTCGCCTCTTGTGAAGATGATGTCAGCATCAGGGTTTTTGGCAAGAATTGCCGAGCTGATTGCGTGGAGAAGATGAGTTTTGCCGAGACCCGAGTTTCCGTAGATAAACAACGGGTTATATGCAACACCGGGTGCGGCTGCAACCGCCTGCGCCGCGGCGTGAGCAAATCTGTTTGAAGAGCCTACTACAAAAGTTTCAAAGGTATTCTGCTCAATGCTGATAACAGAGCCTGATTTTTCTTCGGCAGGTTTCTGCGTTTTTGCGGCAGCCTCTTCGGGATCGATAAGGACAACATCTATTTCAAAACCCATAACAGTTTTGAATGCATCCCTGAGTTCCTGATAAAACTGCTGCTCGATAATCTTTTTCATAAAATTGCTTGCCGCAATTTCAACCTTTGTGCCGTCAAAGCTGAGAACATTGAGAGGCTTGAACCAGATATCGTATATAACCTCTCCGACACTTTTTTTAAGGTGTTCGCACACCAATTGCCACATATCCTTAACGGATTCCATTAATTAACAACCTTCCTCTTCTTTTAATAATCCGAATATATCTGCCATGCAAAAATACCGTGCAACCGCTTCAAATCGATACTTTCGCATTTTACTGATAATGATACATAATGCAGTATATCACAAAGCGCCGTTTTTTTCAACCCAAACATACAAAAAATAACTTAAATAAAAAAATTGTTGACATTTCCACACAAGCTGTTATATAATGTGTATTCCGAGGGGTATTTTACCCTTATTTAGTTATGCCCTATAATCGGCAAACCGTTCCGACGGTTACCGGTTAAATCAATCCAAAAGTGAAACGGAGGTTAGAAAAATGAAAAGAACTTACCAGCCCAAGAAGCGTCATCGCAAGATGGAACACGGTTTCCGCAAGAGAATGGCTGACAGAAACGGCCGCAAGGTTCTCGCCCGCCGCAGAGCAAAGGGCAGAAAGCAGCTCTCTTATTAATTTCTGAGAGGGATGTTCAGTAATGTCCTACCCCGTAACCTTAAAACAGAATACCGAGTTTAACCGTGCTTATGGCAGGGGAAAGGTAAAAGCATCCCCGGCCTTGGTGACCTATGCTGTAAAGAACAGAGGTCTCGGCTGCCGAATCGGCATCACAGCCGCCAAAAAGCTCGGCAGCGCAGTCGAGAGAAACAGATGCCGCCGTATTATCAGGGCGGCATTCTCCTCGGTTTCACCCCAATGCAGCGGTAACTGGGATATTGTGTTTGTCGCAAGGTTCAAAACAAAAAAGGTTAAAAGCACCGACCTTACCTCCGTTATGCAATCGCATCTTACGGAACTCGGAATAATCAGGAATCCATCGACGGGAGCTGATTCCTGATGAAAAAACTACTTCTACTTCTAATCCGCTTTTACCGCAGGTGTATATCACCTCTGTTCCCGCCGTCGTGCAGGTATTATCCGACCTGCTCGCAATATGCTATTGAAGCAATTGAAGTTCACGGAGCTTTTAAGGGGACCCTCCTTGCAATCTGGAGGATTTTAAGATGTAATCCCCTGTCACCAGGCGGCGTTGATTTGGTGCCGCCCAAGAAACACTCACATTCGGAGGATAAAGAATAATGTATCAAGTGCTCGGCATACCTTTCGGATATCTGCTTGACCTCATCTATCAGACGATAGGTGTGGGAAGCTATGCAATTTCCATCATTCTCCTTACCCTTTTCACACGAATTCTGACTGTTCCTTCGTCAATCAGCCAGCAAAAGGGTATGGCTAAAACACAGCGTATGCAGTCAAAGGTTCGTAAAATCCAGACCAAATATGCCGGTGACCAGAGAAAAATTCAGGAAGAAACAACCGCTCTCTATCAGCGCGAGGGTTATAATCCCATGGGTGCAGGCTGCACTCCTATGATTATTCAGTTTGTTATCCTTTTCGGTCTTATCGGTGCGATTTATTATCCGCTGAGCAACTTTCTCCACATCCCGAAGGCAGAGGTTACTGCTCTCACAGAAGCCGTTATGAAACTCCCTGCTGTTGCAGGCGCAAAGAATACAGGTATTCAGGTTGAACTCCTTGTTATGGAGCATATCAAGGACCTTGCTTACCTCGTAGACGGCGGTCAGATTTCAATGCAGACCTATAATGCAATTCAGAATACAAATTTTGAAATTTTCGGCATTTCAATGGGTGTTAAGCCTACCGACGAAGGCGTTACAAAATTAGTATGGCTTGTTCCCATCCTCTCCTTCCTCACTTCAATGCTTTCCGGCGTTTATTCAATGATTAAGCAGAAGCAGCAGAATCCCACCGCAGCAAACAACCCCACTATGGGTTGCATGATGCTCGGTATGCCCCTTATGTCACTTTATTTCGTTATCAACTACCCCATTGGCATTGGTGTTTACTGGATTGCTTCAGGTCTTTTCGGCTTCATCTCAACCGTTATCATCGGTTATTTCTACAGCCCCAAAAAGACTCTTGCAAAGCTTATGATTGATGAAACTATTGAACGCCGCTCCAAAGAAGAAAACCAGAAGCTGATTTCAGCTAAAAAATAAGACTGTTTTGGTGGTGAAAATTTGATTAAAGAAGCTATAGGCACAGGCGCATCTCTTGACGAAGCAAAAGAGGCTGCCCTCAGAGCTCTTGAAGCTCCCGAGGATGCAGATGTTAAATATGAAGTTCTCGAAAGAGAAAAGGCAAAGCTTTTCGGTCTTTTCGGCGGCTCACTTGCCAAGGTAAAGGCATACTATGAGTACGAAGAAGATCCGTTTGCAAAGGCAAAGAGCTATGTTCTCACAATCCTCTCAAGTCTCGGCGTTAACGATGCCGAAATCAGCGTTGAAGCTGATGATGAGGATGTACGCATTTCAATCAACTGCGGTGATGATTACGGTTCAGTTATCGGCAGAAGAGGCGAAACCCTCGATGCTATTCAGTATCTCACACGCCTTGTAATCAACAGAGGCTCTGAAGATTACAAGAGAGTTTCAATCAATGTAGGTAACTATCGTGAAAAGAGAGAAAATACTCTCCGTTCACTTGCCCGCAAAAACGCCGCAAAGGTAAGAAAGTACGGCAGAAATGTTGTTCTTGAGCCCATGAATCCCTATGAGCGCCGCATTATCCATACAACCGTTCAGGATATCGAAGGCGTTACTTCTCACTCCGTAGGAAGCGACAGCGACCGCAAGGTTGTTATCACCCTCGAAGAAGGCGTTAAGCCCACTCACAGCGGCGGCTATAACAAAGGCGGACGCGGCGGCTACAACAAGGGCGGCAACAGAGGCGGTTACAGAGGCGGAAAGCCCTCTTATAATAAGAGCGAAACCTCCGCACCCTCAAGACCTCCCCGCTCAGACTCCGCAGGCGCATCACTTTACGGCAAAATCGATCTCAATAAGTAATAAATCAACTCCTCACCTCGAGTGGGGAGTTTTTATTATACGACAATTGCAAAAAAATTGTAAAACTTTGCCAATTTTGCTTCAGTTTTGTTGACAAACCGCTTTTTTTATGATATAGTTTCAGCAATTATTAAGGGGGTTTTTTGTATGTTTACAGGGTTTATAAGAGAAATTGACAGCGTAGGCAGAATCGTTATTCCGAAGCAGCTCAGAAAAGAGCTCGGTATGCTTGAAGAGGGATGCAAGGTTGAGTTGTTTTCCGACGGAAAGCAGATTATCCTCAAGAAATCCGAAAGCGATTGCATTTTCTGCAAGGCTGAAACCGAATTGACCGAGTTTGAAGGAAAATTCATCTGCAAAACCTGTCTGGACAAAATCAAGACAGCTGAATAAAAACAATCTCCGCCCGACAGTCGCTCTGTCGGGTGATTTTTTTATCCTCCTTTGAATAAGATTTGATATAAATCTGAATTTCAAGGAGTGTGGGCTATGGATTGGCATTCGATTTCAGCCGTCGAAACCGCCGAAAAATTAAAAACAAATCCCGAAAAAGGTCTTTCCGAAAGCGAAGCGAAAAAAAGACTCGAAAAATTCGGAAGTAATTCCCTGCAAAGCCGCAGAAAAGCCTCGTTTATAAAGCGATTTTTTGCTCAATTCAAGGATTTCTGCGTAATTATTCTTTTCATCGCGTGCATCATCTCGTTTGCAACAGGTTTTCTTGAGGGGAAGGGTGATTTTGTTGAGCCGATTGTTATCCTTGTTATCGTTATCGCAAACGCAATCATCGGCGTTATTCAGGAGCAAAAAGCAGAAAAGGCAATCGAAGCGTTGCAGAAATTATCCGCGCCGACTGCCTGTGTTATTCGCGGCGGCAAGACCAAAAGAATACCCGCCTCTCTCGTGACCGTCGGAGATATCGTATGCCTTAAAAGCGGCGATATGGTGCCTGCCGATTGCAGACTCATAAGCGAAAACGGACTCCGAGTGCAGGAAAGCGCATTGACGGGCGAATCCGTGCCGAGCGCAAAGGATGCATCCGCTCTTCTTGCGACAGACTGCGCAATGGCGGACAGAAAGAATATGATTTATTCCTCAACAACGGTTATGGCAGGTAACTGCACTGCAATTGTTACCGAAACGGGAATGAATACAAAAGTCGGCAAAATCGCAAATCTGCTCGATGACGAAGAAGCGCCGCTCACTCCCCTTCAGCAAAGACTCTCAAAGGTCGGTAAAGCTCTCGGAATCGGTGCGGTTGCTATCTGCGCCGTAGTTTTTGCCCTCGGAATCATCAGAAAAAGCGGCATTCTTCCGTCATTTATGCTTGCCGTCAGCCTTGCCGTTGCCGCAATTCCCGAAGGTCTGCCTGCCGTTGTGACGGTTGTGCTTTCAATGGGTGTGCAACGAATGGCAAAAAGCAACGCAATCATCCGTTTTCTGCCTGCGGTTGAAACTCTCGGCGCGGCAACCGTTATCTGCTCTGACAAAACGGGTACACTCACGCAGAATAAAATGACGGTCACTAAACTTTATTCGCCTTCAGGAGAAATAAAGCCCGACTCCACTGCAGGACAAAAGCTCCTTCTTTACGCCGCGCTTTGCAACAATGCAAAAGAAAGCAAACGGGGAAAAATTACCGAATTTATCGGCGACCCTACCGAAACCGCACTTCTTTCTGCCGCGTTTTCTTCGGGAATCAGACCTGACCCTACCGCTTTTCCGCGGCACTGCGAAACGCCGTTTTCAGGCGAAAGAAAACGGATGTCGGTTATCTGCACCGTTGAAGGCAAGGATTTGCTTCTTGTCAAAGGTGCGCCTGATGTTGTGCTTCCCCGATGCGTGAAATATCTTTCCTCGGGCGGTGAAATTCCGCTGACCGCCAACAAAAAACAGGATATTCTTCAGCATAACGAATTGATGGCAAAACAGGCATTGAGAGTCATTGCCGTTGCTTACCGCCCTGCCGCAAGCAGAAGCGATGCAGATGAAAACAATCTCATTTTCGTAGGTATGGCAGGAATGACCGACCCTCCGAGACCCGAGGTTGCGAAGGCAGTTTCCATTTGCAAAAAAGCAGGAATAACACCTGTTATGATAACGGGCGACCACATATCAACCGCCTGCGCAATCGCCGAATCAATCGGAATTTCTGACAAATCAACCCAAGCAATGACAGGCGCACAGCTCGATTTGCTGAGCGATTTCGAGCTTCAGAAGGCGGTTGAGAATTGCCGCGTTTTCGCGAGAGTGACTCCCGAGCATAAAGTCAGAATCGTCAAGGCTTTCCGCGCGCGTGGTGAAACTGTTGCAATGACGGGTGACGGAGTCAACGATGCACCTGCGCTCAAGGCAGCGGATATCGGATGCGCGATGGGAAAAAGCGGCACGGATGTTGCAAAAAACGCCGCAGATATGATACTGACTGACGATAATTTCGCGACGATTGTAAAAGCAATCGAGCAAGGCAGAGGAATTTATGATAACATCAAAAAGGCTGTGCATTTTCTTCTCGGCACAAATATCGGCGAAATCATTGCGGTTTTTGCCGCTTCTGTCCTCGGCTTCGGTGCGCAGCTTCTTCCGATTCAGCTTCTTTGGGTCAACCTTGTCACCGATTCCCTCCCTGCCATCGCCCTCGGCACAGAAAAAAATGAAGCAGATATTATGCGCCGCAAACCCATACCCCCTTCAAAAGGCTTTTTCTCCGACGGTTTATGGCTGGATATCACTCTTGAAGGCGCGTTTGTGGGTGTGCTGACTCTTCTTGCACACGCAATCGGCAACTTCGTTTTCGGCGGAGTCGGAGGTACAATGGCGTTCTGTACCCTGAGTTTCAGCGAAATTTCCCACGCAATCAACACTCGCTCATCCGCACCGGTTATCGGAAAGGGATTTTTCTCGAATAAAATGATGAATCTTGCCGTTGCGGCCTGCACGGCGCTTCAGGCAGGAGTTGTCTGTCTGCCGAATATCGCGCCGTTTTTCGGCACAGTTCCCTTAAACGGGATTCAATGGGCTGTTGTTTTTGCGCTCTCATCAATGCCGCTTGTTATCGGAGAAATAACCAAAAGGCTTTTTGCCGAAAAAATCAGAAACTGATTTTATTAAATTTATTATTTTTCTAAATTAGAATTTTGTTTTATTGCTCTTTTGATATCATATAAATTGGAATATAATAGTATCAAAACAACAGAACGGAGTGACAAGTTTTGTCCAAAACTCTTGTTTTAACTGAAAAACCGTCTGTTGCCAAGGATATTGCCCGCGTTCTGGGATGCAAAAAAAACGGCAACGGATGCATAATCGGAGATAAATACATCGTCACCTGGGCATTGGGTCATCTTGTAACTCTTGCAGACCCCGAAGCCTATGATGCAAAATATAAAACCTGGCGTATGGATGACCTTCCGATGCTTCCGGGCAATATGAAGCTTGTTGTTATCGGTCAGACATCCAAGCAATTCAAGGCGGTAAGCACTCTTTTGGGCAGCAGCGAAATCGATAAAATAGTTATCGCAACCGATGCAGGCCGCGAGGGTGAGCTTGTTGCGCGCTGGATTATCAGGAAGGCAAACTGCAAAAAGCCGATGCTCCGACTCTGGATTTCATCCCAGACAGATAAGGCAATCCGCGAGGGTTTCGCTTCGCTCAAACCTGCATCACAGTATGATAATCTCTACAGAAGCGCTCAATGCCGCGCCGAGGCAGACTGGCTTGTCGGCCTGAATGTGACGCGCGCACTCACCTGCAAACACAACGCTCAGCTTTCCGCAGGCAGAGTGCAGACTCCGACCCTTGCAATGATTGTTAAGCGAGAGGAAGAAATTCTCCGCTTCAGACCCAAGGATTATTTCACCGTCAAGGCGGATTTCGGCGGATACACCGCCCTCTATAAAGACGCACATAATCAGGCAAGATTTTTTGACGCCGCCGCGGCTCAGCAGATCGCCGACGATGTCAGAGGCAAAAGAGGTGTGCTTTCGGAGGTCAGGAAGGTCTACCGCTTCAAAGCACCTCCTGCCGCCTATGACCTGACGGAGCTTCAGAGAGATGCCAACAAAAAATACGGTTATTCGGCAAAACAAACCCTCTCGATTATGCAGAGTCTTTATGAAACTCATAAACTCCTCACCTACCCCAGAACAGATTCACGATATATCACAAAGGATGTTGCATCAACTCTTACTGAAAGGCTCAAGGCAATTGCCATCGGCCCTTATAAGGATGCGGCAACCGCCATTCTTCGCACAAAACCGATTCATACAAAATATATCGTCAACGATTCAAAGGTCACCGACCATCACGCAATCATCCCCACCGAACAATATGTTGACCTCAACAAGCTTTCACGCGAAGAAAGACATATCTATGACCTTGTTGTAAGGCGTTTTCTTGCAGTTTTGAGTGCTCCGTTTGAGTATGATGAAGTGCAGGTTAAAATTACCGTCGGCAAGCATAATTTCTATACAAAGGGTCAGTCTGTCAAATCCGCAGGCTGGAAATCTCTTTATGATTCATCGCTCTCCGATGATGAGGATGAAAACGATGATATCCGCTCGCAGAGCCTTCCTTCGCTTTCGCAGGGAGCGCCCGTTTTCCCGAAAGAAGTTCGCATCTGCGCAGGAAAAACAACTCCCCCTGCAAGATATACCGAAGCAACACTCCTGACCGCAATGGAGAATCCGACAGGTCAGGTCGATGACGGCTCTCTTCGTGATGCTCTCAAAACGGCAGGCGGTCTTGGTACACCTGCAACAAGAGCCGACATCATCGAAAAGCTCTTCGATTCCTTCTATATTGAAAGAAGAGGTAAGGAAATTTATCCTACTTCAAAGGGCAAACAGCTTATTGACATCGTGCCCTCCGACCTTAAATCCGCCGAGCTTACCGCCCGATGGGAGCAGCGACTCGCTCTTATCGCAAAGGGAAGCGCAAATGATAAGCAATTTATCGCTGAAATGCGCGGCTACGCAACCGCACTTGTCAGCGCGGTCAAATCAAGCGAAGCCGTTTATAAGCACGATAATCTGACCCGAGAGGTTTGCCCCGAATGCGGCAAATATCTGCTCGAAGTCAACGGCAAAAAGGGCAAAATGCTCGTCTGTCAGGACAGAGAATGCGGCTACCGCAAAAGCATTTCCGTTATCACAAACGCACGTTGCCCCGAATGCCATAAAAAACTTGAAATGCGCGGCGAGGGTGATAAAAAAGCCTTCTTCTGTGTCTGCGGATACAGAGAAAAATTATCCGATTTTGAAAAAAGAAAAGAAAGTGCAGGCGCAGGCAAACGGGATGTTGCAAGATTTATGCAGCAGCAATCAAAGACAAAAACAACAAGTAATCCCCTTGCTGACCAGCTTGCAAAATGGATGGAGGAAAACCAATGAAACGCCTGATTTCAGCTCTCACAGCGGTTATTCTTCTGTTTATGTGTACCGCGTGCACACCCAAAGGAAGCGGTAAATCCATCACCTATCCTTTGAGTGCTTCTCCGTCAACGCTTGACCCTCAATTCGTCAACGACATCAATGCAACGATAATCATCAACAACACCTTTGAGGGACTTGTCAGACTTGACGCGCAGGGCAATATAATCCCCGGAATCGCTTCGGAATGGGAGATTTCTCCCGACGGCAAGACCTACACCTTCCGCCTCAAGGAAGGTACGGAGTGGTTTTGTCCCACCGCGTTGAAAAGCGAATTCGGAGCAGATTTCTATAAGAAGTTTTCAAGCGAAAAGGTAACTGCTCACGATTTTGTTTTCGCATTCCGCAGAGCGGTTATGCCCGAAACGAATTCTCCGAGTGCACACCGCCTTTTTGTTATTGAAAATGCTCCCGAAATTTACAGCGGCAGTTACAGCGCAAATCTTCTCGGCGCAACCGCACCCGATGATTATACTCTGATTATAAAACTGACCGAAAAATGCGATGATTTCCTTGAAAGACTCACCGAAAGCGTGTTTATGCCCTGCAACGAGGATTTCTTCAACACGATGAATGGCAGATACGGACTGAGCAACCGCCATATTCTTTGCAACGGCCCGTTTTATATCAGCTCCTGGGACTCCGAAACCTCATTGACCGCCAAGCGAAACGATTATTACGCAGGCGAGCAGGCGGTAATGCCTGCATCCGTTGTTTTCTCGTTTGACGGCGACAAGACTTCGGTTTCCGAAAAACTTTCGGGCGGCACCGCAACGGCGGCGCTTCTGCCTCCCGACTATCCCATTCCCGAAAACTGCATATCCGTCAAGGAAAGCCCCAACTCTGTTTTCGGATTTATCTTTAACTGCTCAGATGAGATTCTGAGCAACACTTCAATCAGACTCGCGTTATGCAAATCGATAGACCGCACTCTCTTTAAAGAAACCGAAAACGCAAAGCTTCAGAAGGGATTTGTACCCAAAAGCTGTGTTGTCGGCGCGGACTCATACCGCGACAAGGTAGGCGCACAAACTACCTGCATCGAGCCTGACCTTACGGAATCGGCAAGGCTCTGGAAAGAGGGACTTGCCCAGCTTGAAAAAACAACCGTTAAACTGACGGTGCTTTGCCCCGAATGGCTTGATTCCTCTGTCAGACAGCAGCTTCAGATATGGCAGAAAACACTCGGCATCAGCATCGGTGTTACCGTTGAAAACAGGACACCCGAGGAAATAGAAAAAGCGGTTGCTTCGGGCGAATATCAGATTGCTCTTTCGGGTATCGAATCCGAATACGAAAATACCGCGGATTTTCTCGCTTCATTTGCAGACGGAGGCGTTTTCAGATTCCGCTCTCTCGGCTATGAAAATGCAGTCAAAGAGCTTATGACCGCCGAAACCTATGATAAACTCATCACAGGATGCTTCAGCGCAGAGAATTATATCCTGCAGAATGCCGCCTGCTATCCGCTTTATTCACGCGCAAGTAATTTCGTTGTCCACAGCGAGGCTGACGGAATAACGATTTCGGGCGCAGAAAACACAGTCTGCTTCATTTCGGCAAAAAGATACGATTAAAGTTTAAAATCCCAATCAAGGAGGGGTTTGATTTGAATACCGGTACAAAATTTATGACCGCAGGTGTAACTGCAGGCGCAGTTGCGGCAACAATCCCCGTTGCCTACGGCTTTATACGCAATATGATACCGAAACCCTTAACGGAAAATGACCGTCTGCACACCGAAAACGGCGGTTTTTATACCGCTGACGGCGCGATGATTTGCCTTCGCGGTGTTAATTTCAATGATGAGCTGTTCTTTTTCAAAAAAGACGGTATGGATTTGCCTGCAACAAACTACGATATATTCGATGTTTTTGAAGAGCGTTTCGGACGATATGGTGCACGCAGACTCATTCAGACCTATAATGAAAATTTCATTACCGCTTCGGATATAAAGGCGATGAAAAAGCTCGGAGCAAACTGTGTGCGCATCCCTCTGAGATACAGAAATCTCTTCAAAAAAGAATCCTGCAAGGGCGATATTGATTTCGATTACCTTGACGGAGTTATTGAATCGTGCCGCAAGGCAGGGATGTATGTTATCCTTGACCTTCACAGTGCGCCCGGTTATCAGAATAATGATTCCGCCTGCCCTTCAAACGGCAAAAGTATTCTTTTTGACTCCTCAAAAACTGCTTTTGATGCAAGAAATGCGGTTATCAGACTCTGGACTCAACTCGCATCGCACTATAAGGATGAGCCTGCAATCGCCGCCTTTGACCTGCTAAACAGACCGCTCAACAAGGTTGCTGACTGGCAGGAAAAAGCAGATACCCTTAACAAATTCTATCTGCGTCTTTATAAGGCAATCCGCACCGTTGATGCAGAGCGAATCCTTATTATGCAATCTCCCCACTCTGTGCAAGAATTGCCCGTTTTCGATAAACCTCTCGAAAATATTGCATACGGACTTTATTCGCATTTCCACACAACCTTTGAAACCGATGCACTCGTAAACGGCATCAACAAAATAAAAGAGAGAAACATTCCCGTTGTTATCTGCAAGCTTCGCACCGAAGAAAATGCCGATTATTCGCTGACCGCTCTTTGCGATTGCGGTGCATCGTGGTTTTTCGGCGATTACAAAGGTCCTGTCGGCACAGCCTGTCTTTACACAGGCGCTCCCGACCCTGCAGATTTTGATGCCGATAACTTTGATTCAATGACGGAGAAATGGTCAAAACCCCTTGCAACCAAGAACTTCACCGTTAATAAGGAGCTTTCTTCTGCTCTCAAATCGCATTTCGGTTACGGTTATATTTCGGTTGATGACAAAAAATTCTCCCCCGAAAAGAAAAAGCGTCTTCCCAAAATCCGCGTTAAAATCGGAGCAAATATTATTACGGGATTAAACAAACCCAAAGCATCGCTCTCTCTGACGGAAGAAGTAAAATAAAATGACTCCTGAAGATAAGATTCTTATTGCTCGGTATACCGACAAGGCAAACCAATGCTCCGAAAATTCAATGATTACCTGCACTCCGTTTCTTGATATGCGCGAGCGCTCGGTAATTGCATCGCATCTTGTTGCAAAATCAGAAGCAAAAACGGTTTTCTACGGCGTTTTTGAAGACGCCGAAAGAACAGCCGCGGTTATGCTCCCCTATTATATTGAGGCGGATGATTACGAATCGCTGAGCCTTTATTTCAAAGAAAATCCCGATGACAATCCTCTCGCGATTATCGAGGTTGAGAAGGATAAATTCTCCGCTCCGCTGAGTCACCGCGACTATCTCGGCGCGCTGATGTCACTCGGCATCCGCAGAGAGGTTACGGGCGATATCGTTGTGAACGAAAGCGGTTGCAGAATCGCCGTATTATCTCATATGGCAGAATACATTACCGAAAATCTTTGTAAGGCAGGCAGAGGTACGCTGAAAACAAAAATTATTTCCCCCTGCGATTGCTCCGATTCCAACAAATCCGTTGCCGAAGATGACAGTTTCACCGTTTCTTCGCTTCGACTGGACAGTATCGTCAAAAATGCATTCAGGGTTTCGCGCTCCGATGCGGTTTCGGCAATTGAAAGCGGAGTTGTTTTCGTCAACGATTCCGAATGCATAAAGGCGGATAAAAAAATATCTGCGGGCGATAAAATCGTTTTCCGCAGAAAAGGCAGGATAATTATTGATGATTGCTCCTGCGTTTCCAAGAGAGGACGCATAATCGTTAAAATCAAAAAATTCACCTGATTTTTCCCGGATTTCAACAATCCGGGATATTTTTTTGCTCAAAATTAATTGTTTACATTTGCCAATTATCAATGCCTTCGATTGTATAAAACTCTCAAAAAATCGCTCTTGCCTTGAAAAAGCGGTGATTTGGTGTTATAATCTTAAGGAATGTGTAACATTTACGCATTATTTATGGGACAAAAGATACAAAAACGAAAGGAATGAGTCTAGTGCAAAAGGACACAAAAAGTCTTATTTCATCAACATTCGTCGAGCTGCTCAGCTCAAAACCGTTCGACAGAATCACAATCAAGGATATCGTTGATGCTTGCGGAATCAACAGAAACACCTTCTATTATTATTACAGCGATATCTATGACCTGCTTGAAGAAATCTTCAAAAAAGAGCTTAATTTAATCCTTGAAGAGCACGAAAAAACAGGCTCGTATGTCAACGGCCTCATCAAGGTTGCTAATGTTGCATACGAAAACAAGAAGCTTATCAACAACATCTGCTCCTCACGAAGCTATGAATATCTCGAGAATTATATGTATAAGGCCTGCAAACACATTATGATTGACATCGTCAGCAATTTTGCGAAGGGTCTTGTTGTTCCCGATGAAGATATCGAGTTCATCGCATCATTTTATGAATATGCGGCTATCGGCGTTATTTCCGAGTGGTTCAGAACAGGTATGCGCGAAGACCCCGTCAAATTCGGCAGCCAGCTCTGGCTCATCGCTGACGGCATCCGCCTTGCTTTAAGAAAGAGCGCCAAGCGCTACAGTGAGCTTTCATGATTCCGAAGATAATTTTTGAGGACGAATCTGTTATCGTTTGCATAAAACCTGCAGGGCTTCAGAGTCAGGGCGGTCAGAATGACCTCGTTGCGGTGCTTGATGAATATTTTGCATCGAATAACATCCGCGCAAAGGCATACCCCGTTCATCGGCTTGACAGAGAAACAGGCGGCGTGATGGTCTTTGCCAAAAACTCCGATTCCGCGGCAAAGCTCTCTGCTCAGATTGCAAATAACGAGATGAAAAAGCATTATTATGCCGTCATCAACGGGAAACCCGACGAAGAATCGGGCCTTCTCAAGGATTTGCTTTTTCACGACAGACAAAAAAATAAGACCTATACGGTCAAAAGAAGCAGAAAAGGCGTTAAGGAGGCTTCGCTCGAATATAAGAGCGTCGGTTTCTGCGACGGCTTGGCAATGCTTGATATTCTGCTTCATACAGGCAGGACTCATCAGATAAGAGTTCAGTTTGCATCAAGAAAAATGCCGCTTTACGGCGACGGTAAATACGGCGGAGGCAGCGGAAAACTCGCGCTCTTTGCCTATAAGCTTGAGTTCGCTCACCCGAAAACGAAAGAGCCTCTTTGCTTTGTTGCCGCGCCCGATACGGATAAATTCCCCTGGAATAAATTTGATTTCAGATAAACAAAAAACCCCGTCCGAAGACGGGGTTTTCCTTTTTAGTTAAGAAATCGGTTTCCGATTATGCGATCTTACCAACGAGATCAACGATTACGGGAACAACCTTATCTGTGATGATGGGGATAATCTTCTCAACGATATCCTTTACGGTTGCGATAACCTTCTCCCAATCAACGCCCTTAACTGCTTCAACAACAGTGTTAAGAATAGCTGTGAAATCCATTTTTTTGTCATCCTTTCAAAGAAATTGTGCATATTTTTTCTCTATGCATATGTTAATTTTAACACTATATTTCTATTCTGTCAACCTTTGATTAATTTTTTTGATAATTAATAGTCATACAATCTGACTTTATTGTCCAAAAAAAGAAAAAGCCGAGGAAAGAGTGCGTTCTCTTCCTCGGATTTTTCTCGTATAAAACGGGGGGGACAAAAGATGGTAGTGTTTTAAATTATTGATTTGCCTTCTTGGAATACTTAAGGAGATAAACAACTCTCATAAGCTTTGCCTCAACGGGGTTAATCGGCTTTGCTTTGCCGAATACCTTTGAGCCAAGCAAGGCAAGGGCACTTTTGCTCATAATCATATCAACGGCCTGTGCATCACCTTCAACGGAGCCACAGCAAAGTGCGCCCTCGTCCTTGAGAAGGACTGCATTCTTGCCTTTGATTTTCTTACCGCAGTTTTCTGCAGTTGCGCACTTGACTTTAGTGCCGCAAATCTGAGCAAAGTCATCAAGAAGAGGCTTCATAGGCTTATGGAGTCTTGAAACTGCAACAACCTCGTCTGATGTGTTATGAATAATATGGTTGAATTTTTTGTTTGAGAGATAAATGTTACGATGAGCAAGGGCAGAATTGCCGATAGCTCCTGTGCAATGGCAGGTAAAGATATCCATTACGATTTCTGAACCATCAGCCTCATTTGTGAAGATGATTTTGCCATTCTCTCTGTCGTAGGTACTATTATATACCAGCGATTTATTAATTTCAACTGTTTTTTTGCTTCTGGTGAGCATATCTGCCATTTTTGTACAGAACTCTTCCAATGTGTCTGCTTTTATGCCAAGCTTATTCTTTGCATTTTCAAGGATATAATCTGTGCAAACATTTTCGAGCATATTGGCAACATCAAAAGCCTCGTCGCTGTCTTTGCCGAAACAAAGAGCACCGTGGTGAGCCATAATAACAGCCTTTGAGGGTGACATATGGAGAGCGTTTGTAACGCCCTTTCTGAGCTTCTTTGTACCGGGCAGACCGTAGGAACCGATAAGCACCTTGCTGCCGATGAGTTTTTCGGCTTCGCCTGTAATCTTATCAATACCGTCTGAAAGGGTGCTGATAACTGATGCAACCTTCTGATGAGTATGGATTACAAAGCCTGCTTCGGGATAAGCCTTATAAACTTCAGCGTGGATGCCTTTTTCTGATGAGGGCTTAACGCTTCCGCCCCATTCGAGGGTTTCAACTGCAACCTCAACGATATCATCGGGAGTAAGACCGATATATGACTTGCCGCTGGGAGTGATAACAAATGTCTTCTCATCAACTCGGCAGCTTACATTACCCCAGGTTCTTGCGATAAGGCCTGTTTCAACAAGTCTTTCGCCTGCTGCGATAACAAGTTTTTTAGCGGTTAAAACATCCATTTTTTATTTTCCTTTCGGAGAATCGGGAAGCGGAAATCCGCCTCCCTTATCTTTTGATTAATTATTTCTCGAGGCAAACGATGTTTTCGAATACTCTGTCAAATGCGGCAAGAGCTTCGTCAATCATTTCGGGTGTGTAAGCAGCGCTTGTGTAAAGACGGCTGCCTGCAAGAGTTACAAGACCTTCTGCCATATAAGCAGCACCCATATGAGTCATTTCCTTCTTACGAGCTGAAGTTGCGCTCAGCACGCCGGGAATCTCCCAAGGCTTCTTCCAGTTGATGGAGAAGTTAAGAGTACCAACTGTTTCGAGGTGGCAGATTGAGCCCTGGTTGAATGCAACGAAGGGAAGGTTTCTTCTCTTGATGATTTCCTGAAGACCTGCTGTGATTCTGTCACCCATCTGAGCTGCCTTGTAGCAAGCATCAGCTTTTTCCATTTCTTCAAGCATTGTGTAACCTGCAACGCAGCTGAGGGGGTTAGCGCTCATTGTACCGCCGCAGAATGCCTTCTTAACCTTCTTGCCTGTGTCATCAAGACCTGCGCCGAGGTACTTCATATATTCTCTCTTACCGCCGAGACCGCCTGCACCGGGATAACCGCCTGCCATAACCTTACCGAAGATGGTGAGGTCAGGTGAAACGCCGAAGTAACCCTGAGCACCGTTCATGCTTACGCGGAAAGCTGTAACAACTTCGTCGAAGATGAGGAGTGCGCCGTACTTGCGGCAAAGAGTTTCAACGCCCTTGCAGAAGTTCTTATCAACGGGTCTTGTACCGCTTTCGGGACCAACGGGCTCGAGCATAACTGCTGCTGTACCGCCCTTGAGTCTGTTAGCCTTGAGCTTTCTTTCAAGGTCATTGAGGTCGCCGGGGAAGAATTCTTCTGTATCCTTGAAGCAGAACAGGGGAACACCTGTTGCCTGAGTGAACTTTGAACCGGGAACACGGATACCGTAGCCAAGCTGATCTGACCAGCCGTGGTATGCGCCGCCCATTTTAAGAATCTTCTTCTTGCCTGTTGCAAGGCGGGCAACACGGATAGCTGTCATACAAGCTTCTGTGCCTGAACCGAGCATACGGAACATATCAACGCTGGGGATAAGCTCTGCAATCTTCTTGCCGAGTTTATATTCATATTCGTGGAAAAGACCTGTTGAAGGACCGCAGGTGTTGAGAAGGTCGATAACCTGCTCACGTACACATTCGGGATT
>JAZRBF010000039.1:0-26187 GCA_045634985.1 Acutalibacteraceae bacterium | reverse complement strand
GTGGCATTCTTGAATCTTGCGGGATTCAGGTATGTCATCTGTCTTTTTGTTGCCGCAATGAGCATTTTTGCAGAAAGGGGAGCAAGAAGATTATATTCCTCTTCCTGCACATCAACAAAAATTCTCGGCAATTCAGCCTTGACAATATGTTCTTCACCTCTGAGAATTTCAAGGCCCATAGGTTCCCACGAAAATTCAGTTTCGGTAAAATTGAGCTTCACGAGCAGACCGAGCTCTGTGTTGAACTGAGAACGCTGATAATCGGTATCAAAAATAAAATTACCGAGCGAATAGAAGATTATTTTATCGCCGACGGTTTCATAATTCATCGGCACGTGAGGATGATGAGAAACAACGATATCCGCGCCCATTTCAAGGAATTTGTGATAACGCTCTCTTGTATAAGGTGACGGAAGCGGAGTAAATTCCTCACCTGCGTGAGCAACAACCACACACCAACGGCAGGTTTTCTTGATTTCGTTGATGGTTTCCTGAATTGCTTCAAGGTCGCTCCAACTGTAACAGCCTGCCTTGTTTTCGTCAGCCTTTCTGCACGCACGCTGATAACCGACGCCAAACATTCCGATTCCGCCTGCTTCGTCGAGAATAAGCGGCTTTCTTGCCTCTGAAATGTCCATACCTGCGCCGATTGTTGCAACGCCGTTTTCGGCGGCAATTTCAAGAGTTGTTTTTATACCGTACTCCCCTGCATCCATAATATGATTGTTGCAGATATTCCAAACATCGGCATTCATCTTGCGAAGCACCTTCACCGCCTCGGGGTCGATGGTATGAAGAAGCTGCTGAACTCCGTCTTTTGTTGTGTTCTGCTCAACAGGAGCAACAGGACCTTCAACATTCGCAACAACATGGTCTGCAGAATGAAGAAACGCGAGAATTTCATCGGAAATAAGCTGTTCATCATTCCATTTTCCGTACATATATCTGTCAAAACCGATATCACCGGTAAATACAATTGAAGATTTGTTTTTCATAAAATACACCTCACAGAATTAAGGTATTATTATAATATCACAATCAAACAAAAAGAGCAAGAATGAAGCGGATAATTCATTGTATGAAGTGAACAATCCGACCTGATTCCCTTGACTTTTCACATCAAACATTGTATATTTCATTGGTAAAGATAATATTTCCGCCCGTGGCGCAGTTGGATAACGCAGCAGATTCCGATTCTGAAGAACGGGGGTTCAAATCCCTTCGGGCGGGCCAAACAGCGCCTCTTTCAGAGGCTAAAAGAAGAAAGAATAGAGAATAAATATGAAATAATAAAATATGTGCGGCGGCGCTGTTTGTATTATTCTTTATTCAATATTCTTTCTTCTTTATTCTTTTAATAAGGTGAGAATAATGAAAGAAAACAGTTTATGGCAAAAAGCCAAAAACATTCAAATTCAAACATCTGATGATATTTTGCCCGGTTTTGACATTGGATTTGACAGTAAAATCCCTGCTGAAACTCAGAAGGAATTGCGAAATTTTGTGAATTGGGTTGAAGAGAACTTCAATATACCGGTTACACTTTGGGTTGATTTCGAATACAAGCATTATCTGATTAAAAGAGATGGAAAAAGAGCAGGATACTTGTTTTATTGGTCAGATTTTTTGTCTTATCCAATGTTTCAAGAGAAAGCAGATATTCCCGAAATCAGATTACCGGTAAGAACAGAATATAGCACAATGGATGAAATTCTGATTTCGTTTATCGAAGCCATTACAGATTATTTCGCTTGGATATGTAATGTAATAAGCGAAGATTATGAACTTGACGAAGAAGAGAAAGAAGAAATACTTCAGGCATATTTGAATTCAAAAAAGTAAAGATATTGAATCCGTTATTAACAATCGTCCCAAACAGCGCCTCTTTCAGAGGCTAAAAGAAGAAAGAATAGAGAATAAATATGAAATAATAAAAATATGTGTTTTGGCGCTGTTTGTATTATTCTTTATTCAATATTCTTTCTTCTTCAATATCAGGATTGCAGTTCTTATTGATAGAAATAGTTATTGTAAGGTGCTTATAAGATGTCGATAACGCTGTAAAGGAGCAATAATAGATGAAGATTGATTTTCTGAATTCATCAGATAAAACGGTTATTATCTGTATAGATTCACAACAATCGAAAAAAATTGAGCCGCATAATAAAATAAGTTTATTCTGCGAACAAAAAGAAGAAACTGTTATCAATGTTCAAGTTGATGAAGAAAGTCATATTCAAAAAGGGAAATATGTTTTAGAAATTAAAACAAAATACAGTTTGTACAATTTGAAAGAAAACGTTACGTTCAACATTGCAAGAGAGAAAATACGAATTAGTGCAGATGTATATTTTGAACGCTTGTTTTTGAACTCAGATGAAGATATAAACTATACTGAATGTCATTGTGTTTATGATGAAGAAAGCATAAAAAGGATTTATAACAAAAAGCAAAAGACTTATTTATGGCTTGTCAGTCCTATAGAAAACTTTATGGGTATATTGTTGGCTTTAATTGTTTTAGGTATTTTCTTGTTTAAACATATCGGTGTTATAAATACAATTTTGTATTCTTGCGGTTCTTATCTGTTTTTGGTTTTTTTATCCTGGATAGGCGAAAAGTTATCTGATACTGTATTTAAAAAGCTATTCAAGAAAAAATCTGACAAGCAAGCCTTCTACAACTGTTTTGACAGCAAATTTATTTTTGATTATTATGCTGATCCGGACAGGATTCCTGTTATGGATGAATTAGAAAGAGATGGATTTACAGAACAAGAAATTTTAAATTAAATCCGTTATTAACAATCGTCCCAAACAGCGCCTCTTGACAGAGGCTAAGATAAGAGATAATATTGAATAAATAATAGATAATAGTTAACGAATTTTTCGGGCGCTGTTTGTATTATTATCTATTCTTTATTATCTCTTATCTATTATCTCAACAAAGGAGAAAATGATATGTCTGCTAATAGTATCGTACTTGACAAATCCTTAAAATTCGCTGTGCGTATTGTGAAACTCCATAAGTATCTTACCAAAGAGAGAAAGGAAACAATTATTTCAAAGCAAATCATACGTTCAGGGACAAGCATCGGTGCAAATGCTAATGAAGCTGTCTATGGTGTTTCAAAAGCTGATTTTATCGCTAAATTACAGATATCATTAAAAGAAACAGCAGAAACCGAATACTGGCTCAGACTTTTGGTTTTATCGGAATACATAACAGAGCAAGAAGGAGAATCGTTGCTCAACGATTGTCTTGAAATAAAAAGAATCCTTGTTTCAACTTTGAATACAGCAAAAGAAAATAATAAATAGTTCAAAGTATCGCTTAAAAATCTAAAGGTGATAATATGAAAAAGAAAACCATACCTGATGACAAATATCGTGTTATAAAAATCGGCAAGGAAGCTATTTTTGAATTCTTATATGAATCTTTTAAGGATAAAATTGATACATTTTTGGATGTTTCCGATTCAACATCTGTGGTTACGGCTTTTGACATTGACTGGGAGAAAGGTGAATTTATCTGCGTAGCCAGAAATGAAATGTCAGAAAACGAACACCTTCAAATTGATGTAGATTTAAAAAAATTGCTTTCGGAACTCGAATCAACAACAGACACTTTGTTTCAAAACAATCGATATGTTGAATTATCAAAATCCGACATTAAAAAGTTGAACGATTGCTGAAGATGTTTTTAAATCCGTTATTAACAATCGTCCCAAAAATAAAAGCATCGCGAAAGCGATGCTTTCTTTTTTGAAACAATTGCATCCGAAGGGATTCGAACGAGCGTTAAGAAAACAGTCCGTTGGACTGTTTTTAGCTCGGTGAGCAGCAGAGCGATAAAAATCCGGAAGCGATTGCCAAAAGTCGAGCACATTGTAAATCCAATCACATTTCCCTTCGGGCAGGCTAAATAACACGATAGTTATGATGCCATTAATATTGCAATTATCGTGTTTTTTCATTTCTAAAAACCTATGCATCATAAGGATTTGCTCCGATATATCCCGGATGATATGCTGTCACTCTCTCAAAAGAAATTCAAATGGAAATCTATAAAGATTTATTTCATCGGTATTGAAAATATGTAATTTTATTGTATAATATAATTAATCTCTACTTGATATTTTCTTTTTAATGGAGCCTTTGTATGCAGAATCACCGGAAATTAACATATAACTTTTTATGTATACAAATATAAAATACAGAACATCTTAGTAAAGTTTATTATTTTTAATAATTGAAACTTGGAGGAAATACAATGCAGTATGGAAATATATTTATACGCGAAGACGGACAGATGCACATTCCGACACAGCAGGAAATAGTTGCAGTTTCGGCAGGGAGAGCACATGTAGTAGCCTTAAAAAAGGATGGAACCGTTATTTCCACTAATCGTTGTATAACGGTATCTTCAAGCGGCAACTCTGATACATGGACAGACATAGTGGCTATATCCGCTTCAGGTTATGGCACTTTGGGGTTAAAAAGGGATGGCAGCGTTGTGTCTGCCGGTTATACCGATACATTTAACGGCGGGCGCGTGGTTGGAATCTCCAAGGGATATGACTATTGTGTCCTTCTCATGGAAGATGGAACCGTTAAAACATCTGCCCCAAGCCTTGTAGGTGACGGTATTTCACTGTGGAACGATATAATTGCAGTTTCAGCCGGCGGCTCCCATATAGTAGGTCTTAAAAAAGACGGTACAGTCGTCGCGGTCGGTATGAACGGATTCGGAAGATATTCTGATTTTTTTAATTGTGGACAATGCGATGTTTCTTCTTGGGAAGATACAACAGCAATCGCGACCGGAGAACATCACACAGTAGGATTAAAAAGGGACGGAACAGTTGTTGTTGTTGGTTCAAATACTTTTTCACAGCGTAAAGTATCTGATTGGAATGACATTGTTTCTGTAGCTGCAGGCGACACTTTCACAATAGGTCTAAAAAAAGACGGAACAGTTGTTACCGCAGGAGGATATGATTGTTCCGGACATTCATATGCACCTTTTTTGAATGCAGTAAAATCTTGGACCGATATTATTGCGATTTCTGCAGAAACTTTTCATGTGGTAGGAATAAAAAAAGACGGAAGCGTTGTCGTAGCGAGACACTATGACCCGAAAGAAAAATGTGACGTTTCGGGTTGGAAATTGTTTTAGCAGCAATGCTTATCGAAGCAACCAAGAAAAAGCATCGCGAAAGCGGTGCTTTCTTTTTTTTTGGAACAATTGCATCCGAAAATCAAAAAGAAACATTATACCGTTTGAATTTTCTGTTTTATTATGCTACAATCACATCATATCCTTCAATCGGAGATGATAAAATGAAAAAATTCATAAGCCTGATTCTGATTTTATCAATGCTTTTTATGTTACCTTTTGAGGTCAATGCACAAAACACATCTGCAACCGAATCCGACCTTGTGCTGATTCCTCCGAAGTCCGTCGAAACAACCGAAATCCGCACCCGCAAGCAGGTTGACGGTCTTCGTATGTATGTTGACGAGGAAAATCCGCTCTTTATGATAAGAAACTGTCCGATATGGGGCGGTCCGCAGACAGGCGAAGCTTTTGCCGAATACGCCATCAAAACCTATAATGCCCTCCCCGAGGATATCCGCAATTTTGCGGTCATTTACATTGACGAGGGCACAACCGATATGACTCCTGCCCGTCAGCTTGAATTCTGGGACGAGCTCCTGACAATCACCGACGCGGCAAATGTTCCGATTGTCTGCCAATCCGAATGCTTCTGCACAAACAAAACGCGCGATCCATTCACACAGGAGGAGCTTTCTGCGGTATTCAAGGAGCATCCCTCACTCATCGGTTTTGTTCAGGTTGAGCTTTCAACAAACGGCGTCACAAACGAAAAACTCGCTTATGACGAGGTGACCGAAGATAACGGCGTTAACAAAAACATCCTTGCAAGACTCAAATCCTGCATCAGAGCCTGCGCTGAAAACGGCGGTCTTTTCATCTGGCAGGATATGGAATATATTTACTATAAAAAAGCCAACTATATCAATCAGATTCTCGCCGACAGAGAACTTTATGACCTGCTTAAAAGCAACAGCGAAAATGTTATCATTATGGATAAGCATAACGGTCACGGAAGACATTTTGCAAGCCAGTCAAACATTCTCGGTTGTTGGCTGGACGGCGTTTGCGGAAACTGGGGTGTAAATCTTGAAAACTTCCTTTGGTATGAGGAAGGATTCCTTGAATACGATGATATCGGCGTTGCACCCAACGAGCCCGACGATGTTTATACCGCAAAATATCCCCCTGCCCTTTACGGCATCGATATGATTGCTGACCTTGTCGGCGGCGCAACGGTCTACGCCATCGAAGGCACTTTCAGCCGCGGCGGACTTTATCATTTCATCGACGGCGAAGTTATCCTGACTCCCACCTTCTACGATGTGCTCTATCCGATTTATCAGATAATTCTTAACGGCGCGGTGCCGAGCAAGGAAGAGGTCAAATCAAACATCAAGGTTGCATATCAGATGTCATACACCCGAAGCTACGCTCTGAGCGGCAATGATGCACATCTTCTGCAGGGACTTTACTGCGATGTTTTCAGCTTCATTCAGGAAAAACTGGATGTTACCCCCTATTTTGATTGCACCAAAACCTGGGTACCTTCAACGGGAAGATATTATATCATTCCTATTCTGCCGATTTATTCGGACGCAAAAGAAGTTTTGCCCGAAGCGAAAGTACTCAACGACTTCAGCTATTTATTCAATCTTCTTTTCATCAATCCCATCAAGACAAAATTCTTCAACAAATATTATGCCGAAACCTACATAGGCAACGGTGTACTGTTTGATATAAACGATTATATTTACATATTCAACAGCAATGAAAACAAGACAATTGACAGCGAGCAGAGTGTAAGCTATACCCTTCCGAAAAATCAAATTCAGCTTGATGCAACGCTCGTTGCCCACACCTACGCAATCATAAACGAATCCGAAGGAAAGATTGAAATTGACCTTTGCAACCTCCGTCTTGATACCGATGAGGTCTGCCAAAGACTCGAGAGCGAAGACGAGTTTATGAGAGAATATGCCGCAGGCGGTAAAATGGATAATCCTGACGATTTCAGAAAATCCGTTATTACTCTTTCGGGATTTGAAACCTGTCCTTCCGTTAATGCAACCGCTTCAAACGGAGCAAAGGGCAAGGCAGAATGGAATGAAGAAACAAAAACAATGACCCTGACCGTTGTTTCAAACGGCGAAACAAGAATAACAGTAGGATAATATAACAAGCGGATTGCATCGGAATTCTCCGACACAATCCGCTTGATTTTTATGCAGTTGTTTCTTCGGGCAGAGTTGCGGTTTCGGGAACAATCTCCGTCTCACCGTATTTCGCTATTATCTCTGCTTCCATTGCTTCGATATCAACCCATTCTTCGGTCTGAGAAGTATACTCGCCTCTTTTAACTGCCGCTTCATATTCAAAATCAGCACAGTACGGATAATCGGGAGTCAGATAATACTCATTGATTATATCATAATCAAAAGTATAAATAATATCTGCGTTATAAATTTCATATGTCTGCTGATTTTCGTAATCCATTGGTCTAAGCGTGGGATTAAATTCCGCGAAACTTTTTGCCATTTGCAAATTGGTTTTTTCAAAAACTTCTTTTGATATGTTAAAGTACTGAATAAATTCCACAACCTGAGATTTGTCAGGATTAAATTCATATATCTCATCATACCATCTATCAAACTCTTCTTCTCCAATAAGAACAACAAAATCGTATGGAACATTATTATAACGTTGCCTATATTTTCCGGATTCTATATAACCACCACCGTTATCATTTTCTTTCAAATTATCAACTTTATGCATTGTTGTTGATGACAATGCTTCATATGTTTGAATGCTTTCTGTTGCAGTTGTTGTTTTGCTGGTTTCCTTTTCTTTTTCGCAAGCAACGGTTAAAACTAACAAGGCTAAAATTATTATTAAAGCTATAAGTTTTTTCATGGTGTTTTACTCTCCTTTATGTCATCACCGTACCATAACGGCTTTCTGTAATTCATTGCATCGCAAGTTGGATTGATTGTAATTTTATTGGAATTACTTTCAGGCAAGTTATAATAATTCATATAGAAAAATAATGGATTTATAACACTTCCAAAGATCATTTCTTTATCAGAATTATTCTCATAATATATTTTTTGTCCGTAAGAAAGATTCTGATTGTTAACTTCAAAATGAAGATGAGATCCCTTAGAGTTACCTGTAGTACCAACATAACCAAGTAAAGTGTTTGCTGATATACTTTGATTTTCTCTTACTGAGGGTTTAGACTTTAGATGCATATAAATTGCAACATAGTATTTTCCGCTAATAGGATCTTTTTCGTTTGATTGTATTGCAACACAGTTGCCACAGGATTTATAACCCGTAGAATTATCGTGAACAAAAATTACTTTTCCTGCAAAAGCTGATACAACTTCGTATCCGTCAACACTATTAGTGAAATCAGAGATGCTCGAAATACCGTTCGTAATATCAACACCTTTATGTCTTGCAGGATCAGTATCTCTCCATCCGTACGGCGAAGTTATGTATCTTGCTTTTGTTGTTTGTGTTACACCATTTTTTATATCCTTTACCGGCCAAACCCAATTCAAACTGCCATACTGCGAAATCGTTCCCTTAGTCGAAATGTGGCTTATCGGCACATAGCCCCAATAATTTGTTCCTTCAATATTGCCGTATGCCCAGCCTTCGCTTGAACCGTCATCACCCCAGACGACAAAATTTTTGCCTGCAGCCAAATCTTTGTTTGCAACATATCCTGTGCCTTTGGCTTTATAAAGCGATGTATCTTGATTTGTTTTGGCTGTCCATTGCTGCGGCCAGCGGTAAAGGGCGTGAATCGTGCAGGTTCGTTTCATCTCACCTGCCGTTGCGGTTATGGTTGTCCGTCCCGGCTTATGTGCGGTTATTTGCCCTGTTTGGTCATCAAACTCGACAATAGTATCATCCGCAACATCCCACTTAACAGCACCTTTGTATTGCGTGGTTAGTTTGCAGTTTGGATATGAGTATCCGTTTGCCCACACATCTATGTCCTCTGCAGATAAGAACAAAAAATAATTTGATTCTTTTTTCAGTTTCGTGAATTTTACAAATCCGTCTGTTATTCCCGATTGAGTTTCTACCGCAACATATGCAAATTTACCATATCTCCCTCTTACTTCACACGGACCGAAAGAAACTTCTTCGTCAGAAGATGCGAACGGCGAAAGGTAAGGAAAATGCTTCAGTGTTTCTTTTAACATTTCAAAAACGAAATCTCGAATATAATTGAAATTAAAATACAGTGTTGATGAAAAACTTATTTCCGGTTGATCGTAAATCTGAACGAACAATGTGTTTAAATAATCTTTGTAATATCCGCCGATTGATTCTGCGCAGTATATGCGAATGGTGTCTTTTGCATCGCCAAATTTTGCCTTGCAGGTTATATCGGCATATCCGTTAGCCGAAACACCCTTTATTACTCCTTCCTTTGTGCAGGAAATAACACTTTCGTTGCTCGATGACCATTCAACTAATCTGTCGCTGACATCATCCGGACTTAAAGTTGCCGTAAGTTGAGCAAACTCACCTTCAACAATGCCGTGTTTGGGATTGATTGTAATTTTATCAACAAAAATAGAATCTTCACTCGTTTCCAGTGCAATTCCTACGGAATTGAATGAAATCGACATACACAGAAACAACGAAATAAAAAGAATGATTTTCCTCTTCAAGCCATATTTACCTCCTTTATTTTAACACCGTTTAATTCCAAAAGTCAAATTACAGTTTTGTCATTACTTGATACAGTTTTGTTACCTTTTTAAGAACCCATCGGAATCTCCCCCTTAAATCATTATCTATTTATATATGAAGGAAATCGCACTTTGTCACGCAAATATTTTTTCTTTGAACGCAACATTCTCTGTTTTGAACAAAGGCAGAGAGTGGAATTTGTGCAAAAAAGAAACCGCAAACAGTCATTCATCTGACCGTTTGCGGTTTTATTGCTTTTTATTTTTTATTTAATCTTCTCAATAACTTCGCCTGATGTGGGCTTGATATCATCGATGAATTTCTGAACGGCTTCTGCCGAGGGCATTGCCGCGGAGCAACTGTGAGCCGAAACAAGCATTGATGCGGATGCGGTTGCGAATTCAAGCGCATCGGGGATACTCTTGCCGTTGAGCAGAGAATAAATGAATGCAGATGCGTAACCGTCGCCGCCGCCGAAGCCCTTGAGCATCTTTACGGGGAAGGGCTTGACCTTATAAGCTGAGCCGTCATCAAGATAAGCAACAGAGCCTTCCTTGCCGTGCTTGATGATAACAATCTTGTTGCCGTATGAGAACCATCTCTTTGCTGATTCTTCATCGTTTGCGCAAACGCCTTCAACAGCTTCTGTGAGGTCAAATTCCTCTCTTGAGCCGAGGATAATATCGCTGTTTTTTGCGGCGATTGAATAATAAATCGAAATTTCGTCGTTATTCTTCCAGGTGTAGCTTCTGTAGTCAATGTCAAAAATTACAACAACGCCGTTTTTCTTTGCAAGGAAAAGAGTCTTAAGAGCCGCCTCTCTTGAGGGACTTGTGCAAAGAGCTGTACCGGAAATAACAACAGCCTTTGCGCTCTTGATATATTCCTCATCAACATCGTCAACGCAAACCTGAAGGTCAGCAACACCTTCGCGATACATAAGAATGCTGCTCTGTGTGGGAGAGAGGATTTCGGTAAAGGTCAAACCGAGTTTTTCGCCGTTTTCGCATCTGAAAACGTGAGAAACATCAATGCCGTCTGCCTTGAAATAATTCTCAACATAATCGCCGAACTGGTCGTCAGATACTCTTGCGATGAAGCCGCACTTTGCACCGAGTCTTGCAAGACCGACTGCGATATTTGCAGGTGAGCCACCGACATATTTGTTGAAATTACTGCTCTCAGAAAGAGGCTTGTTCATATCTGTGGGGTTGAAGTCGATTGCGATTCGTCCGATAGGAATAACATCGAGTGCCTTTGAATTATCAAACTTGATATAGCTCATTTTCATCTGTCCTTTCATTTATGCCTTTCCTGCGCAACCGAAGATTTCGATGTGCTCAAGTGCGTTTCTGTAAGCACCCTCAACCTCTGCGGTCTGCAGGTCATAATATCCTTTTATTTTTCCGCCCTCATAGGCGTTTCTTGCGCTTTGCTCAACCCTGTCAAAGGTTGCGGTTGCAATGTTGATTTTATGAATTCCGAGCGAAATACATTTTCTGAAATCTTCAGGCAGAATACCTGTTCCGCCGTGAAGCACAAGAGGTGCGTCAACAAGCGATGCAGTCTGCTCAAGAATGTCAAAACGAAGTTTCGGAGTATGCTTATAGTTTCCGTGAGCATTGCCGATTGCAACAGCAAGAGCATCAACACCCGTCAACCTGTGGAATTCAGCCGCCTGCGCGGGAGAAGTGCAGTTGATTGCGATATCTTCACTTCCGTCTTCGCTTCCGCCTACGCATCCGATTTCACCCTCGCAATCCGCATTGAATTCCGCGGCAATACGCTTGATTTTTGCAGTTTGCGATGCGTTCTCCTCAAACGGAAGATGTGAGCCGTCAAACATCACACTTGTGAATCCGATTTCAAGAGCCTGACGGATTTTCTCCTCGGTTTTGCCGTGGTCAAAATGCACTGCAACAGGCATACTGCAATTTTTTGCGGCGGCAACCATCAGAGGTCCTATCAATTCGAGGGGAGAATGATTGAGTCTTACCTCGGCAATCTGAATGATTGCAGGACTTTTGGTTTCTTCAACAGCTTTCAGTACGCCGAGCACCATTTCCATATTGGCGACGCTGAAACTTCCGACGGCATAGCCTTCTTTTTTAGCTTTTGCGAGCAAATCGCTCATTTTAACAAGCGGCATTTAATCCGCCCCCTTGGTTGATTTTTTATAATATATCGCGGCACAGACCGCACTTGTCAGCGGCAGAGTAAGAAGCATTCCCATGCTGCCTGCAAGAGCCTGCAGGATTTCCGCAATTATCATTTCTTTGTTAATAACCTGCCCGAGATTCGCGTTGTATGCAACAAGCAGAAGCACGCAGGTAAGCGAGCTTCCGATATAAGCAAGCACAAGTGTATTAGCCATTGTGCCCATCATATCCCTGCCGATTGTGAAGCCTGATTTCATAAGCTCCGCAGGTTTTATATCGGGCGATTTCAATTTAAGTTCATAAAGCGAAGATGAAATTGACATTGAAACATCCATCACCGCGCCGAGAGCACCGATGATAATCATCGCGAAAATAACCGCTTTAAGATTAATCGGATTTTCGGGATAAAGCTGATAAAGATAGATTGATTCTTCCTCAAGTAAGCCTGTCATATTAAGGAATTTATCCGTTATCAGCACAACAACACCTGCGCACAAAACACCGCAGACACATCCGATGCCTGCACACAGCGCCTTCATATCAAATCCGCTGATTATGCACAGAGTCATAATGGTAATATAAACACAGACAATAATTGACCAGAGGTAAATATTATGTCCGTTAAGAATCGCAGGAATCAGCACACAAAAGACTGAAATACAGGTAAATCCGAGCGAAATAATAGTTTTGACGCCCTGCATTTTTGAAAACACAATGATAAGGACACAGAATATCGCAAGAAGCCATAAAAGCGGAGTGATTCTCACATAGTCACCGAAATAAAAGTGCGTTTCTCCGCCCTCAGTATAGCTTTCGACAAGAATTTTATCGTTTTGCTCAACCTGTTTCGGGCTGAATGCATATGTTTTATCGATTTCCTGCACAACATCAAGGGTTTTTCCTCTGAATTTTGTATTCAGAGCCTGCGCTTTGAAATAAACGGTAACAATTTCGCTTTCGCCGTGAATGCTCTGCGATTTGACATCCGTTACCCTTATAACTCTCGCTTTGACGGTTTCTCCCTCCATTTTGCCTTTGAAAATGGTTGAGTCACCGACAATATATGAATACGCCGCGAATATCAGCAACGCAGAAACAAGCACTGCGGCTATGCGGCTGAAAAACTCTTTGTTTTTCATCTCAATTCACCTTACCAGGAAACAGTTACTTTGTATCGGGACACAAAGCCTGTGAAACTGTCGCCGAGAATGCTGATAAGCACATCGCTCAGATGTGAATTCATTCCGCTGAAATCGCCGTCTGAAGATGTTGTCTGACCAAGCACAACAAGTCTGCCGTCCGATGTGAAGGTTGCGCAGGTTGCCATATCTTTTCTCGCGCCGCCTCTGCCCTGCACCTGAGCAAGGTTTCCTTCGGGAGTAATCAGAGCAACAAAGCTGTCTGTCATGCCCTTATTACCCATCGATGAAAAATCGCGGTTATTTGACGATGTATAGCCAACAACTGCATATCCGTTTTCCGTTGCGGTGATATCGGTTATAATGTCATTTGACATACCGCCGATAACTCTTGTCCATCTTTTCGAGCCGTCGGAATTGAATCGGATTGCAACAGCATCAACGCCGCCGCAGTTATGCACATCCGCCAAAGTACCGTCGGGTGAGGCATTGGTTGTAAGCTCATAATAGCCTGCAACAACGCAACCGCCCTTACCGTCTGCCGCAATTGCCGCGAAGGATTCTCTGCCGGAGCCTGCAACCGCCTTTGCCCAGAGCATTTCGCCCGATGATGAATATTTGATGACCGCAGTATCAAGATAACCCATTCCGATGCCGTCAACTGACGCAAAATCGTCTGTATATGCACCTGTTACGCTTGTGATGAATATATTACCGTCGCTATCGGTTGCGATGCCGTCAACTGACGAAGCATAGTTACCCGAGAGATATTTTTCCCAAAGCGCGTTTCCGTCCGCATCGAAGCTGATGAGGACTGCTTTTGAAACAGTTGTTGCTTCGCTTCCTGCAAAGCTTCCGTCCGAGGACTCTGTTTTACCGCCGACAACAAAGCCGTTACCAAGCGCCTCAATTTCCATAAAGAGGTCAGAGCCTTTGCCGCCGAAAAGCTTTTTCCAGAGCAAAGTGCCGTCCGAAGAATATTTGACAACAAAACTCTCAATTGTTTTGCTGAATTCAGTTGCAGAAGCATAATCCTGCGCCGCCGAATAACCAACAGCAACGATACTTCCGTCCTTAAGCACAGCAACATCTTCGACTCTTACGCCGTCATATGCGCTTCCGATTGATCTTATCCATTCGGGAGTGAGGTTTGATTTGCCGTATTTCACAACAAATCCGTACTCCTCTGACCACGAATCATCGGGAACATTGAGCATATCAGAATCAGTTGAAACAGAAACACCGCAAGCAACGAAACTTCCGTTGGATGCCTTTGCAATTCCCGTAAATGAGTCTGTGTTTGAGCCACCGAATCCTGTTGCCGCAAGAAGCGTTGCCGAGCTTACCTTCTGACCGAATTCCTTCGTTGTCTGAGGCAGAGTTGTAGCGGTTGTAATCGGTTTGGTTGTATCGGCCGATGAAGGCTCAGTCGACGGCAATGTTGAGCTTTCTTCCGTAATATGCGAAGAAGAATCCTCAACCGTCAGGTCTTTTTCCGTTGTTGTTTCTTCAATTTCGGTATATATTTCCGAAATGCTCGTGCCTTCGGTTTCTTTCGGCTGAGTCGGTATGATATCACCGATTCCGAAAAGGTTGCCAAAGAAATTGAGAACAATCGCAACAACGAGAATCAACGCAGAGTATATTTTAATCAATGTATTGCCCATATTGGTATCTCCTTTTCAAAACGCACATTAATGCATTATGATTATACCATAATATATAGCGAAAATCAAGACAAAAAAGGACTGCCCCGATTAACGGAGCAGTCCGGAAAAACATTATTAAACTCAGATTTCGGGGATTTCGATTTCGATTTCTCTGCCGAGTTCTGCTGAACGGGAGATACCGTCGATGATAGCCTGATTGTAAAGAATCTGACCGCAGGGAACGGGAGCTTCGCCGTCTTCCTTAACAGCGTCAACGAAGGAGCGGATCTTGATATCAAAGCAGTCAACATCGTTATGCTTCATAGGAATGTGAGTTTCAATCTGCTCGCCTGCAATCTCGTGATAGATAACGAGAGGACCGCCGATTGAACCGTTCCAACACTCTGTTGAGGGAACTCTTACTGAACCCTTTGTACCCATAATGATGGTGTCACCGGGAGTGTCAAGATTCATTGCCCATGCAATTCTGAAGTCGAGGATGATGCCGCCTTCAAGACGAACAAAAGCTGCTGCAAAGTCATCAACGCCGAAAACATCGTGATGCTCGTAATCAGGGCTCTTGCCGAAGAAGTCTGACTTATAACCTGAAACTGTGAGGGGCTTGGGATAGCCGATTGAGTTGAGAACCATATCAAGTGAATAGCAACCGATATCGCCGAGAGCGCCGATACCTGCGGTATCCTTCTGAATGAAGGATGTGCCGAAGGGAGTGGGGATGCCTCTGCGTCTGCCGCCACCTGTCTGGATATAGTAAATCTTACCGAGTTCGCCTGACTGAACAACCTTCTTGAGCATCTTCATATTCTCATCAAATCTGGGCTGGAAGCCGATTGAGAGAACGCCCTTGCTTGCCTTTTCAGCCTTGCAGATTGCAACAGCTTCTTCAAGAGTAACGCACATGGGCTTCTCAAGAAGAACGCTCATACCGTGCTCAAGAGCATAGATTGTGCATTCTGCGTGAGTTGCGTTGTATGTGCAAACGCTGACAGCGTCGCATTCACCTGCATCAACAAGCTCTTTGTGGCTGGGATAGAACTTAACATTTTCGCCAACATTATATGTTTCGCAGAAAGCCTCTGCCTTACCGGGAACGAGGTCTGCAAGAGCAACGATTTCAACATCGGGGCATTTCTGGTATGCCTTAACGTGAGCTTCTGCAATCCAGCCTGTACCGATAATACCGACCTTAACCTTCTTGCTCATATCTCTGACTTTGCCTTCTGCGGGAGCTTCCTTGAATTTATCAAGAATACTTGCCATTGTTTTTCCTCCTTAATTTAAAGGGAATAAATTATAATCACCAGCTGAGAGTTTTGAGATATTCTCTGCTGAGTTTGACCGAATTGATTCTTGTTTCGCCTTCTGCGGGATTATCCTGCTCAACAACAACCCACTCTGCGCCTGCGTCTTCGCAAGCAGCAAGGATTGCAGGGATATCCTGCATACCGTAACCTACGGGCATAAAGCTGAATGATGCTTCTTCCTCTTCAGCCTCTTCCTCATCAATGCCGATAAGGTCATATAACTTGCCCTGACCTGCACCGCTCTTCTTGAAATCCTTGAGATGAACGATGGGTGCTCTGCCTGTATATTTAACAACATATTCAGCAGGGTCAACACCCGCAACATTTACCCAGCAGGTATCGATTTCGGTCTTGAGAAGGTCTTCGGGAACTGTTGAATAAAGCACATCAAGAGCATATTCTTCGCCGATTTTAACGAACTCAAAATCGTGGTTATGATAGAGAAGCTGTAAACCGAGCTTCTTTGCTGCCTCACCTATTTTGCGGATGCCTTCAACAGTTGCGGCAAAGCCGTCTGTACCGGGTCTGCATTCCTCTGTAAGATAGGGAACAACAACATATTTGCAACCGATTTCAGCATAATCTGCAAGAAATTCCTCAGGATTTTCAAGCATATCATAATAGGGAACATGTGCCGAAATGGGAATAATGCCGATTTCTTCGCAGAAAGCCTTGATTTTAGCAGGCTCTTCACCGAAAAGACCTGCGAACTCAACACCGTCATAGCCGAGTTCCTTCATCTGTTTTATTGTACCGTAAAAATCCTGCTCCATCTCATCTCTTACGGAATAGAGCTGCACGGCAACGGGAAGCTTCATTGATATATCACTCCTGTAAATTAATAAAATATTTCACAACATATAGTAACATATTAACTCACTATATACAAGATGTTTTTGAAAATTATTTCTTTTTATTCAGATATTTTTCCGTAATTTCAGCGGCGCACTCAACAAGCTCGGAGCAGGGACGCTTTTTATAGTACTCCTTTGTCCTCGCCTCGGGATTCGGGTCGGAAACTTTTTCGGAAAGTCCGAGAAGCTCGCGGCAGATATACGAGCCGTTTTCTGCCTTGAAATCCCCTGCCGCCTGCTGAATCAACGCATAAAGCTCCTTCTTTTTCTGATGGTCTGTCGGGTCACCTGCAAAAACACAGGAGAGCACCATCGTCATTCCGCTTACAGCGCCGCAGACCTCACGAAGTCTGCCCATTCCTCCGCCAAAACCTGCAGAAAATCTGAGCGCAGTTTCGTGCTCCATTCCTGTCACATCTTCAAACGCACAGAATACTGCCTGCGCGCAATTATATCCGTTTTCAAAAAGTTCTTTTGCCTTTTCTGCCCTTGTCATTTCATCATCTCATTTCGTTTTTTCATCTTAATTCAATATAATAAATTGTGCGAAAAATGTCAACGAAAGACAACAATTTGGAAAAATTAATATTTTGTTTAAATTTTACTATTCCATTTTCGCACAAAGTATGATATACTGTGTCTATCCATCCTCGGAAAACGGGGAAAAATAAAACGGAGGATTCAGAAATGAAAACATTCAAAATCGTTTCCAAAAAGACTCTTGCGGTTCTCATCGCAATGATCGTTGCTCTCTCTTGTGCAGTAACAGGCTTTGCAACAGTTGAAGCAACCAAACCCGCAGCTCCCGATGCAATCAATGTTCTTGCAGTCTTCTCCGATACAATTGTTATCGAAGAAATCGAAGGCGGCGAATACGCAATCCTTGCTTATGCAGAGGATGGCACAGTTGATGCTGACAAAGCAGAATTCAAAAAAAAGGACGAAACCGTTTTTGACGGTCTTAATGCTGAAACAAAGTATGCTGTTTATGCAAGATTCGCAGCTACAGACACAGATGTTGCAAGCGAATTTGTAACAGTTGATGTTGAAACAGGCAAAGCTGACGAAGATCCCAAAGTTGAAATCACTAAAGAAGACATCACTGTTAACCACGAGCTCAGAAACATTGTCTGCGCAGAAAAGGTTGTTGAATACAACGGCCAGACTTATGTTGTAAAGTATGAAATTGCTCCCAACACAGGTGTTGACGTTTCATCTCTTGCTGACGGCAGCGTTAAGTTCGGCAACCTCGTTGCAGGCTCAACTTATGCTATCACAGCAAAGATCACAGTTGCAGGCATCGAATTCCCCTCAAATTCCGTTGAACAGACACTCAAGCTTGCTCAGAACTCACCTGCAGCTCCCGTTCCCACAAAGGTAACAGGCACATCCATCGAAGTTAAGGCAATGGATAAGAGCGTTGTTTACGCTTGCGCAGTAAAGGGCAGCACAGACGAACTCACCTGGGCTTCAAGCAACATCTTCAAGGATCTCGCATCCGAAACAACATATGTTGTTTACGCAAAGTATCCCTCAAACGATACATATCTTGAGAGCGCTCCTGCTTACATTGAAGTAACAACACTCAAGGCTTCAGCAGGTATTGCTCCCCAGCCTGTTCTTCTTGATAAGAGCAACACATCCGTTAAGCTCGGCGCAGGCGACGATATCGCAACCGAATTCTCAATCGACGGCGGCAAGACCTGGAACAAGACAGGTCTTTTCACAGGTCTTACCGAAAACACAAAGTATGACTTCGTTGCAAGATATGTTTACGATGCAGAGAAGCAGGATGCAAGCGGCATCAGCGAAGCAATCTCCGTAATCACAAACAAGAGAGCTAACTACGAAGCAGCAATCAGCAACTGCTCATTCACTCTCGCAACAGATAAAGTTTATGCAAACAGCTCATTCAGCTTCACAATCAAGGGTGACACATTTGCTGACGCTGACCAGTACGGCGACACAAGATACATCCCCGTTGAATGGGCATATGATGACCAGGGCGGAACATACACAAGCAATGCAGTTACAGTTACCGCAACAGCAGATGCACCCTCAGCTACTCAGGATATCACAATCGAAGTTACATACGAAATCCAGAAGTTTGACGGCTCAAACTGGGTTGTAATCGACGAAGTAACAGCAGATTATTCTGTTCACGTAAGCCCCGAATACAATGCAATCAAGGCATTCTTCGAGAGCTTCCTCAGCTTCCTTCTCGATACTCTTCCCAGACTCATCCTTGGTTTCTTCAAATAATCAGAACATAATTCAAGCGGCCACACCAATCGGTGTGACCGCTTCTTTTTTTGCTTTATTATGATTTGTATTCGAAGGTCTGCTCTGTCTGCAAAGCATCGAGATATCTTCTGCATTCCGCCTTTGCTTTTTCAAGGTCAAGATCAAGATAATTACCGCATTCCTTCTTTGTGTTTCCGAAAACTTCGCCATCATATGCGATTATATCTGCGAGGATTTTCTTTGTAATTTCAAGGATTTTTGCGTTATCTGCGTTTCTGACAAGAAGATAGAAACCTGTGCGGCAACCCATCGGACCGAAATAAATAACATCGTCTTTAATCTCGGAGTTTCTGACGAAGGTTGCAAACATATGCTCAACGGTGTGGGCGGTTGTTGTGTCCATAAAATCGCCGCCGTTGGGGATTCTTGTTCTTAAATCGTAGGTTGTGATGTCGCCATCAATGCGCGAAACATAAATGCCCTCTGTGAGAAGGTCGTGGTCAACTGTGAAGCTTGTTATTCTGTTCATTTTTATTATCCTTTCTTCGTCTGATTATTGCGTTTATAAAAGACCATATCGGTAATATATAAAGGAAAACTGCGAGAAGCAATGACGCTGTCGGTGCACCCGAAGAGGTCAGCGGCACAGTTGCGGCAATCGACCAGGGCACAAGCGGAGAAATAACAACCGCCGTATTTTCGAGATTGATAGCCGCCTTGCTTTTGTCTTTTTCCATTCCGTTGCAAAGCTGATGCGTGAGGATGATTGCAAGAGTCTGGTTGCAGGAAATGAGCGAGGTCAACGCGGATGTTAACATCGTTGCGCCGAAAGGAGTTGCTTTTTTGCCGAGCAAAGCAATCTTTTCTTTCAGCGAATCGAGAAGTCCCGTTGCCGCGAAGATACCCGAATAAGCTGACGAAATGCAGACGATTGCCGTTGCGTTAAGCATCGAAACAAGACCGCCGCCATTCATCATTTTCTGCAGAGCCTCGGTTTCTGCTTCGTAGCCCACGATAAGCATTTTCAGAGCTTCAACAACACCTTCGCCCTGAATTGTTATTCCGATAACGAATGCTGATGCAAGACTTGCGAGAAGAACGAATTTTGTTTTAATTCTCAAAAGTGAAAGAGCAAGAATCACAACCGCAGGGATGACCGCAAGAGGATGCAGGTTGAATTCTGCCGAAAACATCGCTTTGAGGTCAGGCACCGCGCTGTCGGTTGAAGCCGATATTCCGAGAATCAGATATACTGCGCAGGTTATTACCGTCGGGATTGCCGCTGTGCGGAACATATTTTTGATATTGCTGAAAATATCGGTTTCCGTAAGCTCCGAAACGAGCAGCGCACTTGTTGAAACAGGCGAGCATCGGTCACCCCAGAGTGCGCCGGAAACCATTGCTCCACCGACGATAACAGGGTCAAGACCCATCGATTTCGCCATAGTCATACAGATAACACCCATCGTTGCCGATGTGCCGAATGAAGTACCCATCAGGAACGAAACAAGGGCATTGAGCAGGAAGGTCATCAGCACAAAAATCTGCGGGCTGATAAGCTCCGATGCCGAGCTGATGATGAATGCAATCGTACCGCCGAATCGCCACGAAGCGGTCAGCAGACCGATGAGCAAAAAGTTTATCAGAATGTTTTTCGAGGTTTTGATGCCGTCGAAAATCATTTTTAATATTGACTTGAACGAGTGTTTTTTGATTTTTGCATATGCGCTGAAAACAACCAGACCCACACCAAGTGCATAAAGTACCGAAACATCAAATATAACGCACACAAGCAGAGCAAGGCAAAACAGCGCCAGAGTAATAATTTCCAAAGAATCACCTGGTTTTAGTGAAGAATATTTTGCAGGGGCGATTCACGAATCTCCCGTTTTAAAATCCGCCCTTACCAATTCAGGTCTTTGCGTAGGGGTTGGCGACCCCGACAACCCGTCAGACCGCAGGTCTGATTCGTTTTTACGGGACGTCGAGTCGCCGTCCCCTACAAATTTTATGTTTTTTCGGCAGCTTGTGGGAAAGCCGCCCTACAAGATTAAAAAATAAATCGGTGCGGAATTAATCCACACCGATTATATATCATACTATCTGTTTTTTCAAGAGCAATATTACCAGTCAAGCGACAGATAATACGGGCCGCCGGGTCTGACCATGGAACCGTGACCGGACGAGGCAATATATCTCATTTTTCGTTCTTTATCATTATACGCACAAATCAAAAAATCATATTCCGTTTCGTAATACGCAGAGTCCCGATCCCCTTCCCATTCTTTAATTTCAAATTCATTTTTTGATTCTTTGTACAAGAGTTCTTCTTCGCAATGCCATACAAGTCTTTCCACATAGTTAAGGTTGACGCGAAAATCAACCTTTCCGTACCCGTCATAATAAATTAATGTCCAATCACCTTTTTGAACAATATTATATCCATCATCTTTTATTGCAGAATTTAAATAATATTCTCTCTCTTTTTCTGTTTCATACGTATCATTGATTTCATTTATTCTTTCTTCAAGAATAAAATTACCGGGTAAATCGTTTTTGGCTTTTTCATATTCCTCAGCAGGCAAAATCCATTCCGCAAATATATCGTATGAACCGTAATATCCACCCCACAAAGGAGTGCATTCATAAAAATATTTCACGGAATCGGGATACTCATATTTAGCCTCGCGAGGTATCCTTCTGGGAAAGACTTTATACACACCTTCCAGAGTTTTAAAATTCCCGTCTTCATATATCAGATGTCTATCAAACTGCAAATAATTATTCGGATCGTCTGTTTGCGAACAAAACGGAGTAACCGTACAAAAAAACAAAAAGAACGAAACGCAAATCATCACAAACGTCCCTGCGGCAGATACCGCGAGCAGAGCAGCATTTGTGCCTTTCATCTTTCGGTTAAACCCTTTTCCGATATTTCTGATAATGATATATAATAACAATACCGCAACAACAACCCAACCGAGATAAAGCGGGGATAAAAATAAATTTTCGTAGTTGTTCCATATTTTGATATACCGCACGTCAAAAACAGAAACAGTGGCTAAAAAAATAAAAAAGACAGAAACCGCAAGCATAGGACACGCAATAATTATCGCAATTATCTTTAAAACTTTCTCCGCCGCCGTCAGCTTTTCGTCCTCTTTCGGCAGTTGCTTTTCCTCAACCGTTTCGGAGAGCGAGCTGCAGATTGTTTCGATTGTTACGTCACCGTCAAACGAAATCCCTTTGAGCTTTTCGACGATTTCGGTTTCGTGAGCAATATTTTTCTCGGTCTGCTCAATGAATTTTTCAACGATTGATTTTATGGTCGATTCATCGTCAACAATGCTTTTGATATCTGCAATCGAAAAACCTGCTTTGCGAAGCATTGCAACATTTTTCAGCCTTTCAACATCATCCTGCGAAAAATCAATATTTTTTCTTCCGCTGTAGGATTCTTCGATGCTCGGCACAACAAGTCCCTCATCTATATAAAGCCGTATCGCTCTGACGGTCAGTCCCGTTTTTTCAATTACTTCCTTGATTTTCATAAAACCGACCTCCTTTCAAGGCTATCCTACATTTTAACCCAAGGTAAATGTCAAGCAAAAACAAAAATTATTCTTTTATCAATTCATATTCTCCCGATTTAAGCATCGCAACAAGCTCTTTTTCATCTCGGATTTTCGTTGCCGTTGCTATACCTCCAAGACAAGCCGTTTCGGGTTTGTGAGTATCTCCGCCCGAGGTCACGATAAGCTCGGGGTGGTCTTTAAATAGCTCCTCCGCTTCAAGGTTTGCTTTGACCGAATTGTCAGCATTGTAAAGCTCAATTCCGTCAATAAAATCAAGCGGAAGCGCCTGAGGCACAGGGATGTAAAACACATCTCTGTAAGGGTGCGCTTGAATGCACAATGCACCGCAGGATTTCAACATTTTATACCATAATTCAACATTTCTTTCGCGCAATTCGGGATGCTCGCGAAGCATCTCGGGAGTGATTCCGTAGCAAAGAATTTCAAGCCCCCTGCCCACATGCTCCTCGATTCCGAAAATGATATCCAGACCGTATTTTTCTCCGCATTTTTTCAGTTCAAGATAGTCAAGCTCATATTGTCTGACAAACTCGTCCCAGGGCAATCTGCGGTCAACACCCGTATTACCGTTTATAAAATGATTCGTTATCACGCATCCGCTGAATCCTCCGTCACAAAGCGCCTTTGCAAGCTCCTCGGGATACATCTCCGAACACGCACTGCAAGGCAATGTGTGGGCGTGCAACTGATATTTATATTTCATCATAAACTTCACCTTCATCCGATTGCGCATCGCTTCCCTCCTTCGCAAGAAAAAGCGCCATCAATCCGAATTCCGCATTCTTAATTACAGATTGAATTATACTCCTCAACTCCCCGATTTTCAATAGAATGCCGTCAATATGTATATAGTCACTAAAAATATTTTGGAAATTCGTTATATATTTTTCTTAAAAATGTATGGAATTTTATTTTTTCCTATGATATAATCATTGATGGATTATTCTGCCTGTAGTGGCAGAGGAATCTCCCAACACAGTTAATAATTATTTATGGAGGTAGATACCCATGTACAAGTATGTTTATTTGTTCTCCGAAGGCGACGCTTCAATGCGTAACACCCTCGGCGGCAAAGGCGCAAACCTTGCAGAAATGACCAAGATCGGTCTTCCCGTTCCCCAGGGCTTCACAATCTCAACTGAAGCTTGCACAAAGTACTATGAGGACGGCAAGAAGATCAACGATGAAATCCAGGCTCAGATCATGGAATACATCGTTAAGATGGAAGAAATCACCGGCAAGAAGTTCGGCGATAAGGAAAATCCCCTTCTCGTTTCCGTTCGTTCAGGTGCTCGCGCAACAATGCCCGGTATGATGGACACAATCCTCAACCTCGGCCTCAACGAAGAAGTTGTTGAAGCTATCTCAGAGAAGAGCGGTAACCCCCGTTGGGCTTGGGACTGCTACAGAAGATTCATCCAGATGTACTCCGACGTTGTTATGGAAGTCGGTAAGAAGTACTTCGAAGAACTCATCGACAAGATGAAGGAAGAAAAAGGCGTTACACAGGACGTTGAACTCACAGCTGAAGACCTCAAGGTTCTCGCTGGTCAGTTCAAGGCTGAATATAAGGCAAAGATCGGCACAGACTTCCCCTCAGATCCCAAAGAGCAGCTCATGGGCGCTGTTGAAGCTGTTTTCCGTTCATGGGACAACCCCCGTGCAAACGTTTACCGTCGTGACAACGATATTCCCTACTCATGGGGTACCGCTGTTAACGTTCAGATGATGGCATTCGGTAACATGGGTGACAACTGCGGTACAGGTGTTGCTTTCACTCGTGACCCCGCTACAGGCGAAAAGGGTCTTATGGGTGAGTTCCTCACCAAGGCACAGGGTGAAGACGTTGTTGCAGGGGTTCCTACTCCCATGCCCATCGCTGAAATGCCTGAAAAGTTCCCCGCAGCTTTCAAGCAGTTCAACGAAGTTTGCGCTATCCTCGAAGATCACTACAGAGATATGCAGGATATGGAGTTCACAGTTGAAGACGGTAAGCTCTATATGCTTCAGACAAGAAACGGTAAGAGAACAGCTAAGGCTGCTCTTAAGATTGCTTGCGACCTCGTTGACGAAGGTATGATCGACAAGAAGCAGGCAGTTGCTATGATCGACCCCAGAAACCTCGACACACTTCTTCATCCCCAGTTTGACGCAAAGGCTCTCAAGGCTGCAACTCCCGCAGGCAAGGGTCTCGGCGCATCACCCGGCGCAGCTTGCGGTAAGGTTGTATTCACAGCTGAAGACGCAGTTGTATGGGCAGAAAAGGGCGAGAAGGTTGTTCTTGTTCGTCTTGAAACATCACCCGAAGATATCACCGGTATGAAGGCTGCTCAGGGTATCCTCACAGTTCGCGGCGGTATGACTTCACACGCAGCTGTTGTTGCTCGTGGTATGGGTACTTGCTGCGTATCAGGTTGCGGCGAAATCAACATGGACGAAGAAAACAAGAAGTTCACTCTTGCAGGCAAGACCTATGTTGAAGGTGACTATATCTCAATCGACGGCTCAACAGGTAACATCTACGATGGTATCATCCCCACAGTTGATGCTGAAATCGCTGGCGAATTCGGCAGAATCATGGCTTGGGCTGACGAATTCAGAACCCTTAAGGTTCGTACAAATGCTGATACACCCGCAGATGCTAAGAAGGCTCGCGAACTCGGCGCAGAAGGCATCGGCCTTTGCCGTACAGAGCACATGTTCTTCGAAGCTGACAGAATCGCTGCATTCCGCGAAATGACCCGCGCCGACACAGTTGCTGAAAGAGAAGCTGCTCTCGAGAAGATTCTTCCCTATCAGCAGGGCGACTTCGAAGCTCTCTATGAGGCTCTTGAAGGTAACCCCGTTACTATCAGATTCCTCGATCCTCCTCTCCACGAGTTCGTTCCCACAGAAGAAGCTGACATCGCAGCTCTTGCAGCAGCTCAGGGCAAGTCAGTTGAAGACATCAAGGCTATCATCGCTGCTCTTCACGAATTCAACCCCATGATGGGTCACAGAGGCTGCCGTCTCACAGTTACCTATCCCGAAATCGCTGCTATGCAGACAAAGGCTGTTATCCGCGCAGCTATCAATGTTAAGAAGGCTCATGCTGACTGGAACCTCGTTCCCGAAATCATGATTCCCCTTGTTGGCGAAGTTAAGGAACTTAAGTTCGTTAAGGATATCGTTGTTAAGACAGCTGATGCTGAAATCGCAGCAGCAGGCATCGACCTCAAGTATGAAGTTGGTACAATGATCGAAATCCCCAGAGCTTGCATCACAGCAGACGAAATCGCTAAGGAAGCTGACTTCTTCTGCTTCGGCACAAACGACCTTACTCAGATGACATTCGGCTTCAGCCGTGACGACGCTGGTAAGTTCCTCAATGCTTACTATGATACAAAG
>JAZRBF010000038.1:0-13107 GCA_045634985.1 Acutalibacteraceae bacterium | reverse complement strand
AGAGCGGATTTCATCTTCTTGAAACAACTGAAGACGGCAAGTTTATAACCGGCAAAAACGGCGTTGACTGTATTGTTGCAACAGGCGACAAAAAGGTTGAATTCGTTTCTTTCGGCAGCCACACCCTTGCAGGCGTGAAATCAGCAATCGCCTACCCTGTTTATTATCCCGTTTATCCTGTTAAAACAGAATACCCCCTCAACGCAGTTCTTATGGACCTTGACGGCACAACCGTCCGCAGCGAGGATTTCTGGATCTGGATTATTCAGATGAGTACAGCAAGTATGCTTGGCAACCCCAAGTTTGAGCTTGAGGACGCTGACCTTCCCTTTGTTTCGGGTCACAGCGTTTCAGAGCATCTTCAGTATTGCATCGATAAATACTGCCCCGGCGAATCCCTTGAAAAGGCTCGCAACTTCTATTTCGAACATACACACAGAGAAATGGAAGAAATTATGGCAGGCAGAGGCAAGGACGGAGCATTCACTCCTACAGAGGGTGTCAAGGATTTCCTTCTTGAACTCAAGGATATGGGCGTTAAGATCGGACTTGTTACCTCAGGTCTTTACGAAAAAGCATGGCCTGAAATTCTTTCCGCATTCAAGACTCTCGGTATGGGCGACCCCAAGGATTTCTACGATGCAATCATTTCTGCAGGTTTCCCCCTTCGCAAGGGCAGCGTAGGTACTCTCGGCGAGCTTTCACCCAAGCCCCATCCCTGGCTCTATTCCGAAACATCAATCGTAGGTCTCGGCGAAGCTTTTGCTGACAGAAGCAGAGTTGTCGGTATTGAAGACAGCGGCGCAGGTGCTTGCTCCGTTCGTCTTGCAGGTTATACAACAATCGGCATCGCAGGCGGTAACATCGAATCAAGCGGCACAAAGGCTGTTTGCTCACATTTCTGCAATGACTTTGCCGAAATTATGAAGATTATCAAAGGTTAAGGAGAAGAATTATGGATAAGAAAGATAAGATTCAATGTCACTTTATATCAAACACTCATTGGGACAGAGAATGGCGTTTTTCAGCACGCCGCACACAGCATATGCTCGGATATATGGTAGATATGCTTCTCGATATTCTCGATAAGAATCCCGACTATAAGCACTTCCATTTCGACTCACAGACAATGCCCATTCAGGATTATCTTGAAGTTTACCCCGAAAAGAAAGAAAAGCTTCAGAAATATATCAGAGAGGGCAGAATCGCTGTAGGCCCCTGGTATTGCCTTCCCGACGAATTCACTGTCGGCAGCGAAGCACTTGTCCGTAACCTCCTTCTCGGTCACAAAATCGGTAAGGAAATGGGCGGCATAAGCAAGACAGGTTATTCACCCTTCGGTTGGGGTCAGATTTCACAGCTTCCCCAGATTTACTCAGGTTTCGGCATCAACTTTGCTTCATTCTACAGAGGCATCAACACATATAAAGCACCCCGTTCGGAATTCTTCTGGGAAAGCCCCGACGGCTCAAGAATCTGGGCATCCCGTCTTGGCAAAAGACCCCGTTATAACATCTGGTATGTTGTTCAGAGACCTGTTTATTTCAATCAGGAAAACGAAAACAACAGAGATATGGTATGGAATGATAACAACGGCGTTTTCAAACTCATCGACAGAGATTGGAAACTCGACTATCAGTATACTCATCCCTTCTATGAGTACCACGGCGAAAACATTCAGGCAAGAGCAGAGCAGGCAATTGCAGAGCAGAACGGCGACTGGACAACAGCACACCGCTTCTGGTCAGCAGGTCACGACTCATCCTGCCCCGATGCAAGAGAAGTTCAGCTCATCAAAGACCTTGATGCAGCTCTTCCCGATGCAGATGTTTTCCACAGCACTCTTAAGGACATGGAACAGAGCATCATCGATAACTTCGACCCCAACTCACCCGTACTCAAGGGCGAAATGCGTGACCCCTACACCAAGGGCAGCGTAAGCATTCTCTGCGGCTGGATTCTTTCTGCAAGAACATATATCAAGCAGGAAAACTTCGATACAGAAAGAAGACTCATCAACTACGCAGAGCCTTTCGCAGTTTTCGCATCCCTTGCAGGTGCACCCTATCCCCAGAATTTCATTGACCTTTCATATAACTATCTTCTTCAGAATCACGGTCACGACAGCATCGGCTCCTGCGGCAGAGACGTTGTTTATGAAGATGTTATGAGCCGTTACAGACAGTCAAGAGAGCTTTCAAGCTGCATCTTTGAGCGCGCATTTATGGATATCGCAGGCGATATCGACCTTCGTTCATTCAGCAGAGATGACGCAGCTATCGTTGTTTTCAACCCTGCTCCCTTCAAGAGAAGCGAAGCAGTCAGCCTTCGCGTTGAAATTCCTGCAGAATGGAAAACAGGCACATTCGAAATCGTTGATGAAGACGGCAACGTAATCAAGTATCAGGTTATCGAATCCAACGATAACAACGCTCAGATTATCCAGAATCCCAACGATACCGCAAACGTGCTTCACACAAGACAGCGTCTTATCGTTGCAGAGGTCAAGGACATTCCCGCAATGGGTTACAAGACCTACAAAATGCGTCCCACATATAATGTAAGAGCAACAACTCCCGTTACTCTTCTCAGGACAAATCAGGTTATGGAAAACGAATTCCTCCGCGTTACCTTCAACAGCAACGGTACTTACAATGTTGTTGACAAGGAAACAGGCAAGGTTTACGAAAACCTCGGTTTCTTCAAGGACGGCGGCGAAATCGGTAATCCCTGGGAGCATTTCGTACCCGAATTCAATGAGATTTTCACAACTCTCAATGAAAACGCAACAATCACTCTCCTTCGTGACGGTGAATTTGAAACCGCATATAAGATTTCAATGCGCTGGATGCTTCCCGAAAAGCGTTCCGCCGACGAAAAGTCAAGAAGCGTACACAAGCTTCCTGTTGATATTGACAGCGTTGTTACTCTTCGCAAGGGCGCAAGATATGTTGAAATCGAAACAACAATCAACAACCGCTGCGAAGACCATTATCTTCAGGTTGCATTCCCCACAGGAATCAAGAGCGAATTCTCATATGCTCAGGGTCAGTTTGATGTTGTCAAGCGTCCCGTTGCTCTTCCCGATTACTCACTTTATGACGAAATCCCGATGACAGAGCATCCCATGAATTCATTCGTTGACCTTACAGACGGCAAGGTCGGTGCAGCACTTCTCAACACAGGTCTTAAGGCTTACGAGGCTGCTGACGATGAATGCGGCACTCTCTATCTTTCACTCATCCGTGCATATCCCCTTCGTATCTGCGTTACTGCAGATATGCAGAATTACAGCGACTGGGACAAGGGCTCACAGTGCATCGGCGTAAACACATTCCGCTATGCATTTATGCCTCATAAGGGCGACTGGGAAGAAGGCAATGTGTGGCAGGAAAGCGAGCGTTTCAACCTTTACTGCACAGCAGCACAGATTGCTCCCACCGCTCACGGCAAGAATCCCCTCACTCACGCATTCCTTGAGCTTAAGGATGAATGCCTCAACATCAGCGGTATCAAGAAGAGCGAAGATGGCGAAGGCTATATTGTCAGACTCTTCAATCCCTCTGACAAAACAGTCAAGACCGCTATCCGTCTTAACGGCGGCATCGCTCCCATCGAAAAGGCACAGTCACCCGTTGAAAGACAGATGGCTGAATTCGAGCTTCCTGCATATTCAGGCAAGAAGTGGAAGGAAATCAAACTCGTTACTCTTGAAGAGCTTGACTCCGCTCCCCTCACCGTTGATGCAGACGGCTTCGCTGAATTCGAAATCACAGGCAAGAAGATTCTTACAATCAAGTTTGTCGGCTGATAATAAAAAATCACCTGCCAGAGCTTCGGCTTTGGCAGGTTTTATTTTTTAAAAGTCCTTGTTATCGGACAGAATATATTGTATAATTTAATTATCAAATCAAAGGAGTGTTGATTATGGCTAAATCCCCCAATCAGAAACTCAAGCTTTTATATCTCCTTCGTTTTCTTATGCAGAATTCCGATGAATCGCATCCTCTCGGAATGGCGCAGATAATCGAAGAGCTTTCAAGAAACGGCATTTCCGCAGAAAGAAAAAGCATCTATGACGATATCGAATCTCTTCGTCTTTTCGGTTTTGATATCATTCAGCTTAAGGGTAAAAATGGCGGTTATTATATCGGTGAAAGAGATTTTGAACTGCCCGAATTGAAGCTCCTTGTTGACAGCGTGCAATCTTCAAAATTCATTACACAGGACAAGACCTATAAGCTCATAGAAAAAATCGAGAGGCTTGCAAGTGTTTATGACGGTCAGCTTCTTCAAAGACAGGTTTTTGTAACAAACCGAGTCAAGAGTATGAATGAAAGTATCTACTATACTGTTGATGCTATTTCTGATGCTATCACGCGAAACAAAAAAATCCGCTATCAGTATTTTGAATATACCGTCAGCAAAGAAAGAGTCCCCCGTCACAACGGTGCATTCTATGAGGTCAGCCCCTTCGCTCTTATATGGGATGACGAAAATTATTATATGCTCGCGTGGGATTCCTCTGCGGAGAAAATGAAACACTACAGAGTTGACAAAATGCAGAAGGTCACCCTCTCCGATGACGAGCGCGAGGGCATTGAAGAATTCGGAAAATACGATATGTCCGCTTATTCCAAAACGGTTTTCGGTATGTTTGGCGGAAAAGAGCAGAAAGTCAAACTCCGATTTGCAAATCATCTTGTCGGCGTTGTGCTTGATCGATTCGGCAGAGAAACAACAATTATCCCCGATGGTAACGAGCATTTCACAATCACTGTCAGCGTTGTTGTCAGCCCGCAGTTTTTCGGATGGGTATTCGGTTTCGGAAGCGATGTTGAAATTATTTCACCCGAAAATGTCCGAGCTGAAATCAAAAAGCTGACCGAAGAAATTCTTAAGAAATATTAAACCTGAAAAAAGAGAAACCCGAAAACAGGTTTCTCTTTTTTTATTTCAGTATTGATTTCAATGTCGGAATCAGTGCTTTTGCCATCGAATAAAATCCCAGGTCATTGGGGTGGCATCCGTCAACCGTGCCGTCGTTTTTGGCATATTTCATAAGCGTTGCACCGTCAATCAGAAATACATTCTTATCCCCCGAGGAAACTGCATCAACATATGTTTTTCTTATTATTTCAAGTCGCTCTTTTTCCTCTTGAGTGAGCATGAATTTCGGACGGGATAAAATAACAATAGGCAATTCGGGATTCTTCTGCCTTATTTTCATAAACATCCTTTGATGCGTGTTTCTCAGATGTTCTGCGCTCGGTGCGTTATAGTCATAATCATAAACAAAAGCTGACATATCAAGCTCGCTGATATAGTCTGCAATAGCATCCTCTGCCCTTGCGCTGCCTGAAAACCCGAGGTTAATATAATCCGTCTGCAACGCTCGGGAAACTACGCTTTCATAGGAGTTGCCCGGTCTTGAAGCACATCCGCCCTGAGTAATCGACGAGCCGTAAAAAACAATCGGTTTTTTTGATTTATAACCCGTTGATTTCTTAAGCAGAGCCGAATCTTCAATGCCTATATAAAGCTCCGAAACCGCGCTGTATAAAGGAAAATTGAGCGTTATTTCGCGTAGCTTTCTTTCAGAGAAATGCACCGCACTCTCATATCCGTCAACCATATCGTAAGGCGGCACAAAGGAGTTATAATATTCTTCTTTTTTACCGATATACAAATCAAATCCCGATGATCCCGTCATCGCAAAATGCGGCATTCTTCCGATTTCCGGCATAACCGCTTTAATTGCGACAAAAGAGCTGTCCGTAACAAACTTTATCCTGCCGCCTGCGGTGTGAATATGAAGATTATATACTCCATCATTCACCGCCTCGGCAACCTTTTCAGGGAGCCGTCTGTATAAGCCATTTTCATAAAATATGCCGTAAAGAGAAAACCTCTCATCCTTGCTATCAAAAAATCTGATGTTATCGATATTCAAAGATGTTTTTACAGCAAAATTCGGGTCTGTTTTTGAAATATTGCGCATAATCGCACACTCCCGATTTTTATTGATTCTGAGCTGACCTTATAAACTTTTCTGCAATCGCTTCAAGTTGAGATGCGGTTTCGAGAGAGCCGATTTCTTGCCTCAATGCGGCAGCACCCCTAATGCCCTTGATATACCACGCGGCGTGTTTTCTTGCCTCACGCATACCGACATAATCGCCTTTGTTTTCGCAAAGCTGTTTTATATGACGGAGCATTATTGCCATTCTCTCCTCAATCGGAGGCTCGGGAAGAATGATTCCATTATCAAAATATTCGTTAATCTGTTTAAAGAGCCAGGGTGCACCGAGCGCACCTCTGCCGACCATAATAAAATCGCAACCTGTTGTTTTCAGCATATTTTCTGCCGAATAAACATCGACAATATCGCCGTTGCCGATAACAGGCACGCTGACCGCTTCCTTGACCTGCCTGATTATATCAAGATTAACAGGCGGTGCATACATCTGCTTTCTTGTCCTGCCGTGGACAGTTATTGCCGATGCACCTGCTTTTTCGAGCAGAGTAGCCATATAAACCGCATTGAGATTATCCTCATCCCATCCTGCACGGATTTTAACAGTTACGGGCACATCAACCGCCGAAACAACCTTTTCGGTTATTCTTGCAGCAAGGTCAGGGTCTTTCATCAGCGCGCTTCCGCCGCCGTTGCCTGCAATTTTCGGAGCAGGGCAACCCATATTGATATCGATAACAGGGCATCCCGTAGCCTGCGCTTTTCTTGCCGCTTCAGCCATAATTTCAGGCTCGCAGCCAAATATCTGCACCGCCGCCGCTTTTTCGGTTTCACCGAGTTGCATAAGGCTGTCGGACTTTCTGTCGTGCATTGTCAGACCTTTTGAGCTGACCATTTCGCTGACAACATATGCCGCGCCGAATTCAATGCAAAGCTCTCGGAATGCCTTATCCGCAACACCTGCCATCGGAGCAAGAGCGGCGTGACCGTTTATTTCAAAGTTTCCTATTTTCATCTGTTACTCCAAAACAAAAATAAATTCAACTTATGTTACCATTATTTTGATATTATTTCAATAAAATTCAAAAAAATAGTGAAATTTACAAATTATATGATATAATATAGAGTGAGGTGATTTGGAATGAAACTTCTCGCCATTGACGGCAACAGTATACTTAACAGAGCATTCTACGGAATCAAGCTCCTGACCACCAAAGACGGTAAACAATTCACAAACGGAATTTACGGATTCCTTACTATACTTTTAAGGCTCACCGATGAGGTTAAACCCGATTCGGTTGCCATCGCATTCGATGTCAAAGCCCCAACCTTCCGCCACGAAATGTATGACGGATACAAGGCTAACAGAAAGGGTATGCCCCCCGAGCTTGCCCAGCAGCTTCAACCTCTTAAGGATTTGCTTTCGGCAATGGGTTACAAAATCCTCGAAGCTCCCGGTTGGGAAGCTGACGATATTCTCGGCACTCTCGCAGGTGCTTGCGGCGAAAACGATTTCTGCTACATCGCAACAGGTGACAGAGATTCTCTTCAGCTTGTAAGGGACAATGTCAATGTTCTCCTCGCCTCAACCAAAATGGGCAGACCGCAGAGCATATGCTATGACAGAGAAAAAATCAAAGAAGAATACCTTGTTGATGCTGAAAAGATGGTTGATATCAAGGCTCTTATGGGCGACAGTTCCGACTGCATACCAGGTGTTGCAGGTATCGGTCAGAAAACCGCACAAGACCTTGTCAGCCGATTCGGTACAATTGAAGAAATATATGCAAATCTCGAAACCCTTGATATTAAAAAGGGTGTTCACGACAAGCTCGCAAATGACAGGGATATGGCATTCTTAAGCCGCGAGCTCGGTACAATCCGCAGAGATGCACCCGTTGACACAAGCTACGAAGCATATATCCCTGCCGAAGCGGATGCATTCAAAGTTACGGGTATGCTTGCACAGCTTGAAATGTTCAAGATGATTGAGCGTCTTGACCTCAAAGCTCCCGAAAAGCCTGTTGAAACCGAATCAGCACCCGAAATCTGCACCGACTGTTTTGAGCAGGAAGACCTGAAATTCCTCTATAATAAACTCAAAAAAGACGGCGAAGCATATTTCATTTTTGACAGCGGTATTTTCTATTTCAAGGTTAATAACGGCGTTTCAGAAGTTGTGCCGATGAATGCAGGCTATGTTGAATTCTGCACAGAATTCCTGTTCAACAAAGAAATCAAGAAATACACATACAACGCAAAATCGCTTTATGCATTTTTCTATGATTACGGAAATGATATTGAGGTAAACAATATCTGCGGCGATGCTATGCTTTCGGCATATCTCATCAACCCTTCATCAGGTGCTTATGACCTCAAGAGAATCATCTCCGAATATGCAAATGCAGAATATTCCGAGGGCGATGAGACCGCATTTTATGCCGCATATCTCCCCTCTGCTTTTGAAAAGCTCAACGCTCTGATTGAAGAGCATAATCAGACCGATTTGCTCAATAATATTGAGCTTCCTCTTTCAAAAGTCCTTGCTTCAATGGAACGCGAAGGCTTCCTTGTTGATGCAAAAGGAATCAAGGATTTCGGAATGATGCTTCAGGGAAGAATCGAAGGTCTTGTTGCGGATATCTATGCCGAAGCAGGCTATGAATTCAATCTCAATTCTCCCAAACAGCTTGGCGAGGCTCTCTTCGAAAAAATGGGTCTGCCTGCAAAGAAAAAGACTAAAAACGGATATTCCACAAGCGCAGATGTGCTTGAAGGTCTTGCCGAGGATTATCCGATTGTTGCAAAAATTCTTGAATACAGAACTCTTGCAAAACTTAAATCGACATATTGTGACGGACTTCTGAAGGTAATCTGCGATGACGGAAGAATCCGTTCAACTCTCAATCAGACCGAAACAAGAACAGGCAGAATTTCTTCAACCGAACCGAATCTGCAGAATATCCCTGTAAGAAACGAGCTCGGCAGAGAAATGCGCAAATTCTTCAGGGCGCGCGATGGCTGGACACTCATCGATGCCGACTATTCGCAGATTGAACTCCGAGTGCTCGCTCACGTTGCAAACGATGAAAATATGCTTAATACTTTCAATAACGGCGACGATATCCATGCAATCACCGCTTCGCAGGTATTCAATATGCCGCTGATGATGGTTACTCCTCTTATGAGAAGCAGAGCAAAGGCGGTCAATTTCGGCATCGTTTACGGCATCGGCGCATTCTCGCTTGCAAAAGATATCGGCGTTTCAAGAGCCGAGGCAGACAGCTATATCAAAGGCTATCTCGCAAACTTCAGCGGAGTAAGCCGATATATGAAGGATGTTGTTGAGAAAGCAAAGGAAAACGGCTATGTTGAAACCGTTTTTGCAAGAAGAAGATATCTTCCCGAGTTAAGCTCTTCAAACGCTATGATGAGAGCTTTCGGCGAAAGAGTTGCTCTCAATATGCCTATTCAGGGCACAGCCGCTGACATCATCAAAATCGCAATGATAAGAGTATGGCAGAAACTGAATGAGCAGCATCTGCGTGCAAGACTCATTATGCAGGTGCACGATGAACTCATCGTTGAAGCTCCCGAAGAAGAGGCAAACGCAGTTGCACAAATCGTCAAGCAGGAAATGGAAAACGCAGTTAAGATGCGCGTTATGATGCAGGCTGACGTCGGCATCGGCAAAACCTGGTTTGATGCCAAATAATAAAGGAAAACTATGAATATTTTATTTGTATGCACAGGCAACACCTGCCGCAGTCCGATGGCTGAAGGGCTTTTCAAAAAAATTGTTGCCGACAAAAAAATTGATAATATAAACATCTCAAGTGCAGGTCTTTTTGCAATGACAGGTGATGAAGTTGCCGATAATGCCGCAAAAGCAGTTGAACGCTTCGGATGCGACATTTCAGCTCACAGAGCAAGGCGTATCACTTCATATGTGCTTGACAAAACAGACAAATTTGTTTGTATGACCCCCGAGCACGCGGCAAGCCTTGCGCTTTATGTCCCGAGAGATAAACTGATTGTTCTCGGCGCAGGAATCCCTGACCCTTACGGCGGAAACCTCGAAACCTACCTCACCTGCGCAAACAGCATCAGGACAGCCTTGACTTCGCAGTTTGATGAAATAGTTTCGGAGGATAAGGAATGAACATCACCGTCACCGAAATGAAAAAAGAGCATATCGGGTCAATCGCAATGCTTGAAAAAGAATGCTTTTCCTCTCCCTGGAGCGAAAACGCGCTTTCGGAGGAGCTTGATAATCCCGATTCACACTTTCTCGTTGCTGAATGCGGCGAGGTTGCAGGATATATCGGAGTGCAGGAAATTCTCGGCGAAGCATATATTACCAATATCGCCGTTTTCGGAAAATTCCGCAAAAAAGGAATCGGCAGACTTCTTCTGAAAGCCGCCTGCGAGGGCGCTTCGTCAAGAAACTGCGAATTCATAACTCTTGAGGTGCGCGTGAGTAATTCCGCCGCAATTGCGCTCTATGAATCCGAATGCTTTGAAAAAATCGGAATCAGAAAAAATTTCTATACTTCTCCCGTTGAGGACGGAGCAATTTATACCAAATACTTTTCCGGAGGTAAAACGGAATGAAAATACTTGCAATCGAATCTTCCTGCGATGAAACCGCGGCTGCCGTTGTTGAGGACGGCAGAAAGGTGCTTTCGAGCGTTATCGCTTCGCAGGTAAAGGAGCACATTGTCTACGGCGGTGTTGTTCCCGAAATCGCATCAAGAATGCACACTCAGGCAATTTCGGGTGTTGTTTCAAAAGCACTTGAAGATGCAGAATTAACATACAGCGACCTTGACGCAATCGCCGTCACATATGCACCCGGTCTTATCGGCGCATTGCTTGTAGGATTGAATTTTGCAAAAGGTCTTTCGTATTCAACAGGTCTTCCGCTTGTACCTGTCCATCATCTTCGCTCGCATATTGCCGCCAATTATATAACTCAGCCCGAGCTTGAGCCTCCTTTCCTCTGCCTTGTTGTGTCAGGCGGTCACAGCCATATTGTTGCGGTCAACAGCTACACCGATTTCAGAATCATCGGCAGGACTCGCGACGATGCCGCAGGTGAATGTATGGATAAAGCTGCAAGAGCAATGGGACTCCCCTATCCCGGCGGAGTTAATCTTGACAAAATCAGCGTTGACGGCGATCCGACAAAATATAAGCTTCCCCGTCCCAGAGTTGACGGCAGCGAATATGACTTCAGTTTTTCGGGTCTGAAAACTGCGGTTGTCAACATAATCCATAATTCAAAGCAGAAGAATATCGAAATCAGCATCCCTGACCTCGGTGCCGCTTGCATTGAAACGGTTGCGGATTGCCTTGTCAACAACACCGTAAAAGCCGCAGAGGAATTCGGATTCACAAAAATCGCTCTTGCAGGCGGTGTTTCGGCAAACTCCCGTCTGAGAGCAAGAATGAAGGCGGTCTGCGAAGAAAAAGGCTGGGAGCTCTTTATGCCCGAGCTTTCGCTCTGCGGAGATAACGCCGCAATGGTCGGCGCGCAGGGGTATTATGAATTTTTGAAGGGTAATATTGCAAGTTTAGACCTTAACGCCTTCGCAACAATGCCGATTGACGAATAATTTTAACGCGTTTTAACGCAAAAATGAATTTTTGAAAAATATTTTATGCAAATCTTGACTTTTGCATTATTTTTGGTATAATTATAGTGGGTTAAGTTGGAAACGATAAAAATATAAGTTTTAATCATATTCCGCTGAAGCCGAACTGTTTTATATTAATTTGTTAAATTTTGTTGTTTTTCACAATCGAAAGGAGAAGAAAACATGACATCCAATAAAAGCGTACTTTCCTGGATTCAGGAAAAAGTTGAGCTTGTTAAGCCCGATAACATTGTCTGGATTGACGGCTCCGAAGAACAGCTTGAGCAGCTTCGTGCAGAGGCTTGCGCAACAGGCGAAATGATCAAACTCAACGAAGAACTCCTTCCCGGCTGCTATCTTCACAGAACAGCAGTTAACGACGTTGCCAGAGTTGAAGGCAGAACCTTCATCTGCGCTCCCACAAAGGAAGAAGCAGGCCCCACCAACAACTGGATGGATCCCGCTGAAGCTTATGAAATGCTCTACGCTATCGCAAAGGACAGCTACAAGGGCAGAACAATGTATGTTATCCCCTATTCAATGGGTCCTGTTGGCTCAAAGTTCTCAAAGGCAGGCATCGAGCTCACAGACTCAATCTATGTTGTTCTCAACATGGCTATCATGACAAGAGTCGGCAAGGATGTTCTTGAGGCTCTCGGCGACAGCAATGACTGGGTTCGCGGTCTCCACTGCAAGTGCGACATCGACGAAGAAAAGAGATACATCTGCCAGTTCCCCCAGGATAACACAATCATCTCCGTTAACTCAGGTTACGGCGGAAACGTTCTCCTCGGCAAGAAGTGCTTCGCTCTCAGAATCCCTTCCTACCAGGGTAAGAACGAAGGCTGGCAGGCAGAGCATATGCTCATCCTCGGTCTCCAGAAGCCCGATGGCGAAATCAGATACATCTGCGCTGCTTTCCCCTCAGCTTGCGGCAAGACCAACCTTGCTATGCTTATTCCTCCCGAAGGTTACTATAAGAACGGCTACCGCGTATGGTGCGTAGGCGACGATATTTCATGGATCCGCAAGGGCGAAGACGGCAGACTCTACGCTATCAACCCCGAAAACGGCTTCTTCGGCGTTGCTCCCGGCACCAACAACAAGTCCAACCCCAACGCTCTTGCATCAACAATGCAGGGCACAATCTTCACAAACGTTGTTCACAACCTTGATAACAACACAGTTTGGTGGGAAGGTCTCGACAAGAATCCTCCCGCAAACGCTATCGAGTGGAAGGGCGGCGAATGGAACGGAAGTCGGAGGCCAAGCGGTCTTAAGGAAGACAATACTAATGGCCAACTCCGTGGCTCACAGAACGACATGGCTACGATCCGACTTCCAATGCTCTTCCTTCAACAAAGAAGGGCACAATCTTCACAAACGTTGTTCACAACCTTGATGACAACACAGTTTGGTGGGAAGGTCTTGACAAGAATCCTCCTGAAGTCGGAGGGCCAAGCGGGCTTAGGAAGACATACTAATGGCCAA
>JAZRBF010000037.1:0-19466 GCA_045634985.1 Acutalibacteraceae bacterium | reverse complement strand
GGCTCAAGGCTCTGATTCAGTAAATTATTTCACGTATGGGCGTGGAATGGAGGAATAAAATGAAACAGTATAAACCCGATACAACTTGTATTCATGCCGGCTATACTCCGGGCAACGGTGAGCCGCGTGTTCTGCCCATTGTGCAGAGCACAACTTACACATATGAAAGCTCTCAGGAAATGGGTGACCTGTTCGATCTGAAGGCGGACGGTTTCTTCTATACCCGCCTTGGCAACCCGACACTGGATGCCGTTGAAAAGAAGCTGGCAGCGCTTGAAGGCGGCGTCGGCGCAATGCTCACCTCATCAGGTCAGGCTGCATCATTCTATTCAATCTTCAACATCGCAGGCGCAGGTGACCACGTTGTAAGTGCATCAACAATCTACGGCGGCACTTTCAATCTCTTCAACGTCACAATGAGAAAGCTCGGCATTGATTTCACTTTCGTAAGCCCTCAGGCAACAGAAGAAGAAATCTGCGCAGCTATCAGACCCAACACAAAGGCTGTTTTTGCTGAGTCACTTTCAAACCCTGCTCTCGAAGTGCTTGATATTGCAACTTTTGCAGAGGCTGCTCACGCTCATGGCGTGCCGCTCATCATCGATAACACCTTCCCCACACCCGTTAACTGCAGACCCTTTGAATTCGGTGCAGATATCGTTATCCATTCAACAACAAAATATATGGACGGCCACGCAACAAGTGTCGGCGGCGTAATCGTTGACAGCGGTAACTTTGACTGGACACAGAATGACAAATTCCCCGGTCTCACAACTCCCGATGATTCCTATCACGGCATCACATATACCGAGCGTTTCGGCAAGCTTGCTTATATCACCAAGGCAACTGCACAGCTTATGCGTGACCTCGGCTCAATTCCCTCTCCCTTCAATGCATTTCTTCTCAACCTCGGTCTTGAAACCCTTCCTCTCCGAGTTGAAAGACATTGCTATAACGCATCAAAAGTTGCTGAATATATCAGAGACAGCGGCTATGCAGTTGAAGTCACTTATCCCGGTATGGAAGGCAGCAAGGGTTATGAACTTGCGCAGAAATATATGCCCAATGGTACAAGCGGCGTAATTTCCTTCCGAATCAAGGGTGGCAGAGATGCCGCAACAAAGTTTATGGACAGCCTTAAGATTGCTGAAATCGCAACTCATGTTGCCGATGCAAGAACCTGCTGCCTGCATCCTGCAAGCACAACTCACCGTCAGCTCACAAGCGATGAGCTTATCGCCTGCGGTATTTCGGATGACCTTATCCGTCTTTCCGTCGGTATCGAGCATGTTGACGATATTATTGCCGATGTTGCACAAGCATTGGAAGCTTCGCAGAAGTAATACTGTTATTTTTCATTAAAATACATCTTCACAAGAAAAAAATTAAAAAAACACTTGCTTTTTTTGTTTTCTTGTGATAAAATCCCTATGTTATGTTTATGTATATATCCGAAAGAGGTGAACACAATGAAGGAAGGAATCCATCCTAACTACAAGCAGACAACTATCCGTTGCGCATGCGGTGAGGTTATCGAAACCGGTTCAACAAAAGAAAATCTTCGTGTTGATATCTGCTCAAAGTGCCATCCGTTCTACACAGGCAAGCAGAAGCTCGTAGATACCGGCGGACGTGTTGATCGTTTCAACAAGCGTTTCAATCTTAACAAATAAGAAGCAAATTCGGCGGCGCAGAAGTGCGCCGCTTTGCTTTTCTTACGGGTGATTCACTATGAACAAAAACAGCTATAAAACCATCAGAGCGGAAGCAAAAGATGAATATATAGTCAAGAAATCCCGATTCATCGGTCATATCAAACCTGTCACAACGCAGGAGGAGGCGCTTGCCTTCATTGCTGAGGTCAGCAAGAAGCATTGGGATGCTACCCATAATGTCTATGCTTATATTCTGCGTGACGGCGGTATCAAGCGATATTCCGATGACGGTGAGCCGCAGGGCACCGCAGGTATTCCCACCCTCGATGTGCTTGAGAAAACGGGCGTTACCGATTGCGCGGTTGTTGTTACCCGATATTTCGGAGGCATTATGCTTGGCGCAGGCGGTCTTGTCAGAGCGTATTCCCATTCCGCATCGATTGCAGTTGCGGCAGGCGGAATCGTTACAAGAGCAATGTGCGGCAGACTTAAGGTGACAACCGACTATTATTTTTACGGCAAACTCACCTCGTTCATCCCTGAAAACGGCGGAATTATCGAGGACACGATATTCGAGGATAATGTTACCCTTGTTTTCAGAATGCCGCTTGAACTTATCGACGGCTTCAACGCAAAGCTCATCGATGTCAGCAACGGCAGATATAAGGCAGAAAAAACCGACGAATTCTTTGCAGATATGGATTAATCGGTCTGTATTTTGTAATGTTTACAAATTGTTCATATTTTTCAGGTAGGAATCGACCCGATTCGTGCGTATTCAGTTATTGAAGGGGTGAATAAGATGCTTTCAATCAGAGAAGAAGCTTGTTTGCGTGAAAAGGAAATTTTGTCGCCAAGAGCTGCTCTTTCAGGAGAGAGCAAAGGCAGACTTGTTCCCGAGGAAGAGTGTCCCATCAGAACCGCGTTTCAGCGTGACAGGGACAGAATCATCCATTGCAGTTCTTTCAGAAGACTCAAGCACAAAACGCAGGTATTTCTTTCGCCCGAGGGTGACCATTACCGCACCCGTCTGACCCATACCCTTGAGGTTTCGCAGATTGCGAGAACAATCGCTTCCGCACTCAGACTCAACGGTGACCTGACCGAAGCAATCGCTCTCGGCCACGATCTGGGCCACACACCTTTCGGTCATGCAGGTGAGAGGGCTCTCAACGAAATCTGTCCCGGCGGATTCAAGCATTATGCGCAGAGTCTGCGTGTTGTTGATTTGCTTGAAAAGGACGGCAAGGGACTTAACCTCACTTTTGAAGTAAGAAACGGCATTGAACGCCATACAAACGGCGAGCAGGCGGCAACCCTTGAAGGCAGAATCGTCCGCCTTGCCGACAGAATCGCTTATATAAACCACGATATTGATGATGCAACCGTTGCAGGCATTATGTGTGAGGACGATATTCCTCTTGCAATCCGCCATGTACTCGGCACATCGAAGAGCACAAGAATCAACACTCTTGTTATGAGTTGCATCAATAACAGCGAAGACGATATAAAACTTGACCCAGGAATTCAGCAGGCATTTGATGAGCTTCATTCGTTTATGTTTGCGAAGGTTTATACCAATCCTCTCTGTAAGGGCGAGGAGAAGAAGGCGGTTGAGCTGATTCAGCGTCTTTATTATCATTTTGCCAAGAAACCCGAGAATCTTCCGCCCGAATATAAGGAAATAATCGAGCGCGACGGTATCGGTGTTGCGGCGTGCGATTTCATCGCAGGTATGACCGACAGATACGCGGTCAGAGTTTTTGAGGAACTTTATATTCCGAAAGCGTGGAATGAGATTAACCTCTTGTTCTGAAAACAAAGAAAAGATAAGGTAATTTAATGAGTTTAAAAGAAACAGTGATCAAACTCATGTGCATTGCGGCTTTGCTCGGCTGTTTTATTCAGACAGCGGCGGCAGACTGGTATGATGACCTCAAGCCAAACGGCACATGGGTGGAAATCGAAGGCGAAGATTTTGTTGCAGAAACATTTTACGGTGTTCCTGCGTTATATAATGAGGATGACCGCTATTATCAGTGCAATGAGGTCATAATGAGATTTTACAAAGAGGCATACGGACTTACAATCCGCGCCTATAACGAAAACGACCCCATTTGTCTGACAGACGGTTACAAATTTGAGCAAACCAAATCTCCCAAACCGGGCGACATTATTTTTGTTTCCGCAGAGATGAGGGATTCGGATATGAATCATTGGGCGATTGTCAGAAGCTACGAAGACGGATACATAACAATGTTTGAGCAGAATGCCCGTTATAACGGACAGGCGGCTGTCGGAAGGCAGATTAAATTCCCTTCTGATTCATACTATATCTATACTCCTGTCAGCACAGGCGATGCACCTGCACCCGTGCTCAAAAATGCCGTAACAGGCGAAAAGGACAAGACCACAACAACGCAGGTGTCTACCACTCAAAAAGAAACAACCACGCAGAAACCGACAACAACGGCGACAACAACAACCGCACCGACCACAACAAAACCGACAACAACCAAACCGACCACCACAGCGGCAACCACCACCGGACACACAACAACGCCGGCGGTAACGGTTACCGAAGCGGTTTCGGAAACTCTGACGGCTGTAAGCGAAACAGTAACGGAAGAGGTAACAACTGCGGTTGCGGTAACGGTCAGTCAGACCGAAACTTCGACTCAGGCTGCAGAGGAAACAAAAGCTGATGACGGAAAATCAGGTTACCTTATGTATGCCGTTGCAGGCTCGGCACTTGCGGTTGTTTTGTCAGCAATTGTAATTGCAAAAAAGAGAAAGAATTCTTAATCAAATGAAAGGGGGAGCGGACATTGAGGCTTAACGAAAGATTCATTCAGGACCTGCAGGAAAGAGCAGATATCGAGCAGGTTATTTCGTCATATGTCAATCTTAAGCGCAGAGGAAAAACTCTTGTCGGTCTTTGTCCGTTTCATAATGAAAAGACCCCTTCATTTACAGTTTATCCCGATACACGCTCGTTTTATTGCTTCGGTTGCGGAGCAGGCGGCGATGTTATCAGCTTTGTGCGCCGCATAGATAATCTTGACTATATTGAAGCGGTCAAGGCTGTTGCGCAGATTGCTGGTATGCCTATGCCCGAGGACGGTTATGACGATACCCTTGCAAAGAAGAAAATGCGTCTTCTTGCGGCTAACAGAGAGGCGGCAAGATTTTTCAACGCCTGTCTTATGCAGGAGAAAAACCGTCACGCGCTTGATTACTTCCTCTCAAGAGGATTGTCTGTGAATACAATCCGTCATTTCGGTCTCGGCTATGCCCCGAATGAATGGCGCTCTCTCCTTGAGCATCTTCGCTCAAAGGGATTTACCGATGAAGAGCTTGTACTTGCAAACCTTGCAAGACGCTCGGATAAAGACGGAAGAGTTTCATATTACGATAATTTCCGTAACAGAGTTATGTTTCCCATAATCGATCTTCGCGGCAATGTCATTGCTTTCGGCGGCAGAGTTATGGACGATTCAAAACCCAAATATATCAACACATCCGATACGCTTGTTTATAAGAAAAGTAATGGTGTTTTTGCTCTCAATTTCGCAAAGAATGCCAATGATAACAAGCTGATTCTTGTAGAGGGCTATATGGATGTTATTGCTTTGCATCAGGCAGGCTTTACAAACGCGATTGCGTGTCTGGGCACAGCTTTCACAACTGAGCAGGCAAGCTTGCTTTCCCGTTATGCGGAAGAAATCCTTATCTGCTACGATAATGACGAAGCAGGCAAAAAGGCAACGGAAAGAGCACTCGGAGTGCTGAACAAAACAGGCGTAAAGCTCCGCGTTGTCAAGATGGAAGGCGGCAAGGATGCCGATGAAATCATCCGCAAACACGGTAAAGAGCGATTTGATGCCTTGCTCGGAAATGCTGCAAACAGGACGGAATACCGTCTTCTCGAAGAAAGGATGAAATTTAATCTTTCAACCGATGACGGTAAACTTCGTTTTCTTATGGCGGCTACGCAGATTCTTGCCGAATGCGGCAGCATTGAGTGTGATATTTATGCTACAAGGCTTTCAAATGAGCTTGGCGTGAATGTTGACAGCATAAATGCGCAGATTAAATCGGCAAAAGCAAAGCTTCGTAAAAATGAGGAAGAGCGCAGACGAAGAGAGCGCGATGAAGTGCTTACAAGAAGCTTTGAGGATAAAAACAATCCCGAAAGGGCGGCTAACCTCAGAGCGGCAAGAGCAGAAGAAACAATAATCGCTTCTTTTATGCGCAACCCCGATTTTTATAAAAAACTCAAAGACAAACTGACTCCGGAGGATTTCGTAACGGCGTTTAACCGTCGGCTTTATGAATGTCTGATTCAGACATTCGAATCAGGAGTGGATGCGGAATTAAGTCAGTTTGCAGGGCATTTCAGCCCTGAAGAGATGGATAGCGTTACGCGAATTTTCATTTCTTCAAATTCTCTCTCAAACACATTGAAGGAGTGTGAGGATTGTATATCCGTGCTCAAAGAGAAGGCAGGACCGAAGATAACGGATGCCTCCGGAATGAGTGACGAGGAATTCCTGAAACTGTTTAAAAAATAATAGGATGTGGTGAATGTGGAAGTAACAGAGAGGAAATCCCCCTTTGATGCCCTTATCGAGAAGGGCAAAGCGGCAGGTAAACTGACAACTCAGGATATTGATGCCGCAATAATCAATCTTGAAGATATCGACCCTGCAGAGCTTGACAGACTTTATGAAACCCTTGAAGAGCTTAAGGTTGAAATCGTTGACGAGGTTTCGGAAGCAACGCTCGAAAGTTTCAATGTTGATTTGTCAAAAAGCATTGAAATCAGCGAAGGCTCTTCGGAAGGCTCAATCGATGACCCCGTAAAAATATATCTCAAAGAAATCGGCAGAGTGCCTCTTCTCACTCCCGAGGAAGAGATTGAAATTGCCATCCGTATTTCAAGCGGCGACGAAAAGGCAAAAGACCGCCTTGTTGAGGCTAACCTTCGTCTTGTTGTCAGCATTGCAAAGAAATATGTCGGCAGAGGTCTTCCGTTTCTTGACCTTGTGCAGGAAGGTACGCTCGGCCTTATCAAGGCTGTTGATAAATTTGACTATACCAAGGGCTTCAAGTTTTCAACTTATGCCACCTGGTGGATTCGTCAGGCAATCACAAGAGCCATCCCTGACCTTGTGAGAATCGTCAGAGTGCCTGTGCATATGAGCGAATCAATCAACCGTTACCGTAAAGTCAGCAGTATGCTTCTCCACGAAAACGGAAAAGAGCCCACAGAAGCGGAGATTGCCGAAATGATGGGCACAACTGTTGAAAAGGTGCGTGAGATAGTCCGCGTTGCCCAGGAGCCTGTTTCTCTTGAAACACCAATCGGCGAAGAGGAAGACAGCCATCTCGGTGACTTTATTCCCGACACAGATTCTCCCGAGCCCGAGGATGCAACGATTATGAATATGCAGAAGGAGCAGATTGCAATTGCGCTCAAAACTCTTACCGAGAGAGAAGAGCTTGTTATCACTCTGCGTTACGGAATCGGCGGTCAGAGAATGCATACCCTTGAAGAGGTCGGCAAGGTGCTCGGCGTAACGCGTGAAAGAGTGCGCCAGATTGAATCGAAGGCTCTGCGCAAATTAAGACATAAAAGCAGACTCAAATTCTTTATGTGATAAGGAATAAGAAAAGCTGTAATGTATATTTCAGATGATTTTTGAAAAATTAACATAAGGATGTGAATGTTATGGAAGGAACAGAAAAAAAGACCCCGTTCAAAGCGTTGGTTGAAAAGGGTAAGGCTGCAGGTAAGCTGACAACCCAGGAAATCGACAGCGCTATCATTGAAATGGATCTTGATATCGAAGAGCTTGATAAACTCTACGAAACCCTTGAAAGCAATAACATTGAGATTATCGATGACCTTTCAAGTGCGGCGCTTGAGAGTTTTGATGTTGATATTCCCAAGAATCTTGATATCGGCGGAAGTGATGACAGGGGAGGCAATGTTGATGACCCCGTTAAGGTTTACCTTAAGGAAATCGGCAGAGTGCCGCTTCTCACTCCCGAAGAAGAAATCGAGCTTGCAATCCGTATTTCCGATGATGATAAGAAGGCAAAGCAGCGTCTTGCAGAGGCAAACCTTCGTCTTGTTGTAAGCATCGCAAAGAGATATGTCGGCAGAGGAATGCAGTTCCTCGACCTGATTCAGGAAGGTAACCTCGGTCTTATCAAGGCTGTTGACAAGTTCGATTATACAAAGGGCTTCAAGTTCTCAACCTATGCAACCTGGTGGATTCGTCAGGCTATCACAAGAGCTATTGGCGACCAGGCAAGAACAATCCGAATTCCTGTTCATATGGTTGAAACAATCAATAAGGTTAAGAAGACAAACAGTCAGCTGCTTCACAAAAACGGCAGAGACCCGACGGCAGAGGAAATCGCCGCCGAGCTTGATATGCCCGTTGATAAGGTACGCGAGATTCTTCGCGTAGCTCAGGAGCCTGTTTCTCTTGAAACACCCATCGGCGAAGAGGAAGACAGCCATCTCGGTGATTTTATTCCCGATGATGACGCTCCCGCACCTGCTGATGCAGCATCAATGCTTCTTCTTAAAGAGCAGCTCAACGAAGTTCTCCGCACCCTTACTCCCAGAGAGGCAAAGGTTCTTGCGCTTCGTTTCGGTCTTGAGGACGGTCATCCTCACACTCTTGAGGAAGTCGGCAGCGAATTCGGTGTTACCCGCGAAAGAATCCGTCAGATTGAAGCAAAAGCTCTCCGCAAGCTTCGCCATCCCAGCAGAAGCAAGCGCCTGAAGGATTTCCTTGATTAATCAAATAACACAAACAAAAGGAGCTGTGTAAAAACAGCTCCTTTATTATATATTATTTAAATTATATAATATAAAAATTTAAAACATTAATATATCCCGATTATTTCTCGATGCCGAGCTCTTTGCAGCACTCTGCAACAATCTTCTTCATTTCGTCCATTTTGCGCTCCATATCAGCAACAAGAACAAACTGAGTATGGCAACGGTCAAGGTTATGCTCGGGATAAGCAGTTTTGAAGTAAACATCGCCGTTGAGGTAGTCGCCGAGGAAACGCATTCCGCATTCGAGAGTCATCAGCTTTGCGGAGAAGGGGAGATATTCGATTTCCTTTGCGGTCAGGCTTTCACCTGCGGTTGTGAGGTAACCGAGGGTGTATGTCCTGAAAAGGTCAAGGCTCATCGAAACCTTTGAAAGGTCTTTTTCGTCTTCACTTGCGGTGCTTGCGCCGAAACGGATGCTGTCGCCGAAATCATAGAGTGAAAGTCCGGGCATAACGGTATCAAGGTCAACAACGCAGATGCCTTCGTTTGTTTCGTCATCAAACATAACGTTGTTGAGCTTTGTATCGTTGTGAGTAACTCTCAGAGGAAGCTCGCCGTTTTTAAGAAGCTCAACGAGCACCGAGCAATCAGCCTCTCTTGCGCAGACGAATTCAATTTCCTTCTGCACTGTGTCCGCTCTGCCTGAAAGGTTATCTGCAACAGCCTTTTTGAAGTCTGCAAAGCGTGATTCGGTATTATGGAAATTGGGGATGGTTTCAACGAGTGTTTCGCCGGGATAATCCGCAAGCATCTGCTGGAATTTGCCGAATGCTTTTGCGGCGTTGAAGAAAACCTCTTCGTTTTCAACGCTCTGGCAGGAGTGGGCATTGAAGATGAAGTTGTAGCAGCGCCAGAAGTTACCTTCCGAATCGATATAATAAGGTTTGCCGTCCTTTGCAGGGTAAACAGTCAGGCATTCTCTTTCGGGGTCGCCGCCGTTAGCGATAACAGCCTTGCGAAGATGGTTTGTAACGCCTACAACATTATTCATAAGTGCATCGGGCTGCTTGAAAACATATGTGTTGAGAATCTGCACAAGATATTTGCGGATTTTGCCGTTATCGTTAAAATCGAAAACATAGGTGTTGTTGATGTGTCCGTCATGAAGCTGTTTGATTTCAACAAGCTCACCTTCGAAGGTGAAAGCATTGAGAAGCTCGTTAGCTGTGCTTATTTTTTCTGACATAAAAAGTCACGCCTTTCTGAAAATAAATTCACCGAAGCAATCGGGATTATGGAAGCCGAGCGCGGCTGAGTCAACAGGGAAATGTGCGCCGTAATGCGGAGAAACCGATGCATCGGCGCATTTGTAGAAGTTGCCCTTCATTGTGCACTCGCTGATTTTGAAATCGATGCCGTAAAGAGCGGAGATGAAGTCGCAGGGAATTATGATTTCGTAACCCCAGGCAGTTTTGCCGTTTTCTTCAATGCTCATCGGCATAATGGCAGGCTCAAGAGCGGTCAATTCTTTGATGAAAACGCGGTTTTCTCTTATTTCGCCGATTTGTGAGAGATAAACACCCTTGGGGTTGACCTCGAAATTCATATATCTCGCATCGCCCTCAACGGGAGCGATGAAGAATTCAAGACAACTGTCGGTATAAACGGGGTCATCACGCTTTGTGCATTCGCAACGGAGATTATCTTCAAATGACCAAAGAATAGCGTGGATACCTTCGCCTTCAACGGCAAACAGAGAAGCATAGCTTTCGGGCCGCGAATAACCGTCCTGCTCCCAATGGAAAGAATTGATTGCCGCAACGGGGAAATCCTTCGCTTCGTCACCGGAGCTGAATATCGGAGCAATGTATTTCAAAGTTATCCCTCCGTATATTTATATTATTAAAACATTATACAATATCAGGCGAGAATAGTCAACAAAAAAGAGCAGGGCATAAACCCTGCTCTCTGTGTTTTTTAATTAAAGCGAATCAACGATAGCCTTTGTATCTCTTGCGATAACAAGCTCTTCGTTTGTGGGAAGAACAAATACCTTAACCTTTGAGTTTTCGGTTGAGATTGCACCTTCCTTGCCTCTGCGCATAATTTCATTTGCTTCAGCGTCAAGTTCAACACCGAGATAGCTGAGGTTGTTGCAAACATCTGCACGAAGGTCGAATGTGTTTTCGCCGATACCGCCTGTGAATACGATAGCATCAACGCCGTCCATAGCTGCAACATAGCTGCCGATGAGCTTGCGCACCTGATATCTCTGGATGCTTCTTGCAAGGCGTGCTCTTTCGTTGCCTTCTGCTTCAGCGGCTGAAACTGCTCTGTCATCGCTGTCTACACCTGAAATGCCGAGAACACCTGACTTCTTGTTAAGAATGGTGTCTGTTTCTGCAGGAGTCCAGCCTTCCTTCTGCTGAAGGTAGGTGATAACGGAGGGGTCAACTGCACCGCAGCGTGTACCCATGATGAAACCGTCAAGGGGAGTGAGACCCATGCTGGTGTCAACACACTTGCCGTTCTTGACAGCGGTGATTGATGAGCCGTTGCCGAGGTGGCAGGTAACAATTTTAAGATCCTTGATATCCTTGCCCATAACTTCTGCACAGCGAGCGCTTACGAAGCGGTGAGATGTGCCGTGGAAACCGTAGCGACGGATCTGATACTTTTCATAGTATTCGTAGGGGATGGGGAAGATATATGCCTCGGGGGGCATTGTTGAATGGAAAGCGTTGTCAAAAACAACAACCTGGGGAAGCTCTGTGCCGAAAACTTCGCGGCAAGCTTCGATACCCTGAATGTGAGCGGGATTGTGAAGGGGAGCAAGGTCACAAAGACCGCGGATACCTTCAACAACTTCGTCAGTTACGAGCATACTCTCGTTGAAGAGAGCGCCGCCCTGAACAACTCTGTGACCTACAGCTGAGATTTCGCTAAGGTCATCGATAACCTTGAGGTCGCCTTCTGTAAGAACGGTTTTAACCTGAAGGAAAGCTTCTGTATGGTTAACCATTGAAACCTTCTTCTCGCCCTTTTCGCCGTTTGCGCTGAAGCCGATGAAGCTTTCTGCCGCATTACCGATTCTTTCGCAGTTACCTTTTGCAAGAACAGCCTCGTTCTCCATATCAAAAAGCTGATATTTGAGAGAGGAGCTGCCGCAGTTGATTACAAGAATTTTCATTTTAACACTCCAAATCGTGAATATTTGCTTGATTTAAGCTGATAACTATTATATTATATATCCGCGAGGAATTTTTTTCAAGTATTTTACATCTATTATTTATGATATTTTATCATTAATTCTTATGGGAGGTGAGGCATTGAAGGTTGCAGGTATTATTGCGGAATATAATCCGTTTCACAAGGGGCACGAGTTACTCATTCGCAGGGCAAGAGAAAACGGAGCAACACATATCGTTGTTGTTATGAGCGGCAACTATGTCCAGAGGGGCGAGCCTGCAATGTTTTCACATCCTGCGAGAGTGCGTGCGGCGCTTGAATGCGGCGCAGACCTCATTTTGCAGCTTCCTGTTGTCTATGCTGTTTCGGGTGCGCAGAGATTTGCGCGTGCAGGCGTGCGGATACTCGATGCTCTCGGATGCGTGGATGAGCTTGTTTTCGGCAGTGAATGCGGAGATGCGGAGAAGATAGTTTCTGCTGCAAGAGCCGTATATTCGGAAAAGGTGCAGGAGCTTATCGGCGCGGAAATGGAAAAAGGAATCACCTTTGCTGCGGCGAGAGAGAATGCCTTGCGCTCGGTTGATGAAGAATTCGCGGATATAATCAGGACTCCTAATAACATTCTCGGCGTTGAATATGCGGCGGCAATCGATGCAATCGGCAGCCGTATGAAGCCCGTAACCTTCCGCAGAGAGGGTGCAGGCCATGGAATGTCGGATGAAACTGACGGTATTGCGTCCGCATCTCATATCAGGAATCTCATCTCGCAGGGCAGAAAATGGGAGCGTTTTGTGCCCGAATCAGCGGCAGAGATATTTGAAAATGAAATCAGAACAAAAAAAGCAATAGTCAATTATGACAAATTTGAAACGGCGGTTTTGTTCAAACTGCGAACAACCGACAGCTCTCAGCTTGCCCTTGCGCCCGATGTTTCGGAGGGCATTGAAAACAGAATCATCGTCGCTTCGGCAGACTCTGTGTCTATTGAGGAACTCTATTCAAACGCAAAAACCAAGAGGTATACCCACGCACGAATCAGAAGAATCGTGCTTTGTCATCTGCTCGGAATAACCGAAAATGACTGCAGATTGCAGGTGCCTTATATCCGTTTGCTCGGTCTGAATATGCGCGGAGCGGAGCTTATGAAGGCGGCAAAAGAAGCTGCAACACTTCCTGTTATTTCCAAAACAGCCGACATCATAAAGGCTGACGAAACGGCAAAACGCATCTTTGAAATTGAATGCAGAGCATCGGATATATATTCCGTTTTGCACGAAAAAACCTTGCCTTGCGGCTCGGAAAAGGATTTCAGGGTCATTGTTTACGATTTACAGGCATAATATATTAAAAGCACATCAAAACAAATCAAACGCACATTCCTTTGAAGTGATTTCGGGGAGTGTGCGATTTTTATTACGAAAAAAGGATGTGAAATTAAACAAACTTTTTTGACATTTTATTTAAAATTTCGTATGAATGCACAAATAATATTTTTTAAAGAATATTTTATATTTTATAGTTGACAAAGTATAACGCGATATGTATAATGTTATCCTACGCTTAAAATGGAAAGAAATGCCCTGTAATAAATTTCAATTTGCGCTTAATTTTAATTAATTATAAGGCATTTCACCTTAAAAAATTCGTATTTCCGTCGGCGGACGGAAAATTTCAAGGAACGGAGTGGTTTAGCCTAATGCTGAAAGTAAATCCCGTTAAACGCGGCAACAGAATCAGAGAAAGCTTCGGAAAAATCAATGAAGTAATGGATATGCCCAATCTCATTGAAATCCAGAAGGCTTCCTACCAGTGGTTCATCGAAGAGGGTCTCAAGGAAGTATTCCGCGATATGGCAGATATCACGGACTACACAGGCAACTGGGTGCTCAGCTTTGTTGATTACCGTATGGACGACAAGCCCAAGTATTCAGTACGCGAATGCAAAGAGAGAGACACAACCTACGCAGCTCCCATGAGAGTCAAGGTTCGCCTTCAGAACAAGGAAACCGGCACAATCAAGGAGTCTGAAGTCTATATGGGTGATTTCCCCATTATGACAGACAGCGGTACGTTTGTTATCAACGGCGCAGAAAGAGTTATTGTTTCACAGCTTGTTCGTTCACCCGGTGTTTATTACGGAATGACTCACGACAAGACCGGTATCGAGCTCTACACAAGCACAATCAACCCCAACAGAGGTGCATGGCTTGAGTATGAAACTGATGCAAACGACATTTTCTATGTCCGTATCGATAAAAACAGAAAGATTTACATCACTGCGTTCATCCGTGCACTCGGTCTGAGCTCGAATGATGATATCCGCGCTTTCTTCGGCGAGGATGCAAAGCTCGAGGCAACAATGGAGAAGGATGAAACCAGAAATACGGAAGAAGCTCTTATGGAAGTCTTCAAGAAGCTCCGTCCCGGTGAGCCCGTAACTCTGGAATCCGCACAGCAGCACATTGATAATCTTTTCTTCGACCCCCACAGATATGATATCTCAAGAGTCGGCAGATATAAATATAACAAGAAGCTTTCAATGCTTAACCGTCTTCCCGGTTGCAAGCTTGCTCAGCCCGTAATCTCTGATTACACAGGTGAATTCATCGCAGACGCAGGTGAAATCATCACCAAGGATATGGCTCTTGCAATTGAGAATGCAGGTGTAATGAAAGTTGTTGTTGCCTGCGAGGACGGCACAGAGCTGTTCGTTATCTCAAACGGCATGGTTGATCCCAAGTACATTCTTCCCGTTGAGATTACCAAAGAAGAGCTTGACGCTGCAGGTATCAACGAGAAAGTTCGTTTCTCCGTTCTTAACGAAATTATCGAGAAATGCGGCAGTGATAAGGAAGCACTCCTTGCTGAAATGGCAGAGCGTTGCGATGACCTTATTCCCAAGCACATCATCGTTGATGATATCTTCGCATCAGTAAACTATGTCAACTGCCTCACTAAGCGCGTGGGTAATGTTGATGATATAGACCACCTCGGCAACAGACGCATCCGTTCTGTAGGTGAACTTCTTCAGAACCAGTTCAGAATCGGTCTTGCAAGAATGGAAAGAGTTGTCCGTGAAAGAATGGCTATCCAGGCACAGGAAGGCGACGATAAGATCACTCCTCAGACTCTTATCAACATCCGTCCCGTTATGGTTGCTATCAGAGAGTTCTTCGGCTCATCACCCCTCTCACAGTTCATGGACCAGACCAACCCCCTTGCTGAGCTGACTCACAAGCGCCGTCTTTCAGCCCTCGGCCCCGGCGGTCTTTCACGAGACAGAGCAGGTTTCGAAGTCCGAGACGTTCACTATTCACACTACGGCAGAATGTGTCCCATCGAGACTCCCGAAGGTCCCAACATCGGTCTTATCTCCTACCTTGCAACATTTGCAAGAATCAACGAATACGGCTTCATCGAAGCTCCTTTCAGAAAGATTGACAAGGAAACAGGCAGAGTCCTTGATGAAGTTGAATATATGACTGCAGATTCAGAGGACGAATTCATCGTTGCTCAGGCTAACGAGCCTCTCGATGAAAACGGTTACTTTGTAAGACAGAAGATTACCGCAAGACACAGAGATGAATTCATCGAAATCGACAAGACAAGAGTCGACTATATGGATATCTCTCCCAAGATGGTTGTTTCCGTTGCTACTGCAATGATTCCCTTCCTCGAGAACGACGACGCAAACCGTGCTCTCATGGGTTCAAACATGCAGAGACAGGCTGTTCCGCTTCTCAAGACCTGCGCACCCATTGTTGGTACAGGTATGGAATACAAAGCAGCTGTTGACTCAGGCGTTACAGTCCTTGCAAAGGCTGCAGGTACGGTAACAAAGGTCAGCGCAGACAGCATCACCATTATGGAAGATGACGGTACTCACAGATATTATGAGCTCATCAAGTTCATGCGCTCCAACCAGGGCACCTGCACAAACCAGAGACCCATCGTTGAAGCAGGTGACAGAGTAGAAAAGGGCGATGTTATCGCTGACGGTCCCGCAACTGACCACGGCGAAATCAGCCTTGGCAAGAACGCACTTGTAGGCTTCATGACCTGGGAAGGTTATAACTACGAAGACGCCGTTCTTATCAACGAAAAGCTTGTTCGTGACGATGTTTATACATCAGTTCACATCGAAGAATATGAGACCGAAGCAAGAGATACCAAGCTCGGTCCCGAAGAAATCACAAGAGATATCCCCAACGTCGGTGACGATGCTCTTGCAAACCTCGACGAAAGAGGTATCATCCGCATCGGTGCAGAGGTTCGTTCAGGCGATATCCTCGTAGGTAAGGTTACTCCCAAGGGTGAAACCGAGCTTACAGCAGAAGAAAGACTTCTCCGCGCTATTTTCGGCGAAAAGGCAAAGGAAGTCAGAGATACATCTCTTAAAGTTCCCCACGGTGAATACGGTATCATCGTTAATGTTGAAGTTTTCACAAGAGAAAACAGCGATGAACTTTCACCCGGCGTAAACAAGGTTGTCCGTTGCTATATCGCTCAGAAGCGTAAGCTTTCAGTCGGCGATAAGATGGCCGGTCGTCATGGTAACAAGGGTGTTGTTTCAAGAATTCTTCCCCAGGAAGATATGCCCTTCCTTCCCGACGGTACTCCTCTTGATATCGTTCTTAACCCCCTCGGCGTTCCTTCCCGAATGAACATCGGTCAGGTTCTCGAGGTTCACCTCGGCTTTGCTGCAAGAGCACTCGGTATGAATGTTATGACTCCCGTTTTCGACGGTGCACACGAGTCAGACATCACTGATGCATTCATTGAAGCAAACCGCAGAACAATGGAAGCAGCAAAGAAAGAAGCTGAAGAAAAGGGCATCGAGTTCGATCCCGAAAAGGTTCCCCAGCTTCGCCTTGACTGTAAGTCAATTCTTACTGACGGCAGAACGGGCAGAAAGTTCGATAACCCCGTAACCGTTGGTGTTATGTACTATCTTAAGCTCCATCACCTTGTTGACGATAAGATTCACGCTCGTTCAACAGGTCCCTACTCACTCGTTACCCAGCAGCCCTTGGGCGGTAAAGCTCAGTTCGGCGGTCAGCGTTTCGGTGAAATGGAAGTTTGGGCTCTTGAAGCTTATGGTGCAGCATATACTCTTCAGGAAATTCTTACCGTTAAGTCAGACGATGTTGTCGGCCGTGTCAAGACATACGAAGCAATCGTCAAGGGTCAGAATGTTCCCACACCCGGTATTCCCGAATCCTTCAAGGTTCTTATCAAAGAGCTCCAGTCACTTGCTCTTGATGTTAAGGTGCTTGATGAAGATGGCAATGAAGTTGACCTTCGCCAGACCTATGATAATGATGATGTCGGTTTCGTTTCCGACGATAAGGCTTTCTCAAGCGTAAATGACGCAGAGGGCAGCGAATCATTCATAGTTGACGAGGAGAGTATGGATCACGACATCTTCGGCGCAAGCAGTGAAGACGATGATGAAGGCTTCGATGTAGGCGACTACAGCGAAGAATACAGTGACACAGGATATGAAACCTCGGAGGACGATTATTGATAATCGCCGATTTCCAAAAAAATTTACGGAAGGGGCATCGTTTGTATGGAAAATATTGAATCCGGCAGCAACCTTACTTTTGAATCCATAAAAATCGGTCTCGCTTCACCCGAAACAATCAGAGAATGGTCATATGGTGAAGTCACGAAGCCCGAAACAATTAACTATAGAACACTTAAGCCCGAAACCGACGGTCTTTTCTGCGAAAAGATTTTCGGACCCCAGAAGGACTGGGAGTGCCATTGCGGTAAGTATAAGAGAATCCGCTATAAGGGCAAGGTGTGTGACCGTTGCGGTGTTGAAGTAACACGCGCAAAGGTTCGCCGTGAGAGAATGGGTCACATCGAGCTTGCAACACCCGTTTCTCACATCTGGTATTTCAAGGGTATTCCCTCAAGAATGGGTCTTATCCTTGATATATCACCCAGAGATCTTGAAAAAGTTCTCTATTTTGCAAAGCATATCGTCATCGATCCCGGTGACACTCCTCTTATGAAGTATCAGACTCTCGACGAGAAGGATTACGAAGAATATCGTCTGAGATATGAGGATGATTTCAGAGCAGGTATGGGTGCAGAGGCTATCAAAGAGCTTCTTGCAGAAATCGACCTTGATAAGCTTTCAGAAGAGCTCAAGGCTGAGATGGAAACCGCTTCAGGTCAGAAGAAGGCAAAGGCTCTCAAGCGTCTTGAAGTTGTAGAAGCATTCAGACAGTCAGGTAACAGACCTGAATGGATGATTCTCGATGTTATCCCCGTTATTCCTCCCGAAATCAGACCTATGGTACAGCTCGAAGGCGGCAGATTTGCTACCTCCGACCTTAACGACCTCTACAGACGCGTTATCAACAGAAACAGCCGTCTTAAGAAGCTTATTGAACTCGGTTCACCCGATATCATTATCAGAAACGAAAAGAGAATGCTCCAGGAAGCAGTTGACGCTCTTATCGACAACGGCAGAAGAGGCAGACCCGTAACAGGTCCCAACAACAGAGCTCTCAAGTCACTTTCCGATATGCTTAAGGGTAAGCAGGGTCGATTCAGACAGAACCTGCTTGGTAAGCGTGTTGACTATTCAGGCCGTTCGGTTATCGTTGTTGGTCCCGAACTCAAGCTTTATCAGTGCGGTCTTCCCAAGGAAATGGCACTCGAACTCTTCAAGCCCTTCGTAATGAAGAGACTTGTTGAAACCGAAGTTGCAGGTAATGTCAAGACAGCCCGTAAGATGGTTGAACGCTCAAATCCTGCAGTATGGGACGCTCTTGAAGTTGTTATCAAGGACCATCCCGTTATGCTTAACCGAGCTCCAACTCTTCACAGACTCGGTATTCAGGCATTCGAGCCCGTTCTTGTTGAAGGCAGAGCAATCCGTCTTCATCCCCTCGTATGTACAGCTTTCAACGCTGACTTCGACGGTGACCAGATGGCTGTTCACGTTCCTCTTTCAGCTGAGGCTCAGGCAGAAGCAAGATTCCTTATGCTTGCTGCAAACAACCTCCTCAAGCCTTCAGACGGACGCCCTGTTGCAGTTCCCACACAGGATATGATCCTCGGTTCTTATTATCTTACTATGGTAAATAATAATAACCCCGAGAACTCCGACTATAACCCCGACGATCCCTATGAGCCCGGTGCAGCAGTTGAAGCCAAGGATGAAAACGGCAACGTTATTCTTGACGAAAACGGCAATCCCAGACTCATTTATAAAACATTCACAAGCGTTGACGAGGCTATGATGGCTTATGATGAAGGCGATATCGGTCTTCATGTTGACATCAGAATCCGTATGTCAAAGGAAATTGACGGTACACTTGTAACAAAGCTTGTAACAACAACTCTTGGTAAGGTTATCTTCAATAATCCCGTTCCCCAGGATCTCGGATTCATTGACAGAACCGATCCCGAAAACATCTTCAGACCCGAAGTTGATGTTCTCGTTAACAAGAAGATGCTTGGCAAAATTATTGACCGCTGCATTAAGGTGCACGGTACCGCAATTGCTGCTGATGTTCTTGATAAGATCAAGGCACAGGGTTACAGATATTCAACTCGAAGCGGTATTACCGTTGCTGTTTGCGATGCAACAATTCCTCCCCAGAAGAAGGAACTCCTTGCAATCGCTGAAGCAAAGGTTGACGCAATTTACAGAAGCTTCGACAGAGGTCTTATCACCAACGAAGAACGCTCCGAAGGTGTCATCAAAGTATGGGATGAATGCTCAAAGGCAGTTGCTGCCGAGCTGAAGAAGAACTTCAGAAAGTTCAACCCCATCAATATGATGCTTGACTCCGGTG
>JAZRBF010000036.1:0-18954 GCA_045634985.1 Acutalibacteraceae bacterium | reverse complement strand
GAGCGGCTTTCTGCATAACCGATTGCGCTTCTCATCCAGAGGCCGAGCTCCTTGAGGGGAGCTTCGTCCTGCCAGTAACCCATAATGATTTTTCTGGGCATACCCATTCTTGCGCCGATGAATCCGTGCTCTCTGTCACCGTGTGCCGCCTGATTGAGATTCATAAAGTCCATATCGATTTCTTCGTTGGGAATCTCGCGGTTATACTGCGTTGCAAAGTGGCAATAGGGTTTCTGAAGGATTGAAAAACCGTTAATCCACATTTTTGAAGGGCTGAAAGTGTGGCACCAGGTAACGATACCTGCGCAATTATCATCATAATTTGCTTCTTTGATGATTGCGGTAACCTCATCAGGTGTCTTTACTGTTGCTTTATAGATAAATTTGCAGGGGATGAGGGGATTTGCGTTGATTTTTTCTGCCATTTCAGCGGCTCTTTCAGCAACTGTATTGAGCACTTCGGGGCCGTAAAGATGCTGACTGCCAACGATAAACCAAAATTCTCTGTTTTTCATATTATCACCTTAAAATGCCTCAACAGCAGCTTTTTCTGCAGCAAGACCCTTCTTATAATTTTCGAGGAAAGCGTTGAAACCTTCGATATCTTCAGCTGTGGGTTTGACTTCGGTTGAATCCTGACCTGCGAATACCTTTGCATCAAGATAAGCTTCAAGAGTTTCGCCTTCAGCCTTATTCTTCATATAGTTTGCAAGGATAGCAACGCCCCAGGGACCGCCTTCACCTGCGGTCTTCATAACGGAAACGGGAGCTTTGAGTGCTGCCGCCATAATTGTCTGACCTGCAAGGGGAGCCTTGAAATAACCGCCGTGGCCGAGGATACGGTCAACCTTGATGTTTTCGTCAGCGAGGATTTCCATACCGAGGCTGAGAGTAGCGGCTGCGGAGCAAAGCTGAGCTCTGCTGAAGTTTTCGAAGCTGAATTTGCTTTCAGGGCCTCTGAAGAGCATAGGTTTGCCGCTGTCAAGACCTGTAATAACTTCACCTGAAAGGTAGTTATAAGCAACGATGCCGCCGCAATCCTTGTCACCTTCAAGAGCGGATGCAAACATTGCATCGAGTACCTTGTAATAGCTTACATCAATGCCCATTGACTTGCACATTGAAGTGAAAATTCCTGCCCACGCATCGATTTCACCCGAGCAGTTATTGCAATGCACCATTGCAACGGGTTTACCCGAGGGAGTTGTAACCATATCGATTTCGGGGTAAAGCTTTGAGAGCGCCTTTTCAAGCACCATCATAAGGAAGATGGATGTACCTGCGGAAACATTGCCTGTTCTTTCGGCAACGGAGTTTGTTGCAACCATACCTGTACCTGCGTCACCTTCGGGAGGACACATAGGAATACCTGCTTTGAATTCGCCGCTGGGGTCAAGAAGCTTTGCGCCTGCTTCTGTGAGCACACCGCCGCTTTCGCCTGCAACAAGCACCTTGGGAAGAATATCTGCGATTTTCCAGCCGAAGCCCTTGTCAGCAATCTTCTCGTCAAACTGTGCGAGCATTTTTGCATCGTAATCATTTGTGAGAGAATCGATGGGGAACATACCTGATGCTTCGCCTACACCGATTACTCTTTCGCCTGTGAGCATCATATGAACATAAGAAGCAAGTGTACCGATATAGTCGATATCCTTAACATGCTCTTCGCCGTTGAGGATTGCCTGATAAAGATGAGCGATGCTCCAACGCTGGGGAATGTTGAAATCAAAAAGTGCGGTCAGTTCTTCTGCAGACTGCGCTGTGATTGTGTTTCTCCAGGTTCTGAATTCTGCAAGCTGATTACCGTTTTTATCAAAGGGGAGGTAGCCGTGCATCATACCGCTGATACCCATAGCGCCAACGGTTTCGAGCTTAACGCCGTATTTTTCGGCAACATTCTTTTTGAGGGATGCAAAAGCGGTCTGAAGACCAACCCAGAATTTTTCAACAGGGTAAGTCCATACGCCGTTTTCATAGCTGTTTTCCCAGTCATAGCTGCCTGATGCGAGAGGCTCATTTGCCTTATCGATAAGGACAGCCTTGATTCTTGTTGAACCGAATTCAATGCCGAGAGCGGTTTCGGCGTTGATGATTGCCTGCTTGATATTTTCCATATTTATCACACTCCGTATTATATAAATATACATATACCATAATATCAAATCGCATCTCTGCAGTCAAGATAAAAGAGGTTATATGCAAAAAAATTAATAAAATATATCATATTGTATTGCAATTATTTATTGATTTTGTTATAATTTATTTTATCTGTATGGCAGATATGAAATCTGCAGAAAAAATGATGGGAGGAACATAATGAACCCCGTATCACTCATTAAAGATGGTGTGTCCAAGGTCCGCACCTACTGGAAAACTCCGCCTCTTGGCAGATATATGACCTTCAAGGAAATCGCAGCATATTCAGGCGGCGGTATCGGCGCATATATGATTATCACGCTCGGTAATGCCTGCTTACTTTCAACTAACAATACGCTGCTTTCAAGTACCCTCGGCATTGACCCGACTGATATGTACATTATGTACATTATCGCGGTTGTCGTGAATGTTTTCCTTACAGGTGTCAGAGCGAATATCATCGATAACACCCGAAACAAAGCGGGTAAATACAGACCCTACATAATTACAATGGCGATTCCCTCGGCAATCCTTTGTAATATTCTTGTCTGGTTTCCCTATGCCAAGCTTGACGGTTGGCTCGGCGAAGGCCTGATTTTCGGCGAAACAAGAGGATACATTGCAAAATGTGCCATTGTTATGGTTATTAACCTACTGATTCATTTCTTCTTCTATTTCTTCTATGATTCATATGAGAATCTTATCCATGTTCTTTCTCCCGACACCCAGGAGAGAACGGATGTTGCTTCTGTTAAGAGTATTGTTTATTCTTTCGCTCCCACAGTAGTTAACCTTTTCACGCCTATCATTGCATCAAGTCTTTTCAAAACAAACACAACCGATATCCGTGTTTACAGATTCCTTTATCCCATTCTTACCGTTCTTGGTCTTCTTCTTTGCATTGTTGTTTATAAGCATACAGAAGAGAAGATTGTTCAGGCAAGAACTCACGTTGTTCATATTAAATTTACAGATGCGCTTAAAGCTGTTGCAAAGAACAAATATTTCTGGATTATTTCTCTTGCATCCTGGATCGGTTTCCTTGAAAGCGCATATTCAAATGTTCTTTTCTGGCTTTATAACTATGGCGGTGCTTGTTCGGGTAATATTTACGGTATCGTTGTAACGGTTTACGGTAACGCATCCCTTTGGGGTATGATTCTTGCTCCTTTTGCTGTCAAGAGATGGGGCAAAAAAGCGGTTCTTATTGTTACAAACCTTTTCAACATCGTATTTATCCTTTCGATGCTTCCGTTTGTTAAAGAAATTTCGGGCCTTACAATCTGGCTCGTTATGGGTTGCTTGTGGCTCAACGCTCTTATGGGCTCATTTATGCACATTCTTAACCCTGCAATTCAGGCTGATATCCGCGACTATCAGCAGTATATCACCGGCGAAAGAATCGACGGTATGTTCTCTGCAGTTGCAACAATCGGTACTGTTATCACTCTTGCAACATCATCAGTTCTTCCCGCTATTTACGAAAAATACGGTCTTACAAAGGAAAACGCTGCAGTCGTAACCTCAGATCCTACCGTTCTTGACAGAATTCTCGGTGACGGAAAAACAGTCGGCACAATCCTTGCAGAGCAGTACGCAAACGGTCAGGATAACTATAACAACGCATTCTCTGCTCTTTATGATCCTTCAGTTCTTTCTGCATTGCTCCGCGTTCTTATTGTTATTGCGGCAGTTGGTGGGGCAATGAATGTTATTCCTTATATCTGGTATGATTTTGATGAAATCAAGCAGAAATCGGTTATTAGAGTTCTTAAAATCCGCAGTATGTTTGAAGACTACGGCAACGGAGTGCTCAATGACGGAGACCTTGTTGAAACAATTGATATCATTCGCAATGCACGCGAAATGTCACGCAGAGAAAAGAAGTTTGTTAATAAAAAATCCTGGAAATCAATCAAGGATAAGGCGGTAAGGAAAGACGCGAAGGCTGCGTATCTTGCTGATGTTGAGTTTAATGAAGAGATTGAAGTTGCAAAGTTTGTTTGCGAAGAGCTTGATAAATTCTCAAGTGCTGAATTCAGATTCAGACTCAGCGAAAGCAAGAGAATATTCTCACTCGGTCTTGACGGACTGCTTTCGATGACTGTTGAAGATATCAAGGCAGAACTTGCTCAGGCAAAGGCAATGCCTGCTGAAACTGCTGACGAAAAAGCAATCCGCAAGGCTGCAATCGAAATCGCAAAGAGCAAGCTTTCAACAATCAAGGCAATCAAGAAATACTATCCTGACGGAAACGGATTTGAAGAGCCTGATTATTCTCTTCTTGAAGCTGCTTATGACCGCGAAGACGAGCTTGAATCACAGCTTAAATCTCTCAATCAGATGCTTTCAAAAACCAACAAGAGAAGAAACAAAGAGGATTATCTTGTTGTTATGGATGAGATTTCAAGAGTTCAGGCTGAACTCAAGAAAGTCAGAGAAGAAGCAAAGGCACTCAGCGATAAATTCGCAAACTTCCAGATTGCGGCTAAACCCTATATTGAGGCAAAGAAACTTCTTACTCAGAGTGAAAACTATGAGAAGATTGATGAAATTGCGGCTGTTTATGAGGCTGCAAAAGAGCGTCACGAAGAAGCTGTTGCCAAGGCAAAGGAAGAGGCTGAAAGAAAGGCTGCCGAAGAAAAGGCATATTCCGAAAAACTCAAGGCAGAAAAAGCCGCAGCAAAAGCAGCAAAGAAAAATAAATAAGCATCAAAATAAGACCGCAGAGTTTTTGCTCTGCGGTCTTTTCTTATGCCTTGAATCAATATTTGTTTGTGATGATGAATGTCATTCTTTCCTGGATTGATGCGTTGCCGTGGCTTGTGCCGTAGCCGCCATGGTCAGCAGTGATGATTATGAGCCAATCCTCGGATTCGTATGTATCTCTGTTTTCAATTGCCTTGAGTGTCCTGTAAGCAAGGATTTCGTTGAGAACAAAGCCTGCCTCATAAATGGGACTGTTTGTGGAGAAACCAAAGGAATGACCTGCGTGGTCAGGGCCTTCATAAATTGCGAAAATAAAATCGGAGCAATCATCCTGCTTAAGATCTTTGATTACTGCGCTTGATGAAGCAACATCTTCGGCGCAGAAATTGAATGCAACATTGATTTCGTTTTCTTCGCAGTATTCCTTTTCAAGCTTATATGTGCTGTCATCTGTCATAAAATGACCGTCCCAGGATGTTACAAATCTTGCCGAATCAATAACTCCGTCTTCTGTCAGCGATGTGAGAAGAGTTTTGTATTCCATTGTTTTGGTAATGCCGTTGCCTGTGATACCGTGCTTATCAGCCCATTCGCCTGTGAGAATTGAGCACCAGCCGGGAGCGGTTGAGGTTGCCTGTGTGTTTTCTTCAGGATAGTTGACACCGCCGCAATATGCAAGGTTAAGCGAAGCACCGTCATCAAGCATTTTGCCGATTCCGCTGAATGAAGTATTGCCGAGATATTTAAGTGCATCAGCTCTGCAGCCGTCATAACCGATAACGATTGCTTTTTTTGCAGTTTTGCCTTCGGGCAGGGGAGAAGCAAAATGGTCGGCAATCATATCATAAATATCGGTCTGGGGAATTGCGGTTTCGATTGTGTTTTCATAGCCTACGGAAGAAACATTTTCTCTGTAAAGTGCTTCGGTATCCTTTGCGTCAGCAGAGTAAAATCCGAGAAGAGAAGGAATCATCATAACGATGCCCATAATGGTTGAAATGAATTTCATATTTATTCTCCTTTAATGTTTGTCGCAGATATAGACATTGCAGGTTGAGCTTTCGCCCTTGTGTCTGCTTGTGAAAACTGCGTGAATCTTAACCTTTTTGCCCTGCATACCGTCGGGAATCTCGATAAAGAATGTGTTATTCTTATCGGTTGAGCAAACTGCGTGCTCCCATTGATTTGCTCTGTAATCAGGTGCTCTTTTGGGGAAGCCGCTGATTCCCGAATCGAATTCGGCGGTGCAGTAAACTCCTTCTTCGCCGTGGATACCTTCAATCGCAACCGCAATTTTTGCGCCCTGCTTATATTCGGGGATTGTGAATTCTCCGCAAACGGAAAGCTGAATTCCCTTATGGCGGTAGTGCGCCTGCATATTGTTGGCAAAAGCGTCCTTGGTTTCAATTATTTTACCGTCTTTGATGAGTCGGACTGCATAGATTCTGTCAACGGGGCAATCTATACGCAGATAACGGATTTTATCATTGATATCGTATGACGAAACCATTTTCTTTCCGTGCAAATCATATAGGGTGTGTGCAGTGAATCGGACGATTTTTGCGGTGAAATCGTCATCGCTGACGCTCAGGGTGACGAGTGCTGAGCTTTTCCACGAGGCAAGGTCAGTTGAATATTCTGCAATGAGGGGGACTTTTTGGGTTTCAACCTCTCTTGTTGCATAATCGCCCGAGAAAAACTCAACTTCAACACTGTCACATTCGATTTCTTTTCTGAAATCAACTCGCAGACAGCCGCCGCAGATTCGTCTGCTTTCGTCAAGATATGTCTTGCTCTGCGAATCAAAGAAAGTTTCGGGGTTGCCGTCAAACATATTCTTTGCTTCGCAACCTCGCAATTTATAATGAAGCTGACCGAAGAATGCATCTCTTGCCGCTTTGACCTGCGGAATAGCGGTTTCTCCCGAGCGTGCAAGGCTTCGGCTTTCGAGCGAATCGTTTCCGATTGCAAACATTGCGGTTTCGTAAAGAAATTCGCCGTCGGAGGGATACCATTCTTTTTTATCAAGAGTGCCGATGAAAAGGGGAGCTTTTTCTTTTGTTTCATCGGTCAGATATCTGACTTCAACGGGATTTCCCTTTTCATCTTCTCTGATGATTTCGTATTCTCCGTCAAGCATCGGCTCAGCCTCGGAAACGGCGGAAAGCTCGATGAGGGTTGCTCTGAAAGGCATCAGCTCAACTTCAACTTCGTCACCCATTCTGAAAATGCCGATGTGCTTTTCGTAAGGATGGTGAAGATTGACCGCAATCGGCTCATTTGTATCAATGCCTGTTTCTTCGCCGATTCGAAGGGTAAATGTTTTTGTTTCCCACGAGTTATTGCCCGTTGAAATGAATCTTTTTGTTTTGCTTCCTCTTGATGCGGCATTTGCGCCGTAACTTTCAGGCAGAAGAATACCGTCAACAAGGATAGCCGCATTTCTGCGGTGAAGGTTATATACTCTTGCAAGTTTCGGCAATTCGTCATCACGCATCAGCCACGGATTGCCGTACATTTCGGGAGCAAGAATGAGCGAGCGGTTGAATGCCTGATAGATAAGCTCATCTTCAAAATAATCGATAGATGATGAAATGCATACTCCGTGGTCTTCGGCAAGACGCTCAAGATTATCGGTATGACCCCTTGTAAACATAAACGCTCTGTTATGCATCGCGGTGTTTTTGTTGCAGGAAAGAACATCAACATATGTTTCGTCGCCATTCCAGAGATAAGTTGTAACGAATTCCTCTGCTTCATAGAATTCAAGGCGGTGATTGAGCACGATGAGGTCGGGGGAATATTTTCTGCATTCCTTGAGCATATCGGCAAAAACACTTGCTTTTTCCTTGCGAAGATGACCGCAGACGCCGTCAAGCTTAAAGAGGGCGAAATTATGGTCGCGGCACAGATGAACAAAGAAATCAAAGCGTTCCTTCTGCGATTCGTCGGTGTCGCCGTAACCGTCAGGGCTGCCCCAAAGACCCATTCTTATGCCGAGCTCTTTTGCTTTTTCAACAACCTTGTTGTATTCCTCGGGATACTGGCTGCGGAATTTCGTGCTTTCAAGGTTGCCGTAGCCTTCGCTTGCGCCGTCGAAATTACCTGCATCCCAGGCATAAATCTTTATCTGCATTCCGTATGTTTCCTGCAGATATCTGAAAAACTCAAGGTTAATGAGAGTGTGCTCTTCGGTTGAGCCTTCGTTTGTGTTGTTAATCCAGGAAAAATATTGCGGTACGGAGGGAGTTGAATTATCCGCACCTGCGTTTTTTGCAGTTTTATTCATAGAGAAATCTCCTTGAAATTAATATAACAATTATATCATAAATCCATACAAACAGCAAGACAAAAGCCGCAGAAAAAACTTCTGCGGCTGATTGATTTATTCGGTTTTGAATGCGTTTGTTTCCATCTTCATTCTGCAGATATCATAAACGCAAAGACGCATTGCATTGCCCATACCGATGGGGTCTTTCTTATAAGCGAGCTTGAGGGAGAGAATCGTCTGCGGAGCGGAAACAACATAGAGCATGGTGAGAATACCGCTGTTTCTTGCATAAACGGCGAGGACAGGGTCGAGGTAACCATCGCCTGTCAGGTCGATACTTGCGTCGGTGATAACGAAGCCGTCAAAGCCCCATTCGTTGCGAAGAAGGTCTGTGATAAGAGCTTTACTGCCGCCGCACCACTGCGCACCGATTCGGTTATATGCGGACATAATACCCTTTGCGCCGCCTTCCTTGACGGAAATTTCAAACGGCTCAAGGTAAATTTCGCGGAGTGCCTGCTCGTTGACCCAGGTATAAAGACCGTTGGACTGTCTGTTGGTTTCCTGCTCATTTGCGGCAAAATGCTTGACAGTAACAACAAGTCCCTTTGACTGCGCACCTCTTGTAACAGCGGCGGACATCTTGCCCGAAATCAGAGGGTCTTCGGAGTAGTATTCATTGTTTCGTCCGCCCTGAGGACTGCGGTGAATGTTGCATCCGGGTGCATACCAGACGTGAGTGCCGAGCTGCTGCGCTTCTTCGCCGATGATTTCGCCGAATTCTTCTGCAAGCTCATCATTCCATGTGCAGGCAAGAGCGGTTGCGACAGGGAATGCAAGACCTGATTCGGAATAAAGCAGACCGCCTTCGCCCTTGATGCAGGACGGACCGTCGTTATCCGAAGTTGCAGGGATACCGAGTCTTTCAATTGCTTCGGTTTCGTAACCGCAGTCGGTGATAAGAGTAATCATTTCGTCAACTGTGAGCTGGTCAAGGAATGCATCCCAAAGACTTTCGTCATTCGCTACATCCTGCAGAGTTATGACCTTGTCATATTTAACGCCTGTTTTCGGAGCTTCGCCTTCGGTTTCGGGGTCAGGTCGTTTATCGCTGTTTTTTACTTCGGATGTTGCCTTATAGTTTGTGGGAGGAGTGGGGTATGTGCCGTCTTCGTCTGCTCTTGAGAAATAAGTGAGGTCACCCTCTGCGAATGAGAAGAGATTCTTGATTTCATTGCCCGAGTTACTGTCGGTTTTATAAACAATCTTTTCTTCAACGGTGTATGAGAAGCTTTCTTCAAATGTTCTCACATCGTGTGCAACGTGGATTTTATATTCGCCTTTATCGAGCACCCAGGCTTCTTCGGTTGCGGAATCATATGATGCCATATCTTCTGTGGCAAATGTGATTTCAACTGTTTCGCTCTTTCCGGGGGCAAGCTCTTTTGTTTTGGCGTATCCTGCAAGCTCGATTGCGCTCTTTTCAATTCCGCCTTCATAATAGGGAGCGGAGAAATAAACCTGCACAACCTCTTTACCTGCAACATCGCCTGTGTTTGTTACCTTGACTTCAACGGAAATCTTATCTTCGTTTGCATCAAAATTTTCAACTTTCCAATCGAAGGTTGTATATGAAAGACCGAATCCGAAGGGATACTGCACCTTTTCGGGTGCTAAGGTTTCGAAATATCTGTAGCCAACATAAATTCCTTCATTGTAGTTGACAAAGTATTTGGGGATTCCGAGAATTCCCTTATACATATAGTTACCGAAATTCTGCGAAGCAGGGTGGTCTTCGATATCGTATGAAACAGTATCAACAAGTTTACCCGAGGGGTTAACTTCACCGGTAAGTACCTTACCCACGCTGTCTGTTGCAACTTCGCCGGGCAGCCACATAATCATAGCCGCTTTGATACTGTCATAGTCCTCGAGCCAGGACATATCAGTGATATTTGAAATGTTGAAAACAACAATGACCTCGGGGAATTCGGCGCATACTTTTTCAATCATTTCAGATTCGTCGGCGGTGAGATTGAGCTTTTCAACGCTCAGGTCTTTCATTTCCGTTCCGACTCTGCCGATAACAATAATTGCAGTCTGAGAGAATTCTTTTGCCTGAGCCATAGCCGAATCGCTGATTTTACCAATCGGCATTTCTGACTGACCGCCGCCGAAAAACTGCTTAAGCACAGTGATTACATAACTGATAATGCCCAAATTAACATTTGTACCTGTAGCTTTTGAGTAAATATTATAGAGGGACTGATTATATTCAATACCTGCGTTGGTGAGTGCATCATAGAAGCCGACAGCATCGGATGAACGCACAGCTCCCGAACCTGCCGCACCTGCAAAAGCGATTGAGCAGGATGCCGCGCCGAAAACATTGACCTTTTTTGTTTTCAGGGGCAGCGCATTATCCTCGTTTTTGAGAAGAACGATGCCTTCTGATTCAATTTGGTTTGCAATTTCAATCGATTTCTCTCTTGTGTTTTCGGAAATAAGCGACGATGCAAAAGCGCTCATTCCTGATGATGCGATAATCGCAAAAGCAAGAATAACAGAAACTATGCGGACAAGAACTTTCTTTTTCATAAACCGATCCTCCTTGCATAATCTGATTTAATTATAACATCTCATTTTTTTAAAATCAACGAACGAGAGTTACAAAAAATTCTTCTTTTTCATACAGACAAAACAGGCTGAATGTTGAAAAATTCCGAAAATATCGGACAAATAACGGCATTTGCACATTGTTTATCAAAAAAACGAATGATAAAATTAATCGGTTTTAAAAATTAAGATATAAATATAGTATTATAAAATATATGTTCTGGAGGGACGAATTTTGAAGAAACCCGTTGTAAAAGTATCTTACGACCTTACACCTGCACAGGATATGATTCAGTTTATGCTCAAGCACAGCTTCTTTCACAAGCAGGTTACACAGATTCCCGAAACAATGATGTTCAAAAATGATATTGACTTTGCCGTAATGGAAAAGGCTGTTAACATCGAAATCGAGAGAAACGATTGCCTTCGTCTTCGCTTCTTCAAGGAGAAGAAGGTTATCAAGCAGTATTTCCTTGATGAATACAGAGTTGAAGGTATTCCCGTTCTTGAATTCAAAACAGATGAGGAGCGCCAGGCTACTCTTACCGCTGATGCACAGAAACCCATCAGAATGCTCAAGGGCGAAACTTTCAGAATCAAGTTCTTCCGTATGACTGACGGCAGATGCGGTGTTTTCCTCAATGTTCACCATCTTGTTATGGATAATATGGCTGTTTTCCTTTTCTTTGCTGACCTTCTCAAGGTTTATGACCATCTGAAGAACGGCGCAGATATGCCCAAGCCTCTCGGCAGCTTTGAAACAATTATCAAGAAGGAACTTGCATATGTTGCAAATCCCGAAAACCTCAAGAAGGAAGAGGAAGCTTACAGAGAGTTTATGTCAAAAGACGGCGAGCCTCTTTACCTCGGCGTTGAAGGTCCCAGACACCTTGAAGCAGAACGCATCAAGAAGAAGAATCCCAATATCAAGGCTCCTTCACTCTTCGACCCCATCAACGATAAGGCAGAGCTTACAAAACACAGCGTTCCCTATGAAGAAAGCCAGAAGATTTTTGAATTTATGCAGGAAAACGGTGTTGGCGGTGAATGCCTTGTTCAGCTTGCAATGCGCCTTCATGTTTCAAAAATCAATAACAGACACAATAATACATACTTCATCGTTCTTTGCCCCAGAAGACGCACACTTTCCGAAAAGCGTGCAGGCGGTAACCTCGCAGTTCCGCTGCCCTGGAGAGTTACTCTTCCCGAGGATATCAGCTTCAGAGATGCTCTCAAGAAAATGAGCGAAGTTCAGTTCTGGGCATATAAGCATATGGACTATCCTTATCTTGAGTACCGTAAGCTCCAGAGAGAGATGTTCAACTATTCTGCGGCAGCAGGTGCATCAACAATGATGTTCTCGTGGTTCCCGCTTGAATCAGGCTCAATGAGTAACTGGGACTATCAGTTCGAAGGTTATTCACTCGGCAGATATATTATGGTTATTTACAGCTTCGCAATGAAAGATGCCGCAACAGGTTGCCTCAAGCTCACCTGTATGCACAGAACAAAGTATGTTACCGTTGATGAAGCTGAAGCACTTCATAAGGGAACAGAAAAGGCTCTTCTGCTCGGTATCGAAAATCCTGATATGACTCTCGGCGAAATTATGGACAAAATGTAATCAGGATTGGCTCATTAAGCGAAGAACAAAAGAAACAATATATAAAGTGTTCAGCCTGCAACGGTATCAAACTGTTGCAGGTTGTTTTCTTGGGGTTGTGTTTTTGTGAAATAAATTGTTGTTTCTTTTTAACCGTTTTTTCGATTCAGCGTATCGCATACGCTTATCATCGAAAGAAAACGGTTTCTTCATCTTAATGAGCCAATCCCTGACTCTCATTAAGCGAAGAACAAAAGAAACAATATAATAAAGCGCTCAGCCTGCAATGGTGTCAAACTGTTGCAGGTTGTTTTTTATTAATAAAAGTATTGTTTTATACAATCATTTCTGCTAAACTGAAATCATAATCCTGAATGCAGGGAGGATATATTATGGATAAAATCAGAATCGGTATTATGGGTGCAGGCAGGGGACTGAATATTGCAGAAAACTTTGCTCTCCTCGGCTGTGAAATCGTTGCTCTTTGTGAAAATAATCCTGAAAGAGCCGAATACGGCAGGCAGGAATACGGCTTTGATATCCCTGTTTATGAAAACTTTGATGAGTTTCTTGAGCACGGTATGGATGCCGTTGTTCTTGCAAACTATTTTCACGAGCACGCACCCTATGCAATAAAATGCTTTGAGAAGGGGATTCACGTTTTCTCTGAATGCATCAGCAACGGCACAATGGCAGAGGGCGTTGAGCTTATCAGAGCTTTTGAAAAAAGCAAATCAATATATATGCTCGCGGAAAATTATCCGCAGATGAAGTTTAACCGCGAGATGAAAAGGGTATGTGACGGCGGCTCTCTCGGTAAGATTCTCTATGCAGAGGGTGAATATAATCATCCTGTCAACCCCGAGGATACAAGCTTCCTGAAAACCTGCATTTATTTTGAAAAACATTGGAGAAACCTGTTGCCGCGCTCATACTATATCACTCATTCTCTTGCTCCGATTATGTGGGCAACGGGTGCAACACCCGAAAGAGTCAGTGCAATGGCTACTTTTGCTCCGTTTGAAGAAAAGGCATCTGCAAGAATGGTCGGCGACAGAGCTGCAATTGTCACAACTTTTAACGATGACGGCTCTGTTTTCAGGGTAACAGGTTGCGCAAGCTATGGTGCTCACCATAATGCATACCGTATCTGCGGCTCAAACGGTCAGATTGAAAATATCCGAGGAATGGGCGAGAAGATTATGCTTCGTTACAGCGATTGGGCAATTCCCGACGGTATGGAAGAAGTCAATTGCTATGACCCCGAGTGGCACGATAAGGATAAAGAATTCATCGAAAACAGCGGTCACGGCGGCGGTGACTATATCGTTGCAAGAATGTTCCTTGATTGCATCAGAGAGGGGAAACAACCCGAGCATCCTTATGATATTTATTCAGCCGTTGCAATGTCATCGGTTGCAATTCTTGCTCATCGTTCAGTCCTCAACGGCGGTATGGCATACGATATTCCCGATTTCAGACTCGAAGAATGCCGCAAGGAATATGAGAATGACAGGCAGACTCCGTTTTACGGCTCTGACGGAAGTGAGCCGAATATTCCCTGTTGCTCCGTTACCGATTACAGACCTACAGCGGAACAATTGGAAAATTTCAATAAAGCTCTTAACAAATAAAAAAATCCCTCACTCCGAATCGGAGCGAGGGATAAATTTTTATTAAAGGTTGTAGTATCTGTCAAACTCTGCGGGATGAGGAATCTTTGCAAGTTCAGCGCATTCTGCACGCTTTGCCTTAATGAAGTTTGAAAGAAGCTCTGCGGGGAATACACCGCCTGCTGTGAGGAAGTCGTGGTCAGCCTCAAGAGCATCGAGAGCATCGGGAAGAGATGTGGGAAGCTGAGTGAGCTTTGCCTTCTCTTCGTCGGAGAGGTGATAGAGGTTGAAATCGTAGGGGCCCCAGCCGTTTGTGCGAGGATCAATCTTGTTGATAACGCCGTCAAGACCTGCCATAAGGATTGCTGCATAGCAGAAGTAGGGGTTGCAGGTAGCGTCGGGGTTACGAAGCTCAAATCTTCTCTTATCAGGGCTCTTTGCATATGCAGGAATACGGATAACTGCACTGCGGTTTGATGTTGCATAACCAACGGTAACAGGTGCTTCAAAGCCGGGAACAAGTCTCTTGAAGGAGTTTGTGCTGGGGTTGGTGATAGCGCAGAGAGCTGCGATATGCTTGAGAAGACCGCCCATGAAGTAATGAGCTGTTTCGCTCAGATGTGAATAACCGTTGTCATCGGAGAAAACGGGCTCGCCGTCCTTGAAGAGAAGCATATGAACGTGCATACCGCTGCCTGCTTCGCCGTAAATGGGCTTGGGCATAAATGTTGCGGTCTTGCCGTATTTGAGAGCTGTGTTATGGATGATGTATTTGATCATCATTGAAGCGTCAGCCATGTGAACAACTTCGCCGAGCTGAGGTTCGATTTCGAACTGACCTGATGCTGCAACTTCGGGGTGATGATAGTTGATTTCGATACCTGCATCCTTCATATGCATGCACATTTCACTGCGGCATTCATAGGATGTGTCGAAGGGTTTGGCAATGTGGTAATTTTTCTGCTTGGGAACGATAACGCCGAGACCGTCTGTACCTGAATTCCAGTAAGACTGACTTGCATCAACTGTTGCGCCGATGTGTCTGCCTTCAACATTCCAGGTAACTTCGTCGAAAAGATAGAATTCAAATTCGGGAAGAATCTTCATTTCGTCAGCAATACCGCTGTTTTTCATATATTCAACCGCTGCTCTGATGATGTTTCTGGGATACTGAGCAAGGGGTTTGTTTTCAGGAGAAGCAATAATCATTGCGTTACCGGTCATTGAAAGAGTGGGAATGCTGCAGAAGGGGTCGATAACTGCAGTGTCAGGGTCGGGGATGAATACCATATCGCTCTTTTCAACAACAGCGTAGCCGTAGTTGGATGCGTCGAATCCGATACCGCTCTTCATTGTATCCTCGGAGAAGTTCTCTGCAGGAATTGTAACGTGTCTGTACTGACCGTTGATGTCGACCATCTTGAAGTCAACCATCTTGATGCCTTTTTCTTTGATAATGTTTAAAACATCCTGAATGCTTTTTGCCATAATACATATTCTCCTTTATATTATAGAATAATAGAGCCAAAATAAGTATAGCAATATTTTTTTGATTAGTCAATTATTTTATCGGCAAAAAAAATAAAATAAAAAAGAGGCGATTTTTACCGCCCCAACACTTCAACTATAACATATTATTTTATGAAAAGTCAATGGGTTTTATGCAAATTGTGTGCATAATGCACTAAAATCTCCGTTATACACAATATATTGCGGTTAACTTTGTATAACATTCCGTCTTGAAAAGTGCAAATTTGTATGTTATATTTAAGTCAAGGAAAGGGTGATACCGATGAGAAGGTAAAAACCACAGACCTTGAATAAAAACCCAATCAATTTAAGGTCGCCGGACAATCTCAGACAAAACGGGAATTTTAATCGTAGGGTATGAGGTTGGACTATACCGCAGAAAGAGAGGTTAACCAAAGATGTTAGATAACAAGAACTCACAGAAATAACCCTTGGCTGTTGTGTAAAGAAACATCAGTCAAGGGTTATTTCCATTTTATGGGGGAATTTGCAGGCAGGCTTAAATTCTGAAAATAAAATTTTTGATTGAAACCACTTGATTTTTATTCGCAGTTGTAATATAATCTTATGGCATCATATATCCGGGTGTGGCGAAGTTTGGTATCGCGCTTGGTTCGGGACCAAGAGGCCGTGGGTTCAAGTCCCGCCACTCGGACCACTCAAACTCCTTGTATATCAACGGTTCCGCCGTTTGTACAAGGAGTTCTTTCTTTTTAAAACCCCAAAAGTGACTACAAGGTGACTATAAATCTGTATTTGCTATAATAACACATAAATAAATCCGACTGTTTATGCAGTCGGATTTATTGTTATATGTTTATAATTTTTTCACTTGATTTTATTCGCTGCTTACTGGTTAAATGGGTATAAATTTCCAGCGTGGTTTTTATATCCGCATGGCCCATGAAAACTTTTGCTGTCTGAACGTCAACACCTGAATCATAAAGTAATGTGCAATAATTGTGTCTCAGATAGTGAGGCGTTATTTCGGTTTCTTCTCCAAGCGCTTCTTTGATAAAATTATTCCACTTTCTGCGGTATGTGCTGTATGAGAGGGTGTTACCGTTAGTGTCCCGGAAAATATAATCGTCAGGATCTCCGTTGTAATTTTTTCCTGCACCCCAGACATAGAGCATAGTCTGAAGATTTTCGGGAATAAAAATTTCTCTTGTGCCAGCATCTGTTTTAGGGGCTGTTTCAACAGGATGTGAATTGTTAGGGTAAACGAACTGTCTGCTGATTTTTACATATTTATCGCCGAAATCGCTATGCTTTAATGCGAGAGCTTCTCCGCGTCGTAACCCTAAATAGTATAAGGTTGCGCAGAAAAGGCCGAATTCGTTGAAAAAACAACTGTTTATATATTTTTCTCGTTCTTCCTCGGTCAGTTCCCTTCGCTTTTTTGAAGGCTCACCATTTATTTTTAAGCTGGTTGCGGGGTTGCCTAAAATCAATCTATTGTTTTTTGCTGTTTCAAAAAGTGAGAACAACACCGAGCGGACTTCTTTGACAGTTTTTTTAGCATATTTTTTATTTTTTGGACCGTAAGTAGAGTTGGATATTTTGTTCAGTAAATTCTGAAGGTCAATTTCCATTATATCTTTGAGTTTTCTTTTACCAATTGCAGGAACAATATGATTGAGCATATCCTCATAAAAAGCAGTTGAATTTTCGGCTCCGTTTGATCGATATGTTTTCAACCATTTTTTTGACCACTGTTCAACAGTGATTTTATCTGCATCTATCATCACCCCCATTTCTCTGTCAGTAATGAATTTTGAAATTTTCTTGTCCAATTTTTGTGGATCTTTTGCACGGATTTTTTTGTATTCCGTTGTTCCGTTCAGATTATAAAAACCTGTTGGTACATAGGCATAGTACAATCCCGATTTTTTATCTTTTTTATATTTAGTCATTAGTTATTACCTCCGATTTTAATGATTTTTTCTTCCAAGGATTTTAATGATTTCGACCTGATTTTTTTATATTCAGTTGTTCCGTTCGGGTTTTTGTGACCGGTAGGTACATAGGCGTAGAAAAGTTTGTTTTTTTTATCGAATTTAAAGTTGTTCATTTCAAAGCTCCTTACATATTATTTAAAAAATTTTTATTTCTGCGGGGGCGATCGTTCATTTCTCTGTTGGCATATGTTGCAAAAATGAAATCATCAAATTCATCGATTACCAACAGATTTTTCTTTCCGAATTTAACTGGTTGCGGCGCATCACTGCGTTTCATTATGTCGTATACTTTTGAACGGCTGATTGAATAGCGCTCAGACGCCTCTCGGACTGTCATTAAAATTTGATTCATTATAATCTTCCTCTCTTTTTGATGTAGAAATATTCATCAAACGTATCAATTGGAATCAATCGTTTTCCGTCGATTTTTAAAGAAGTTGGTGATTCCGGCGAATTGATTAATAACAACGCTTGATTATAATTCAAATAATAACGTTCCTGGGCTTGTTTAATAGTCATTAGTATTGGTCTCAAAAAGAAACCTCCTTTATAAATTGATATCTATGTTAACTCCGATTGTGTTGTTGCTTAAGAATACTTTTTTCTACAGCATAGTGTCACCTGCTTTCGTTTTGTTTTTCGTATTAATTATGACAGAAATTTTTGTTCAAAATTTTCTACCACAGTTTTTTTGATGTTTTTTGACTTTTTTTAATTTTTTTACTCCCAATGCCATAACTCTTTAAATCAGTTATGACAGATTGAGATGATTAACATTTTTTAAAACAGCATTATGCCAGCAGGTAGTTTTGAATGCAAACGTTTTGGCGATAATGACTTAAGAAAAAAATTGAAATATATTTAACTATCAATTTATTAAATCTGATTGGTTTTCTAAATCCTGCGATGAATGCGGATATTGAATTTCTTTGCGGCCTCGTGTGAATTCAGCAATTACTCTCCGTGGTTTTTGTATTGAATTTAGTGGGATTTTCAGTGTAGATGAAATCGCCGCGGCGTAAGTATGAATTGTAGAGGCGGACATCCCGTTATTAATTAATGTATTTATATATTCGTCGATGTGTGCCTTGCATTCATCTAATGTTCTGCAATCATGAAACTGTCTGCAATACTGAACAAAATATTTCATATTACGGGTGTATTGCCGACGAGTTAAATCGTGTTGATATCTGTTTAATGATGCTTTTACTTCGGTCATTATTTGTTGGGTAACCGATAAATGTTTTTGTCTTTTAGCTATAAAAATCACCTCCGATTTTAAAGGAAATACCAGTACTTGTCTTCTTCATCGTCCTCAACTTCGATATTAATTTTATTTTCTGATGTTGGATTGAATTTTGATTTGTTCTGATATTTTGTTTCGAAAACAAACTCCAACTTTATATCCGGATCATTTGTGATTATTTTTATTTGCATCTGAATCATCCTTTCGATTAAATTTACGGTAAACTGTCTTGGCTCTATTTCCTTTGATGATAAATCACCAACCCCGAG
>JAZRBF010000035.1:0-64539 GCA_045634985.1 Acutalibacteraceae bacterium | reverse complement strand
TATTTCATTGTGGACTGCATTGTTTCAAAATTCGAGAAAAATTGTGCGGTATTAAGGAAATTGATGGTGTAATCGTAGATGAAAGTTCTGTCTGCAACCTTTGTCCAGTTTATATGGGCTTGTGCAACGGAAGGCTCATTTTCCATAAAGAGATTCTGAAAATTCTCGTTGCCGTCAATTGCGCCGCACTCGGTGATGGGATGGCTTCGGCACGCTTTATGGAGTCCGCAAAGAACGGGGACAACATTCGGATTGCATCTGAGCGAAAGGTCGGTGGGAGGCTGGTCGGTTTCGTTATATGCGTAGAAAGTGAAGGTCATATCAGGAAATTCATCATCAAGCGCATCTGCGAATGCATTGGTGAAGAGAATTGTTGTTGAGCATATTGTGCCGTATCTTGCGTTGATTTCTTCGCAGGTTTCGCAATGGCAATAATTCATATTGTCTTTCTGCCCGATATGAATATATTTTGAATCCCTTTCGCATTCAAGAATTGCTTTTCTGCCGTTTTCAATCGCGAGAGAAAGCACATCGGGATTTGAGAGGCAGACATGGTCTGTGGTGCGCGTACCGTCGGGATTCATTGCAAAATATTCGGGATGCTCGGCAAAAAGTGAATCGGGGACAAGCACATCGAGAGTGACATCCCACAGCACGAAAGTCATTGCGCCGCCGTATCCGGGCATTTCCTTCCAGAAGGAAACATTCATTTTTGTTCTTGCTCTGTAGGCATCGTTTGTGCCTGCGCAGTCATTTCGTCTGACGGTGAATGAAGGCTCAACCTTGCGGTTGATTGCGCTGTCGATAACGATATCTTCACTTTCGGGCACAACCTCAAGTTCAGGTGTAAACCATCTGACTCCGAGATATTCTTCAAGGAAGGTGTAAACTCCGTAAAGAGTGCCGCGGCTGTCTTCGCCTGCAATGATGAGATAATATCCGTCAGAATAAATCACAAAGCCGTCTTCGCCGATTTGTGAGCGGTCAATTTCAGTGATTTCATTTTCAAGCTCTGTTTCGCCGAGGATGATTGCGTTTTCGCCGCAGAAATCCGATTCGGCAACAATATCAAGCTTAACGCTGCTGATTTTTTCAAGGTAGGTCTGCATTTCGGTAGCGGCGGTCATTATGCATTCGTCGGCATCGTCAGCGGTGACAATGGAAAATCCGCTTTCTCCGTTTTCGGCAATATACATCGGATTCTCAATCTGAACAGGCTCATATTTATCTCCGCCATAGTTGATGTCAGCGTTAACGGGGATAATTCCGATGATGAAAAGCAGAACTTCGATGAATGCCGCAAGGCCTTTGATATATCCGAGCATAGGGGTTACCTCCTTATGTTGCTATGAGTTGATGATACCATATATATCAGGTGAATTCAAGGCGGATAAAGCCTCTTTTTGTCATTAAGTGCCTAAAAAGCTGAAAAGAAGTCTGAAAAGATGGCGATTTTGCATATTGAAAAAAATCACAAAACGATGTAAAATTAGTGGCAATGAGAGAAACTTTGTGCTGAAGTATCTTGTATGACAGGGAATGAAGAAGCGCGGAAAGAAAAAGAGATGTGCTAATGCTTTTTCGGCAGTAAACCGCCTTCTTCAAAAACACCCTGCAAGGCACCTTAAGGGTGTCTGTTTTTGTTTTATGGGATATTTGCACAAAAGATTATCCGTCAGCCTGAGCAGAACGCGAAAAACTGTTCATGTGCAACAAAAAATTAAAAAATCTATAGTCAATATTAACAAAACAAAAATTGTTTTAACCCTGCTGTTTGGAGTAGAATCCGAATTATTAAAACAGCGCTCAAAAATGTTGACGAAGCGGATTTTTTTGATATAATAAATAATATATTGGAAACAAAAATTGAGCTTGGGAGATATATACTATGTATGTTAAAGATGTAACAGTTCAGAATCAGGTTGGCCTTCACGCTCGCCCCGCAACCTTCTTTATCCAGAAGGCAAACGAATTCAAGTCATCCATCTGGGTTGAAAAGGAAGAGCGCAGAGTTAACGCAAAGAGCCTTCTCGGTGTGCTTTCACTCGGCATTATGGGCGGCACAGCAATCCGCATCATCGCAGGCGGTCCCGACGAGGAAACTGCAGTTGACGAGCTTGTTAAGCTTGTTGAATCAGGTTTTGCTGAATAATTTAAAAAATATGCAAAAAAGCAGGTAGTTGATGCTACCTGCTTTTCTTTATTTTGTTACTGTTGAATCAAAATGCTTTGCGATGAAATTGCGCATTCTTTCATCATATTCATCCTTTGCGTCATAATAGCAATATGCGTGAACTGCCTCGGGTACGGTGAAAATCTCCTTTTCAACAGGGCAGGCTTCATAAAGCTCAAGGCACATCGGAAACGGAACGAGCGGATCCTGTTCACCGTGGATAAAGAGGACAGGATTTTTTGCGTTTTTCATTGTGCCGAGCGGATCGGCATCTTTTTTCAGGTCATAGCCTGCAAAGAGTTTACAATAAAAATTGATGAAATGCACTATAAAATCCGTCTTGAGAACGGGAACAAAGGTGCGTGTTTTGACTCCGACCTCCTTGAATGCATTTGTGAAGCCGCAATCTTCAATGATGAGTTTTACCTGGGGTGCGGGATTGTGATTGTTGACAAGCATCGATGTTGCCGCGCCCATTGAAATGCCGTGAAGCATAATTTCGATATCTTCGCCGAATCGGTCAATGAGATAGTCAATCCAGAGGTTGATATCTTTATAATCAAGTCCGCTGAAGCCGATGATATTTCCGCTGCTTCTGCCGTGACCTCTTAAATCGGGCAGGAAATAGTTGTAACCCATTTCGTTATGGTAAAACGGGAAAAGATGGCTCATTTCGTCAGGACCGTTGCAGTTATGACCGTGAATGCAGATAACAAATTTCTTTGTTTCTTTTTCTGCAGGGATATATCTCGCGGTGAGTCTGATTCCGTCAGGAGTTTTCATCTCGAGGTCTTCGTGAGGATGGGAGAGCATATATTCGTTGTTCTTTTTGCGTAACTCTCCGCGGAGAATACGCTTGGGGTCGGTTTCAGGCTTCTTGATTCTCTGCGAAACGCAGGCAATACGGAAACCTACCGCACCGAATATCATAAGAACAACCAAAAGAATTGCCGCAACTAAAAGAAAAATAAACAAATATTTCATACAATCCCTCCGATAGTTTTTATATATAAAGTATACCACAAATGTAAAAAAGTGGCAAGTATGTTTTGATTGACAATGCTTGTCAAAAGATGTAAACTGAATTTGGTTTTTGAAGAATATTGTATTTAAGAAGGAATGGATATGACAGGCACCCTTGTAAACTGCGCCGCTGTTATTGCAGGCGGAGCGATAGGATTGTTATTTAAAAAAGGAATAAAAGAAAGCTTTACCGAGAGCATCAACAAATCGCTCGGAATTGCTGTGCTGATTATCGGTCTTAACGGCGTTATTTCCAATATGTTTACTGTTAAAGATGGAAAACCTTCAAGCAGCGGTGAGCTTTTGCTTGTGATTTTTCTTGTTCTCGGTACTCTTATCGGTGAAATTCTCGGTCTTGACGATAAATTCAAGAAATTCAGCGAGGGAATTGAGAAGAAATTCGGAAAAGGCGGTTTTTCATCGGGATTCATCAGCTCAACTTTGCTTTTTTGCATCGGCGCGATGGCGATTATCGGCTCGCTCAATGACGGTCTTAAGAATGACAGCTCGATTCTCTTTGTTAAGAGTGCGCTTGACTTCACTTCGGCAATTGTTCTGGGCGCAACACTCGGTTTTGGAGTAATGTTCAGCGCGATTCCCATTCTGCTCTATCAGGGTGGTATAACTCTGCTTGCGGGTGCGCTCGGAGGACTCCTGCAGGGCGAACTTCTTGAGCAGGTATGCTTTGTCGGATATGCAATCATCGTTGCAATCGGTCTTAACTTCATCCTTGAGAAAAAATTCAAGACCCTCAATATGGTGCCTGCAATCTTCCTCCCTGTGGTGTATCACTATATATTAATATTAATAAATTATATAAAGGCATAAGAAAAAGGCTTGCATTCAACCGCAAGCCTTTTTCTCAGAATTTTCTGCGAAGCTCAACTACCTTGCCGATAACCGTAACGGGCAGGGATTCGATTTCGGGTTTTGTGAATATCATCGGCTCATATGCCGAATTTTCGGACACAAGCACAATGCTTGTGTCTTTTTTTATTATCTTCTTGACGGTTGCATCATTGCCGTTGACAAGCACAACCGCGATTTCTCCGCTTTCGGCATCGGGCTGACGGCGGACAATAACTGTGTCACCTGCCTGGAAAAGAGGAAACATACTGTCGCCCTTGATTTTCAGACCGAAATATTCGCCTCTTGATGCCATATCTGCGCTGATTTCTTCGTAATCCAATATATCTTCCACAGCCTCCATAGGAATGCCTGCCCTGACATAGCCGAGGACGGGGACAAGGACAGTGCTTCCTATATCCTCGCCGCCGATGAGAGTGCCGACAGAAACGCCGAGCACACCTGCAAGAATCTTCAGACTTTCATTGTCGGGAGATGTCCTGCCGTTTTCCCATTGGCTGACCGCCGTCTGATGAACATTGCATCGGGCTGCAAGTTCACTCTGGGACAGACCTTTTTGTTTTCTCAATTCTCTTATAATATTCATTTTTACCCCTCCGCGCACTTATGGTGAACATCGGTTCACAGTATGCAGGGGCGTATGGCTACCCGGTATCGCTGAAAGCGAGAGCGGATGCAACGCTTGCCTGCGCATCAACGGCGCATAATATAAAACTTTTCACAATTGATATTATGAGCTATTCTATTTAAAATGTCAAGCAAAAGTTGAAAAATAATAAAAACACTCTTGACAAAAGAACAAATGTTCACTATAATCAATAGCATCACTATTAAAGTGATGCCGCGGTACTTCTCAAAGATGTCTGCGGCAGCAGTCACACAAAAGGAGATTTACTATGAATAATAACGAAGAGGATATTTTTTTCACCTTTCCCGATGAGTCTGAAATTGCCGCGGCGCAGAAGCTTTGCTGCGGACGGTGTTGCACCGCGTGCGAGGTGCCTGCGGAATATGCGTGGCGAAAGCGCGATGTTGATATGTCGTTTTTGCTTGAGCAGGCAATTGAAAATGAGCTGACCGAATCTGAGAAAAACACAATAAAGGACAGATGGTATAACTCCCTGAGCGTTGCTGAAATTGCATCGAATCGCGGTGTCAGCACATCTGCCGTCAGCGTAACATTAAAACGCGCACAGGAAAAGCTTTATCACGCGCTGAATTATGCGGTGAAATATCAACGGGGAATAACCGACGAAACCGTTGTGCCGCTATTCATTGAAAGGGCGCGCGTCATTGCTTCGGCAAGGCATTCTTCGGGCGAAAGCATTGCGCAGAGGTTAAAGAATCTTCGCCTTTCGCGGAATCTCTCGAGGGCATCTCTCGCAAAAGCAACTTCTGTTTCTTCGGGCAGAATTGAAGCGATTGAATCGGACAAAACCGACCCCGATATCAGCGAGCTTGTTGTCCTTTGTGAATTTTTTGGAGTGACGGCTGATTATATTATAAAAGGAGAAAAATATGACGGAGAATAAATCACTTTATGAGCTTGGTCTTGAGTATGAGGCAGCAGCGGAAACTGTGAAAAAGAGAATCGAAGAGAAAACAAAAAAACTCAGGTCTTTGCGCGACAGCATCTGCTCAAACGAGGCATATGTACTTAAAAGCCAACTCAATACGCTCTATTCCGAATATCGTCAGGCAAAGGATACGGCTGAATATCTCAAGAAATATTATTCGCCTGACGGACTTGTTTCGTGGGGAGGTGTATTTTTTTGAATGTTATTAACGCAATGATTGACAGCGAGTGCAATCTCGTTATCAGCCCGTCAGAGGGATTTGTCGGCGAGCAGAATGCTGAGATGATTGAGATTGATATCGGCCCGTTTGCGCAGGAAAACTATGATTTCTTCGTGCTGAATTTTGATAACGGAATTTCGGGCGGAATGTTTCCTTCAAACGTCATCAGCACCGCAGAGGACACGCCTGTATATATTGATAATGGGGTGATTTATTGCCCTGTGATTGCATCGCTGACTGCTTCAGGCAACCTGAAAATTCAGCTTGAAGCGCATAAAACCGCAGGGGACAGAGTGACTGTTAAGAAGTCATCAATCGCCTGCATTTCATTCGGCGAATCGCTGATGGGTCAGGTGAATGCGCCGGATAATTCCAACCCTGTTTATGAGCGTCTTGCCCAGGCAGAGGGAAGAATCGCCGATTCCGAGGGCAGAATAGCATCCGCAGAGAGCAGAATAGCAGGTATTGAAAAGGAGAATTTCGGTGCATCGATTGACGGTGTGAAGAATCGCGTTAAAGTGCTTGAAAACGGCGCTGAAACTGCGGACAGACTCTTCGAGAATCTTAACAAGCGTGTTAACGCCGTTGAGGGTTATGAAATTCCGCAGAAATTCGATAACCTCGGCAATAAAATCGAGGCTATTGAAAAAGAGCTTGAAACTTCCGATGCGCTCACAGAAATCCCTGTTGCTTCAAATGATAATCTCGGCGGTATCAAGGTGAGAAATAACTCAGAGTTTTTCGTTGATTCAAACGGATTCCTCAAATTAAGTTACGGCGGCTTTAATATGTATATGCTTTCCGTAATGGTTACGGTTGCGCTTCTCAATCAAACGGGCAGGATTGAAACTCTTATCGCTGACAGGACTGAAGATATTGAATCAACATTATACAGCTGTTCGTGGCAAATAATCGATGATTCGCTTGAAGCGGTTGTTTTTGCATCTTTTGAAAACGGAAATATCGTATGGGTAAATGAAAAATTCGAGGGTGTGACATCTGAAATAAAACCTAATACCGTATATGTTCTCAAGATTGTTGACGGAGAAATGAAACTCAGGGAATATGCGGGAGCAGATATGAGAAATCTTATTCTGGAGGGAATCTGATTTGAACAGAAAAATCTGTATTATTGTCGGTCACGGCAAGTCGGAAAGCGGCGGTTATGACAGCGGTGCGGTCAGCATCGACGGCAAATATCAGGAATTCAGAATCGCGAGGGAAATTGCAAAATATGCGGCAGACTATCTCGGTTGCGAGCTGATGAATTATGACGGTAATCTTTATCTGACGGAAAGAATCCGAGCTGTCAACAAAGCGGATTATGATTTCATCGCTGAAATTCATCTTAACGCAGGCGGAGGAAAAGGCACAGAATGCTTCTATTATAACGGCTCACCGACAGGTCTCAAGGTGTCGCAGGCTGTAACTGAGGCAATCTCGAAGGAGCTTTCAGTACGAAACAGGGGAGCGAAAGTGCGTCTGAATAAATCCGGGAAGGATTATTTCGCAATAATCAGAGATACGAAGCCGACAGCAATTCTTGTTGAAACGGTTTTTATCGATAATGACGATGAGTTGAAGCTCATTATCACCGCTGACGGTCAGAAGCGTTGCGGAGAAGCAATCGGCAGGGCGCTCGAAAAGTCGCTCGGCATAAAGAGAGCGCAGAGCAACGCTTTCAGGGTCAGAATAAACGCGGACAGCCTTTATATACGAAGCGGTGCAGGCACTGAATATAAGGCTGTCGGAATTGTAAAAAAGGGCGAAATTCACGAAATCAAAGAAACAAATTCATCGGGCGGTTGGGGTAAACTTGCCGACGGAAGAGGTTGGATTTCGCTTAATTCAAAATATATCGGGAGGTTATAATGGAAACTGACGCTATTTTTTCATTTCTCGGCTCGGCGCTCGGTTGTGTTGCAGGTATTCTCACCTCGCAGAGGCTGACAGTTTACCGCATTCAGCAGCTTGAGCAGAAGGTTAACAAGCATAATAATCTTGTTGAGCGGATGACAATCAACGAAATGAAAATCAAAAGTATTGAAGAAAAAGTGAAATGTGAGGGATGCAGCCGTGAGTAAAATCAAAGAAATTCTCATCAGCCTGCGCAATGTTACCCCTGCGACCTGGGTAAGACTTGTGATGCTGATGGCATCGGTTATCGGGGTTGCGGTCAGACTTTTCGGAGGGGATTTTTCTGCCGAAAGCGAAGAGATGGCGAAAAATATTGCGGCGGTAATCGTGCTGACAATATCATCTGCGGCGGCGTATTGGAAGAATAATTCATTCACCGAGGCGGCGCAGGCTGCAGACGCAATTCTTGCAGTTCTGAAAAAGAAATAAATTAAAAGAGATATTTTTGAAATACCCCTTGACAAAACGGTGGGCGTTAATATATAATAGCACCTGCACTTGAGTGCAAGCTATGGACGTTTAGCTCAGCTGGTAGAGCATTCGCTTGACGTGCGAAGGGTCAGCGGTTCAAGTCCGTTAACGTCCACCAATAAACAAAGCTCTCTGCTTTCGGGCAGAGGGCTTTTTGTTTTATCTCATAAAAACATAATAAATCACGCCGTAGATTACCGCCGCAAGGGTGCCGTAAACGAGGACAGGGCCTGCGATTTTGAACATATTCGCGCCCGTGCCGAGGATTCTGCCTTCGCTCTTGAATTCAAGGGCAGGGGAAACAATCGAATTCGCAAAGCCTGTTATCGGCACAATCGTACCTGCTCCCGCAACAACGGCGATGTTGTCAAACACGCCGAGACCTGTCAGCACCGCCGAAAGAATAATCAACGAAACGGGCACAATCAAACGCACATCCTCTGCGGATATACCGTATCTTTCGCACAGAATTGATACTGCTTCACCAAGCGTGCAGACAAGTCCGCCGATGGTGAATGCGAAAAATCCGTTTCTCATTTTTTTGCTTGGCGGCGAAGCCTTTTTAGTCATATCGCCGTATTCCTTGCGTGAAATATCCATTGCAATTCCTCCGATAAGCTTATTTGTTTGCAATTATATTTCCCTTACCGCTTGTTCTTATGCAAATTATAATTTATGTGCATTGACATTGACATTAAAAAAGTATAAAATATATCCTGTAATATTATGAATTGGAGTGATACCAATGGCAGTTAAAAAGTTAAAGTATTTTGCAGGCGGTAAGTGGATTGAATCCTCCTGCGAAAAGTATATGGATGTTTATAATCCCAGCACAGGCGAAGTTATCGCTCAGACTCCCTGTTGCACAAAGGACGAGGTAAACCACGCTATTGCTTGCGCAAAGGAAGCTTTCAAGAGCTGGTCTGATACTCCCGTTATGAAGCGCGTTCAGGTTATTTTCAAATTCCGCGAGCTTCTTGAGGCTCATATGGATGAGCTTAGCGAAATCTGTGCAAGAGAGCACGGTAAGGTATGGAGCGAAGCAAAGGGCGATATTCTCAAGGTTAAAGAGCCTGTTGAACTTGCTCTTTCAGCACCCTCGCTTCTTATGGGCGAAGCTCTTCGCGATACTTCAATGGGCTATGACACAACTCTTTACAGAGAGCCTGTCGGCGTTTTCGCAGGTATTGTTCCTTTCAATTTCCCCGGTATGATTCCTATGGGCTGGATGTCACCCATCTGCATCGCTTGCGGTAACACAATCGTTCTCAAGGCTGCATCAATGACTCCCATGACCTGCATGAGACTTGCAGAGCTCTGGCAGGAAGCAGGTCTTCCCGATGGTGTTATCAACATCGTTACCTGCTCCAGAAACGAAGCTGAAATCTTTATGGACCACCCCGATGTAAAGGGTATTACCTTCGTTGGTTCAACAAGCGTCGGTCTTCACATTTATTCAAGAGCTGCTGCAAACGGTAAGAGGGTTCAGGCTCTTTGCGAGGCAAAGAACCACGCTCTCGTGCTTGAAGATGCTGCTCTCGAAAGAAGCGCAAGAGGTATCATCAACTCATCCTTCGGTTGTGCAGGTGAAAGATGTATGGCTCTGCCTGTAATTGTTGCACAGGAAAGCATCGCTGACGAGCTTGTTGGTTATCTTGTTAAATTTGCAAAAGAACTCAAACTCGGCCCTGCATATGATAAGGAATCCACTCTCGGCCCTGTTGTTACCGAGGCTCACAGACAGTCCATTCTCAAGTGGATTGAAAAGGGCATCGAAGAGGGTGCGGAGCTTGTGCTCGACGGCAGAAACCCTGTTGTTCCCGGTTACGAAAACGGCTTCTATGTAGGTCCCACAATCTTTGACAATGTAACAGAAGATATGACCGTCGGTCAGAGAGAAATCTTCGGTCCTGTTCTTTGCGTAAAGAGAGTCAAGGATTTCGAAGAAGGTCTTGCAGTTATGAACGCAAATCCCTTTGCAAACGGCTCGGTTATCTTCACTCAGAGCGGTTACTATGCAAGAGAATTCGCAAAGAGAACAGATGGCGGTATGGTCGGCGTTAACGTTGGTATTCCCGTACCCGTTGGTGTGTTCCCCTTCACAGGCCACAAGCAGTCATTCTTCGGCGATCTTCATTGCCTCGGCAAGGACGGATTCCGTTTCTACACAGAAACAAAGGCTGTTACAACCCGTTGGTTTGATGAGGAAGAAATGAAAGCAACAAGCGTTGACACCTGGGACGGTTCAGTCGGCGGCGACCTTAAATAAAAAAGAAATGATAAAAGGCTTGCAGAGGAATTTCACCTTTGCAAGCCTTTTTGTTACGGTCTGAGAATACCTTTTTCAATTGAATCGGCGATAACACCTTCGACGATTGCCCACAGCTCGGGGGTTGCGGTGCGGATGATTTCCATTCGCTTGTAAACCTGCGCAGAGGTTACGTTGCCTAATCTCCAGGTGTGGCCGTTTGTGAGATAATTGAGAAGAAGCGGCTGAATGCGGTCAATTGCGTTTGCATACTTCGCTTCGGCGGTTTCGCCTGCTTCGAATTCGTCCCAGAGTGCGCGGATTTCTGCTCCTTGCTCACCCTCAAGCATACCGAAAAGCTTTGTTGCCGCGTCTTTTTCTCTCTGCTCCTTGTCCTCGTAACCCTTTGAATCATAAGCAAAGGTGTCGCCTGCATAAACCTCAACAAGGTCATGCACAAGGGCAATTCTGATGACTCTGTTGACATCGATTTTTTCTGCGCTGTATTCCTCAAGAAGCATCGACATAACTGCAAGATGCCAGGAATGAGCCGCGTCATCCTCGCGTTTTGAGCCGTCGGCAACGAGATTTCTGCGAAGGACAAGCTTCATTTTGTCAATTTCAATTGCAAATTCAATCTGTTTCTGAAGTTTTTTATTTTCTATAAAATCAAAACATTTCATTGTTAACACCTCAATAAGAATATAACATTTTTCTTTTGCAATATCAAGATTGCATATGTTGAAAAAATCGATTTTTCGTGGTAAAATAATTTTATCTTCTTTTTGCAGAGGGTGAAAAAATGAAAACTTTAATTGAACTTTTTGATACCGAGCCGATTTATAACTATCTCGCGGCAACGGTCTTCAAGCCGCAGAGAGTCTGTTTCGTCGGTGATTATGAGTCGCTTGATATTGATGTTGTTTCGGCGGCAAAAAAATATTCTTCCCTTGCAGGGCTTGATTGTACCTTCAGCTTTGTTGCCGCAAATACAAATAATTTTGCCGAAATGCGCAGAAAACTCATCGAAGTTATCCGCAGAGAGAATGAGATGGGAAATGAATGCACCGTTGATGTTACGGGCGGCAGAGACCTTGCTCTTGTTGCGGCAGGTACTCTTATACCTGACGGCACAAAGGTTATTTTCTATGACAGAAAAGAGAATGTTTTTCGCTTTCTCGGAAGCGATGAAACGCGCGCGGTTGATGTTTCGCTCACCTGCGAAGCGTTTATCACCATTGCAGGCGGTGCAATTTATTCGAGCGCAAGAAACACAGGCTTTGACGAAACTGATTGGCAGATTATCCGCGAGGTTGTCAGGACTTATTTTGAAAACCGCGAGGTCTGGAACAGATTTGTCAAATATCTTCAGCAGGTTTCGAAGGGCATCAGCGAAAAGGATTCGGTCATTCTCGATGTCAATGCACCGTTTTATTTTGAGGATAACAACGGCAGAAGTTTTACTTGCAATGAAACTGTTATGCGTGAGCTTGAGAGGACAGGCGCAATCCGTAACCTGAGTTTTCCGCAGGACAAAAAGAGGGTCAGCTTCAGCTATGCAAACAGCAGATTGGCAAATCTGCTTGTCAACGAGGGCGTGTGGCTTGAAATTGCGGTTTATCTTGCCGCAATGCAGAGCGATAAATTTGACGATGTCCAGACAAGCGTCAAATTCGTCTGGGATATCCCCAACAGAAGCGAAACCCTTTCAAGCATCGTTGCGGATTCAACTCCGAGAAACGAGGTTGATGTTGTGCTGACGAGGGGAGTGCTTCCGATTTTTATCTCCTGCAAAACGAGAGTTCCGACCAACGATGATCTCAACGAAATTTATGCCATCAAAAAGAGATTCGGCGGCGAGCTTGCTGTCGGAATAGTCGCAACAACCAAGTATGTCGGCAGGGATTTACCTGTCCGAGAGAGAGCGGAGGAGATGGGAATTTACATCATCGACGAGAGATATTTTGAAAACGGCACGATAACAAAAAGGCTTGAAAGAATAACGGATTAAAGTGATAAAAGAGAGGCTGATTCACACGAAGTGGGTCAGCCTCTTTGCTGTTAATTATCCGCGATATCCTGCCAGACGAATGCAACATCTGCACCGACCTGCACGAAGGTATCGATTTCGTTGTTGTTGAGCTTTGCAACCCTTGTGAAGCCTTGCTTTTCAAATGCCTGACAGAAAAGCTCCGCCATTTCGGTTGATTCAAAGGTAATGTGGGTGATGAGCCTGAATTGGTCTCTCGGTGCGCCTGTTTCAAGGCCCGGCACGAAGCCTGTGCACCACCAATACTGCGTATAATCTCTGACAAATATTGTCTGATAATTGCCTGTGCGACCCTTGTCCCAGACAAACGCCATTTCCATATTGAGCCAGTCTTCCTGCTTTGCGCAGTTGTAATGAGTGCCGCCTGCACCTACTTTTCGGGTGTAAACGCCGACCTCGCCGCCGACGAATGCATAGCCGTACTGACCTTTCCACATCTGGATGAGCCATTCCTTATTATCATAGGTGAATTTGACTCGGACGGTATCATAATTCATCATTCCGAGGGGTGCCATACTGTCATAACCCTCATTGAATCCGAAATTCTTCTGCCAGCATTCCTTGTCATCGGTGTAGAAATAACCGCCATCGGGGTCATATTTATATGAAAGCACCTTTGCGGTTTCAAAGTCGATATCTGTATCGGGCTGAACATATTTCGGAGCTGTCGGCATCTTGAAAACTTCCTTGAATGCCTTGTTTGTGGTCTGCGCAACGGTTGTCAGAATATCGCTGACGGAAACCTGCTCCGAAGGTGCGCTCTGTGATTCGGATTCGGAAACGGAAGGTGTTGTTTCTGAAAGCGACGGAAGAGTTTCGGGCAGAGCAACAGGCTCTGTTACAGGAGCAAAAACATCAGCCGTCTGCTCCGCGGCGGTTGAAGGTAATTCGGTTTTCTGACCGTTGAAATGCACGAAAACAAGCGCGCAGATAACCGCTGTCAGTACAACGGCAACCGAAGCTATGATGATTGCAATTTTATTATTCTTCATTTATATCTCCTTATCAGACGGGGTATTCTCTGACGAATGCATTGATAAAAATTGTTCCCATATCCATTGCAACAAGAACGGTTTCACCGTTTTCCTTGGTTATGAACGTCATTCCTTCGCCCTCGCCGCCGAGAAGATTTCTGTCAAGATGCTTTTCAACTTCTCCGTTTTCGGGGTTGATTTTGTAAATTGCCTTTGTTTCATCGTTTGTTGCAGCGTAGAGAATGCCGTTATAAAATTCTGCGCCCTGAATCGAAGGTACGCTGAATGAAAGCGGAATTTCCTTTACGAATTCCATTTCATTTGCGGTGTCATAGACAAGGAGTTTTGTGGGTACTTTTGAGTGGTCAGTGCAGTAGAGATAACCCGTTTCAGGGTCAACGCAGACCCAGGGCAGACCTCTTGTAACAGTTTCGCAATCGAGGATGTAATAATCAACAAAATCAAGGGTTTCTGCATCGAAGATACCGACAATCGGATAGTCCCAGACCTTGCTGTCCTCCATACCTGCGTAAATATATCCGTTATAATAACTTAATCCGCCGATGTGAGCGATGCCCAGTTCCTTGAGTTCATCGGGAATCGCGGAATAGTCTGCATCGATAACGGTTTTTGCATCAGACTTTGTGCGGATAAGTGTTGTCTTTGATGAAAAATAAAAATCCTCACCGTCGGTTGTCATACCCTGTGAACGGAAAATTGCGCCGAGACCGACGATGTTTGTTTTTGCTGTGTCGGTGTGGCCGCCTGAAGTCACAAGGTCAATGCCTCCCGTAAGCAACGAAAACGGAATGAAAACCACCGAAAGGATTACTGAAATCAGTTTTGTGATAACAATCTGAAACATAGTCATATTTTTTCTCTCCCCATCAAATGATTGATATATTATAGCAAAAGAGGAAATGTGAGTCAATTGTTTTGTGTACTTTACAATCAAGTGCAGAAAAATACTTTATATATTCAGCAAAATAACGATAAATAATGCTTGAAAAAATTGACATAATAATATAAAATAAATAATTGGTAAAGTATGCAAAATAAATTATAAATTCTGAAAGGAAGATTTGAAATGAGCTTACTTAACAAAAAGACAGTTGACGACATCAAGGTAAAGGGCAAGAAGGTTCTTGTTCGCTGTGACTTCAACGTTCCTCTCAAGGACGGCGTTATCACAGACGAAAACAGAATCAACGCAGCTATGCCCACAATTCTCAAGCTTATAGAAGAAGGTGCAAGAGTTATCCTTTGCTCCCACCTCGGCAAGCCCAAGAACGGCCCCGAAGCAAAGTTCTCACTTGCACCCGTTGCAAAAAGACTCAGCGAAAAGCTCGGCAAGGAAGTTGTTTTTGCAGCTGACGACACAGTTGTTGGTGACAATGCAAGAGCAGCAGTTGCAGCTATGAACGATGGTGATGTTGTTCTTCTTGAAAACACCCGTTTCCACGCAGAAGAAACAAAGAACGGCGAAGCTTTCTCAAAGGATCTCGCTTCACTTTGCGAAATCTATGTTAACGATGCATTCGGTGCAGCTCACAGAGCTCACTGCTCAACAGTAGGCGTTACAGCTTTTGTTGAAGAAGCTGCTGTTGGTTACCTTATGGGTAAGGAACTTCAGTACCTCGGCAACGCAGTTGAAGCTCCCGAAAGACCCTTCGTAACAATCCTTGGTGGCGCAAAGGTTGCTGACAAGCTCAATGTTATCGAAAACCTCCTCAATAAGGCTGACACACTTATCATCGGCGGCGGTATGGCTTACACATTCCTCGCAGCTCAGGGCTACGGCGTTGGTAACTCACTCCTTGACGAGAGCAAGATTGACTACTGCAAGGATATGCTTGCAAAGGCAGAAGAAAAGGGCGTTAAGATTCTTCTTCCCGTTGATGTTGTAACAGCAGCAGGCTTCCCCAACCCCATCGATGCTGAAATCGAAACAGAAGTATTTGCAGCAGATTCAATTCCTGCTGACAAGGAAGGTCTTGACATCGGTCCCAAGACTGCAGAGCTCTATGCAGAAGCTGTTAAGAGCGCAAAGACAGTTGTATGGAACGGTCCCATGGGCGTGTTCGAGAACCCCACTCTTGCTAAGGGCACAATCGCAGTTGCAAAGGCTCTCGCTGAAACAGATGCAGTTACAATCATCGGCGGCGGCGACTCAGCAGCAGCAGTTAACACTCTCGGCTTCGGCGACAAGATGACTCACATCTCAACAGGCGGCGGCGCATCACTCGAATTCCTTGAGGGTAAGGCTCTTCCCGGTATCGAAGCAGTTAACGATAAGTAATTTTGGCGATCTTTGACTTTTTCGTTCGTTTGCGTATCACGATACGCGGCACTCACTGCAAAAGCCAAATCTCATCCCAAAATCCGTTATCTTTAATAATAAAATGTTGTTCGTGTAGCGGCGGATGTTATCCGCCTGCTATGCGGTTTTCGAAAGGACGTAATTCTAATGGATAAATCACTTCGCAGACCTGTTATCGCAGGCAACTGGAAAATGAACAAAACTCCCGCAGAAACAAAGGCAATCATCGAAGAGATGAAGCCCCTCGTTGCAAACGCTGATTGCGATGTTGTTATCTGCGCTCCCTATGTTGACCTTTACGCTGCTATGGAAGCTGCTGAAGGCTCAAACATCAAAATCGGTGCTGAAAACTGCCACTGGGCAACAAGCGGCGCTTTCACAGGCGAAGTTTCAGCTGATATGCTCAAGGCAATCGGTGTTCCCTATGTTATCATCGGTCACTCCGAGCGCAGACAGTACTTCGGCGAAACTGACGAAACAGTAAGAGACCGCACAAGAGCTGCTCTCAACGCAGGTCTTAAGGTTATCCTTTGCGTTGGGGAAGTTCTCGAAGAGAGAAACATCGGCATCACTGCTGAAGTTGTAAGAAAGCAGACAAAGGTTGCTCTTTCAGGCGTTTCAAAGGATGAACTTGCAAACATCATCATCGCTTACGAACCCGTTTGGGCTATCGGTACAGGTCTTACTGCAACTCCCGAGCAGGCAAACGAAGTTTGCGCTATCATCCGCGAACTCATTGCAGAGCTTTACGGCAAGGATGCTGCTGACCGCTTCGTTATCCAGTACGGCGGCTCAATGAACGATGCAAATGCAGACGCTCTTCTTGCTCAGTATGATGTTGACGGCGGTCTTATCGGCGGCGCATCACTCGTTGCAGAGAAGTTTGCAAAGATTGTTGAAGCAGCTTCAAAATAATTAACGGAATACATTCTGACGGGGACGGACAAAACCGTTCCCGTCAAAAAATGTAGGGAATAGTCCCGAGCGTTCTGTGAAGGAATGTTCCGGAGTGTTCCCTACGATATAAAGAATTAACTGAAAGGATGTTTTTATTATGAGCAAAAAACCTGTTCTTCTTTGCATTATGGACGGTTTCGGCAGAAATGACAGCGATTACGGTAACGCAATCACTTTTGCAAAGACTCCCAATCTTGATAAGATTATGAAAGAAAATCCCATGACATATATCGGCGCATCAGGTATGGATGTCGGTCTTCCTGATGGTCAGATGGGTAACAGCGAAGTCGGCCACACAAACATCGGCGCAGGCAGAGTTGTTTATCAGGAGCTTACAAGAATCACAAAGTCAATCACTGACGGCGATTTCTTTGAGAATGAAGCCCTTCTCGGTGCAGTTGAAAACTGCAAGAAGAACGGCTCTGCACTTCATCTGATGGGTCTTCTTTCAGACGGCGGCGTTCACAGCCACAATACTCATCTTTATGGTATTCTTGAGCTTGCAAAGCGTGCAGGTCTTGAGAAGGTTTATGTTCATTGCTTTATGGACGGCAGAGATGTTCCTCCCACATCAGGTAAGGATTTCGTTGCTGACCTTTATAAGAAGTGCGCAGAAATCGGCGTTGGCGAAATCGCAACAATCATCGGCAGATACTATGCTATGGACAGAGATAACCGCTGGGAAAGAGTTGTCAAGGCATATGATGCAATGACAAAGTGCGAAGGCGTTAAGTTTACCTGCGGTTGCGAAATGATGGCTGAATCCTATGAAAAGGAAGTTACAGACGAATTCATCGTTCCTGCAGTTTCTGAAAAAGCACAGCCCATCTCCGATAACGATTCCGTTATCTTCTTCAACTTCCGCCCCGACAGAGCAAGAGAAATCACAAGAGCATTTGTTGACAGCGAGTTCAGTGGCTTTGAGCGTGAACAGATTAAGAATCTCTACTATGTATGTATGACACAGTATGATGCAACAATGCCCAATGTCAATGTTGCATTCAAGCCCGAAAGCCTTGATAAGACCTTCGGCGAATATCTTTCAGAAAAGGGTATGACCCAGCTTCGTATCGCTGAAACAGAGAAGTATGCTCATGTAACATTCTTCTTCAACGGCGGCGTTGAAAAGCAGTATGAGGGCGAAGACAGAATCCTCGTTAAGTCACCCTCCGTTGCAACTTATGACCTTCAGCCCGAAATGAGCGCATACGAAGTTACCGAAAAGCTTCTTGAAGCTATCGGCACAGATAAGTATGACGCAATCATCCTCAACTTCGCTAACTGCGATATGGTTGGTCACACAGGCGTATTTGAAGCTGCAGTCAAGGCTGTTGAAGCTGTTGACACTTGCGTTGGCAAGGTAGCAGATGCAGTTGCTGCAAAGGGCGGCGTAATGCTCATCACAGCTGACCACGGCAACGCTGACAAGATGTTTGAGCCCGATGGCTCACCCTTCACCGCTCACACAACAAATCCCGTACCTTTCATCGTTATGGGTTATCCCTGCGAGCTTAAGGAAGGCGGCAAGCTCTGCGATATCGCACCCACAATGCTTAAGATTATGGGTCTCGAGCAGCCTGCGCAGATGAGCGGCACAAGCCTCGTATAAGCGGTCTGCTTCACGAAGCGAAGAACAAAAGAAACAATGTAAAATAGTAACAGGCTTACAGAGGAAAATCACCTTTGTAAGCCTGTTTTATATTCTGCGATTGACAGGGACTCCCTTTGAAGGGAGCTGCCCGAAGGGCTGAGGGTTGCCGTATGCGAAGCATTCGGTTGCGAAAGCAACCCTCCGTCATTGCTTTGCAATGCCACCTCCCTTAAAAGGGAGGCTATTGGCAAGGCTGATAATTCTGCTTCACTTAAACTTTATTCCGCAGATTTCTCTGATTTGTTTCATAACCTTTGAAACCTGCATTGCTCTTTCTTTTATTACATTATAATAAGGGTCGTCGGGGTTTGCGATGAATCGCTCGAAACCGCGTGCCTCATAACCCATCAGCTTTTCCTTTGCCACATCGCCGATAATTTCGGTTTCATTGCCGCTGTTATCGGTGATTGTCATATTGATGAGCTTTGAGATTGACTCGATCTTTATCGTGCCCTCGTCACCGAAAATCTGCGAGCCAAGTCTGTCCTGACCGAGCTTTGAATAGGTGAAATTGACGAGCTTATCACCATAAAGCAGACCTGCAACGCCGCTTCCGTCAGCGCCGCTTTCCATAAAGTGAGCGCAGGCGGGTATTTTTTCGGGCAGACCGAATAAATCAAGAGCAGGGTAGACGCAGTAAATTCCCAAGTCCATCAGGCATCCTGTTGCAAGAGCAGGGTTGAAGATGTTGGGGAGTTCGCCGCGTTTATAGGCAGGATATTTCGATGAAAGCTGCGAAAAATCAAAGTGAACGCTTGTGATTTTGCCGATTTTACCGATTGCATCCTTGAGCAAATCCCTTGCAGGATTGAACATATACATTATCGCTTCAACATAGATGAGTCCCTTTTCGTCAGCAAGTGCCTGCAGTTCTTCAAGTTCTTCAGGCTCAACGGTTATCGGCTTTTCGCAGATAACATGTTTGCCGCTTTCCAGCATCAGCTTCGACTGCTCATAATGCAGACGGTTGGGACTTGCGATATAAACAGCATCAAAATCGCCGTTTGCAAAGTCGCTGATATCGGTATAAACCTTTTCTATGTTGTTTTCGGCGGCGAATTTATTGCCGCTTTCGGCGGTGCGTGAATATACCGCGGTGAATTCCGAATTGCAGACGAGTCTTGCACCGTCGATGAAGGATTTTGCAATCCAGCCTGTTCCGATAACTCCGTAACGCATTATCAAAGCTCCTTTGCCATAGCTGTTCCTCCGCAGACGGAACAGAGAATTTTAAAGCCGTTTCGCTTATAGAATCTGACAGCGGCGGTGTTGTGCGCGCCGACAATCAACATAACGCCCTTGATATTCTTGCTTTTGAGGTGGTCAAGCAGGGTCTGCATCATTTTTGTGCCGTTACCGTTGCCCGTAAACTCCGCATTGATATCAATATGAAGGTGTGCAGGATATTTCAGCGAGCAGGCTTTGTAGATAATCTGCTCGCCGAGAGGGATAACGCAATCGCCGATACCGTATCTGCGAAGCCTTTGCATATAGGGTGCAAAATTTTTGGAATATTTTTTTGCATCCTCGGCGCAGAAGATATATCCCTGAGCCTTATCACTTTCATCAACAAGGATGAAAGCATTCTGCGGCTCTGCTTCGCAATAATAATCGCAGTAAACCGCAAGAAGCTTGTCCCTTTCGGCAGGGTCGGTTTTTGCGGCATCAGGCCCCGTATTCACGCAGACCTGACGCACATCCTCAATATATTTTTCTTCAAAAGGTTTTATTGTTAACATAAATTATATTTCAACCGTAAATTCAGCTTCGCCTCTGAAGGGCACATTCATATCGCCGTAAACGAAGGTGGCATCGATTCTTTCGTCAGCAAAGATTTTGATATGAGCCTTGCCGCAGGCTTTGGTGAATTCAACGCGGATAACGCCGTTTTCTGTGGTGATATGACCCTTTGCTCTGTTCATACCGTCAACAAAAACAGGGTTGATGATTGCCTTTTTGAAAGCAACGCTGTCATCGGGCTGACGGATGCCGAGAAGATGCTTGAAGATATTCTTCGTTACCGCACCAAACATAGGATGGTTTCTTGAATCTCTTCCGGACCAGTTTTCCCAGATTGTTGTTGCGCCGTTTCTTGCCATATATGCAAATGAAACATCCTCGTTGCTTGCCATAAGGTTGAATGCAATCTGACCGTAACCGTTTTCAAAGAGCCAACGGGTGAGGACTTCGGTTGCGATGATGCCTGTGTCATACATTCCGAGCTCGGCATATTTGCCGCACATTCTCTTTTCAACCTCTTTGTCGCCAAGACCTATCTGCAGAGCAAGGCAGGATGCACCCTGAATATCGCCGCAGAAATAATGCTGGGCAGGGCTGTAATAAGCGGCAATAATTGCGCGCTTGACCTTTTCCATTCTCTCGGGAAGATGTGCGGTTTCGCTCTCTCTGCCGAGGATTTCGCCTGCTTCGATGACCTGCTGCATAAATCTGACATAAAGGCAGGTGTTGACATAAGCTTCGGGAATCTGAATCGGCTGAGGGGGACACCAATCGCCCAGACACCAGCCGCCGTGCTCCTCGCGGCAAACGAAACCGAATTCGCTTCTGCTCTCAAGATACTCAAGATAATGGAGCATTTTGGGGAAGAATTCATCAAGCAATGCCTTGTCGCCGTAATATTTATAGAACTGCATAGGAACTTCGACTATTGCGCCGCCCCAACCTGAAGGGCCGCCGCCACCGCCCATAAGGGGTGCGGTATGCTGAACATGTCCGCTGTTTTTGCACTGACAGTCGGCGATATCATAGAGCCATTTGCGGAAGAATTCGCGGCTGTCAAGCATCAGCATAACGGTTTCAGCGCAGAGCTGACCGTCGCCTGTGTAACCCAGACGCTCCCTGTGAGGACAATCGGAGGGAACACCGCTGTGCATATTGCCGAGCTGTGTTCTGATGTATGCTTCGAAAAGCCAGTTGAGATTTTTATTATCGCTTTCAAATGAGCAGGTTACGGGACAGTCGGAGTGAACAACATCAACTCTGACAACCTCGATATCTGCATCAACTCTGAAATAGCGGAATCCGTGCCAGGTGAAGTGGGGAATATATTCGCGGTCAGTGCCGTCGGCAATGAATTCTTCGCTCTGGTAACCGTCTTCAAACTGAATACCGTACCATTTTCTTGTTTCATAAAGCTCCTCGGCATAGTTTGCGATGAATTTTCTGCCTGTTTCCTTGCACTTTAAAACGGCATAGCCAGTGATGTTTTCGCCGACATCGTAGAGCTTTCTTTCGCCCTCGTCCTTGAGAAGAACGGGCTTAACGGAGCGGATAACCTTATCCGCAGGGGAGAATTGAATATGGAATTCAGATTCGGGGGGATTGACAACTGTGCTCTCTGCGAAGCCTTCACCGCTGTAATCAACCGATTCGCATCCGTGAGGATAGAGTGTGTAATCGTGTTTTTCGCCGTTATAGAGGTTGTTATATGTGATGAATCCTTTGTGAGCAAGGGTTGTTTCGTCGCAGATAACATCGCCGCTTTCCTTCTCGATAAGGTAACAGAGTTTGGGGTCACCGAATCTGACAACACCCTCTGCGTGGCGGCTTACCTGATTATAATATCCGTTGCCTACGATAACAGTCATAACATTTTCGCCGTCTTCGAGATAATCGGAGATATCATATTTCATACAGTAAATTCTGAATGACATTTCGTCATTGAGCTTGAAAACAAGCTTCTGCAAATCTCTCCATTCATAGCAGGTTGCGTTGGGTACAAGCAAATCATCGCTGACCTTTTTGCCGTTGATATAGAATTTGAAGAAACCGAGTCCGCAGATTGTGATTTCGGCTTTTTCACCTTTTTTTGCGGAAAAAACTTTTCTGAAAAGCGGAGCATCGCTGCCGTCGCAGACAATCCATTTTGAATTTCTGAAAATCTGTTCGTGTTTCATTTTTATTCCTCCTGCTCTAATTCTGCAAGCCTTGCATTCCACTCTTCCCATTCTTCCATAAGAGCAAGTTGCTCGGCTGTGAGTGCTTCGATTTTTTCTGTGTACTCAATAACGCTCTGATAATCTGCCGAAACCTCGGGGGTTGAAAGCTCGGCGGTCAGCCTTGCGATTTCGCCGTCGAGGCGGTCAATTTCAGCTTCACCGCGCTTGATTTTGCCGCTCAATCGGTTGATTTCGCTTGCACGCTCCTTGCGGAGTTTATAGCTGTTGACCTTGACCTCGGTTTTCTTCGGCTTTTCTTTTGCCTGATTGAGAGCAATCAGGGCGTAGTCATTATAGTCGCCGTCGAATTTTTCGAATCCGTCAGGCATCATTCTGTAGATTTTTGTTGAAAGCTTGTTGATGAAATATCTGTCGTGCGAAACGGCAATGATTGTGCCGTCAAAATCCTCGAGCGCCGCTTCAAGCACTTCTCTTGACGGGATATCGAGATGGTTTGTAGGCTCGTCAAGCAGAAGAACATTCGCGCCCGAAAGCATCAGCTTGAGCAGGCAGAGTTTTGCTTTTTCGCCGCCGCTCAGGTTATCAACGCTTTTGAAAACATCGTCCCCCCTGAAAAGGAAGAGAGCGAGGTAACTGCGCACCTTTGTTTCGGTGAATAAGCGGTGTTCGTCCCAGATTTCATCAATGACCGTTTTACCGCCGCGAAGACTTTCAAGACTCTGGTCGAAATAACCGACCTTGACATTTGCGCCGAAGTTGAAAGTGCCTTCGTCCGCGCCCTGCTGACGGGTGAGGATTCGCAGAAGAGTTGTTTTGCCGCAACCGTTTGAGCCGAGAATGAAAACGCGGTCATTCTTATAGACCGACATATCGGCGTTTCTGAAAAGCACCTTTGAGCCGAATGATTTTGCAAGGGCACTGACTTCAAGCACATCGTTGCCTGTTTCGCATTCGGGAGTGAATTTCATTCTCATCTTTGCCAGCGAAGGCTCGGGCTCAACAAGCTCTGCCTTCTTTTTCTCGAGCATTTTTCTCTTGCTCTCGGCGGTGATGAAGTTTCTCTCTCTTGCGAAGGAGCGTTGCTGCTCGATGATGCCCTCAATATGCTTTATCTCTGCCATCAGGTTTTCATAGCGGCGTCTTTCGCTTTCAAGTCTTTCTTCTTTAAGTTTAAGATAGGTTGAGTAATTGCCCTTGGTGCAATATGCACGCTTGTGAACAATTTCAACGGTTTTGTTTGTTATTTTATCGAGGAAATAACGGTCATGGGAGATAACGATGACCGTACCTTTATAGCCTGCAAGGAAGCCTTCGAGCCATTCTGTGCCTGCAATGTCAAGATGGTTTGTCGGCTCGTCAAGAAGGAGGAGGTCGGAGCCGCTTAAAAGGAGCTTGCACATACTCAGTTTTGAGCGTTGACCGCCGCTGAGCTTATCGCAGGTGAGCGTGAAATCGTCCTCGCTGAAGCCGAGACCGATGAGCGCAGACCTTGTGCGGCTGCGGAAGGTCAGACCTTCCTTCTCCCGGAATTCCTCGTGAAGTTTGTTTTGTCTTTCAATAAGTTCATTTCGGTTGCCGAGATGGGAATCAATTGCCGCAGCAACCTCTTCCATCTCTCTTTCCATCTGCATCAGAGGCTCGAAAACGCTGAGTGCTTCATCATAAACAGTACGCACCGAGCCGTGGCAGGCGTGCTGCTCGAGATAACCGACCTTGACGAATTTTGAGATGAATGCGCCGCCTTCGGTTGGCTCGATTTCACCTGTGATGACGCGGAAAAGCGTGGTTTTACCTGTTCCGTTTGCGCCGATGAGACCAACAAAATCACCGGGATTGACATCAAACGAAACATTTTCAAACAGCACCTTGCCGCCGAAATCAACTTTTAAGTTTTGTATGCTGACAACTGCCATAGTTAATCCTTAAATCAGATTCTTGTTTCAATAATTTCAAATTTACCGCTGAGCTTATATCCGCCTGCGTTTGCGGGGATGAAAATGCTGTCACCCTTGATGAGAGTGAGCGTTTCGCCGCAGCATTCAAGTGTACCCTCGCCGTCAAGTACAAGCAGAGAAACGAATGATTCTTCGCTTGCTGTGTCGGCAAAATCGCCGTCAATATCAAGCTTCCAGGTCTTGAAGAGGGGGCAGTCTGCGAGGAGTTTCTTGCTGTCCTTATCAAGCTCGGGGTTTGAAAAATCAGGCTGTGAATATTTTTCAAACTTTGTGACCGCAACGCCGTCTGCAACATGAAGCTCACGGGGCTTGCCGTCGTTGCCTGTGCGGTTGTAGTCATAGATTCTGTATGTTGTGTTGGAGCTTTCCTGCACTTCAGCAAGGAGAATGCCCTTGCAGATTGCGTGGAGTGTGCCCGACTCGATGAAGAAGAAATCGCCCTTCTTTACCTTCACTTTGTCAACATACTCTGTGAGGGTGTTGTTTTCGATTGCTTCCTTGAACTGCTCGGGAGAAATCTTGTCCTTGAAGCCGAGAATGAGGTGAGCATCCTCATCGCAATCGATGATGTACCAGCATTCGGTCTTGCTCTGACCTCTGCCTGTGAGCTCGCAATATTCCTTTGTGGGGTGCACCTGAACAGAGAGGTCATCCCTTGCGTCGATGAATTTGATGAGAATCGGGAAATCTGAGAAGTTTTCGGCATTCTTGCCGCAGATTTCAGGATATTTTGCAACTGCATCGGGCAGAGAAACGCCTGCAAGCTCGCCGTTTGCGATGCTTCCGAATCCCGAAGGATGGCAGGAGAGCATCCAGCCTTCAGCGGCGTTTGCCTTTTCGGTTTCAACGTGATATTCGTCAATGAGTTTTCTGCCGCCCCAGATTGTTTCGGAAACAAAGGGCTTTAATTTCATAGGATAAAGATTCATATTTATACCTCCGAAGGATAATTTTTGCATATTTGTATTATTCTATCATATTTATTCAATAATTTCTATAGAATATTTACAGGAGGATGAAAAAATATGGAGAAAAATTCAAGCAAAGCAAAGATTTTTTATCACGAATTCATCAGAAAACCCCAACCGATGACAAACAGAAACATTCTGATTCGGCAGATACGCGAAACAGCCGACAAGCTGACTGCCGCGCACAGCAGATTTGAAAACGAATGCGACGAAGATTTGCTTGATGCTATTATCTATGAAATACAGTCGCTTAAAGCATATTACCGATATCTCCTGAAAAAAGCAAAAGAAGAAGGTCTGCAATGCGGCGAAATCTCTGTTTTCGGCAGGGAGGTAATTTAGGATGAATGCATTTTTCGTTGCGGCGGCGGTTATCTGCACAGTTATCGTTATCGGTTGGATGATAAGATGCGAAAAGGGCGGAAGATGCTTTATGCTCTCCGCCCTGCAGGGGATTGCCGCGATTTTTGCGGTTAATATTGTCGGTATGGTCAGCGGCGTGACGGTTGCGGTCAACTGGTATACGCTCGGCACAGGCGCAATTCTCGGCATACCGGGGGTTATCGGAATACTGATGCTCAACACATTTTTATGATTCAATCGCCTCAACAAACCATCTGCCGTCCTCTTCGAAAAGATAGGTTTCCTTGCCGCGAATCTGAACGGTATAGCGCATACCGAAACCGCCGACCTTCATCGAAGCGGCTCTGCAGATATAGAGCAAACGCTCAACTTCATAAACTCTGCCGTCTTCCCAGATAACGCGCAGAGGACGGACAGAGCCTTTTTTATCCTGCCTCAATATCACATCTACATATACCTTGCGGTACATACCACTCACCTCTGATTTTTATTAGAACAAATGTTCGGTAGCGAAGATATAATACCACTCCGAAAAGAAAAAGTCAACAGGGAAAATTTGAAAATCTGTGTGTTTTTTGGCGGAATGCGGGCAAGCTTGCTTTTTCGGGACGGCGCAGAGGCCGTCCCCTACGGTTTCACCTGATAAAATAAGGTGCGGACAGAGTCCGCCCGAGGAGTGTCGGCACTGCTCCTTATTTATTTACCTCAGCCCCTCGTTTCATTCGCCACCGACGGCACTTCGGTGCTTCGAATGGAGCCTATAAAAATTGGGCAAGGGCAAAGCCCTTCCTTAACTCTTCACTGTTCACTATAAAACAACCCCCGACGCAATTGTGAAATGCATCGGGGGAATTTTTTGCAATTATTTGATTTCGATTTTTTCGCAGTTTGAACCTGTGAGAGAGAGGCTCAATGCATCGGGCTGACTGCCGCCGACATAGAGAGCAATCTTGCCGTCAGGGTCAACTCTGCTGCCGTCCTCAAGAACTGCTTTGATCCAGTAACGGTCAATTTCGAGTTCAACGGTCTTCTTTTCGCCTGCTTCGAGTTCAACAGGTTTGATTGCGCAGAGCTGATATTTGGGAGTATGGATTCGGCTGTCGGTATACTGTGCGTAAATCTGCACCTTTTCCTTACCTTTGATTGCGCCCACATTCTCAACATCAACTGCAACGGTCATCTTTTCGTCGCTTTCAGCAACAAGCTTTGCATCGCTGAATGCAAACTTGGTGTATGAAAGACCGTAGCCGAAGGGGTAGATGGGTGTGCCTTCAAAATATCTGTATGTTCTGCCGCGCATATCGTAATCCTTGAAATCGGGGAATTCGTTATCAGCGGAATAGATTGTTACGGGAAGCTTTGCGCAGGGATTTGCAACGCCTGCAAGAATTTCAGCAACTGCAAGACCGCCGAGTGCACCCGGATACCAGGCGTGGAGAATTGCCTTTGCATGATTTGTTACCTTTTCGCCCAGGTCGATTGAACTGCCGCACATAAGAACAACGATAACATTATCGCAGACATCGCAGACAGCCTCTGCGAGCTTCTGCTGTGTCTTGGGAAGATAGAATGATTTCTTATCGCCGCAAGCGGTGTAATCATCGTCAAAACCTGTGTCTTCGCCTTCGATTGAGCAGTCAAGACCAAGAGCAAGAATTGTGACATCTGCTTCGGATGCGGCGGCAAGACCGTCGCTGAGCATATTCATAAAGCCGCTCCAATGGTTCTTTTCTTCTGCGCAGTAGTTTGAGCCTCTTTCAACGCTGATGTCAGCGTTTGCGAATACTCTGCGTACACCGTCGGCAACGGTGATATATTCGGATGCGTAGCCGTTATAGTTGCCTTCAAGAGCGGTAACAGACTGTGCATTCGGACCGACAATTGCGATTCTCTTGCTCATTTCCTTATCAAGAGGAAGGAAGGCTCCGTCATTCTTGAGAAGAACAACGCTCTGATGTGCGGTTGTGCGGTTGAGAGCTTTATGTTCCTTGCAGTCAACAACGCTGTAGGGAATATCGGAATAAGGTCTGACCTCTTCGAATTCACCGAGCATATAGCGAATCATAAAGAGTCTTTCAGCAGCGGCGGTGATGTCATCCTCATCGATAAGATCCTGTTCGTATGCATCAACGAGGTAGGCATAAGTATCGCCGCAGTTGAGGTCGCAACTGCTCTTGAGCGCAACTGCTGCAGCTTCAGCGGCTGTTTCGGTGAATTTATGGAACTTATAGATATCTCCGAGCGCACCGCAGTCGGAAACGAAATAGCCGTCGAATTCCCAATTCTTGCGAAGAACTTCCTTGATAAGGTAGGAATGTGCGCAGCAGGGTTCACCGTTTGTGCGGTTATATGCACCCATAACGCCCATAACTCCGCCTTCCTTGACTGTTTTTTCGAAAGCAGGAAGATAGGTTTCATAAAGGTCGTGAAGAGATGCGATTGCGTCAAAACCGTGGCGGTCATTTTCGGGACCTGAATGCACAGCGTAATGCTTTGAGCAAGCGGTAGCCTTGAGGAATTCGCCGTCACCCTGAATACCCTTTACGAATGAAACACCGAGAACTGCGGAAAGGAAGGGGTCTTCGCCGAAGGTTTCCTGACCTCTGCCCCAACGGGGATCGCGGAAGATATTGATATTCGGTGCCCAGAAGGTAAGTCCCTTGAAAATATCGTGGTCGCCGAATCTGACGTGCATATTGTATTTAGCTCTGCCTTCTGTTGAGATAACATCTGCAACGGTGTGGACAAGCTCGGGGTCGAAGGTTGAAGCCATAGCGATTGCGTGGGGGAAAACCGTTGCTGTGCCTGCTCTTGCAACACCGTGCGAGCCTTCGTTCCACCAGTTATATTCTTTGATGCCGAGTCTTTCGATGGCAGGGGAGTTATAGAGAAGCTGAGTCATTTTTTCCTCAACCGTCATTTTGGCAACAAGCTCTTTTGCCTTTGCCAATGCCTGAGATTTTGTCATTTTTCTTCCTCCTTAAAAGGATAATATACCCTTATACTATAGACTAAATATAATTCGCCGTCAAGCCGAAAAGAGAAACAAACGCAATATTTTGCAAAAGTCTCCGCGTTTCCGTTGACACCTGCATTGCTGTTTGGTATATTATTTTCAGTATCATTTTAAAAGGAGCGGTTTATATGGCGTTTCTCAACAGTATTATTTCATTCTTTATGTCGGTGATTCTGACGGTGCTTTCAGTTTTCATTCCTTCTGCAGGCGAAAGAATCAACGATTATAAATTTACAGTCGATGCGTCGCAGACAGGCGGTATTCTTGCAAACCCTGCAAGCAACGTCAATATCTGGTCAATCGAGGGCAATCCTTTTGTCGGCGCAAAGGCGAGCGAAGAATATAATATCTTTGAATTCGTCAATTACATTCAGCTTATGCAGTGCACAGGCGGCTCGGCTGCACGCGACCTTTTTGTTGACCCTCTGGACAGGTCTGTGCTTGACGATTACGATTTCACAAAGCTGATTGAAAACTGCCGCGGAATTCTCAATCTCGGTGCAAAGCCGATGCTCAAGCTCGGCAGCGTTCCGATGAAATATTCAACAAACTCCACAACCGAGAGCAATTTTTCAACAAATATCTACCCTCCCGATGATTATGATGTTTATTACAATTATATCCACGCAATCACCGAGGCTCTTGTTGCTGAATTCGGCAAGGATGAGGTGCTCTCATGGCGTTTCGGCGTTATGACCGAATACGAAAACAGCGATTGGTTTATGGCTCTCGACGGCAACAGCGAGGCTTCCGCCGTTGAATACTGCAAGCTCTATGACTATACCGTTGCGGCTCTTGTTGATGTGCTCGGCGATGAGATTTTTGTCGGCGCGCATTCAATGACCGTTACCGAGGGTCTGTGGGATGAAGCTGTTTTCATCAACCACGTTGCAAACGGAATCAACTATAAAACAGGTGAAAAGGGCACAAGAATCTGCTACCTTTCCGCTTCGTTTTACGATAATAAGCCCGGCGAATACACAACAGGCTACACCCTGCCCGAAACAATCGCTTACCTTCGCAAATGCGCCGATGAAGCAGGGCTTGAAAATCTGATTTTCGGCATCGATGAGGGCAGAATCCTCTGGGGCGACTCAAGAGGTGCAGACGATGACCAGCTTCTTTCAAGAACTGTCGGCTACACCTGGCAGGCGGCTTATGATGCCAGACTCTATGCGCAGATGTTCAACAACGGCATCAACTACTTCTCATCGTGGGGCTTCCTTTCGGGCGGTCTGCTTGACGGCAATCCCACCGTTGCATATCACGTTGCAAGCAATGCCGCAAAGTTTGACGGCGCAAAACTCATCAAAACCGAAAAGGTAACCGACGGCTACCTTCTCAAAGCCGAGGTTGATGCGGTTTCGGCTTATGATGCCGAGAGCAACACCCTTCGCATTATGGCGTATAACTTCAAAAACAATGTTGACTATAAAAAATCTGCTGACCTTGATTTCACCGTCAATGCACCGCAATTCACATCCGATAAGGTGAAGGTTACCGCATATATCGTTGATGATGATTGCAATTATTTTGACGAGTGGGTTGAAGACAGAGAAACCTACGGCATCGGCAACGATTGCTTCGGCTGGTCACCCGATGACCCCCAGATTGACAACGAAACAACCCTCAAAGACCCCGAGGCAAGGGCATTTTATCAGGCAGAGCTTCGCAGTAAATATTACGAATGCTCAAAGCTTGAGCCCGTCACCTATGAGGCAGAGGTTGTTGACGGCGAAATCTCCCTTGCAATCACCCTCGACCCGAATACGGTTGTATTCTATGAAATAACAGAGGCATAATTTATGGCACACACTTTTGCAGGCAACTGGATAAGCGCAGATATGAGCGTTGAGGAGCGTTTTGCTCCCGTTTTCAAAAAGAATTTATCCGTTTGCCGAAAGATAAAAAATGCAAAAATATCCGTTTGCGGTCTCGGCCTTTTTGAGCTTGAAATCAACGGAAAGCTGCCCGATGATACGGTGCTCAATCCCGTTCACTCGCAGTATTCCCAATCGGTTTTTTACCGTGTTTTTGATGTAACACAGCTTCTTTCACAGGGCGAAAACACTCTGACCGTTACTCTCGGTCAAGGGTTTTTCAACGAAACTTCCTTTGTTTGGAAATGGAATGAGGCTTCGTGGCGCTCGTCACCCAAGCTGATTGCAGATATTGAAATCGAATATGAAAACGGCGAAACCGAGCTTATCTCAACCGATGAAAGCTGGCTTGTCAGCCGAAACGGACCGATAACCGCAAACAGCATTTATTACGGCGAAACCCACGATGCAAGGCGCGTTGAATCCGAATGGAAAAACGCGATTCTTACCGATGCGCCGAGCGGAATTCTCAAAGAGCAGAAAGAGCCTTTTATAAGAAGAATTCAGAGTTTTGCACCGAAGAAAATAACAAAAAACGGCGAAAGCTTTATCGTTGAATCGCCCGAAATGACAACGGGTTGGGTGGCAATCCGTCTTAATCTGCCCGAGGGAAGAAAGGTTACTGTTACCTATGCCGAAACTCTTGATTCGCAAGGTTTTGTGACGAAAATCGGCAAAAATGAGGGTCGCGACGGTAACTGGTGGCCTGATGCATATATTCAGCAGGATACCTTTATCAGCGGCGGCGAAGAAACCGTTTTTGAGCCGAAATTCAGCTATAAAGGATTCAAGTTTATTCAGATTGACGGTTGTGAAAATCTCTCTGTCGATGACATTGTGATTCATAAAATTGCAAACAGCGTTGAAGTTATTTCAGAGTTTGAATGCTCCGACGAAATGCTCAACAAACTCCATTCGCTTATGCGACGCACTCTGCTGAATAATTTTCAGGGTAAACCGACGGATACACCTGTCTGGGAGAAAAACGGTTGGCTGGGCGATGCAAACTGTGCGTTGGAAACGATGATGTATAACTTCGGTATGGACGGATTTATGCGGAGCTTTGTTGACACAATGGCGGACTGTATGCACGAATACGGAAAGGTACCTGTTATTGTGCCGACGGCTGATTGGGGCGTTGATAATTCGCCCGTATGGAACACGATTTTTGTTTTTGCACCGCTCGCTATTTATGATTATTGCGGAAATAAGGCTTATCTTGAAAAGCTTTATCCCGACCTTCGTACCTTTGCGCTGAATGATATCGAGGAGCTTCGTGCTCTTGGTAACACCTGGGGTGTGCGCGGACTTTCTGACTGGGTTGCACCGTCGGGTGAAGAGGACGGCGCAACAATAAATGACCCCTCCGAGGGTGCGGAAATCTGTTGCACCGCATATATTTACGCGATGCTCAGGGCGATGGTGCGTATTGCGGAAGTTCTCGGTAAATCGGACGATGCAAATGAATACAAATCCGCCGCAAATGAAATCCGCGATGCATTCAATGAAAAATTTTATAATGCAGAAAAGGGTATTTATGAAACAACCGTCTGGAATCCGAAGGGCAAACGAGAACGATACAGGCAGACTTCGAATCTTCTGCCTCTTGCATTCGGACTCGTTTCGGACGAAAACAAAGAAAAGGTACTGAAAAATCTTGCTGATAACTTTATCGGCAGGGGATGCCGCCTTGATACGGGATGCACAGGCACAAAATATGTTTTGCCCGTCCTGTTTGAAAACGGATATTCGGACATTGCTTCAAATGTTATGCTTCAGACGGCTTATCCGAGCTGGGGATACTGGATTATAAACGGTCACGATTCCGCGTGGGAAAGCTGGGAGAAGGCGACCCGCTCGCTCAACCATTATTTTCTCGGCACATATGATGAGGCATATTTCAGTTATCTCGGCGGCATAAGAAATATCCGCAACGGCTATGAGAGTTTCACCGTTGCACCGATGCTTGATTGCGTCCTTAATTGGGTGAAGGTGAATATCAAAACTCCGAGGGGCATCGCCGCCTGTGAATGGAAAAAGGCAAACGGCGGTTGCACCGTCAGAATAACCGTCCCCGACGGAGCAACGGCGGATGTGAATCTGATTTTTGGCAAAAAGAAAATCTCCGCAACCGTAATGGGCGGAGAATGGGATTGGGAACTGTAAAATTTAATGCGCAATTCGTAATGCGCAATGCGCAATTATACGCACAACTCTTCATAGGCTCCCTTTGAAGGGACGAAGCACCGAAGTGCCGCCTGCGGCGGATGAAGCGAGGTGCTGAGGTGAAGAAACAAGGAGCAATGCGAAGCGCTCCAAGCGAGCAGTGCGACTATGTTTCTGAGGGGATAGCTTGCGAAGAAAGTGACTGAGGGTTGAAGAAATAATAAAGAATATTGAATAGATAATAGATAATAAATATTTTTTTGAGTAGGGGCGGATATCATCCGCCCGAATGCCTTGCGTTTTGTAGGGGACGACGACTCGGCGTCCCGTCTGAACGATTCAGACCTGCGGTCTGTCGGGTTGTCGGGGTCGCCAACCCCTACATTTTTCAATTCGCAATTCGCAATTCGTAATGCGCAATTATACACACAACTCTTCATAGGCTCCTTTTGAAGGGGAGAACTTGCGAAGAAAATGACGGAGGATTGAAAATCAAAGATTAATAAACGAAAAACGGAGCAATCTGCAACAGACTGCTCCGTTAATTTATTCAGGATTATTCGTTTGTTTCTTCGGAAGCACCTTCCTGAGAATCGGTGTTTTCGGTTTCTTCAGGAGTTTCTTCGGGAGTTTCTTCTGCTTCTTCTTTGGCGATTTCTTCTTCGGGTTCATCATCTTCAGCAACGAGCTCAGCATCTGCTTCTTTGCAGGATGTGTTTTCTCTGATTGTGTTCACATTCTGAAGGTACTGAAGGATAATCATATTGACATTTCTGAGGAGGATTGCGATAACAAGACCGATAAGCGACCACGCAATTAATGCAAAATATCCGAGTCCGTATCCTGCAGGTGAGAAGTGGTTAATTGAATCAGCAAAGCCGATGATGATGAAGGCGATAACTTCAAGATAGAAGAAAATGATAATCCAGGCTCTGAGTTTCTTGAGCCATGAATCGCTTTCGGGATTGAAGAAATTATCGGAAATCTCTGCAACTGCATTGTGAACTGTTTCTGCCTCGTCAGCGGTGCCGAAAATCACCCAGATATCGAATGCGATGAGCATAAGTCCGAGCATGAAAAGAAGGAAGGGTGCGGGTGATTTTGAATAATTTGCGGTTGCGTAAGCATTTGCGGAATCATATTTTGAGAATTCGCATCCGACTGCATAGCAATCTGAATTGTGGCTATGCTCTTCTCTTGAGCAATAGCAGGAGCTTGAATGGGTATGATAATAGCTGTAGTATGAATATCCGCAGGTACGGCAGGATGAACTGTGAGTATGTTCGGTTTTTGTGCAGACAAGTTCATCGCAGACTATGGAATGGGTGTGAAGATTATATTCATCGACGAAACGGTTTTTGTTTGATGTTTCAGCACCACTAAAAATCATAGCGGCGAGAAGAATGATGATTACAGGGATAATGAGGATGGGGTAAACCTTTCTGGCAAGTGAAAAGTCAAAGGGCTTGTTATCCATTCGTGACACTCCTTAAATTGATTTATCAGCAAAATGCTGTAAATAAATTGTAGAACTTTTTCGGATTAATGTCAACAGGCAGAACGGATTTTCTCCTGATTGAAATAAGAACCGCCCCTTTGCATCTGCATCGGAGCGGTTGATTTTATTTGTTGAGTTTCTCGGCAAAGGCGAGCGCTTCGTCGATATTGGGCAGGAAATATTCTGCGCCGACTCGGTCATAGAAGCCTGATTTCTTCATAACTTCCATAGGCTGCTCGTTGGTGTGAGAGAGGATGAGTTTCAGTCCCTTGCTGTTGCAGGTGGAATAGATATCGTTGAGCGCGCGCATTGCGGTGATATCGAGCGCAGGAACATTTCTCATTCGAAGGATGATGACTTTTATATCGTCATTTATCTGTATGGAGCTGAATTTTTCGCTTGATGCGAAGAACATCGGACCTTCAAATTCGATAACCTCTGTGTCTGACGGAATGTCCTTGAGTCTGTCGCTGTCGGGAGTGTCTTCCTGTGCATCGCGGCTCCAGGTTCTGATTTTTGCAACATCGCTCATTCGTTTCATAAAGAGGACGAGGCTGATAATCATACCTACCTCGATTGCAACAACGAGGTCAAAAACAACCGTAAGAACGAATGTTATAACGAGAACGAGGATGTCGCTCTTGGGGGCGGTTTTGCAAATTTTGACGAATCGCTTCCATTCGCTCATATTATATGCAACCATAAAGAGAATCGCCGCGATAACGGGCATCGGAATCCAGGCTGCGTAAGGCATCAGCACAACGAGAATCAGCAGAAGCACCACCGCGTGAACGATACCTGCAATCGGAGTTCTGCCGCCGTTTTTGACATTCGCCGCAGTTCTTGCGATTGCGCCTGTTGCAGGAATACCGCCTAAAAGTCCCGAGCAGATGTTGCCCACACCCTGCGCGATGAGTTCGGTGTTGGAATTGTGTTTATCCTTGATCATTCCGTCGGAAACAACGCAGGAAAGGAGCGATTCGATACCTGCGAGGATTGCGATTGTGAATGCACTCGGAACAAGCTGACCGATTGATTCAAAGTTGAATTCGGGCAGGCTGAATTTCGGAAGATCTCTTGAAATTGTGTAGAGGTCGCCGACTGTATTGACATCCATATTGAATGCCTTGACGATGATGACGCCGACGATAACGGTCACGAGCGAGCCGGGGATTTTTTTGCTGATTTTCGGCCATACAATCTGAATTGCAAGCGCGATAACGCCGACGAGAAGTGCCTGCCAGTTGAATGTGCCGATTGATTTTGCGATTGCGTGGAGCTTTTCCGCAGTTTCAACGGTGGGCATACCCTCGGGAAATGAAAGACCGAGGAAATCCTTTATCTGACCGATGACGATTGTAACGGCGATACCTGCGGTAAAGCCTGTTGTGATTGTGTAAGGAATATACTTGATGAGTGAGCCGAATTTGAAAACGCCCATAATAACAAGCAGTAAACCTGCCATAATCGTTGCGATAACAAGACCGCCTGTGCCGAATTGGGCAACGATGCCTGCAACGATGGTTGCGAATGCGGCTGTAGGACCTGAAATGTTGACATTGCTGCCGCCGAGGAAGGAGATTACGAAACCTGCAACGATTGCGGTGTAAAGACCTTTTTCGGGCGAAACACCCGAAGCGATTGCGAGTGCGATTGAGAGAGGCAGGGCGATGATGGCAACGATAACGCCTGCCACGATGTCGTTGACGAGCTGTTTTTTACTGAAGCGTTCCTTGATTGAGAAGAGCTTCGGAGCGAAAATTTTCATTGTTGATACCCCGTTTTTTGTTATTTTTTCCGAGTTACAATTATACACTTTTATATAATGATTTCAAGGAAAAACGGCGAGTTTTTACTGCCCTATTCAAATTTCGGAGTATTGCCCAATATCGCAGGGAATTTGCACGGAATTTTGTTTTCAAAATCAACAAACAGAATCCGACTTTATCGGCGGAATTGACAACATAAAATGATTTTAGTATAATACAGATGTATTTTTAAGGAGAATATTATGGCGAAAAATGAAAATAAATTTCTGAAAACCGCGTTTGTGCTTTATGTGCTGATAATGCTTTGGTTACTTTTCGGTCAGAGGCTCGGATGGGAAGTTAACGGGGATTATTGGGAGAATGTGGGCAACAGCTACAACCTTGAGCCGTTTCTGACCATCGGCAGATTCATCCGCTCGATGATTAATCCGAGAAGCAAAGAAGCAATTTTTGAAGCGGTCAAGAATCTCGGAGGCAATGTGATTTTGTTTGTGCCTTTCGGATTTTTTATCCCTGCGGTTTCCGAAAAATTCAAAAATCCTGCTTCAACCGTTTTGTTTGGTGCGCTTTGCATCGCGGCGGTTGAGGTGATTCAGCTTTTCACACTTCTGGGCAAATGCGATATCGATGACCTGATTTTCAATGTTATCGGAATTGTGACAGGAAGATTTATTTTTTATTTAGTTGAAAAAAAGAAAATGTCTGTTGACATTTCTGAAAAATAGTGTATTGTAGTTAATGATATAAGGAGGTTTTGCTATGAACGAACCGCAGGCATATCTTAAACACAGAGACAAGCTTGATAAAGCATTCAGATTTTTATTCAAACCGACAATAATCGGTGAAGAGAATATTCCCGAGGATGGCAGAATCATCCTTGCGGGCAATCATACACATTTTATGGACTGCATAACAGTTGCCGCTTCAACAAAGCGAGTTGTCCATTTCCTCGGCAAGAGCGAGCTTCTTGAGCCGCCTCTCAAGAGATATTTTGAGCCTTTCGGTCTGATTCCCGTTCACAGAGAGAGAAAGGATAAAGCGGCGCTCGAATCTGCAATTGAGGTGCTTGAGGATGATAAGGTTATCGGCATTTTCCCCGAGGGCAAGGTTAAGCTCAAGAGCGAGGCGCAGTACACAATAACTCCTTTCAAATTCGGTGCGGTCAAAATGGCTCACCAGACAGGGACAAAAATTGTTCCCTTCTCAATCACAGGTAAATATAAATTCTTCAGAAAGAGCATCAAAATCCAGTTCTTTGAGCCTGTTACCGTTTCGGACAACCTCGAAGAAACCAACAATCTTCTTATGGATATCGTTGCTCACGGCATAACAGAAAACCCTGTTTTTGTTGAAAAGGATAAATAAAAAATCAGAAGCTCTGCATATCGCAGGGCTTTTTTGTTTGTATTTGAAAACTCATGGCTGTGTCAGGGGTAAGAAAAATGCTTCAGCGATTCATATGCCAAATGGAATTGCAAACATCATATCGTGTTCGCACCTGAATACATAAGAACACAGACCCGTTTACGAGCAGCAAGACGAAACAGACAAAAATAAACAGCCGCTCGTGAGCGGCTGTCAGTGATTGTAATGCGTTGCTGAACCTTCGAAGTCCCTTCCGAGGGTTAAGGCGGTATCAGCCCGTTTCAGGGGTTGTGATTTTCTGTTTAAGAATTAACCCCAGGTTTTGCAGGCTGAATCATAGAAAATCTTCATATTTCTTGCTGATCGTGCAAGTGATGATGCATCTGAAAGTGAGCCTGATGAGATAACAGGATAATCAACATCACAGCAATCATACATAAGACCAAGATATGTGTCGCTGTAAGGTTCGCAGATTCTTTCTATGCGTGAAAAATAATCATACATTTCCAGAGCTGTTTCCTGAATATCAAGAAGATGTCTGGTATCTCTTGTTGTTCTGTAAAGATCAATCTGAGTTTCGATGATTTCAGCATCAATTTCAAGATATTTTACATATCTTTCGCAGTCTTCAAGAGCCTCTTTCAGGCCTGCGCGTTTGGGGTCCTGTGTGTTGCAGACTGTGCATACGCCGCTGCTGTATTTGTGGCCGTTTGCGTTGCCGTCAGTTGCGCCGCAAACAGTGCAGGTTTTTGGAGTTGTGCAATCTGCTTCTGCCCAGCTGTGACCTGATGCTTCACCCTCTGTTACGCTGCAAGCTTCACAGGTCTTGGGGGTTTCGCAATCAGCATCTTTCCAGGTATGACCTGCTGCTTCGCCCTCTGTTGCACCGCAAACTGTGCAAGTTTTGGGGGTTGTGCAATTTGCTTCCGCCCATTCGTGCGAGCAAGCAGTTGTTTTAGCGTCGTTTTCTTTTTTGCTGTCGGATGCACCTGAAGAATCCTTTTCAGCACCGCAACCGAAAAAGACAAAAGTCATGGCAAGTACAAGTAAAACCGCAAGAATCTTTTTCATCATTGTTTCCTCCGTTTAAAAACTGAATTTAATAACAATTATATATAAACTGTAATTTTTTGTCAACAAGGCAAAGGCGGAACGCTTCTTAACAAAATTGTTCATCCGTTTGTTAGAATTTTGTTAGAACAAACAACGCTGTCTTTTTTTGAAATATTATTATCTGAACAGTTTCGTATTAAACAGCAAAGTCCGCAGGCAAAACGTCTGCGGACTTCATTTTTATTCAGATTAATACCAGAAGAATCCGAGCAAAAGAATACGGATTATCATCTGCCACCAGGTGTAAGCAACGGTGATTTCAAATTCATCTGTATAATCACCATAAATAACAGTGATTGTTTTTGTGCCGACAGTTTTCGCATCAAAACCGTAAACTTCAATCTGCTCTGTATCAGTTATAATTTCGGATTTTCCGTCGGAATACATAACCTTTAAAGCGATTCCGCTTAAATCAAGACTTTTGTCTTTGTATGAATACTGAATCTTGTTTGGCAGATTTATAACCTTGATTCCTGTTACGGTCACAGTCGGAGCATCGGGCTCATCGTTGTCATCGGGAATATCAATCTTTTCATAGATTGCAACAACGGTTATATTCTCTTCGGGCATTGTTTCGGGAATTTCGGGTGACCAACCAACAAAAGTGTAGCCTTCTTTTTCAGGATTTGCAGGCGGAGTTATTGCCGCACCAACCTCAAGAGTTATCGGAGCAATTTCTGTTCCGCCGTCGGTATCAAAAGTGATGGTGTATTCGGGAACGTATTCGGTGCAGACCGCATATTCGCTGAAATGGTTGGTTTCAAGAACAATGTAGCCGTTACGGATTTCCATTCTGTCAGATTTGAAAACCTCGTAATCGCCGGGCTCTGTTCCGTCAGAGAACCAGTGAACGATTTTCAGTTTGTTCAGCTCGGCATCGGAAAGTGTGACTTTGACTGTTTTGCCGTCTTTTTCATAGGCGAACGTGCCGTCACAGAACTCAACCGTTTCAAAATCAATTTCGCCGTCAGCGCTGAGCATTGCCGATACCATATCCCTGAACTCGTCGGGTGCTGAAATTTTAACGGTTATCGTTTCGTCGCTCAGGGGCTGGATGGTGTTGCCGTCACCATCAACGATTTTGATATCAAGCACCTTGACGGGGTTAATCATATTCTTGATGTAGTACCCGTTTCGGTCATAGCTGGGAGTGGCAGGGGTTACTTCCGAAACAACAAGGTGAACGTTACCAGCTTCCCAGATAAAGTTTTTGTCCGTATGCTGAATGAGAACGGAATCATCTGCGTTTCTGAGCGTGTAGTGAACGGTGATGTCACCAAGGCTGACATTACTTGCAAGGCGTTTCCACTCTGCTTTTGTGTCACCATAACAGACGTCGGTTATTGAACTCGTTTTGAACGCACTTTCATCCAAATATGTAACTGTAGAGGGAATATAGATTTCTGTGAGTGATGAATTGTTTGCGAAAACATATGAGCCGATCTCGCATAAGCCTTCTCTGAGGGTCAGCTTTTCGATATTACAACCATAAAATGCACTATTGCCTATGCTGTTAACGGAAGAAGGAACATCAATTTCATCAATCTGTCCGCAATACATAAAAGCACTTTTGCCGATAGCTTTAAGGTTTTTGGGAAGACCTGAAAGTTTCATCTTTCCGCAGTTATAAAAAACCCCATCATTAATATACTCAACGCAGTCAGGCATAGTGATGCTTTCCAATGAGGGGATATTATAGAATGCATCCGAAGCAATGAGCCTTGTTTTTGAAAAAAGTCTGCAATCGGAATCAATGTTTTTTTCAATTGCTTCAATCAGATTGTTTCCGATATAAAGAAAACCGCTGTCCCAGTTTGCGTTATCGTTATAGTATGCTGTATTTTTGAAAGCAGCACTTCCGATATATTCGATTTTTTCGGGAAGCTTAATTTCATCCAGTGCCGAACATCCGGAGAACGCACGTGCATTTATTTTGCGGATGCTTTCAGAGAAATTAACCTTCGAAAGAGATGTGCAATTCAAGAAAGCAGATTCACCGACAGAAACAAAGCCTTCAGGGAACGTTACGCTTTCAAGGATTTTGTAATCACGAAATGCATTTGCCGAAACAACTGTAACGCCTTCGGGTATTACCAAATCTTTTACAAGGATATTATCGATATAAAGATTCTCTGCATAGCTCAGCGGATTGTTGTAGCTATAGGTTGAAGCTGCTCCGAAAGCTATTGAACACCAATCGGCAACACTGCCGTTGAAATAAACATTTTCAAGTGTAGTGCAATTCATAAATGCTGTGGAATAAATTTGTTCAAGAGTTGACGGGAGTATGATATCGGTCATTTCATATCCGTTAAAAGCATTACCCGAGATGAATGTTATACCCTCTTCAACTGTGACTTTGGTTACATCTTTACCGGAAATACTGTTTCTCCACTCGCTTCCGGTTTTTCCTTTGCCGCTGATAACCAACTCACCGTCGCTATATAATGTCCAGTTTACTTCGCCGTAAACACCGCTCGCGGTGATTTCGCGGTCTTGGGCAAATGCCGTCAGATTGCCTGCAAGCATAACAGCGATAAGCATAATGGCGATAATTTTTGATATTTTTCTGATAGAATTCATTTTCGCACATCCTGTTTTTTAAATTTCATATGCCGTTGCGGAATAGCTTCCTCCCGACTGTGTGGTTACGCTGAAGCTGTCAGCCATTGCATCAATGCCGTGCTGACTCATAAGAGCCGATTCAATGTCCGAAGCGGAAAGAGTAACCCCCGACTCAAAGGTCAGAGTAACGTTTCTGTATTCGCTGCCCGACCCTGCACTGTAAACCTTAACCGTCACCGTTGCTTTGCCCTGAGTTGTGGGCGGCGATGTTGTTGTTGGCTTTGCAGTTGTGGTTGGCTTAGCGGTGGTGGTAGGTTTTGCGGTGGTGGTAGGTTTTGCGGTGGTTGAAGGCTTCGTGGTCGCCTTGACTGTTGTGGTTGCCTTTGAGGTTGTGGTTGGCTTGGCAGTTGTTTTCTCTGCCGTTGTTGAAGGTTTGGTTGTTGCAGGTTTCGTTGTCTGTGCCGTTGTACCTGCTCGGGTTGTGCTATTTTCTGTTAAAGATTGATTCGTTACCGTGGCTGAAGACTTTGTGTTTTCTGCAACTGTAACCGTTACTGATGTTCCTTCAAACTCAACCGTTAACTCGCCGTGCTCACGGGTTGCAATAACTGCAACATTTTCGCTTGCAAGCTGTGTTGTTTCTTCAATAAACGTTGTTGTGTTTTCGGCACGTTTGTCGTGAATAACCTTTGCAACGGTTGCACCGCCTCCGCCAACAACAACCGCTCCCGTCACTATTATAGCAACCGTTTTTGCGGTTACAGTTGTTGCAACTGCGCCTGCTCCTGCTGCCGCACCTGCTCCTGCCGCCGCGCCTGCTCCTGCCGCAACGACTGCACCTGAAGATGCGGTGACGGCGGTAAGCACCGTCGCCTGTGCCGCGCTGCCTGCAAAAGAAGCGGACGCAACCGCCGAGGATTTGCGAAGTGCAAAAAGAATAAGCGGCAAAGGTGCAATGCCGAAGAGGGGCATACCCTTTTTGTTGCGTTTTTCAATTTCTTCTCTGATATCTTCCCTTGCTCTGAACAATCGGCTTTTGACTGCCGCTTCCGAAATTCCGAGTTCTTCGGCAATTTCGGTTATGCTCATTTCGTGCTGATAGAAAAGCACAAGGCAAAGGCGCTTATCCTCAGAAACGGAGTCAACGATTTCTCTTATTTCTTCGATTCTTTCATCAAGAACTGCGCTTTCTTCAGGCAAAACGGAAGCGTTTTCTTCTTCCTGAATATCGAAAATGTATTCGTGCTCGGGGCCGAGTAAAGCAGGTTTTTTCTTTCTGAGAAAATCTTTACCGTGGTTGGCGGCGATTGCCGTCAGCCATTTTTTTGCTTTTGCAGGCTCCTTGAGCGTATGTATGTTTTTTAAGGCGGAAACAAAGCAGTCCTGCGTGAGGTCCTCCGCCTCGTGATGGTCGTGAGTTAATTCAAAAAGAATCGAATAAACAAGCGGAGAAAATTCTTTATACAGCTCTTCAAACGCTTTCATATCGCCCTGCTGTGCTTTTACCGCAAGCTCGGCAATGACCGAATCATTCATACCGCTTCATTCCTTTCTTTTTAATAATAAATATATTATACCAATTAATATTCTTTTTTCAACAGAAATCGACGATTTGCAATTTATTAATTTTCTGTAAACAATCCGACAATTGCGAAACCTTTTTGCGTTTCATTCGTCAGGGGGGAATAAAAATTTTTCAAAAATTTTCAAAAAAATTTGAAAAAACCTGAAACCTTTTTGAATTTGACCCGTCTTAATTAGCAGGAAGGCAAAAAACGGCGCGTTTTCGCAAAAGCCGACAGGCTTTGGGATTGACACAAGGTGCGGCGCCGACGGCTTTATATTTTGAAGCACAGATAACGCCTCATAGCCTGGTTGCCTTCTCGTTGTAAAGCCTGCAAACGCTTCGGTTTTTGCAGGCACAACAAAAAAATAAAAAATTTTCAAAAAAACAATGAACCGTTCCCGTTTTTCACTCGTCTTATCAGTGAAAGGGGCGAATTGATATTAATACAGTTAAAAAAAGAGTGAATCTTGACGGCATTCATTCGCTCGATATTTCAATCAACGAAGAAAAGAAAACCGTTGTCACAGAGCTGATAACGCTCACCGACGAGCCTGTTATGATTTATGCCGAAAAATTCGACAAGCCCTGTGACTATCTGAGAAAAGGAATCCGCAGAGGAATAGAATTCATTAATGCCGACAATCCGTCAGAAATGCGTGTGCCGAAGCACATTAACGGCGGATAAAAATAAATCAAAATGTTATGAAGGTGATGCCTATCAACGGAGACAACAACGAAAGAATTGCATTGCTTGTTACCGAAATCCAAAACGGTAACGAATCTGCATTTAATGAGCTTTACAATCTCACAAAAGACAGAGCATATTTTGTTGCAATTCAATTTGTCAAAAACGAAGATGATGTACAGGATATTCTTCAGGAAAGCTACATAAAAGCGCTTTCAAAAATCAAAGAGCTTGACAAACCCGAAAGCTTTCAGAGCTGGCTCAATCAGATTGTCGCCAACAAGTGCAAGGACTTTTTGAAAAAGAAAAAACCGATGCTCTTTGAAGCGGAAGAAAACGAGGTCTATGAGGTTTTGCCCGATGAGGATCTGAATTTCCGACCCGAAGACAGTCTTGATCAGAATGAGCTTCAGCGAACGGTTATGGAAGTTCTTGATGAGCTGAACGAAGAAAAACGCGCCTGCGTTCTGATGATGTATTTCGAAGAATTGAGCGTGAGTGAAATAGCTGAAACGCTTGAGATCCCCGAAGGTACGGTCAAAACGAGATTGTTCTCCGCAAGAAAAGACCTGAAAGAAAAGTTCTCAAAGCGAGGTGTCACATCCGCTTACAGCGTTGCACCCGTCGGAGTTGTTCTCTGGGCAATGCGAAAAACTTCGGCAACGGCAGGAGCGACCTTTGCGGCAAGCTCGGGTTCGGCAACTGTTCTTGCAGGTATAACGGCATCAGGTGTACTCACAGCATCAGGAGCAACTGCCGCAACGGTAACAGGCGGCGGAATTGCAGCAAAGATAGCGGCATTTACCGTCGCACAGAAAGTAATCGCAGGCGTGTCGGTTGCGGCGGTGGTGGCAGGCTCAACGGCAGGCGTGGTTACGGTTGTTAAAAATGAAAACAAAAAAGACTATGCAGACACAACTGTATATACAGAAGAACATACCACCTCGCCATACGTCGGAACAACAATAGCAATTCAGGCGGCAGACGGTACGGTTGAATTCACGCTGACAGATGCTTCGGAAACAAGCGGTGAAACGGCGGCAACGGTTACGTCGGGAAGGCAGACCTCTGCAACGCAGGTAAGCGCGTCGGCATCAACGAAGCCTGCGTCAACAACGAAGTCTGTTTCAACAACAAGGCAGACAACAACCAAGCCGACAACAACGAGACAAACCGCAACCGAGCCGACTACAAGACCCGCAACAACCAAACCAACAACGAAGCCAACTACAACGAAAACGACTACCGCCAAAGCAACAACAGCGGCGGTAATAACGATTCCTGTTGAAGTTTATTCCGCTGACACAGGAGAGCTGATAACTACGCTCTATCATCGGGTTTCGGTTGGCGAGTCCGTCTCCGTGGCTGACGTTGATAAAACGGTAAATGAGAATTCTTCAAAACTCAACGGTTATTATAACGACGGATTTATTACCTACGAAGAAGGCATACCGATAAGCTCGGTACAGGCCGACGGACAGTACAAAATAGTTGCACAAGTATCATAATAACGGAGGAAAATTATGAAAAACACATTTAAAAAAGCATTGGCACTTATAATGGCATTCACATTCGTTTTCGGATGTATTCAAGTTTTGAATTCAGAAAACGTTGCTTTCGCCGGTGAAGAAAAAGCAACTGAAGACGGTTTCAAATACGGAATTATCGCTGACACCGTATTTATCACAGGCTATGAAGGCGGTGAGACGGATATAGAGGTACCTGCCACGATAGAAGGAAAACCTGTTGTGGCGATTGATTATTTTGCGTTTTCTGAAAATACAATCATCACTTCTGTTAAGCTGAATGAGAATCTTCTGGTAATCCGAGGAGGAACAACCAATTATCATAAAGGCGCATTTTTCGGTTGCGAGAACCTCAGAAGCGTAACGATTCCCGACTCGGTGATTAAAATAGATGATTGCGCTTTTGAAGGATGCACGAATCTTGAAGAGGTGGAAATAGGCCGGAACTCAAAGCTGGAGATAATTGGAGAATATGCATTTGCAAACTGTAAAAAACTTGAAAACATTTACGTTCCCGACAGCGTGAGAACAGTAGAAGCAGGTGCATTCGCCGCCTGCACGTCATTGAAATCCGTTACGGGCTTCAAAAACGTTGAGTTTATCGGACGTGACGTTTTCAATGATACAATAATTTATAACGGCGAGGACCGCTATACCTGGAACGACTATGAAACACCGGATGAAATTTATATCGGCAGTTGCCTTGTGGCGGTAAGAAACTGCGGAACTCCGTATCAGGTCAGAGAAGGTACAAAAGTAATAGGAACAAAAGCTTTTTGTATTGATGATAAATATAACCTTCAAGCCGACGTTACAACAAAAGAAATTATTTTGCCCCAAAGTCTGAAATCTGTTTCTTTCCGTGCTTTTTACCGCTGTCAGGCGCTTGAAAGCATAACCCTTCCCTCGGGTGTTGAAAAGATTGATATAAATGCGTTCGAGGAATGCACAGGGCTGAAAAGTGTAAGTTTTGCAGAAAACTCGTCTCTCAAAGAAATTGCAGGGAATGCTTTTTGTAATTGCAGCAATCTGGAAAGCGTGGAAATACCTGAAGGAACGGAAACTCTCGGCGGCAGTATGCTGTTTGGAACAAAGGTTAAGGAAATCACAATACCTGCAAGCATTAAGAATCTGGGCGCAATTTGCGGTGACAATATTGAGAAAATCGTGTTTGCAGGAGACGTAACCGTTAATTCGTTGTACAAAATGACTATGAAGGAAAGCTTTACGTTAACGGTTGAAAACGGCTCGATGAGATTGCCTGTAGGTACTTTCGGCGATTATGCGGTTGAAGGTATGGCCTTACCCGAGGGATTTGAAATTACCGTATCACAAATGGGCGGAGCCGACGCAGAAACAAAAGAAAGCCTTATCACAACGGATGCTTACGGCAATCAGTATATCGGCAAATGTCTTGTTAAAGCTAATTCCGATGCAGAGGGCGTAGTGGATATCAGACACGACACGCTGTCCATTGCAAACGAAGCTTTTTACGGCTGTGAAAAAATAACAAAGCTCACAGGCTTTGAAAACGTTGTCTTTATCGGCGAAACTGCTTTCGGCAGCTGCTCAAACCTTGTGGAAATAGATAATCTTGATAACGTCAGATATATCGGCTTCGACGTGTTTATGCAATGCAGAAAACTCAGCAAAGTAGGCAGTTTCAAGAGTATAGAATATATTGATTACGGCAGACAGAGGGCTGATATTTTCGGTGAAACGAGTCTGATAGACGAGGACGGTTATGTAGGCACTTGTCTGGTTAAAGCTAAGGCTGAAACAGATACTTTTACGGTAAGAGAAGGAACAAGAGTTATTGCTCCCCGTGCTTTCGCATACGAATCGTATAAAAAAGTAATTATTCCCGACGGTGTTGTCGGTATCGGTGACTATGCGTTTAGAGGCGGTATGAATATGGAATCAATCGTGATTCCGGGAAGCGTAAAATACATCGGCTTTAAAGCATTTATGCAGCACAGAGATCTCAAAACGGTTATAGTTGAAGACGGTGTTGAAAAAATCGGAACCAGCGCGTTTGTTGCCTGCCCTGCTCTGGAACTTGTTCATATTCCCGAATCAGTAAAGGTGTTGAACGACAGCGCCTTTTATGCAGAGAACGCTCTGCGATATCTGGTTTGTTTTGATACTGCGGAAACTTATGCCGAGAAATTTGCAATCGATCAGTCAGTTCCGTTTGCGTATTGCGACGGCAATCATAAAATCGAAACCGAAACTCCCGACGGACCCGATACCCCCGATGTTCCCGACACTCCTGATGAACCCGAAATCTCAAGAGAAGAAAAGGTTTCTCCGAGCGGCATCAAGGTTGAATACGATTCGTCCTATTTTGAGAATAACGATAACGTTATTCTCAAAGCTGAAGAGAAAGAAGATCTGGACGGCAATATCGGTGAATATGATGAGAACAGAATCAAGGTTAAGCGTTACGACATTCATCTTGAAGATAAGGACGGCAACGTAATTGTAACCAACGAAAATGACGGTAAAGAATATACTGTGAAAATTCCCGTTCCCGCAGGTTATGAACATTATACGCAGTTCCTTATCAGACACAGAATGAAGCTTGCAGACGGCAGCACCAAAAACGAGAATATCTATGCAACCGTCGAAAACGGCTACGTTGTTTTCAAGACGAAGTGCTTCAGCGATTTTGATATCTGTGATTTCGGATTTGAAAAAGAAGCTGTTTCCCTTGCTTACAAAGCAACAGCAAAACTTGCTGCAACCAAAATTGCCGATTCGGGCGTTAAATATGAATCATCAAACCCCAAGGTTGCAACAGTTGATGAAAACGGCAACGTTGTTACCCACGGCAGAGGCTCTGCAACAATCACCGCAACGTATGAGTTTGAAGACGGCAAAACCGTTACCGATACCTGCAACGTAACCGTTAATTTCACGTTTATTCAGTGGATTATTTATATCCTCCTTCTCGGATTCCTCTGGTATTGACAAATTCTCGACCAACCCCTTCCTCCTTGTGCTGAAATGCGTACATCTCCTTTTAGTTTGAGGGGTTTGGCATAAAGAGAAGGCATCTGTCTGCTTCGGCAGGTGCCTTCAATATTTTAAAAAACATATGAACCGAATTCGGTTATAAATCGTCTTATAAGTGAAACCGACAGGGTCAGAAAACTTTTGTGCTGACGTTTTCGTAACAAGCCCTGATCGGTTGAGAGAATACCGGTTGTGCTTTAAACTTCGCCGACGCTCTATCCTCCTTGTTATGAGATTTTGCAGACATCTCCTTTCATATTCAAGAGGGTCGGCATAAGCGGAAAGCATCTGTCTTTTCTCGATAGATGCTTTCGCTTTTCAGGAATGGTAAATGGTTGTGAAAAAATTTTTTAAAAATTTTCAAAAAACAAAGAACCGAAAGCCAATTTCATTCGTCTTATTAGTGAAAGGGCAAGGAAAAGATTGAAAATCCTTGAAAAAAACCAAAACAAAAGGAGAAAAACATCATGGCAAGAAAAGAAAAAGTAGAAATCTTCGAAAATAATCCGGAGTTCAGCAGCACCTCCGAAGCGCAGGAAGCCTACAAAAAAGCAGACTTTAAATTCAAGTTCAGCATTGTCTGCAGTGCAATTGCTGCCCTTGGATCGATAGTATGGCTCCTCAGCAAAACCCCTGTTTACGCCCATCCCGTCGGAATGGAAATCTGCGACGCAATCCTTAAAATCAGCCTCGTGACAATGCTCATATGCACCAACATCAACTACATAAAGTATCTCTGGAAGGCAATCAAATTCACATGGTTTATCGTCCCGATTTTTCCGATTGACCTTTTCTTCTGCATTTTCGGTGCGGCTGCATTCTTTGCACTTTCGCTCTTTGTGCCCGCTTTGCCCTGCCTTATGACGCTTTATCAGGCTTATATCAACAGAAAAGAAGCCCGGAAATATCTTTCCTGCGCAGGCGGAGTTACTGTAACGGAATATTTCGATGAAGATGAATAAATTTCAGTTTCAAACAAATCAGAGGTGTTACTTATGAAAACAAACGTTAAAAAAATCACAGCCGTCATCCTTTCCGTGATGCTTTTGCTCTGTTCGCTTCCGATTGTTTCATTTGCGGCGGAATATGAGGGTGAATGCGGCAAAAATATGCGCTGGAGCCTGGCCGACGGCGTGCTTGAAATCACGGGCAGCGGCGCAATGACCGAATATGACCCGTACACGGATTCCCCGTGGTACGAATACCGCAAAAGCGTGACGCAGGTCGTTATCGCAGACGGCGTTACTTCTGTCAGCACGGGCGCATTTGCAGGCTGCATAAACCTGAAAGATGCAGTTGTTCCTCCGAGTCTCAAGGAATTGAGCATGGGTATGTTCTATTCGTGCGGCTTCGAGCATTTCGATATTCCCAATACAGTTGAGAGAATCGGAATATCTGCTTTTAAAGAGTGCAGACTGATGGAATCCGTAACAATTCCCGATGGTGTGAAGATTATCGGCGGAAACGCATTCAGCTATGCGGGATTAAAGTCCGTCACCATACCCGGCAGCGTTAAACTGTTAGGCGGATATTTTTCTGAAGAGGAACAGGAAATTGTTGATATCGCTCCGTTCCAGTATTGCGAAAACCTTGAAACGGTAATTCTTGAAGAGGGCGTTGAGGAGCTCGGCTATGCGGCATTCTGGGATTGCCGCTCCATCAAGAACGTTGTTCTGCCCGACACCCTTAAAACCGTCGGAATGACCGCTTTCGGCAATTGCCTTGAGCTTGAATCTCTTGTTATTCCCGCAAGCGTTGAGAAATTTGATATGTACGCCGTTTACTACTGCCCCGAATTGAAGGATATCTATTACAAGGGTACTCAGGAGCAGTGGAATGAAATTGAATTTGCCGAGGAAAACGAAGAACTTAAAGCAATACCTGTTCATTACAACTATGTCACGGTTGACGATATTCTGCCCGAAAACGGTCATATAATCCGCACACCGTCAACCGATACCGTGAAATACGGTGAAACTCTTGTTCTGCATTCAGGTATTGAAGCCCTGCCCGACGGAATGAAGGTTGTCTGGACTGCAAACGGCAACGGCGTAACACTCACCCCGAGCGAAGATACTCTCACCTGCAAGGTAACGTCTGTTGAAAACGGCAGTTACACCGTCACCGCAACCCTTACCGATGCAGAGGGCAACACCGTCAGCGATTCAGACGGCAACGAAATAAAAACAGAGCAGACAATCGAATCAAAGGTGAATTTCATTTATAAGCTTCTCTCATTCTTCAAAAACCTTTTCGGATTTTCAAGAACGATTTTGCAGGCGGTATAAACACTTGCAACAGATTAAGCACCCAAAAACGAGCAGAATCAGCTGCTTGTTTTTGGGTGCTTTTTCCCTTTAACACCTTGTACCTACTTTTTTAAAACGAGTCTTACATAGTTTACAGTGAAAGGTATTTTTAAGCTTGCCGTTGCAAGTAAAAAAACTTTTCAAATCAGCAAAAAGGCAGGTGATGCAGAAAAGCTCACCGCAGACACCCTCTGCCCTCCGGCATAAGGAGCGAAATGGGGTTGTGTTGCGCGCAACCACTATTGAGTTGTTGATTTGACGTGCAAACGCAAGAGTACTTCTGAACGAAGCATTGTGCGGAGGTTTTACGGTTATCGGTCTGAGCAGTTAATCAGACAGCCTTGCTTTTGTCTGCGGGCCGTGAGCTTTATGATGTTTCTGAATGGCTCGGACATTCCGACGTGAACATCACCGCCAAGTTTTACGGTCACCTTGATATGAAAAGAAAAAAGGATCTCGGCAACACTATCGGAAATTCCATAGGCTTTAAAAACGTTGTGTAGCTTGAGTCAGAAGCACACCTTGTTAGAATTTTGTTAGAACAAACAATGCCGTCCTTTTGGCGCAGGATATATTTATTAAGAAAAGCCCGTCAAAAATACGGGCTTTTTGTTATATGATATGCGGTCAACAAAAAACTTCATTGCGGTTTCGCCGTTTGAACACATATCAAGATTTTTGCCAACGTTCTTTTTCACGTATTTTGAAAGCGAATTTTTCTTTGCCGCCGCATCGTGAATTTCTTTCCATCGGTCATAATCCTCAAGACCTTTGAATCGCCTTTCTTCGGGGTCGGATATCTTTGATTTCAGTTCAAAATATGTTTCGGATGCTTCTTCTCTGCGGGTATCAATTCCTTCATTGATGTTTCGCAAATCAAGAACATAACGCAGTCTGACTCTGATATAAACATGGCAGATAAAAAAAACGGCCGCTTCAAACGAAGCAACCGTTATTTTTTTATCTGAAAACTGATATAATCATGCCGATAGCTTTTATAAATATGGCAGATAATTTTTCAATGAATGTATCTGCAGTGCTCATGTCGGGATCAAACTGAGTTCTTCCGTCGGATGTATCGGGAGCAAAACGGATATTATCAATGCAGATATCTGCACCGTTTTCACTTGCAAAAGCAAAACGGATTTCCTCAACCTTGCTGAGTTTGCCGCAAGGTCTGCCTGCGCCGCCCTCATTACCGAAAAGATAGAGTCTGTTAAGGTCAACGGTTACAAGATGCCACTGACCGTCGGCAGGGATAGTTGCCTCAACGCTCTTTGTGCCGTTAACCGCAGGCGAGTACCATACAAGTGAATTTTTTGAGATTCTGATTTCACTCAATTCAATGTCTGCATCACCGTTGTTGCGCACATAAAAACTCATTTTGCCGTAATCGGAATAGTTATTGTCGGTATCGTCAAATTTCTGACCCGATTTATAATTAAGTGAGGGGCTGACGGTGAATTCCGTGCCACCCTTTACGTTCATAACACCGTTTGCAAAGGTGATTTCAGCACCGTCGGCCGACCAGGAAAAATGATTCTTATTGGCTTTCGTTTCGTTCATAACGTGCCAGGTAAACTCATCGTTGCAGTCTGTCCACGGTCTGTCAAACCAATAATGAGTACCAACGGATTTGTCCGTTACAAACTGACTTACGGGCAAAGCAAGATTGCCGTCTGCCGTTGCATAGAGATTGGATCGCATATTACTCACGCAGTATGCATAACTTGCGGATACGGGTGAGGTCACGTCATCGCTCCACACCTTTACCGTATCAGCAGAAACGATTTCGGCATTCGCCTGAACGTAAACGCCGTCTGCGCCACAAACCGCAAAGCCGTAAAGCTCATCGCCGCCACAAGCAAGTCCGTCACCTTCGTTTCTGAATGTAACGTAAACTGCACCGTCACGGATTTCAGCTTTTTCAACGGTCGCGGCTGTGTAATCATCATCTCCGCCGTAAACAAGACCCTTTGCGGCAAACGCCATTCTTTCACCTGTTTCCTGCTTGCATTCGGGGTGGATTGACCCCGCCTCGGGCAGAAACGTGAGAGGTACGTCATAAATCGTTACGGTCGCCCTCGACTCAGGCTGTGCCGCCTGAATATTGCAATAATTGATATTCCAATCCTGCATAATCAATCCGTCGTCGGAGTAAAGATAGGATGCAATCTGCGTGCAGATAAAGGGCATACTCTCATTTTTATAGCCGAAAAGCTCTGAATAGGAACGCTGCATCAGATCATAGAAATCCGCATAGGCTTCCCCGGTGTATCTGTTCATCAGATCTGTTTCGCCCTGATACCAGATCATACCCGAGGGTCTGAAATTTCTGAGCGGATGAATCTTGTGGTTATAGTTGGCGGTCATATCGTAATAAATACTGGGGTTTACCGTTTCCCAATCCGATTTTTCTATGTATTTTCCTTGGGAAACAAGATAATTTTTAACCTCGCTGTCGCTGTCGATAGCTTCTATTGAAATCCAGCTTGAAATTGCAGAGCCGCCAAGCGAAGCGTTGAGTATGCCTACAGGCATATCAAGATCTTCCATCATCTGCGCCGCAAAATAATAGGCAACGGCACTCATATTGTAAACGTATCCGTTCTCGCCCGTAGTCCATACTGCGCCGACGACATCCTGCTGAGGATCAGCAAAAGTATCACTCTCGTTGTTGTTGCAGTAAACAGGCATATGCAGAACACGGAGCCATTTGCTCAGCTTCTGTGAATTCTTGAACATATCTGCGCCGCCTTTTGCCTGCGACAGAGGATACTGCATATTACTTTGACCGCTTGCCAGCCACAGTTCACCGAAAACAACGTTATCAAGCTGTACAAATTCGGCAGAATTTTCTTTGAGAATAACTTTGTATTCTTCATAACCGCCTGCAGGAGCAAGGAACGATACGGCGAAGGTTCCGTCAGCCAGAGCCGTTGAATTACCGCTTGCAACAAGCTCGTTTGCCGCATTGTACATTTCAACAGTTATTTCTGCACCTGCAGATGCCGTACCTGCAAAAACGGCATCCTTATTCTGCTGAAAAAGCATACCGTCGCCGTAGGTACCGTAAAGCTTTGCAGATGAATCCTCAGCGTAAGCAATATTCATACATCCGACTGCAAATAAAAAAGCAAGGAAAAGCGAAATTGTTTTTTTTATATTTATCACCTCAGGTTATCAAAGCTTTCGCGCATTTCGTCAACTGTATCGGTTGTAATACAGTAATTGTATTCGCTCGGAACGAAGCTGCGGAAAGTGTTGTGCTTAACTGTTGCAATAACTCTGTCGCCTGACAAAGCAACAACCTTCATCGGAAACGGCAAGTGTTTAACGTCATCAGCGGTCAGACTTGATTCATATTCCTTGGAAATCTTCTCAACAAGATTGTTCCACGAATCGCCGTTAAACGCTCTGTTTATCCCGTTGCCGAGAAACAAAACATCCTGCATAAAATCACATCCTGTTAAAAAACAGACTTTAATTAACAATAATTTTACTTGTATATAATTATACATTTATAGTATAGCACTTTGACTTGTAAAAGTCTACCGTAATGGTAAAACTTATGACCCTGACTATATATCAAAACGCTTCAAAAAACTTTTGAAAAAGAACAATTTAAAACATATCAGATTTCACGATTTGCGCCACAGCTGTGCAGCCTTGCTTTTGTCTGCGGGCCGTGAGCTTTATGATGTTTCTGTGTTTCATAAAGGGGATAAAAAATTAAGAACCATAACGGGTGTTATGGTTCTTAATTGGCGCGCTGCAAGGGGAATGTTGGTCGGTTTTCTATAGTGCTCGACTTTTGGCAATCGCTTCTGACTTTTTATCGCTTAGCGGCTCATTGCCCTAAAAACAATCCACCGGATTGTTTTCTTAACGGGCATTCGAATCCCTTGCAGGTTCAAAAAAATAATGGGTACAGCCGATGCTGTACCCATTATTTGGCGCGCTGCAAGGGGAATGTTGGTCGGTTTTCTATAGTGCTCGACTTTCGGCAATCGCTACGGAATTTTTATCGCTCTACTGCTCACCGAGCTAAAAACAGTCCACAGGACTGTTTTCTTAACGCTCGTTCGAATCCCTTGCTTAAAAAATTAAAGGACATAGCAAATGCTATGTCCTTTAATTGGCGCGCTGCAAGGGATTCGAACCCCTGACCTTTTGGTTCGTAGCCAAACACTCTATCCAACTGAGCTAGCAGCGCATATGCAATTGTGAACAACCGAGTTCCGATTGCCAAAGTATATTAACATATCTTTTTGAAAAAATCAACCCTATTTTCGAAAAAAGTTGAACAAAAATATACTTTCCTTATCACAGAACAAAGAGCAGAATGACAAAATAATGCATTGCACTGCCGATTACTGTAAAAATATGGAAAACAATATGCATTGACGGATACTTTCTTCCGATTGCGCAAAACAACGCGCCGACAAGGTAAAAAGCATTGCCGATCAGCAGACGGCTGAATGCGCCGCCATCAATTCTGCCGATAAACGGAATTGCATTGAGGAGCATTGCTATGCCCGAAACAACATAAACGGCGATGGTGATTTTCTTAAGTTTCTCAAAGAAAAAGAGCTTTGAAAAAATCCCGAAGAGAGTGCATCCCCAACCAAGCGCAAGCACAAGAGCCGCGTGAGGAATGCTCAGATTCCAAAGTGTCATCAGCGCGCAGGGAGTTGCTGTCCCTGCAAAAAGAAGAGGGACGGTTGTGTGGTCGATGAGTCTTGCTCTGCGTTTTGCTTCCGAGCAGGGGAGTCCGTGATAAACTGCGGAAACCGTATAAACAGCGATGAGAGAAAGTCCGTAGATAACAGCGGAAACCGTTGCTCGTGCGCCGTCTGCTTCTGCGATGAGGAAAAAGATGCCGACCAATGCACCGAGCGCGCCGATTGCGTGCGTAATGCAGTTTCCCAGGTCAACCTTGCGTGAATATTCAATCAATTTCACCTCTGCGCCGAGCATCGATGCACCTCCCTCTGATTTGTCGGAACTTATTTTATCACATAAAGTGCAGATTTTAAAGAGGTAAATTCTGATTAAGCAATTCTGACGGCTAAATAAAGCATTTTTGCGAAACTGTCTGATATAAATATGAATTATATTTCTTTAAAAGAAAAATATCTTCAATTCTGTGTGATACTATTACTATGTAAGCGTTAAAACAATATAATACGGAGGCTGACTATAATGAAAGCAACAAAGGTTACACATTTCGGTATCGCAAGAAAAATCGTTGCCAATATGACCGCTGAAAGCTGGGAAACAATTCCTCACATTTCATATATCTATGAGCCTGAGGTAACTGATTTCCTCGCAGTTGTCAAGAAGCTTAATGATTCGGGCAAATTCCCTGTTAAAATTACAGTTAACACCATCGTGCTCAAGGCACTTGCAGAGGCATTCAAGGCGGCTCCCCAGCTTAATGCACATATCAAGTTTGACCGCAAACTCGTCAGAGGTCAGGTTACAGAATGGGACGAAATTCACGCAGGTATGACCTGGATTCTTCCCAACGGCGAGATGATGACAATCAATCTTCACGATATCGGTAACAAGAGCCTTGTTGAGCTGACCGAATATATCGCAGATGTTGCAAGAAAAATCGGCAACACCGATATGACAGAGGTTATGTTCTCTGTTTCGTTCAATGACACAATCGAAAAGCTCAAGAAGGGCAAAATCAAGCAGGCAATTCTTCGCCTTGTCGGTGCAAAGACAGGCAAACATAAGATAAAGACTCTTTCGGGTAAGGCAAAGAAGGAATACTATGCAATTCCCGAAACTGACAGACTCACCGCCGACGATATCAAGCAGGGCACAGTAACTGTTTCAAATATCGGCTCTGTAACAAGAGGTATTCCCGGCAGAGTTGCGCTTCTTTCAATCATTCCTCCTCAGATTTTTGTTGCTTGCATCGGCTCGATTATGAAGAAGCCTGTTGTCAAGCAGGATGAAAACGGCAATGATGTTATCGTTATCGGTAACGAGATGCCCATTGACCTTGTTTTTGACCACAGAGCGGTTGATTTTGGTGACATTGTACCTTTTATTCAGCGTCTTGAGGATATCTTCAAGAATCCTGAGCAGATGTTCAATTGGTAATCCGTTAAACGGGAATAATCCTTGAAAAGGGGTTATTCCCGTTATCTTGATAAAAGGAGAGATATTATGGAGCTTTTTGAAAAGACAATTGAAAAAAATTATGTATATGAAGGCAAAATCATCAATGTCCGCAAGGATAAGGCTGAAAATTCCGACGGTACTCCCTGCATCCGCGAGGTTGTTGAGCATAACGGCGGAGTATGTGTTGCTCCTCTGACGGAAAACGGCGAGCTGATTTTTGTCCGCCAATTCAGATACCCCTACGGCGAAGTTGTTCTTGAATTGCCTGCAGGAAAGCTCGAAAAGGGCGAGGATGACGGCGACGCAGGTATGCGTGAGCTTGAGGAAGAAACAGGTTTTCTTGCCGATGAATACCATAAAATCGGCGTATTCTATCCTACTCCCGGTTATTGCGGAGAGGTTATCCATCTTTATGTTGCGTGGAAACTGAAGGAAACATATTCCCACCCCGACGAAGATGAATTCCTTGAGGTTGAGAGAATTCCTGTTGACGAGGCTGTTGATATGGTTATGCGCGGTGAAATTCCCGACGGCAAGACCCAGACTCTTGTTATGCGCGTTGCCGAAATGATCAGAAGGGGCATTATCAGATGAAAAAGATAATTCTTGCTTCCGCTTCTCCGCGAAGAAGAGAGCTTCTGACCACCGCAGGCGTTGAGTTTGAGGTGTTAGTCAGCGAGGCTGACGAAACGATTCCCGAGGGTACTGCGCCGAAAGACGCAGCGATGATGACCGCCGAAAAAAAGGCACTTGCAGTTGCGGAGAAATGCACAGACAGCGTTGTTATCGGCGCGGATACCATCGTTGTTATCGATGACAAAATTCTCGGTAAACCGAAGGATTCGGCTGATGCATATGCAATGCTCCGTATGCTTTCGGGCAGAGAGCACGAGGTTATAACAGGGGTGTGCATTACCGACGGAGAAAAAACCGAGAGGTTTGCGCAGGTGAGCAAGGTCAGATTCTATGAGCTGACCGATGAAGAAATTGCCGCCTATGTTGCAACAAAAGAGCCTGACGATAAAGCGGGCGCATATGGTATTCAGGGCAGAGGATGTGTGCTTGTTGAGGGCATTGAGGGCGATTATTTCAATATCGTCGGTCTGCCTGTTGCCGCAACCGTCAGAGCGCTGAAGGTTTTCGGATAAGGAGATTTTTATGACAGAGCGTTTATATTATAAAGACCAGTATATCAGGGAGTTTGAGGCGCAGGTTGTTTCCTGCACCGAGGGCAAAAACGGCTTTGAGGTTATCCTCAACAAGACCGCATTTTTTCCCGAGGGAGGCGGTCAGCCGGGTGACAGAGGTTTCATCGGCGGCGTGAAAGTGCTTGATACAATTGAAAAAGGCGAGGATGTTATCCACATCTGCGAAGGTGCGGTTGAAGGCGATGTGACCTGCTCTCTTGATTTTGACCTGAGATTTTCAAATATGCAGCAGCATTCGGGAGAGCACGTTTTTTCGGGCGTACTTCATTCGATGCTTGGCTATGATAATGTCGGTTTCCATATGGGTGAAAGCTGCATAACCGTTGATTTCAACGGTGTTGTTACTGCAGACCAGCTTGCCGAAATCGAAAGACTTTCCAACGAAGCGGTTTACGCGAATATTCCGATTGAATCGGTTTATCCCACCGACGAAGAGCTTGCAGGCTACGATTACAGAAGCAAGAAGGAAATTGCGGGTCAGGTCAGATTGACTAAAATCGGTGATGTTGATTTGTGTGCCTGCTGCGGCACTCATGTTGCATTGACAGGCGAAATCGGTCCTATCAAAGCGGTTTCAATGATGAATTATAAATCGGGCGTGAGAATCACCCTTCAAATCGGCAGAAAAGCGTTTGCTGATTATTGCGAAAAGAATGCGAGCGTTTATGCGATTTCAAATCTTCTTTGCGCAAAGACAAACGAGGTTGCCGAGGCGGTTGAAAGACTTCAGGCTCGTCTTAAGGATGCGGATTTCAGATATGCCGCGCTCAAAAAAGAGCTTTTTGCTGAAAAAAGCAAGAGCGCTTCGGGTGAGAGATGCCTGATGTTTGATGACGGTGCATCCGCAGACGATGCAAGAGTTTTCGCTGATATGCTTGCAGACAAGGTCGGCATTGCGGCGGTATTCTCCGGCAATGATGATGAGGGCTATAAGTATGCCGTTGTCAGCCGCGAAACCGATGTCAGAGATATCGGTAAGGCGCTCAATTCCGCTCTTAACGGCAGAGGCGGCGGTAAACCGAATATGATTCAGGGCTCCGTTGTTGCCGATAAAAGTCAGATTGAAGAATTCTGGCAGAATATGTAAATTAAAAGCACAAAAATCCGTTTTAGTGGGTTTTTGTGCTTTTTGAATAAAAAATATTGATTAAACATAATTATTATGTTACAATAGAATAAACGATTTCGTTGAGGAGGTGTTTTTTATGGCTGAGGTTAAATCAGATGCTCCTGAAACTAACCGCGGTCTGTCAGTTGACTACGAAAAAGGTGTTAAAAATCCGCTTCTGCGTAACCGACGATATGTCGGTCAGAAGGAGAGGATAGGCTATCTTCTCAACGATGTTGCTGCGAGTTTCAACATCAACAAATATAAAGACCGTTTCATTTACGATATCGTTAAGCTTGATTTCGATTTCCTTGCGGTATTCGGTCTTTTGGCAGGTATCTGGGATACGATAAACGATACCGTTGTCGGCGTTGTTGTTGACAGAACAAGAACCCGTTGGGGTAAATTCAAGCCGTATATTCTTCTCGGCAAGATTCCGCTGACTCTTCTGGGTCTGTGGTATTGGTTTATGCCTGTGGTGTTTGCCGATACGGGAGCATCCTATGTTCCCAAGTTGATTTTTTATGCTGTTTTCAGCGTTATCTGCGAAACTGCGGATACATTCACTGCAGTTGCAGGAACGGGATTTATGTCCACCATAACGCCCGATCCCATTGAACGAACAGGTCTTATCACAATGGCAAATCTTGTTTCGGGTTTTGTGGGTGAGAAACTCCCTGAGCTTACATTCGGCGTTCTTCTTGACCTTGTAAACAATCAGGTTGTTCAGTGGAACAGAACAAAGCTCTTTGTAGGTTTCGGCATATTTACGGCGATTGCAAGCTGTGCAATGTCGTTCTACTTCATTTTTGTAACGAGAGAAAGAGTTTCGCAAACGGTTGAAAAACCGAGCGTAATTCAGGGTCTCAAAGCTATTGTTAATAATCGTCCCATTCTGGTTTATACTCTTGCGGAATTCCTCGCAGGCTTTGCGGTGAGCAAGAGCAGAACGAATTATTACATAGATGTTCTCGGCTCTGCATCGTATCAGACTCTTGTCGGCATTCCTGCATCACCCGTTTCAACACTCAGCTATGCCTTTATTGCTCCGATACGAAAGAGATTTTCGACAAAAGCAATTTGGATTCTTGAAAATGTCTGGACTGATGTCTGCTGGTTGGCGGTTTTCGGCATCGGTTCAATCGGCGGTATGGAAAACGGACTTTACAAAAACAAGTGGGTTATGCTCCCTGTTATGGCAATTGAAGAAGTCTTTGAAATGTGCGTTTTCGGTCTGCGCCGCGTTATCCCTGCGGAAATTCTCAATGAGGCGATGGACTATTGCGAATGGAAAAACGGCTACCGCGCAGAGGCTATGACAGGCGTTGCAAGAGGTCTTGTAACAAAGCTTCAGGGTATTGCCATGACTTCTGTTCAGAACTTCCTTATGAAGCGAATCGGTTATGTTCAGGGTCTGACAATCGGCACTCAGGCGGATTCCACAAAATGGTGGATTTTTGCAATGGGAACAGGTATTCCCATTATTACGGGCGCGCTCGGAATCATTCCGAAATTCTTCCACAATCTTAACGGTGAAAAGCGAGACAGAATGTATCAGGAGCTTTTTGCAAGAAGAGAAGCGGTGCAGAATGCGGTCAGCTCGGCGCAGAGTGAAGATGAGATGGCGGCTATCGCAAGAGCGCAGTTTAATGCAGATTATTCAGAAGAATAATAAAAAAGGGGCTGTAAAAAAGCGCAGACTGCAAAAATAGTATAAACAAAGGGGTTTCAGCAGAGTTTAAAACTGCAGAAACCCCTTAAAATATTTAAAAGTTAAAATTGTTGTTTATCTTGTGTTTTATGCGGTCTGCGCTTTTTTCCTATCCCCTTTAAAGAAATGTAAAAACTTTTGTTTCGTATAGGCCGTTGGTTTTTATGAGGGGACAACGAGAAATTCGATTGCGTTATCCTTATCGATGAGTTTGCAGATGATTTCGGTTATCACTTCGGCAGGCTCGTCCATTCCTGTGTCAATCCAATGAGTATAGACCGAAAGAATGGCGCCGACATAGAATTTGACAGCGTATGTACCCTCCGCGCTCTGATGCGAAACAGGGAAATAGCTGTAGATTCTCTCGTTTATCATTTCGGTCAGTTTATGGGTCAGACCTGCAGTGTAAATCGCTCTGATAACATCGGAATTATCCTGAATAAAATTGGAAACATAGTAAATGATATCTTTTATACTTTCAGCCTTCTGACTGCCGAAAGTGGTGATGATTTTTTTCTCTTCGTCCTCGAGCTTTTTGAGCAGAATTTCCTCTTTTGATGAGTAATTTCTGTAATACGCCATTCGCGAAACCCCTGCAAGGGTTGTGATGTCGGTTATGGAGATGTTGCTGTAAGGTTTTTCTTCCATAAGCCTGAGAAGGGCGGTCAGGATGCATTCCTTTGTCAGGATATTGATTTCGTTCTGTTTTTCCATTTACAAATTAACCTCATTTGTAACATTAAGGATTTTTTAATAAAATAATATGCATTTGTTGATAATTTGTTCATAAACTAATGTTACACTTGTCACAGTTACAAGTGTAACATTGCATAAACACTTTGTCAAGGAGTTTTACGATATGCTTAAATTAACCAACATCGTCAAGGAGTATCCGACGGGTGATTCCAAGGTTGTTGCGCTTAAAGGTGTTGATATTGAATTCAGAAAGAGCGAATTCGTATCAATCCTCGGCCATTCGGGCTGCGGTAAAACAACTTTGCTCAATATCATCGGCGGACTTGACCAGTATACCAGCGGCGACCTTATCATCAAAGGCAAGTCCACAAAATCATTCAAAGACAGGGATTGGGATACTTACAGAAACCATTCCGTAGGTTTTGTTTTTCAGAACTACAATCTGATTCCTCATCAGACCGTTCTCTCGAATGTTGAACTTGCTCTTACTCTCAGCGGCGTTTCAAAGGCAGAGAGAAGACTCAGAGCAAAAGAGGCTCTTGAAAAAGTTGGTCTTGGTGACCAGATTAATAAAAAGCCCAACCAGATGTCGGGCGGTCAGATGCAGAGAGTTGCGATTGCAAGAGCACTCGTCAACAATCCTGAAATTCTTCTCGCCGACGAGCCGACAGGCGCGCTTGACAGCGAAACAAGCGTTCAGATTATGGATATCCTCAAGGAGATTTCCGCTGAAAGACTTGTTATTATGGTTACCCATAACCCCGAGCTTGCCGACGAATATTCAACAAGAATTATCCGCCTTGTTGACGGTAAGGTTGTCAGTGACTCCGCACCCTATAACCCTGCGGACGAAGGCGTTATGGAAGAGCCTGAAAAGAAGGTTTCAAGAAAATCGTCAAAGAGAACTTCGATGAGTTTCTTCACCGCTCTTTCTCTTTCGCTCAACAACCTGCTTACAAAGAAGGTAAGAACTTTCCTTACATCATTCGCAGGAAGTATCGGCATCATCGGTATTGCGCTGATTCTTGCGCTTTCAAACGGTTTCCAGCTTTATATTGATGCAATCCAGAAGGAAGCGCTTACCTCATATCCTGTTATGGTTGAGAGCGCAACGATGGATATGAACGCAATGATGGGCAGTATGACGGGTATGACCCCGGGCGAAATCAACCACGGTCTTGATAAGGTTTATTCCAACACGATGGCGGCAGGTATGATGGAGTCCTTTACGGGCGGCATCTGGGTCAATGACCTTTCAGCGTTCAAGCAGTATGTTGAAAGCGGCGAAAGTCAGATAAAGAATTATTCCAGCAGCGTTCAGTATACCTACGGCGGTAAACTGAATATCTATTCCGCAGACACATCAAACGGCGTCAATCAGGTTTATCCCAGCCCCGTTGTTGCAATGGCAGACACTATGATGGGCAGTATGGGTGCAGGTATGGGCGGTATGATGATGGATACCGCTTCGATGGAAACTTATATGAATAAATACCTCAACTCCTGGATGGAGCTTATCGATAATCAGGCTCTTCTTGATGAGCAGTATGAGGTTGTAACAGGCTCCTGGCCGAAGAATTATAATGAAGTTGTACTCATCGTTGATAAAAACAATGAAATCAGCGATATCGCAATTCAGGGTCTCGGACTTTCCACAACCGAGGATATGATGGAAGCCTTTATGGCAATGCAGTCGGGCGAGGAATACACCGCCAAGACTTATGAAATCGAATATGACGAAATCATCGGCAAGACATTCAAGATTGTGCTTGAGCCTGATTTCTACAGCTATGATGAAGCAACCTCAACCTGGGTTGATAAGCACGGCGACACAGAGTATGAGAAACAGCTTATCGAAAACGGTGAAGAGGTTAAAATCGTTGGTATCGTAAGACCTGCGGACGGCTCGCTTATGGTTGTCACAACAGGTGCAATCGGTTACACCGTCGGTCTGACCGAGCATGTTATCACAGAAACAAACAAGTGCGAAATCGTCAAGCAGCAGCTTGCAGACCCCGAAACAGATGTATTCACAGGTCTTCCTTTCGTGAAGGAAGAGGCAACTCCCGAAGCACCTGCAGGCGAAACAACAGCACCTGAAGCGGCGGCAGTTTCGCTTGACCCCCAACTTCCCTCCGGCGAAGCTCCCAAAACAAGCTCGATGGCATTCAAGGGTGAATCCCTTCAGGCATCGGCAACCGCACTCACTGAAGAAGAAATCTTCGCTCTGATTGACCAGACATATTCGGGCAAGCAGAGAGATGATATGAGAAGAATGGTAACTCTCTTCCTTCAGAGCAAACGCACAGATTCCGAAAAGGCAGAGCTTGTCAGCCTTCTTCCCGAAACAATGGAAATTCCCGGTATGGGTTCGATGTCAGCTTCGCAGGCTGTTGATATGATTGGCAGCATCCCCACAAAAGGAATGAAGCTTGATATCCTCACAGGTATGATTAACGGCGAATACGGCGATATTCTTCCTCCCGTTGAAGGCGATTCAACAGATGCTGAAACACCCGTTGAGCCCGAAACACCTGCAGAGCCTGAGCCTCAGCCTTTTGCCGCAAACTATGATGAGGCGGTTTCGCTTCTCGGAATTGCCGACCTTAACAAGCCCACATCAATCAGCATCTACCCGATTGATTTTGAGGCGAAGGATATGATTTCGGCAGATATCGAAAGCTATAACGCAAAAATGGAAGCGGCAGGCAAACCCAACGAAGCAATCAAATATACAGACTATATCGGACTTCTTCTTTCGTCCGTCACAAAGATTGTCAATGTTATCTCATATGTGTTGATTGCTTTTGTTGCAATTTCGCTCGTTGTTTCATCGCTGATGATTGGTATCATCACTTATATTTCCGTTCTTGAGAGAACAAAGGAAATCGGTATTCTTCGCGCAATCGGCGCATCGAAGAAGGATATTTCAAGCGTATTCAACGCGGAAACTCTGATAGTCGGCTTTGTTTCGGGTGCGATAGGCATCGGCACAACATTGCTTCTGACGATTCCGATTAATGCGGTTATCGAGCATCTGACAAAGATTGAGGGCGTTGCTCAGCTTCCCGCAAACGGCGCAATCATTCTTGTTATTATCAGTATGGTGCTTACCTTTGTTGCAGGCTTGATTCCCTCAAGAATCGCATCAAAGAAAGACCCCGTTGTTGCTTTGAGAACAGAATAAATGAATCAGGATGCACAGTTAATGGCTGTGCATCTTTTTTATGCGCAATTTGTTCAATTCGCAATGCGCAATTTGTTCAATTCGCAATTCGTAATGCGCAATGCGTAATTATTTTTTTGGAATTTAAAATTCTGCGTTGCCGTTAGGCTCCCTTTGAAGGGAGCTGTCGAGCGGAGCGAGACTGAGGGTTGGAGAAATAATAAAGAATATTGAATAGATAATAGATAATAGATATTTTTTGGGTAGGGGCGGATATTATCCGCCCGAATGCCCTGCGTTTTGTAGGGGACGACGACTCGGCGTCCCGTCTGAACGATTCAGACCTGCGGTCTGTCGGGTTGTCGGGGTCGCCAACCC
>JAZRBF010000034.1:0-57852 GCA_045634985.1 Acutalibacteraceae bacterium | reverse complement strand
GGTCTTGTGCCGCTTTCGGGGCCAACGGGCTCGAGCATAACTGCTGCTGTGCCGCCCTTGAAGCGGTTAGCCTTGAGCTTTCTTTCAAGGTCATTGAGATCGCCGGGGAAGAATTCTTCTGTATCTCTGAAGCAGAACAGGGGAACGCCTGTTGCCTGAGTGAACTTTGAACCGGGAACACGGATGCCGTAACCGAGCTGATCTGACCAGCCGTGGTAAGCGCCGCCCATCTTGAGAATCTTCTTCTTACCTGTTGCAAGGCGGGCAACACGGATAGCTGTCATACAAGCTTCTGTACCTGAGCCGAGCATACGGAACATATCAACATTGGGGATAAGGTCAGCAATCTTCTTGCCGAGCTTATACTCATACTCGTGGAAAAGACCTGTTGAAGGACCGCAGGTGTTGAGGAGTTCGATAACCTTCTCACGAACTGCAGGAGGGTTACTGCCGAGAACGGTGGGACCGCCTGCCTGAAGGAAGTCGAAATATTTGTTGCCGTCGATATCGTAAAGATATGCGCCTTCAGCCTTTGTGAAAACAAGGGGGAAGGGATAGTTGAAAGCAAGGTTGTGCTGAACGCCGCCGGGGATGATCTGCTTTGCTTCTTCGATCATTGCCTTTGACTTTGCACACTTCTTGTCAAAATACTCTGATTCATATCTCTTGAGAGCTTCGGGAGAGATAGAATGAATAGGCTTCTTGATAAGTTCGTCAAGCTGTCTCTGAACAGCCTGAGCGTCGGGATAGGTGATAATACCGTGGTTAGCCATTTGAAATTCCTCCTGCAAAATAATATATAAATTAAATTAAAACCTTGCGGCAGCGCATACTGCCTTATCATAAACTGATTATAACATAATAATGGCAATTATTCAAGACCGAGTTTTTTTGCCATTTCGGCTGTTTTAAGCTCAAGAAGCTTTGAAACGCCTTCTTCCTGCATTGTTACGCCGTAGAGCATATCGGCTTCGTCCATTGTGCCTCGTCTGTGAGTGATGAGGATAAACTGGGTGCTGCCTGTCATATTACGGACATAGCTTGCGTATCTCGAAACGTTGACATCGTCAAGCGCCGCTTCAACCTCGTCAAAGATACAGAAAGGTGCGGGTGTGACCTTGAGAATCGCAAATAGAAGCGCGATAGCTGCAAGACCCTTTTCACCACCTGAAAGAAGGTCGATATTCTGAACATTCTTGCCCGGCGGCTGTACCCTGATGTTGATGTTGCATTCGAGAACATCCTGCGGATCATCGAGCACAAGCTCGGCTTTACCGCCGTCAAAAAGGTCTCTGAATGTATCGCCGAAATTATTATTGATGCGTCTGAATTGCTCTCTGAAGCGCTCTGCCATTTTGCCCGTAAGCTCTTCGATAAGCTTGATGAGTTCAGCCTTTGATTTTTCGATATCGGTAAGCTGACCGCTCATATATTCAAATCGCTCGGAAACTTCCTTATATTCTTCGATTGCGCCGACATTTACGCTGCCAAGACCTCGGATTTTATTTTTGGTTTCCTGCAAAGTACGCTGTGCCTTCGGAATATCGTCAAGCACGATTTCCATCTCGATTGCTTCGCGGAGAGTGAGCTGATACTCATCATAAAGCTTATTCTGAGCAGTTTCAAGCTCTCTCTGCATTGAATCGCGGCGTTCTTCAAGTCTTGCAAGTTCACCGCCGAGTTTTTCTCTCTCTGCGGTCTTTTCGCGTTCCTTGCTTCTCAGAGCGGTGCTTTCAGCTTCCGCCTTTGTTCTCTTTTCAATAAGAGCCGCTATGCTGTCCTTTGCAACAACCGCGCCTTCACGAAGCGAAGCTGCCTGACCCTCAAGAGCCGCAATTCTTGCTTCTGTTTCGGCGTTAATCTGTCTGATTTCTTCGATTTCAGCGTTGAGTCGGTCTGCCCTCTTGCTGAAGGCATCCTTACGGCGAAGGCATTCCTGAATGATTTCATTATCTGCCTCAATTTCCTTACGCATTGCAACGATTTCGAGATTCAGAGCGTTCTGGATTTCGCCTGATTCTTCGCGAAGCTTATCGATGGATTCCTTTTCCGCGTTAAGCTCTGTCAGAGAGGCTGTGAGCGCCTCGGTTTCGGCGGTAATCAGAGCGAGTTCCTTATCTGCCTTTTCCTCGGTTGCAAAAGCTTCGGCAATTCTTGCCTTTGCTCTGACTTTTTCTGCTTCAAGCTCATCGATATGACCCTTCGCAACGGAATATCTGTCGCTGATAAGCTTAAGCTCACTTTCGGCGCGGATTATATCCTCCTGCACCTTGATAAGCTCTGCCTCGGATGCATCAAGCTCCGCCTGGACGAGAGCAAGCTCCTCGGAAAGACCCTTGAATACGCTCTGCTTTTCTTCAAGCTGTTTTTCAAGCGCCGCAACCTTCTCGCGGAGGGCTTCGATTTCGTTGACTCGGCTGAGGAAACCTGTTCCCGAGCCTCTCGAGCCGCCCGTCATTGAGCCGCCTGCGTTAAGCACCTGACCGTCAAGGGTAACAATCTTGAAGCGGTAACCGTATTTCTTCGCCATTTCAATGCCGTTATCAATGTTATCAACAACGGCTGTTCTCGCAAGAAGCGAGCCGATAATTTCGGAATATTTTTTATCGAATTCGAGAAGCTCATCTGCCATTGCAACGAAGCCCTCGCATTTTTCAAGACCCTTTTCGGTAAACGGTCTTGATTTAACGGATGTAAGCGGCAGGAAGGTTGCTCGACCTGCTCTGTTATCCTTCAGATAATTAATCGCTCTCTTTGCGGAGTTTTCATCGTCTGTGATAATATTCTGAATCGCGGCACCGAGAGCTGTTTCGATTGCAACCGCATATTCGGCAGGAACTGTTATAAGCTGCGAAAGAGTGCCGTGAATTCCCTTGAGGAAACCACGCTTTGCCTCTTTGATAACCTTCTGAACGCTGCCTGAATAACCGTCAAGATTCTTCTCAAGGTCATCGAGCATTCTGATTCGTGCATTTTTCTGATAGATATCAAGATTGAGCGAATCGATTTCTCTGCGGAGTTTTTCAACCTTTTCGCTTCTTGTGCCGAGAATCATTCTGTAGCCTTCGAGAGCGTTTGTATGCTCATCCGCCTCGCCGTTGAGCCTGTCAAGCTCTGCCTTGGCGGCGGCCTCTTCTGCCTTGAGGGTTTCAAGCACTCCGCCTCTTGCTTCGATAACCTCATCGATTGCGGCGATTCTCGTGCTCAGCTCGGTACGGGTGGACTGAGCTGTTGATTTTTCAACTCTTACATCGGCTGCGCGGATTGCCGCTTCGGTAAGTTTTTCGTTGATTTCTCTTGCTTTTTCACTGTTTGCGCTGTTCTGACTGAGAAGAAGATTGAGTCTTTCGATTTCTGCGGAAAGTTCTTCACGCTTCTTCTCAATTCGCTCTTCATTGGCGGCAATACTGCTCTCTGCCTGCTCAATCTGGGCATCGGTTTCGGCAAGGGACTGCGCACTGTCACCCATATCGCCGCTGATTCTCTCGATTGTAAGCAGATTATGTTCAATTGTATTTCTTTCAACGGCAATTTTACCGTCGATTACTGCCGCTTCCTCTTCACTTTCGGAAATTGTCTGGCGCAGACGCTCGATTTCAAGAGTGATATCCTGACCTTCTTTGATTGCCGCCTCGATTTTTTCGATAAGCTCAACCAATTCGTTTTCGGTCATTTCATACTGAGAAACTGCGATTGAAAGCTTATGTTCCTGCTCCTTGAGTCCGTTTTTGGACTTCTCGATTGTATGAAGCCAAAGACCGATTTCAAGAGTTTTCTTTTCCTCTGCAAGAGCAAGGAATTTCATTGCCTTCTCGCTCTGTGTCTTAAGAGGACCGATTCTGCTTTCAAGCTCGGCAAGGATATCTCTCAGACGGATAAGATTTTCTTCCGCCTGCTCAAGCTTGCGGTTTGCATCCGCTCTTCTGTAACGGAAATGCGAAATACCTGCCGCTTCTTCGAGCATATCTCTTCTCTGCGATGAACGAGCGGAAACAAGGTCTGCAATTCTGCCCTGACCGACCATTGAATAGCCGTCACGGCCAAGACCTGTATCCATAAACAGCTCGTGGATATCTCTCAGACGGCAGACTTCGCCGTTGATTTTATATTCACTTTCGCCTGAACGGTAATAGCGACGGGTAACAGAAACCTCATCCTTATCGGAATGCACTCCCCTGTCTGCATTATCAAGGCGCAGAGTAACCTCGGCATAGCCGAGAGCTTTTCGCTGACTTGTGCCGCCGAAGATAACATCTTCCATTCGCGAGCCGCGGAGAGTTTTTGTTGACTGCTCACCCAAAACCCAGCGCACAGCATCGGAAATGTTACTCTTACCCGAGCCGTTAGGGCCGACAACCGCCGTTATGCCTTTTCCGAATTCGAGCACCGTCTTATCGGGAAAGGATTTGAAGCCCTGCATTTCAAGTGCTTTTAATCTCATTTATATCACTAACCTCTATATTCGACTGCAACCTCATACTTCTCCATATTGTCGCGTCCTTCGACAAAACATTCATAGCCGAGCGACTGCAGTCTTATCAGATTTTGTTTTTTCTGACCTGTCATTTTGGAATTTTCTTTTTTATTGACCGCGAGAGTATAACTTCCGCAATCATATTCACGAAGCTTTCCGAGCGCGATATTATAATAAATTCTGCCCTCGCAAAGCTCCCTGAGCGCAGGATGGTAAGCACCGCCTGCATACTCCGCCTCAACATCTCCGCCTGAATGAAGGCCGACGCGGATAATCTTTATCCCTGCATCCTCAAACATCGGAATAAGTCGGGCGCAAAGGTCAACCGTTTCTTCAACGCCCTTCGGAGCAAACGCACCCGAAAGCATCAATTCGTGAAGCTTCGTGCCTTCTATAACAACCGTCGGATATATCCTGACGGTATCGGGATGCATTGCGATGATTTTTTCTGCGGTGGCAATACTGTCGCAATCTTCGGAGCCGTAAAGACCCGTCATCATCTGCAGACCTGTTTCAAAACCGAAGCTTTTCAGCATCGAAACTGCCTCTTCGACCTGCTTTGCGGTGTGTCCTCTGTCGTTAAGCTCAAGCACTCTGTCATCAAGACTCTGCGCGCCGAGCTCAACCGCAGATACTCCGTAATCCCTGAGGATTGAGCAGATTTCTTCACTGATTCCGTCGGGTCGGGTGGAAATTCTGATTCCCTTGAAAACACCGTTTTTCACATATTCATATGCCGCTTCGAGCAGGGATATCATATATCCCCTCTCAATCATCGTGAAGCTGCCGCCGAAAAACGCAATCTCGCCGCCTGCCGCTTCGTTTGCGGAGAGGGATGCAATTGCGGTTTCTGCCGCAGAGCGCACTTCGTCGGGAGTTATTTCCCTCTGACTTCCCGAAATGCTCCTCTGATTGCAGAATGAACACATATGCGGACAACCCTTATGCACCACAAAAAGTGCAATGTTTATATGCTTCATTTTATACCCATAAGCTCGAGGGCTTCTCGTGCGGCATACTGCTCGGCGAGTTTTTTGCTTCTGCCTGTACCTCTGCCGATAACGTTGCTGTTGAGATGCACCTCAACGGTGAATGTTTTTGCGTGGTCAGGGCCTGAAGAATCAGTAACAACATACTCAAGACGCTCTTCGCGGTTACGCTGGATAATCTCCTGCAGAGTTGTTTTATAGTCCTTCACGCTTTCAAACTCATCGCGACGGGGAATGAAGCGCATTACGAGTTTGCTTGCTTCATCAAGTCCGCCGTCAAGGTAAATCGCCGCAAGGACAGCTTCAAAAGCATCGGCAAGAATCGAGGGCCTTTCTCTGCCACCTGTCCTGTCCTCACCCTTGCCGAGAAGCAATGCATCGCCGATGCCAAGCTCCTTCGCGTAGGCGCAGAGTGCTTTTTCGCAGACTTTTGCCGCTCTGTGCTTTGTCAATTCACCCTCGGGCATATCAAAATTCTGGTAAAAATATCTTGCTGAAACGAAACCCAGCACCGAGTCGCCGAGAAATTCGAGTCTTTCGTTATATGCTGTTTTTTCGCTTTTTTCGTTTGCATACGAGGAATGGGTCAGCGCGGTTTCAAGAAGGGTAATGTCCTTGAAACGGTAGCCGAGATTTTCCTGCAATGCTTCAAGTTTTTCGTTCATGGATTTCATCCTTCAAGCTGTTCTTTAAGGGCATTGAGTCCTCTTTCGGCAAGTGCCTCATATCGCAGCTTTTTATCTCTGATTTTTGTATCAAGCGGAGGAAGCAGACCGAAGCTTGCTCCCATCGGCTGAAAATTCTTAACACTCTCGTCGCTGATATATCTTGCAAGTGCGCCCGAAATGGTAAGCTCATTCGGAACAAATTTCTCTTCCCCGAGAATGCGGTTTGCCGCGTTTATGCCTGCAAGAATACCTGCGCAAGCCGATTCCATATATCCCTCAACGCCTGTTATCTGACCTGCAAAATAGAGATTTTCTCTTTCTCTGAAGCTGAAATCAGAGCCAAGCAGACGGGGCGAATCGATGAATGTGTTTCGGTGCATAACACCGTATCTGACAAATTCGGCATTCTTAAGGGCAGGAATCATCGAGAACACTCTCACCTGCTCGCCGAATTTAAGATTCGTCTGGAAACCGACAAGGTTATACATTGTGCCTGCGGTATTTTCCTTGCGAAGCTGGAGGTTTGCCCAGGGTCTGTGACCTGTTTTCGGATTCACAAGACCTGTGGGTTTCATCGGACCGAAACGGATTGTATCGTGACCTCTTGATGCCATAACCTCAATGGGCATACAGCCTTCGTAAACGCCTTTGCGTTTATCGAATTCGTGAGTCGGAGCACATTCGGCGCTGATGAGCGCTTCATAAAACGCTTCGTATTCCTCTTTGTTCATCGGGCAGTTGATATAATCCTCGGGCTCGCCGCGGTCATATCTTGACTGCATAAATGCGCATTCAAGGTCGATGCTTTCGGCTGTTACTATCGGCGCCGCCGCATCGAAGAAACTGAGGTTTCCTCCGCAAAGCTCCTTGATTTTTTCGGAAAGAGCTTCGGAGGCGAGAGGACCTGCGGCAATAATGACATCGCCGTCAGGAATTTCGGTAATCTCTTCTCTGATAACCGTAATCTCTTTTCGTGAAAGAATTTTTTCGGTTATGAGAGCAGAGAATTTATCTCTGTCAACCGCAAGAGCACCGCCTGCAGGCACAGCCGTTGCTTTGGCGCACTCAACGCAGAGAGAGCCCATAAGCTCCATTTCTGCCTTAAGCATTCCTGCCGCACTGCCGATGCGCATAGCCTTGAAGGAGTTTGAGCAGACAAGCTCCGCAAAGCCTTCACTTGAATGAGCAGGAGAGAATCGGACGGGCTTCATCTCATAAAGCTCAACCTCAATTCCTCTGTTTGCAAGCTGCCACGCGGCTTCAACGCCTGCAAAACCTGCTCCGATAACTTTAACCTTATTCATCATTCTTTTTCTTTCCGGGAGCTTTTTCGTATCCGCAACCCTTTGCCATACAAACAAGCTTGCCGCCCTTCTTCTTGAAAAGAGTTTTGCCGCATTCGGGGCACTGCTTTTCGGCAGGGGCATCCCAGCTCATAAAATTACATTTCGGCCATGCGCTGCATCCGTAGAATACATGACCCTTCTTTGATTTTCTCTCAATGATTTCGCCGCCGCAATCGGGACATTTTGCGCCCGTATTGACAACAAGCGGTTTTGCGTTGCGGCAATCGGGATAACCGGGACAAGCGAGGAATCTGCCGAATCTGCCTGTTTTGATAACCATCATTCTGCCACACTTATCGCAGGGAATATCTGTGATATCCTCTTCAAGCTGAATCTTGACATTCTTCATCTCGGACTTTGCCTTCTCAAGAGTTTTCTCGAAATCGGCATAGAATTCATCGAGCATCTTTACATAATCGACTTCGCCGCTTCCGACATGGTCAAGATTTGTTTCAAGCTGAGCGGTAAACTTTGTATTAACGATTTTGGGGAATTTTTCTTTAAGCAAGCCTGTAATTGCAACGCCGAGCTCTGTAGGCACAAGCTGCTTGCTCTTTCTCTGGATATATCCTCTTTTGATAATCGTTGAAAGAATTGTTGCATATGTGCTGGGACGGCCTACACCGTTTTCTTCAAGCTCTTTGATGAGCGAAGCTTCAGTGTATCTTGCAGGAGGCTGAGTGAAATGCTGATTTGCGTTCAGCTCGCGGATTTTAAGCTTTTCATCCGCTTTGATTTCGGGAAGCACACCCTTATCGGTTTCTTCCTCGGCAAGTTCATAAAGCTTTGTGAAGCCGTCAAACTTGACCGAATATCCTGCCGCTGTGAAAAGGCAGAATTTATCGCCGTCGCCTTCTTTCTTTGCAATGATTTCAGCCTTTACGGTATTCTGAACACTGCTTGCCATAAGGCTCGCCATAAATCTCTTCCAGATAAGGCTGTAAAGCTTATACTGGTCGGAGGTAAGGCTGCTCTTTACCTGCTCGGGAGTGAGCGAGGGAACAGAAGGTCTGATTGCTTCGTGACCGTCCTGGGCGTTTGCTCTGGACTTATAATAAACAGGCTTTTCGGGAAGATATTCGCTGCCGAAGGTTTCTGCAATATAGCTTGTTGCGGCTGCTCTTGCTTCTTCGGAAATTCTGAGCGAGTCAGTTCTCATATAGGTGATAAGACCGCTCATACCGATACCCTTGACATTAACACCTTCGTAAAGTTCCTGAGCTGTTCTCATTGTTCTTTCAGCCTGGAAGCCAAGCTTTCTTGAAGCTTCCTGCTGAAGGGTTGAGGTGATGAAGGGAGGAGCGGGATTCTTCTTTCTTGTTCCCTTCTTGACGGATTTGACTTCATATTCAGCACCGTCAAGGCGAGCAAGATATGCATCCGCCTGCTCCTTGTTGACTATCTTAATCTTGCCGTTTTCGTCAGAATAAAGAGTTGCTGTGAAAACTCTTCTCTGGGCTGTGGCAAGCTTTGCTTCAAGAATCCAGTATTCTTCGGGATTGAATGCGTCGATTTCGTTTTCGCGGTCAACGATAAGTCTGACTGCAACACTCTGCACGCGGCCCGCCGAAAGTCCTCTTCTGATTTTCTGCGAAACGAAGGGACTGAGTCTGTAGCCTACAAGACGGTCAAGAATTCTTCTTGCCTGCTGAGCGTTAACAAGGTCAAGATTCACCTGCTTGGGATGAGCCATACCGTTGGCGATACCTGTTTCGGTGATTTCGTTGAATGTTACGCGGTTTTTCTTGCTCAGGTCAAGACCGAGAACGGTTGCAAGGTGCCACGAAATTGCTTCTCCTTCGCGGTCAGGGTCGGCTGCGAGGTAAACTGCTTCGCTTGCGTCAACCTTTTCCTTAAGCTCTTTGACAAGCTTTTCCTTGCCCTTGATGAGAGCATATTTGGGAGCGAATTTATTTTTTACATCAACGCTGAGTTTTGCTGCAGGCAGGTCTCTGATATGGCCTTTTGAGGCAACAACTTCAAATTCCTTGCCGAGATATTTCTTGATTGTGTTCGCCTTTGCAGGCGACTCAACGATAACAAGCTTTGACATTTAGATTATTCTCCTGTCAGTAATATATTTGAAAATTGAATTTAAACTATCTGATAACATTTGCCTTCCGTCGCTTCAACAAGACCTTCCATTTCAAGAAGCATCAGCGCAGAAAGCACTCTCGGAGCAGGTATCCCTGTCATTGCGCAGATTTCATCCGAATGAACAGGTTCATTTCCGAAAAGAGCATAGACCGCCGCCGAATCGGGGTCGAGCTCGGACGAAGGCTCTTTTTTGATTTTCACAACCGTGGTTTCCTCTTTGGCATCTGCCTGAATCGGCTTTTCATCATCTGATGAATCCTTGGTTATCAGCTCGGGTATCTGCGCATCGAGATTGAGTCTTTCGGAATAAATCACCGAATATTCGTAAAGAATATCGTGCGCGCAGGTTACGATTTTTGCACCGTCGCGGATGAGTCTGTTAGCGCCTGTATATGAGCTGCTGAGAATGCTGCCGGGAATGGCAAAAACATCTCTGCCCTGCTCATTTGCGTTGCGGGCCGTAATCAACGAGCCGCTTCTTTCCCCTGCCTCAACAACAAGCACGCCCATACTCATACCCGAAATGATGCGGTTTCTTTCGGGGAAGCTTGACCTTGTTACACCCGACAAAGGCGGATATTCCGTAACAAGTGCTCCCGATTTACTGATTCTTCTGCGGAGATTTTCGTTTTCCTTCAGATATCCGCAACCGAGTCCGCATCCCATAACGCATACTGTTTTACCGCCTGCCTGAAGTGCACCTTCGTGCGCGGCGCTGTCGATTCCGAGCGCTCCGCCGCTGACAACAACGGCATTCATCGCACATATTCCCTCACTCATTTTATGCGCAATCTTCACGCTTTCATACGAGGGTTTTCGTGTGCCGACGACTCCGATTGTGACGCTTGAATTGATATACGAAATATCGCCGTCAACATAGAGCACGAGCGGTCTGTCAACAAGGGAGCGGAGCATATCGGGATACTCCTCGTCCTCGGATGTATATATCTTCCAGCCGTTTTTATTGCAGATATCAATCGCCGCATAGGCATTCTTTATCGGCGTTGCTTCGAGGCGTTCAATCTGGCGTTTCGTAAGGACACCGGAAATTATTTTCGCCGTCCTGTCGCTTTCGTAGATTTCCCTCGGAGATGAGAAGCAACCGAAAATTTCGTCAATTCTCGTTGCCGCTCCGAGTGCCATCGAGAGCCAAACCCAATAAACTGTGTTTCCGTTCATCGCATCAACTCCCATGCAAGAATTGCCGCCGCCGCGGAAGCATTGAAGGATTCCGCTCTGCCGAGCATCGGAATTGTGACCGCCGCATCGCAGGCATCGATTGCCGCTTGCGAAAGTCCCGAGCCTTCGTTGCCCACGCAGATTATCACTCCGCCGCCAAAATCGAGGCTTCTGATATCCTTTGCATCGCTTCGGGGCACTGATGCATAGGTTTTCATACCGTTTGCGCCTGCTTCCTCAAGAAGCGAAACAAGATTGTCGGACTCGATGACGGGGATTCTCAACGAAGAGCCCATCGCCGCGCGCAGAGCCTTCGGATTATAAACATCGCATCCGCCGCTGACAATCAGACCGTCAAGCCCGAGCGCTTCCGCACTTCTGCAGACCGCACCGAGATTTGAGGGGTCCTGCAGATTCTCAAGAGCAAGGTATTTGCCCGAGAAATCAAGCCTCGAAGAGCCGTTTCTTTTTTCGCAAACGCAGAAAACTCCCTGCGGATTTTCGGTATCTGAAAGTTTCTTTGCAACATCGGCGCTGATTTCATAGCAAGCGCAACCCGAAGCAATGATTTCCTCGGTATACGCCGAGTATTTTTCGAGAGCCGCCGAAGTAAAAAAAGCCTGCTTTATGACGATGCCTGTTTTTGCCGCATCGAAGCAGAGCCGTGCGCCCTCGAGAAAGAACTCGCCGCTTTGTCTGCGGAATGAAGCACTCTCTCCAAGGCGAACAGCGTATTTGATTCTGTCATTTGTTCTGGCTGTTATTCTCTCCATAATATTACTTTGATACCTTAATATATATTTTTATTTGATACCTTTATATAGGTGTTTTTATCGAGAATTTCACTGTTTTTCAACAGTTTTTTTCTCTCGCAAAATGCGAAAAATCAGAGATGCAAAGAAATTCACATCTCTGATTATTCAAGCTTAAATTAGTTGAGAGCAGCCTTAGCCTTCTCTGCGAGAGCTGCGAATGCTGCGGGATCAGCAACTGCGATCTCAGCAAGCATCTTACGGTTGAGGCTGATGTCAGCCTTCTTGAGACCGTTGATGAATGTTGAATAGTTCATACCGTTCATCTTGCAAGCAGCGGAAATACGAGTGATCCAAAGACGACGGAAATCTCTCTTCTTCTGCTTTCTGCCGATGTAAGCATAGTTGCCGCTCTTCATAACAGCCTGCTTAGCTGTCTTGAAGAGAGTGCTCTTTGAGCCGTAGTAGCCCTTTGCAAGTCTGAGTACTTTATTTCTTCTCTTGCGAGTCATAATAGCGCCTTTAATACGAGCCATAATTTAAATCCTCCGTTAATTAAAAAGTAGTTTACAAAGTTCCGATCTTATTTGTAGGGAACAAGACGTTTGATCTGCTTGCAGTTTGTAACATCAGCAACAGTTGTCTTGCGAAGATTTCTCTTACGCTTTGTGTTCTTTTTGTTGAGAATGTGTGACTTGTAAGCATGAGCGCGGATGGGCTTGCCGCCTTTTGAAATCTTGAAGCGCTTCTTTGCGCCGCTGTGAGTCTTAATCTTGGGCATGGTTTATTTCCTCCTTAAAATTAAACACTTGTTTTGTCGGGCTCTTACTTCGAGCTTTTCGGAGCCAGGAACATCAGCATCTGTCTGCCTTCGAGCTTTGCAGGTTTTTCAACAACAGCGACATCTGCCATAGCTTCTGCGCAACGACTCATAATGGTCAGGCCGAGCTCGGGATGAGCCATTTCTCTGCCTCTGAATCTGATAGAAACCTTAACTTTGTCTCCTGAGCCTATAAACTTGCGTGCATGGTTGATTTTGGTATCAAAGTCATGCGTATCGATGTTGAGAGAGAGCCTGATTTCTTTGATTTCAACAATCTTCTGATTCTTTTTGGCTTCCTTTTCTCTCTTTGCCTTTTCAAAGCGGAACTTTCCGTAATCCATAATTTTGCAGACGGGGGGTTTTGCTGCGGGAGCGATCTTAACAAGGTCAAGGTTTCTGCTCTCTGCAATCTTAAGAGCCTCTGCTGCGGACATAATGCCGAGCTGCTCACCGTCATCAGAGATAACTCTTATCTCTTTGTCACGGATTTCCTCATTGATTTGCTGTTCTTTGCTGCTGATGTTAAAGCACCTCCTGAATTGGATAAGAACCTTTCGGAACTTTTTGCAATAAAAAAGCGAGGCAGGGAATCCCAACCTCGCATAAAATCAACGCTTTTACAGGCGCATTTTGCCCCTGTGAATAACAAGCTATTGACCGACGCGGGATGTTCCCGGAAGGTGAGAGCTGACCTGCTCTGCTTTATTGTGCAAGTTATTCTATAATATAAATTCGGATTTGTCAAGCATTTTTTTGATTTTTTATCGTATTTTTCTCAAAAGCATTATTCCTGCGGAAACTCCGAGGCCCAGCGCAAGGAACAAAACAGCCGTCAGACCGTTGACGAGAGCTGCATTTTCAGTGCAGTAAAGAGCCATACTGAGGATGAATCCGAGGGCGCTGATGATAATCTGCACAATGGATGCAAATCGCATCTTTGCGGTGATATCGCAGGATGCCGCAACAGCTCGGAGCATAGAATATGCAGTGCCGTCGTGGATAATTCCTGCAGGGAGTTTGTCACAGACTGCATCCCTTCTTCTCTTGAAGAGTCTGCCTGCGGTTGCCGAAAGAATCTTGAAGGTTTCTCTCGGAAGCTCAAAGCTGTCAGCAATAAGCTCCTGAGTAACATTGACATCGTTTGTTCTGACAAGCACCTGAATTCCGTTATCCTCAAGCACCTTGAAATATCTGCCGAGATTCTTATCAACCGCATAGCTGACAACGAAAATTGCCGCCAGTTTACCTGCAACGGCGAGATACATAACCTTTCTGCCGCTGTGGGAATATCTTTCTTCAAGCGATTTTTCGGGCACTTCAACATTATGATTCACAAGAAGATTCCTGTTACCGAGAAGCACCTTCTGATTATGAATTCTTGCCGCAATGCCGAGTTTATCCTCATATGTAAGCTCTCTGACGGGAGGAAGAATATCCTGTCTGCCGTCGATTACCTGTTCAAAACTTTCTCTGAGAGGGCCGCCCGACTTGATGACGAGAGCCGCCGCATAGAGAAGCACATCGTCAATTCGGATTGCTTTGAAATCCTTCATGCCGTGCATTGTGCAATTCTGTCTGTCAAAAATATCTGCGCAATCGATAACAACCGCATTCGATGCCGCAGTTTTCTCTGCGGTGTCAGCGCCTGTTATAACTGTACCTGTTGCGTTAAGAGTGAAGCTTGTTGTTCTTGAAACAAAAGCAGGGATAAATGCAGAAAATACAGGGCAGCAAACGCAGAATGTTCCTGCAAAAGCGGAAAGAGCCGCCATAAAATCTGCATTGATGATTCCCGATGTGATGGCAGCAATCAGAGCCGCACCTGCCGCCGCAGGAAGAAGAATTTTCATCATTCTGCTCTCGCCTTCATCGGACTGGGAATTCTTTATGAAATCCTCGGGGAATGAAATCTGGGATGAATAGAGAAGGTCAGCGTTGCCCATCATAAGGCCTCTGCCAAGCTCAAAAATCTCGGATTCATTATCAAACGGATGAACAGCAAACATATTATGCTCATACTTGAATGCAAAAACTTCGAAGTTGGCAAGAATGCGCTGTGCATCGAGCTTCTCTGTGATTTTGGTGACAAGCACCGCAAAAATTGCCGCCGCCGAAAATACCGTTGCGCCGACACCTTCTGCGCCCGAAACCGCCGCAATAATATTCTGAAGAAGCGCAACGATTACAGAGAAACTGACCGCAGTATCGCTTGTAACCTTGAGTGATTTGAGCGCGGTCAGACCGAGAACAAATCGTTTGTTGTTGACCGCCGCAGCAGCAATAAGCAGAATCGCATTTATAACATTAAGTGCAACCGAGCCCTGCGAAAAAGCCTCGGTTTCAATTGCAAGCGCCTGCGCAATAACAGGAAGCAGGTTGATGACAACAACAATCAGACCGATTATTCCTGCAGCAAGCACACCCTTTGTTGCATTATCATTAATAGCATTAAGGCGTGAATAGAAGGTTGTCTTCTCGTCGGGAGAAGTATATTCGTGAGGAATTGCCCTGTTTTCAAGCTCTTTCTTTTCCTTTTCAAGAGCAAGGCGTCTTTTTTCACGCCTGCGGTTTCTTTCCTCTCTTGCTTTTTCTTCTTCGGAAAGACCGAAGTCGCCCTCGAAATCCTCATCAAGGTCAATTGCATCGATGATGCGGAAATTCTTCGCCTTCTGGCGGCGTCTTTCCCAGAGATTCTCTTCAACATCGCCTTCATCGGACTCTTCGGGGGTTGATTCGGATGAGATATCCTCAAATCCCGTAAGCACAATCTGACCCTCAACATCTTCGGAAGCAGGAGCTTCTGCGCGCGGAGCAGGAGAAGTCTTCTTACCCTGTGCACCAAGCACGATTGTCTTATCTTCGCTGAATCCCCTTTCGGCATCCTCCGCCGCAAGCACCGTCGGTACGGGTTCAAATCCGCCCTCATCGGGTGCGCCGTTTTTCTTGACGACAACGCCGGGTTTATCTACGGGGCCTTCCTCTTCGATATCGATATCGCCTGTTTTTTCAAGGGTAAGTTTTGTGAAGAATCGGGTTCTGTAATCGCTTTCGGATATGTGCTCTTCAGCAGGTGCAGGAGGAGTTTCCTTCTTTTCCTGCGGAACAGCTTCTGCGATTATTTCTCTCAGAATATCAGCCGCAGGTCTTTTATCTGCATCAACAACCGATATTTCGGGGACGGATTTTTCTTCCTTTTTCTCTTCAACAGGCTCGCTTGTGATGGGTCGGAAATATCTGAAAACACGCGACTCTTCCTCGGGCTCATCCTCGGGAACAACAACGGTTTCAATGTCGAAAATTGATTCGTCAAAATCATCCTCTTCGCTGTAGAAGGTTTCCTGACCGTCAACTTCAGCTTCACCCGATGACGAAGAAATATCCTGCATTTCTTCGGATTTTCTCTCCTCGCCCATAGGTCTGATGGTGAAAATACCTGTATCAAATGTATCGCCGAAAATATCATCGCCGCCCTTCGACGGAGCGGATTCTCTGACGGGAGGAACATATTCCTCGCCGTTTGTTTCGGCAATGAGTCTGTCAATATCATCGATAGACCAAGTTTTCGACGGTGTTTCAGTTTCGCTGTCAAGCAGACTCTGGCGGCTTCTCACTTCGTCGAGAATAGCGTCAAGCTCATCGCCTGCGCCGTTTTTCTTATAATCGCTCAAAACCTTCACCTACCTGTTTTTTGCAATTTCATACATCAGAATTCCTGCCGCAACGGATGCGTTAAGGGAATTTATCTTGCCCTTCATCGGCAAGGAAACAATAAAGTCGCATTTTTCTTTTATAAGTCGGCTGATGCCTCTGCCTTCAGAGCCGACAACAAGAGCAACGCTTCCCGAATAATCCTGTTTGTCCCAGCGAGTGCCGTCCATATCCGCGCCGTAAATCCAGAAGCCCTTTTCCTTAAGCTCCTCGATGGTTGATGCGAGATTTGGCACTCTTGCAACGGGAACATATTCAACCGCACCTGCCGAAACCTTGCCCACCGCGTAAGTGAGAGCAACGCCTCTGCGCTTGGGAATGATGATTCCGTGCGCACCGCAGGCATCGGCGGTCCTGATTATCGCGCCGAGATTATGGGGGTCTTCGATTTCATCGCAGATAATGACGAAGGGAGCTTCGCCCTTGCTCTCTGCATTGGCAAGAATATCCTCGATATCGGAATATTCGTGCACCGCCGCCCATGCCGCAACGCCCTGGTGATTTGCGCCGCCGCAAAGTTTATCGAGTTTACGGACATCTGTTTCCTTGATAACAATGCCCTTTTCGCGGCATTGAGCAATGATTTTGCCTACAGAGCCGCCTCTTTCTCCTTTGGCAACCATAAGGCTGTCGATTGATCTGCCGCTGCGAAGCGCTTCGGCAACTGCGTTTCTGCCGATTATCAGCCCCTGATGCTCGTTTTCAAAGTCCACGGCACATACCTCCCACTATATTTAGTATATATTCGATTTATTATAACACAAAATCCTGCATTTGAACAGTAAAAATATAATTTTTACAAAAAATTTTTCAAAATAATTTTCCGCCGTTTCAATAACTGACAGTTTTTCTCTTTGCAGACATTTAAAATTGCTTTGAGAGTCAATTTTATAATGAAAGGAAGTTAAAAATGGAACGGATAAGAAAAACCTCCGAAAAAGAAAAAACGGACAAGCTGATTGACAGGGGCATATACTTTCTGAGTCTGCTTCTCTATTATATGAGCAGTTTCACCCTCTCCGGCGCAGGTCTTTTTTCGGTAAAAGTACCGCTTTGCATCGGACTTTCAGCCGTTTGCAAGGGCGCTGAATTAATCGCCGCTTGTCTGGGCGGCATAACGGGGTGTTTTCTTCGGATGAACAAAACCGACGCCCTCTGTTGCCTGATACCTCTCGCAGGGACTGTCGGCGCTGTCCTTGCCGTAGAAAAGCTCCGCATAACCCATCGGAAAAACCTCATTCTTTCGGTTGCTGTTTTCCTGTTTACCGCTGCGGCATCAACGGTTATGATGTTTGCGCAAACGCCGTCACTCAACGAATTTATGCTCATCATCTGCTCGTCACTTCTCTGCGCAGGGTCGGTTGTTTTTTATTCGGGCACAGTCAACTGCATAAACAGGAAACGAAGCCTGTATATGCTCGATAATCACAGCCTCATCTGCATAATGATAAGTCTTTGCACATTGCTTCTCGGGTCATCGGAGGTCAGCGTTTTCGGATTCAGACCCGCCCGATTTTTCGGCTCATTCATAATTCTCATTGCCGCCGCACTTTTTTCGCAGGCAGGCGGAAGCATTGCAGGGGTTTCAATCGGCACTTGCGTTGCGGTTTCGGGCACGAGCGTTGCATTGAGCCTTTGCTACGGAATCAGCGGTCTTGCATCGGGAATATTTTCGAAATACGGTCAGTTTGTAACCGCTCTTGTTTTCTCGGCGGTGACGGGTGTTTCAGCCCTGATTGACGGCTCTGCGGAAGGGGTTTCGGTCTTTGCGGAATCTGCCGCAGCCGCACTGATTTTCGTTGCGATTCCGTCAAAACATCTCAACAAACTCCGCACCGAAATATCCCTGCCGAAGGAAAAACGGCTCACCGCAGAATTCAGCGGCACAAAGAAACGGCTTCTTGCCGCTTCGCAGGCGGTAGGTTCGGTTTCGAAATGCGTGCGCTCCGTTTCCGAGGGCATCGAATCACTGACCCCTGCAAACGATATTATTGTTACCCTTCGCGTGAAAGAAAGAGTCTGCTCAGACTGCAGTTTAAAGAATAATTCCTGCCCCGAAAACGGCGATTTTTCGGCAATCATCGATAAGCTTTCGCAGGGAAATGCAGTTTCAAGCAAGGATTTTTCTCCCGATTTCATTCTGAAATGTCCGAGCGTGCCGCGCATTGCGGATGCATTCAACAGAATTTATTTAAGTCGGAGCGCAATCAACGCTCTGCAGGCAACATCGACCAAAACGCGCGAAATCGCCTGCGGTCAGTTTGACATTATGTCGAAGCTTCTCAAGGAGCTTTCCGAAGGTGTTGAGTCAACCGCCGCCACCCTTCATCTCAAGGAGCGCACCGCGTTGAGAGTGCTTTCGGATATGGGGTTTGAGGTCAGCTATATCATATGCACGCAACCTGCACCCGGTGCAATCCGATTGAAATGCATTGTCAGCGACATTCCGCAAAACACCTCTCTCCTGCGCCTGACATCAAATCTTTCCGCCGAAATCGGAGCAGAAATGAGTCCTCCGAAAATCAGGGAGGTTTCCGACGGCAAGGAGCTTGTTTTTCTGCGAAAAGAAATTTTCAGTTTCCGTTTCGGCTCGGCATCGGCAAGCTGCGGAAACAGAAAGCTCTGCGGCGATTATTTCGAATGCTTCCGCACCGAATCAAAAGCATATATAATTATGAGCGACGGAATGGGTACGGGAGGCAGAGCGGCTGTCGATTCATCGATGACGGTTGAGCTTTTTTCAAGGCTGATTCGCACAGGCATAGGCGCGGAAACCGCACTCGGAATAACAAACACCGCGCTCACAGTCAAATCGGACGACGAATCCGTTTCAACGCTCGATGTTGCGGAAATCGACCTTTTCAGCGGCGAAACAACCCTTCTCAAGGCAGGCGCCGCGCCGTCATTCTACACCTGCTCGGGCAGAGTATATACTGCCGAGCCGCCGTCCGCACCGCTCGGAATTCTCAACGACATCAGCTTCAGCCGACATTCGCTTAAACTCAAGGGCGGCGATATGCTCGTTATGGTCAGCGACGGAATTCTCGGAAGCGGAAACATCTGGCTCAAGGATGAAATAAAAGCAGCCCGAAACCCCGATGCAAGGGATTTTTCAAGGCTGCTTCTTGAAACGGCTCGCCGTAAATGCGGCGAAAACTTTGATGATATGACCGTTGTGACATTGATTATGGAAGAAAAATAATATCAGAGCGAGGGACGGATATCATCCGCTCTTCATTCTTCATTAAAAAAACGGGTGCACCGTAATGGTGTACCCGTTCTGTTTGCATTATATCGCTTTATCAGTCACTTGTGTAGGGAAGAAGAGCGATCTGGCGTGCACGCTTGATAGCTGTGGTGAGCTCACGCTGATGCTTAGCGCAAGTACCTGTTACACGGCGGGGAAGGATCTTTGCTCTGTCAGAAGTGAACTTGTTAAGCTTGTTTACATCCTTGTAATCGATGCATTCAACTTTATCAACGCAGAATGAGCAAACCTTTCTGCGGCCCTTTTTGTTGGGTCTTCTGTCATTCTTTTCGTATGCCATGGATTAAACCTCCTTTACAGTTTCAGTTAGTTCGGGAGATCTCTCAGAAGGGGAGATCGTCCTCGGGAATTTCTTTGAAATCGCCTTCGTCTGCAGTTGAATATGAGGGAGCAGGCTGAGCAGGAGCGAAGCTGTCATTTCTGCTGAAGCCGCCTGTGCCGCTTTCTGCTTTTGAACCGCAGAAGCTTGCGTTGTCGGCTACGATTTCAACAGCCTTGCGCTTGTTACCGCTTTTGTCCTCATACATTCTGGTCTGAATTGAGCCCTGAACAGCAATCATTGAGCCCTTGCGGAAATACTTGCTGACAAATTCAGCAGTCTGTCTCCAAGCGATGATGTCAATGAAATCTGCCTGACGCTCTTCGCCCTGACGGACAAAGCGTCTGTCAACGGCTACTGTGAACGATGTTACGGAAATTCCGTTTCCTGTTGTGCGCAGCTCGGGGTCGGCAACAAGTCTGCCCATAATAACGGCATTGTTAATCATTTTGCGACCTCCTTACTTTTTGATGATGAGTGAACGAAGCACGCCGTCTGTGATCTTCACAACACGGTCAAGCTCTGCGGGAAATTCGGGAGCAGCCTGATAATTGAAGAGAACGTAATAACCCTCTGCTTCGTCGTCGATGAGGTATGCAAGCTTGCGCTTACCCCATTCTTCAACGCTCTCAAGAGTGCCGTTAGCTTCGATCATAGCCTTGAACTTCTCAACGAGAGGCTGAGCAGCTTCTTCACCGTTGGCAACTGAAAAAACCAACACTGTCTCATAGCTGATGTTTGCTGACATTCTTAAAGCACCTCCTTCTGGTCTTTGGCCACGGTGCATCCGTGGCAAGGATAAATTAGTTAATCCTGCTGCGCTTACCGCAGCGGTCTTTAATTTTAACAGAATATATTTATTTTGTCAAGCGATTTATTCCAAAAGCGTATTTTCGGCACTTTTTACCGCAAACTGCAGGCATCATAATGAAAAAATTGAAAATTTTGATAAATTTCTATGGATTTTTTTCTGAAATGGTTTATAATTAGAGGGTAAACTATCTCCCTTCAGGTTTTACGGAGGATGTAAAAATGAATCTTGATATCAAAAAAGACAAATCCGCTCTTCTCGGCGAAATGCTTCGAGAGCTTCGCAAAAAACACTCATATTCTCAGATAACTGTTGCCGAATATCTCGGTATTGACCGCTCAACCTACGCAAAATACGAGCTTGGCAGATTGCCCGATGTTTCTGTCCTTGTAAAGATTGCATCGTTTTACAACATTTCAATCGACAGCCTTGTTGCTGTTTTTTCACCCGACAACGAAGAAACAGTATCAAAAACAGTCGCACTCGGCTCATCAAGCGACAAAACCTGCCTTTGCATCTTGACAAAGGAAGAACAGCTTCTTATCGATTATTACAGAAACTGTTCGCGCAAACCTGATTTTATGAATTTCATTCAGAATTCCTGTCTTGAGCAGAATAATGAGAATTCATCCGACAACTGAAGATAAAAACACCGGCTTGCACCGATGGTGCAGGCCGGTTACTTTTTTATTCTTCTTCAGATGTTTCGATTTTGCCTGTAACGCTCTTGATGCTTGCTCTTGCGCCCTGAATTTCTGCAAGGCTGCTTGCAATTGCTTCATTTGCGGTTGCCATAATTTCTTCGATGAAGTCACCTGCGGCAACTCTGATTTCTGCCGACCACTTGTTAGCCTTCTCAATAGCTTCGTCTGCGCGGCGGCGTGCTTCCTCGGTTGTTCTTTCAGCCTGCTCGGTAGCTGCGTTGACGATATTTTCTGCCTGAGCTTTTGCACCTTCAAGAGTTGCGTGAGCTTCTTCCTGAGCGGATCTGACATATGCCTCTGCGGTTGCCTTACTCTGGATAACAATCTCTGTGCTTTCAACCATTGCGGCAGCCTCAACCTGAGCGCTGTGTCTGATAGCCTTTGCATCCTCGTTGGCAGCTTCAACAATTCTTCTTGCCTGAGCTTCAGCATCCTCAACCTTGCCCTTGGTATAGCCTTCTGTCTTGAGAACAAGCTCTCTGACCTTATCTTCAGCGGTGGAAATGAGCGCTCTTGACTTCTCCTGAGCGCTTGTTACAGCGGCAACAGCCTCATTCTTTGCCTTAACGAGAATGTTATTTCTGTCAGCAATGATTGTTCTTGCCTGCGCAAGCTCTGCGGGAAGGCTGAGTCTGATATCCTCAATAGCCTTTTTGATTGCTTCGGCATCAACGCCTACCTTGCTGCTGAAAGGCACTTTGGAGCCTGCCTCAATTATATCTTCAATCTGATCAAGTAAAAGTTCAATGCTCATAATCTTATTTCCTTTCTTTAATTCGTTTTATAATATCTTCGCAAACTTCTGCGGGAACAAATTCTCTTATATCTCCGCCAAACTCACAAACCTGCTTGACGACGCTTGATGATAAGTACATATTCGCGGCATCCGCAGCCACAAAAACCGTTTCCATTTCGGGATTCAGCTTTTTATTGGTCAGCGCCTGCTGGAATTCATATTCAAAGTCAGAAACCGCTCTCAATCCCTTGACAACGGCACACGCGCCCTTCTGCGCAACATAGTCGGCAAGCAGACCGCTGTAGGTTTCGACCTCAACATTTTCGATATCCGTTGTGCATCGTTTGATGAGGTCTACTCTTTCATCAGCCGTAAAATAGCTTGTCGGCTTATGATAATTGAACATAACAACAACAATTACCTTATCGAAAAGCTTTGCGGCTCTTCGGATGATGTCGATATGTCCGATGGTGACGGGGTCAAAACTACCCGGACAAACAGCTGTTTTCATAAACCAATCAACCCTTTCGGTAAACGGTGACCGCCGTTTTGCTGTATTTATATTCTCTCTGCTTCACAAGACCGCCCTGAATCTCGGGCATTTCTTCCTTGAAAGGATGCTCGCAGATTACAAGACCGCCTTCGGCAATTCTCGGCTCAACCTTTGCAAGAGCCTTCTGAAGCATACCCGTTGCAAACGGAGGGTCAAGGAATGCAACATCGAAAACCTTATCGGTCATTCCGAGGAAAGCAAGAGAATCCGTCTGCATAACGGTTGCCTTACCGATAAGCTTTGTCTTTTCGAGATTTTCTTTGACAATTCTGATTGCATTCTTGTCTGCATCAACAAAAACGCAGCTTTCGGCATCGCGGCTGAGTGCTTCGATTCCGAGCTGACCCGAGCCTGCGAAAAGATCAAGCACTCTTCTGCCCTCAATCTCAAACTGAATGGCGCTGAAAACCGCTTCTTTGACCTTATCTGTGGTCGGTCTTACATTATCGCCCTCAAGAGTCCTGAGCACCATTCCTCTTGCCGAGCCTGTGATTACTCTCATATTCTTCCTCCCGTCCGTCGGTGACGGAGCAGTCAAGTTATGGTTAAAAACCTTATTAATCAGTTTATTATCGCATTAAAGAGCACAAAATGTCAAGATAATTTGCCGATAAACTTGATTTTTTTGAACTTTCATTCCTCATCAGGATTATTTTTACCATTAAAAGCTTCAAAAACCGCCCGCGCTGTTTTTTTATTCATTCCTTTGACGGAAGCGATTTCTTCAACCGACGCTTCGCTGATTGCCTTCATCGTTTTGAAGTGCTTGAGCAACGCTTTGCCCCTCGATTCGCCGACACCTTCGATTGAAGTCAGCGTTGTTGAAACCGAAGATTTCTTTCTGCGGCTTCGGTGATACTCTACCGAATAACGGTGCACTTCTTCCTGAATGGTTGAAACAAGCGTAAATGCCGCTCTTTTCGATGTCAGCGAAAGCTCCTCGCCCGAGCAGGCAATCGCCCTCGTCCTGTGGTGCGAATCCTTGACCATACCGAAAACAGGGATATTCAGACCGTATTTTTCAAGCAAGGGCAAGACCGCGTTGACCTGACCTTTGCCGCCGTCAAGCAGAATGAGGTCGGGCAATCTGCCGAAACCTTCTCCGCTGTCTTTTTCTTCAAGATATCGCAGGAATCTTCGCTCGAGCACCTCTGCCATCGAGGCGTAGTCATCCTGGCCCGAGAAGCCTTTCACCGCAAAACGCCTGTATGCTTTTTTATACGGATGACCGTCCTTGAAAACGACCATACCTGCAACATTTTCGCTTCCTGCGGTGTGTGAAATATCATATGATTCAATATATTCAGGCGGTGCTTTCAGACCGAGCAGAGTGCCCAATTCATCAAGCGCCGCAGTTGATTTACCTGTTTTTCCGAGATAAAGAGCGAGCTTCTGAGCCGCGTTTGAGCGGCACATTTCAACGAGCGAATGCTGCTCTCCCCTTTGCGGCACGGCAATTGTGACCTTTCTGCCTGCCAATGACGAAAGCCATTCCGAAATAACATCGGAATCCTCAACCTCGCCGTCAACGGAAACTCTTCTCGGCACGAAATCGCGCATCGAATAATAGCTTCGGATAAGCTCGCGCCTTGCTTCGGGAAGATTTTCGGGCATATCGATGATGAAATGCTCGCTGTCATAAAGACGGGCATCCCTGAAACGCAAAACTGACAGACACGCCTTCGGATTATCGTTACCGCCCGAGCAGACAATCGCAAAAACATCCTGCTCCTCAACCGACGCGGCAACAACCTTCTGCTTCTCGGTTACTTTTTTGATTGCGTTTATCTTATCGCGGAGTTTTGCGGCTTTTTCAAACTCAAGATTTTCCGCCGCTTCCTCCATTTTTGCGGTCAATTCGTCGATAACCGAGCCTGAGCCGTTGACGATGAAATCAAGCGCCTGGCGGACGGCCTCGTTATGCGATTCCTTATCGGTTTTGCCTGCGCAGGGTGCGGCGCACTGGCCGATATAAAAATTCAGACAGGGTCTGCTTTTTTTATAATCACGCGGAAAAACCTTTGTGCACTGCGGTAAACGGAAAATTTTCTTTGCGGATTCAACTGCATTCGTGATTCCGTAAGAGCCTGTATACGGCCCGATATATTCCGCGCCGTCATCGAGTCTTTGTTTGACGGCAAGAATATTTTTCCATCCGTTATCCGTTACTTTTATATAATGATAACCCTTGTCATCCTTAAGGAGGATGTTATACTTCGGAGTATGCTGTTTTATCAGGGAGCATTCAAGCACAAGCGCCTCGAATTCGCTGTCGCAAAGAATATAGTCGAAATCCTCAACGTTTTCAACCATTTTGCGCACCTTTGCGGTGTGGTTATTCTGCGAGCCGAAGTAAGTGCTGACTCGGTTTTTGAGCGCCTTCGCCTTACCGACATAGATTATTTCGCCTTTTTTGTTTTTCATCAGATAAACGCCCGGGGTCAACGGCAGACTCATCGCCTTCTTGCGAAGAATCGGTAAATTTTCATTCATTCGGCTCACCTCCGTTTCTTTTCAATATAATTATAGTATATATCGGGTTTTTAAGCAAGTACCAAACTTTTTGTTGCCTTATTGCGTAAAATATGATAATATTATTATTTGAGCGAATCTCACGAAAGGATGCATTAAAATGTCAGACGCAATCTTCTCAAACACAAAATATTTCATCATCGATATGGACGGCACTTTCTACCTCGACGGTAACATCATCGAGGGCTCAATTGATTTCATCAATAAAGTCAGAGAAAGCGGCAGAGATTTTTATTTTTTCACAAACAACTCATCAAACAATGTTGAGGTCTGCAGAGCGAAGCTCGAAAAAATGGGCTTCCCCGTTGACGAAAACAGAGTTATCATCTCTTCTCACGTTGCCGCAGATTATCTCAACAGAAACTATGCAGGCAAAAAAGTTTTCCTTCTCGGCAACGAAAGACTGACAGGGGACTTCGAAAAGGCAGGCATCAATCTCGTTGACGCCGACCCCGACATCGTTGTGCTCGGTTTTGACACAACTCTCACATATCAGAAAATGTGGGACGCCGTCAGATACATTGACAAGGGCGCAGTTTACATCGCAACCCACCCCGACCTCAACTGCCCCACAGCAGACGGATATATGCCTGACACAGGCTCAATGATTGAGCTTTTCGCCGCATCAACAGGCAAAAGACCTCAGGTGCTCGGCAAACCGATGACCGCAACAGTTGATTACATCACAAATATGCTCGGCTGTGACAGAAGCGAGCTTGCATTCGTCGGCGACAGACTCGCAACCGACATTGCAATCGGCGCAAACCACGGCATCCCCTGCGCACTTGTTTACAGCGGCGTTACAACTCCCGAAGAATATGCCGCTTCCGATATCAAGGCAAGCGTTGCGGTTGAAAACCTCAAGGCACTCGCAGAATATCTTTAATTCAGGCAAAAGCGGTTTACCGCTTCAACAAAAATGTCAGTTCGAAACCTTCCTGACAGGCATTTGCCCGATGCCAAACAAAACTAAAGGCGCTGCACGGCAGCAAAAAGGAGCAAAAAAATGAAAAAAAGACAAAAACAAATCACCGCTCTTGTTCACGGAGCGATGATTGCGGCAATCTATGCCGCGGCAACCTACCTGAGCGCAACCTTCGGAATCGCTTACGGCAACATTCAGTTCCGACTTTCGGAGGCGTTGACAATTCTTTCGGTTTTCACCCCTGCGGCAGTCCCCGGGCTGACAATCGGATGCATTATCGGCAACCTTTCGAGTCCGATGGGAATATGGGATATTCTTTTCGGCTCGGCGGCAACCCTCCTCGCGGCAATCTGCGCAAGAGCATTGAGAAAAGTTACCTTCAAGGGACTTCCCCTGCTCTCCCTGCTGATGCCCGTTATCTTCAACGCAATCATTGTAGGCGCTGAAATAACCTTCCTGATGATTGAGGGCGAAGCAACATTCGCGATATTCGCGCTTTCGGCTCTCGAAGTCGGCGCAGGTGAATTGGCGGTCTGCCTTGCAGGCGGAATCCCTCTTTACTATGCATTCAGAAAATCGAATATATTTAAAGACACAATGTAAAACAAAAGCTCCGCAGGATTGACCGTCCTGCGGAGTTCTTTTTTATAAATCAATTTTCCAATATGCAACATTCAGGCGTTCCCAGGTGTATGAAACATAAAGGCTGCCGTTGAAATATTCAATTGCAGGGTATGCGAATTCGCTGTCCTTCTTTTCCTCTTCAAGCACAAGGACTGTTTCCCAGGTTGCGCCGTTATCAACGGATTTCTGCAATGTCAGAGGTGAGCGTTCACCCCAGTTTTCCTCAACGGGATTCGAGAGAAGCCACAGACTTCCGTCGGGAGTTTTTACAAGGTCAATTCCGCTGTTATTATTCGGAAGCTCGGTTGCATATGCCTGACACCAGGTTTCGCCGTAATCCTCGGAATCACTTCTGTAAATTCTGCCGACAGGTGTTCTCGTGAGCATATGTACCTTACCGTTTTCGCTCTCCCAGAGAGTCGGCTGAATCATCGGAATTTTATTGCTTGTGTATGCATTGAGGCGGTTGAAAATCGGAACTTCTCTTTCTGTTCTGATTTTCGGAGTTTTTCTCCAGGTAACGCCGTCATCATCGGAGATATCAACGAAGCAATTCCATCCGCGGTTTTCAAACGAAGCAGGAGCAAGCACTCTGCCGTTGCTCAGGCGGATGCACTTATTTTTAACAGGACCTCTGCCGCCGCTTCTGTCACCCTTGACAAGCTCTTCGGGTTTGCCGAAACTTCTGCCGCCGTCGGTTGAAACGCTCACAAAAGTGCGCCAGGTGGGAATGTTTTTTCCGACCTTGAAGAAAAGACGGATTTCGCCGCTTTCGGCAAGGAACAAAACGGGATTCCAATGAGGCAGATGCTTTGCGTAGGAAACAAACTTCGGCTCGCCCCAGCCGTTTTCATCCCTTCTTGCATACCAGATATCAACATCGTCATCCTTTTCTTTTGTGCCGCCGAACCAAGCCGCAACAACGCTTCCGTCGGGAAGCGGAAGAATGGTTGATGCGTGGGCATTTGCGGTAGGCAACGGATTGCATACAAATTCTTTTAATGTTTTCATCAGCTTCATCTCCGTTTATTTTCAGTCATCGAAAATGCTTGTTTTTGACCAGTCTGTTGAAGGGTCATCGTCTTCCTCATCCATCAATCCGAGAAACAAACCGTCATCTTCGTCAAATTCTTCGTCATCTTCGTCTTCATCATCAAAAATGACATCGTCTTCGTCATCAAAGATTTCTTCGTCTTCCTCTTCATCAAAGAAATCATCTTCATCATCGAAAATGATATCATCATCGTCTTCGTCATCGTCGAAGAGCTCATCGTCATCATCAAACAAGTCTTCGTCCTCATCAAAAAGCTCTTCATCTTCATCGAAAAGCTCTTCATCCTCGTCGAATTCATCCTCTTCTTCGTCGAAGAAATCGTCTTCATCGTCAAAAATCATATCATCATCTTCTTCGTCATCATCATCAAAAAAAACTTCGTCCGCGCCGCGCATAGAAAATTCGTCATCGTCGCGGATATCTCCTGCAGGGATTACGGTTGCCGCCATAAGCTCCTGCTCCGAAGTCACAACGGGCGCAACATCCTCAACGGAAGGCACATCGGATTCCTCATCGGAAGGCTCTTCTTTTTCTTCGACGGGAGGTGTTGCGGTTTCTTCTGCAGGCATCTCTTCCTTGACAGGAAGTGTTTCCTCAACAACGGGAGGGATTTCTTCCGAAGGAGCTTCGCTCACAACAGGCTCAAAACCAACGCTTAAATCGAAATCCTCGGGGTTTGCTTCGCGCACCGCAGGCATCTTTTTCGGCACTCTTTTGAGAGGGTCATAAGAATATCTTCTGCACTTTTCATCGGGGTCAACAATTCCTTTCTTGATGCAAAGGACTGTGTCGCCCTCGGGAGAAAGTCTGCCGTGCTTGCAGTTGCGGCAAACTGCCTCATATGCGTTTTTATTCAAAAGCTTTCTCTTCATAAAATCCGCCCTTTCCTTTTAAGAATTTTAACATATTTTTCTTTGCTTATCAAGTTCAAATATCAGCAGAGAAGAAAAAAAGAGCAGCGATATTGCCGCAGGTACGGAAAAAGAGCATAAAGAAATATTTTCCGAAACCGACAAAAAGGTCGGTAATTCAACAGGAAAGAATGCGAGAAGCAGGGCGCAGACACACGCCGACAGTACAGAATGAACAATCCGCATCAGCCAGAAGCTTATGAAATCAGGCTTTATTTCGCCTGCAACCGAAAAAATCTGCATATGCACGCAAAGGCCGCCGAAAGCACACGCCGCCGCAATCATCGGCAGAGGAATTCTGCCCGAAGCCGAGGCGCATCCGCTCGTTATTTCGAGCAGACAAGCGAAAATTATTGATGCTTTTTCGCTCATTCCGAAGGCTGAAACAACCGAAAGAATCCCCGAAAAAAGCGTTGTGAATGCGCAGACGCCGATAATCCCCGACGCACCTGACGATACACTTTCAACGAATATCTGCGGAAGATTTTTTCGCTCATTATTTGCGCGGCAGAAATCATTATCCGCTTCGGGGCGCGTAAAAAAACCTGTTATGACCGCCGAAATGCAGAGCGATGCGAAAATGATAACCCCTGCTTTTTCCGAGCCGAGCATAGATTTGCCGAGCGCATTGACGCAGAATCCCGTACCTGAATTGACACAGAAAAGCATCAGACTTTTCGCCTGATTCCTGCTGATTTTTCCGCTTTTATAAAGCGCAACGGCGGTCCTTGCACCTGACGGATAACCTCCGAGCAGACCGACGGCAACCGCAACCGCCGATTCGGCAGGCTGACCGAAAAGCGACCTTGTTATCGGTCCGATAATCTTTTTCAGTTTAACGGGAAGCTCACCCTCGCCGAGCAATGCCGCCGCCGTCATAAACGGAAAGAGTGACGGCACGATAATCTGCGCACAATTTGAAAGTCCGATTGCCGCTCCTCTCAAAAAATCCTCTCTGAAGGCGAAAAGCAAAACGAACATAATCGTCCCCATCAACAACACAAAACATCTTTCTTTTTTCATCGCACAACCCCCATCCGATTAATAAATATGCATCTGTGTTCTTTTTCTTTACGGAATGACATAACCATAGAATAAAATCTATCGGAGGAATAAGATGAGAAACAGAAAAAATTGCCGCGAAAACCGCGGAGAAAAAATAATCGAATCCATCGGACGGAATCTCGACCTGCCGCAGGATGCCTACTCGGGATATGCGCGGATTGAAATCTGCGGAAACAAGGAAGTTTCAATCGAAGGGAGCGTCGGAATCCTTGAATACAGCGATTCATCCGTTGCCGTCAACACAGGTAAGCTTACGGTCAGAATCTGCGGCTGCTCGCTGACGATTACCGAGATGCAGAATTCCTGCACCGCAATCAGAGGAATCATAACAAGCATCGATTTCAGCAATTAGGAGGCACATATGCTTTTAATCAGGCTGCTCGGATTTCTGATGGGTTATGTGAGTTTTTCTGCCCGTAACGGCTTCCCCGAAAGATTCATAAACCTCTGCAAAATCAACAAAATTCCCTTGCGCAATCTGCGATGCATCGACTCCGTTATAACCGCGCAGACAGACCTGAAAAACTATAAACGCATCCGTCCGATTGCAAGAAAATCAGGGATGAAGGTGCGCATCTCGAAGAAACACGGTCTGCCGTTTTTCATCAACAGTCACCGCGACAGAGTCGGTCTGCTTGCAGGCGCGGTATTCTGCATTTTGTCGGTTGTTTTTCTTTCAACAAGAATATGGCACATCGAAATAACAGGTAATCTTCGCGTACCTGACGAAGAAATCCTCTCTGTTTTCGAGTCCGTCGGAGTGAGTGAGGGCAAGAGCATTGCGCAGATTAACATTTCAGAAACCGAAGCCGATGCTCTGCGGAAACTGCCCGATGTTTCGTGGCTGAATATCAATTTTTCGGGGTGTACCGCCACGATAGAAATCCGCGAAACCGTCAAAAAGCCGTCGGAGAATACCGACTCTTCTCCTTGCAACATCGTCGCCGCGCATGACGGACAGATTCTTATCTTCCGACCCTTTAACGGCACAGCCGAAACCTTCGTCGGAGCCGCCGTAGTCAAGGGCGACCTGCTCATCAGCGGAATAGAAGAAAACAAAGACCTGACCCTGAATTTCTGCCGAGCCGAAGGATATATTGCGGCGCAGACCGTCAGAAAATCGGAGTTTACAATGCGTCAGAGTTTCCCTGCCGAGCGCAAAACCGCCGAAAGGGAAAAACTGATTCTGCGGTTTCTTTTTTTCAGGATTCCGCTCGGAAAAATTCCGCAAAACGGTTTCCGCGAGGAATCTCTGCTCACCGTCAACGGCAAGACCCTGCCTGCAGGGATTATCAGAATGCATTCGTACTCTTCATCCGATGTGACCTGCAAATTGTCCGAAGCCGATGCATCGCTTCTTGGTTTGATGAGATTCACAGAGGAAAGAGTTGACGAATTCCGCGGAAAAGAGGTTAAAAATGCGCGGATTGATATTGCCGCCGAAAACGGAAAAATAAAAATAAGCGGAGAATTCGACTGCATCGAAAATATCGGTGCAGAAGCTCCGCTTGAAATTGAAAATATTGAACAGACATAGATATTTCGGGATGTTGCTTAGGGACAGATACCAATTCGCAATGTGCAATGATTGATTTAATACAGAATGAGGCGCGCGACACATAGCCTCCCCCTGAGAAATCGGGTATCATAACAAAAACAACCTGCAACGATTTCGTTCCGCTGCAGGTTGCAATCATTTATTCTGTTCCTTTTGGTCTTCGCTTATTGAAGCAGTTCCGATTTAGAATGTGCCTTCGTTGATTACAACATCAAGAAGGTCGGGCAACATAATGAGGAACTTGGGAAGCCATTCGCCGAATGCATATGCTGCAAGACGAAGGAAGCTGGGCACAACGCTGAGAATATATTCAAACTCGCTTGTTGTGTTATCGCCTGTGAAGGTGATTTCGTTCTGACCAACCTCTTTTGAAAGAGTGTAAGTGTCAATAACTGTGATAACGGGGTTGCCGTCTGCATCGGGTTCGTCAGCAAGAACATAAGCTGTTACCGAGAGAGTGCCGCCCTTGACTGATACGCAGTTGAAAACGCCACCGACATTGGTATCCTTTGTTTCTGACCAGTCTGTGCCGTTCCAGTAGTTTGCGTAGCCGTGCTTCTGGATTGTCATCGCTGCGATGAAATCTGTATCAAGGAAATGGTCAGCAAGGAATGAACGAACTTCGTATCTCTTGCCGCCTGCAGTACCTGCAAGAACATAAACTGTTCCGTCATCGGAAAGCTTATTGTTTTCGAGAGCCTTTGTACGAAGGTACATATGGTCGTGACCGCTGAAAACGATATCTACATCGCACTTATCAAGAGTCTTTGCGAGTGACTTCTGGAGATAGAGAGCATCGGGCCACTTTGCATCCTTACCGAGTGAGTAAGGTGACTTATGCATAAAAACGATTTTCCAGTCCTTATCGGTGCCGTTCATATCGTTCTTGAGCCACTTGAGCTGTGCATTTGAGATTGCAAGAAGGTCATTTGTGTTGAGAACTGCAATATGAGCGTTGCCGTAATCGAATGAATAGTTAACGCCGTCCTTATACTGAACAGTTTCGCTTGTGTCAAGGCTGAACATATTGTTGAACCAATATTCAACGCCGAGACCGTCGTGGTTACCTGCAACGGGAACGAGAGTTGTGGATGTGTTGGTTTCTCTGAAATGCTTGTCGTACCAATCCCATTCTTCGTTTGTGCTGTCGTCTGTGAAGTCACCGAGATTGGTGTAGAATTCTGCAGTGGGCATTGTTTCGAAAGCTGCTTCGATAACCTTTGAAGCCTGCTCGAATCTTTCTTCGTTGCTTGCCTGAACATCAGCAATTGCGATGAAATCGAAGCTGTCATCGCCGTCATCTGTAATGAATGAGCCCATTTCGCTGAAGGTTTCGCCGTCGCCTACCTTATAGCCGTAGGTTTTGCCTGCTTCAAGGCCTGAAACAACTGCCTGATGGCAGAAGTTGCCTTCCCATTCGATAACATCTTCGTATGTAACGGTTGCGTTTACAAGCTGACCGTCTGCGTCATAAACTTCAACAACGCTCTGTACATCAGCCTTTGTGTACCAGCTGATACCTCTCTGAGCGGATGCATCGCCGTTCATTGAAACATTGATTCGGAAGGGTGTTGCGTCGGATACTGCGGTTTCTTCAGCAAGTGCAAAATTTGCAAACATTGTTGAAAGAACTGCAAAGCAAAGGATAAGGCTGAGTACTTTTAAAAAGTTTTTCTTCATTTAAAAAATCCTCCGTTTTATTTCTTGATTGTGATAACCTCATCATAATCTGTAAGCCATTCGCCTGTTTCAAGGTTTCTTGCTCTGAAGATGATTTCTTCATCGTAAACTTCAACGATATAGCCGAGGCCCGAGCCGTTATACTGTCCGTCCTTGTTGTCGATACAAAGTGAGGGAACATTCACCATATGAAGGCTGCCCTTTGTTTCATAGGAAGCTTCACCGAAACCTGTGTGAAGGTGACCTGTGATAAGAACAACATTTTCATATTTTGTAAGGATTTCTTCGATTTCGTCACTCTGCTCGCCTACTGAACCTGCGTTGAGGTTTGTGCCGTTACCCCAGGTGTTGGGGAGATCGTGAGTGAGCTTGAGGGGCTGATGAAGAATTACGAATGTGGGATTGCCGTTTTCTGCAGCAACCTCGCTGTCAAGCCATGCAAGCTGTTCATCGCTGATATATGCTTCCTCAAAAGCTGACTTATCCGAACCCATAACGATGAATTTATAGCCGTTGATTTCCTCTGTGAAGTGGAACTCTGAAACGGGGTCAACATTGTTATTGAGAGCGTTCGCAAATGAATTGAAGCGTGACTTTGACTGGCTGTAAGCACGGAGTCTGATATCGTGATTGCCTGTTGCGGAAATGTAACGGCAGTTTTCAATGCCGCTCAGACCGTCATAAACAAGCTGATATTCTTCTGCAAGACCGTTTTCTGCAATGTCGCCTGCAAGAACAACTGCGTCCATTCTTTCGCTTGCGTGAAGGTCTTCCATTGCAGCGCCGAAAACCGCATATCTGTCAAACATATAGTTTGAAATCTGAGGATCTGCAAGTGCTGCAAAAACAAGGTTTACGTTTTCTGCATCCTTGGGCTTGATGGGAGCTTCTGTTGAGGGAGGAGCAATCGCGCCTGAAGCAGAAACGGACATCGCAAAGAAAACCGAGAAGAGTTTAAGGAAAAACTGTTGAACAATGTTGAGTACCAAAACTCACACCTCCATAAAAATATTCAATATAGAATAACATTTTTGAATAAAAAAGTCAAGATTATCCGTTCCGATTCCGTATTTAGAGCGATTATACAAATAATTTTCAAAAAAATTCCTCGTTTTGGAATAATTATAGGTTTACAAATATAAATAAAAGTGCTAATATAATCAGTGGTGTTTTAATGCAAAATCACTTCGTACAAAAATTTTAGGAGGAAAAGAATATGGCAAGAATCAAGAAGACCATGGACGGAAACAACGCTGCTGCTCACGTTTCCTATGCTTTCACAGAAGTAGCCGGTATCTACCCGATTACTCCTTCAAGCCCCATGGCAGACTATGTTGACCAGTGGTCCGCTCAGGGCCGCAAGAACATTTTCGGCACAACCGTTAAGGTTGCTGAAATGCAGTCAGAAGCAGGCGCAGCCGGTACAGTTCACGGTTCACTTGCAGCAGGCGCTCTCACAACAACTTATACAGCATCACAGGGTCTCCTTCTTATGATCCCCAATATGTATAAAATCGCAGGTGAGCTTCTTCCCAGCGTATTCCACGTTTCAGCACGCTGCGTAGCTTCACACGCTCTTAACATTTTCGGTGACCATTCAGACGTTTATGCCTGCCGTCAGACAGGTTTCGCAATGCTTGCTGAAACAAACACTCAGGAAGTTATGGACCTCGGTGCAGTTGCTCACCTTGCTTCAATCAAGGGCAGAGTTCCCTTCATCAACTTCTTCGACGGTTTCCGTACATCTCACGAACTTCAGAAGATCGAAGTCTGGGATTACGAAGATCTCAAGGAAATGTGCGATATGGACGCTGTTGAAGCTTTCCGCAAGAGAGCTCTCAACCCCGAAAGACCCGTTATGCGCGGTTCACACGAAAACGGTGACATCTTCTTCCAGCACAGAGAAGCTTGCAACAGCTACTACGATGCTCTTCCCGCTATCGTAGAAGAATATATGGCTAAGGTTAACGCAAAGCTTGGCACAAACTATCAGCTCTTCAACTACTACGGCGCTCCCGACGCTGAAAGAGTAATCATCGCTATGGGCTCCATCTGCGACGTTGCAGAAGAAGTTATCGATTACCTCACAGCTAAGGGCGAAAAGGTTGGTCTTGTTAAGGTTCGTCTTTACAGACCCTTCTCCGCTGAAAAGCTCGTTGAAGCTATCCCCGCAACAGCAAAGAAGATTGCTGTTCTTGACAGAACAAAGGAACCCGGTTCACTCGGCGAGCCCCTCTTCCTTGATGTTGTTGCTGCTCTTGCCGCTACAGGCAGAACAGGCGCTCAGGTAATCGGCGGCCGTTACGGTCTCGGTTCAAAGGATACTCCTCCCTCAAGCATCTTCGCAGTATACGATGAGCTTGCAAAGGATGCTCCCAAGGCACAGTTCACACTCGGCATCTGCGACGACGTTACTCACCTCTCTCTTGAAGAGAAGGAAGCTCCCAACACCGCTGCAGAAGGCACAATCGAGTGCAAGTTCTGGGGTCTCGGCGGCGACGGCACAGTTGGTGCTAACAAAGACTCAATCAAAATCATCGGTGACCATACCGACAAGTTCGTTCAGGCATACTTCCAGTATGACTCAAAGAAGACCGGCGGTATCACCATTTCTCACCTTCGTTTCGGCGACAGCCCCATCAAGAGCCCCTACTACATCAACAAGGCAGACTTCGTTGCTTGCCACAACCCCTCATATGTAGAAAAAGGCTACAAGATGGTTAACGATGTTAAGCCCGGCGGCGTATTCCTCATCAACTGCCAGTGGAACGCTGAAGAGCTTGCTGCTAAGCTTCCCGCTGAAGCAAAGAGATACATCGCAAGAAACAATGTTCAGCTTTACACAGTTAACGCTATCGACCTTGCTGCTCAGATCGGTCTTGGTAAGAGAACAAACACTGTTCTTCAGTCCGCTTTCTTTGCTCTTTCAAAGGTTCTTCCTCCTGAAGAAGCAATCGGCTACATGAAGAATGCTGCTCTCAAGTTCCTCAAGAAGGGTCAGGAAATCGTTGATATGAACCACAAGGCTATTGACGCAGGTGCAACAGCTTTCGTTAAGATCGACGTTCCCGCAGATTGGGCTGACGCAACAGATGACGCTGCATTCGTAGCATCAAAGGGCGAAGCAAAGCTTGTTAAGATGGTTGACGGTATCATGAGACCCGTTGGTCTTATGGATGGCGATTCACTTCCCGTTTCAGCATTCGTTGATCACGCTGACGGTACATTCGAGCAGGGCGCTTCCGCTTACGAAAAGAGAGGCGTTGCAGTTCTCGTTCCCGCTTGGGACGGCGCAACCTGCGCACAGTGTAACAAGTGCTCCTATGTTTGCCCCCACGCAACAATCAGACCCTATGCTCTCACAGCTGAAGAAGCTGCTGCCGCTCCTGCCAACGCAATCATCGTTGACAAGAAGGGTAAGGGCAAGGATTCCTATAAGTATTCACTCGCTGTTTCACCCCTCGATTGTATGGGTTGCGGCGTTTGCGTAGGCGTATGTCCCACAAACTCACTCAAGATGGTTTCAAGAGAGAGCCAGGATGCTATGCAGCCCGTATTCGACTATATGGTTGAGAATGTAACAGTTAAGGCTGACCTCGCTGACAACACAGTTATCGGCAGCCAGTACAAGACTCCCCTTCTCGAGTTCTCAGGCTCCTGCGCAGGCTGTGCAGAAACAGCATACGCTCGCCTTATCACTCAGATGTTCGGCGACAGAATGTACATCTCCAATGCTACAGGTTGTTCCTCAATCTGGGGCGGTCCTGCAGCAACATCACCCTACACAGTTAACAAGAAGGGCTACGGTCCTGCTTGGGCTAACTCACTCTTCGAAGATAACGCAGAGCACGGCTTCGGTATGTTCCTCGGTCAGAACGCAATCCGCAACGCTCTCATCTCCAAGGTAGAAGCAGTTGCAGCAGCAGAATGTGCAACCGAAGAAATCAAGGCAGCAGCTAACGCTTACCTTGAAACAGTTAACGACGGCGCAAAGAACGGCGCTGCAACAGAAGCTCTCGTTGCAGCTCTTGAAGGTTGCGATTGCGATACCTGCAAAGAAATCCTTGCAAGCAAGGAATATCTTGCTAAGAAGTCCGTATGGATCTTCGGCGGCGACGGTTGGGCATACGACATCGGCTTCGGCGGTGTTGACCACGTTCTCGCAGCAGGTGAAGATGTAAACATCATGGTATTCGATACCGAAGTTTACTCCAACACAGGCGGTCAGGCTTCCAAGGCTTCCAACATCGGTCAGGTTGCACAGTTCGCAGCAGCAGGTAAGGGCATCGCTAAGAAGTCACTTGCTGAAATCGCTATGAGCTACGGTTATGTTTACGTTGCACAGATTGCTATGGGTGCTGACGCTAACCAGACAATCAAGGCTATCGCTGAAGCTGAAGCTTACAACGGTCCTTCAATCATCATCGCATACGCTCCCTGCGAAATGCACTCAATCAAGGGTGGTATGATCAACTGCCAGAACGAAATGAAGAAGGCTGTTGACTGCGGTTACTGGAATATGTTCCGCTACAATCCCGCTCTCAAGGCTGAAGGCAAGAATCCCTTCACCATCGACAGCAAGCCCGCAACAGGCAGCTACAGAGAATTCCTTCTCAACGAAGCTCGTTACTCCTCACTTACACGCTCCTTCCCCGAAAGAGCAGAAGCACTCTTCGCTCTTGCTGAGAAGACAGCTATCGAGAGATACGATCATCTTCTTCGCCTTAAGGATCTCTATGCTCCCAAGGCTGACTGATTAAAGCTATCGGCTGAAAAGTCAAAATAAAAATTTCGCCCTCACCGAAAGGTGGGGGCGATTCTGTTTTTTATCGAAAACGGACAGCAGGTTTTCAATTCGTAATGCGAATTACAAATTAATATCTGTCCGAATGCTCCGCATCCGCAACCCTCAGTCACTTCGTGACAGCTCCCTTCAAAGGGAGCCTATGAAGAAATGTGCGTATAATTGCGCATTGAAAAAAGGAACTGTAAAAAACGATTTACAGTTCCTTTTATTTATTTCTTCTTCATTTTCGGAACAACTGCGCAGCCGATAACAACAGCCAAAGCAACCACAACCGCGAAGATTACCCAAGTATTATTCGGGCTGCCCGTCTGTGCAGGAGCGGTAAACAAAACGGCTTCCTCTGCGGCGAAGGCATAAAAAGCGGTGGCAACAACGCCGAGAAGCATTATTCCGCACAGCACAATGGCTGTTATTCTGACAAACAGATTTCTTTTGTTCATATCATTCACCTATTTTCAGCAGAGCTTTCATTGCGTCACCGATTTCGTCGGCAATTCTCTGCGATTCTTTCTTTGATTTTCCGCAACCTGTAACATAAACCTTGATTTTCGGCTCTGTGCCCGAAGGTCTGACGATTGCGAAGTTTCCGTCGGGAAGTTTATAAGCAAGAATATTTGATTTGCCAAGCTCAAGTTTTCTCTGACTTCCGTCCTGAGTGTCGGTTATTGTGCCTGCTTCGAAATCCTGCACCTCAAGCACCTTCATACCTGCGAGAGTTTCGGGGGGATTATTTCTCGTTGCGGTCATAATCTCCTGCATTTTAACCATACCCGATGCGCCCTCAAACATAAAGTTGCAGAGTTTATCGGTATAATAACCGTGCTCCTCATAAATTTTTTCAAGCACATCAACAAGGGTCATTCCCTTGCTCTTATAATATGCCGCCATTTCGCAGACCATCAGCGAAGCCGCAACGCCGTCCTTATCTCTTGCGTGGGTGCCGATAAGATAACCGTAAGCTTCTTCGAAGCCCATTATAAATCGGTAACCTTCGCCTGCCTTTTCAAGATTTGCCACAAATTCGCCGACATATTTGAAGCCTGTAAGCACATCAACAACCTTGCCGCCGTATTTTTCAGCAACCTTATCAACAAGTTTAATCGAAACAAATGACTTTGTCAGCAACGGATTTTCGGGAAGTGTGCCCTTCTCTTTCCTTGCAGAAAGCATATATTCGGTGAGAAGTACGCCGACATCGTTGCCCGAGAGAAGCACATACTCGTCGCCGACAAGCACCGCAATACCAACGCGGTCACAGTCGGGGTCTGTTGCAAGAAGCAGGTCTGCTTTTTCCTTCTTTGTCATCTCAAGTGCGCAGTCAAATACCTGCTTGATTTCGGGATTCGGATAAGGGCAGGTCGGGAAATTACCGTCGGGATTTTCCTGCGCTTTGACTACCGAAACATTTTTAAAGCCTGCTCTCTCAAGAATCGTTCTGACAGGGATATTGCCTGTGCCGTTGAGAGGAGTATAGATGATTCTGATGTCGCTTTCTCGGATTACATCGGGGTTTATGGGTCTTTGCATAACGAGGGAATAGAATTCCTCAACGATATCGTCGGAAATATATTCGATAAGACCCTTTTCGACGGCTTCGTCAAAGGGCATTTTCTTGATGCCGTCAAACATATCGACCTTCTGAATGAAGGAATATGTTGCCTGCGCCGCCTCTTCTGTCATCTGATAGCCCGAAGGGTCATAGCACTTATAACCATTATATTTCGAGGGGTTATGGCTCGCGGTGATAACGATACCGCTGTCACACTTAAGGCGCATAACCGCGAATGAAACAAAGGGAGTGGGGATGAGTCGGGGGAAAAGATAGGTCTTTATGCCGTTTGCGGCGAGCACCTGCGCGCACTCTTCGGTAAAAGTATCCGATTTGATTCTTGAATCGTGACCGATTACAACACTTGCACCTTCGCCCTTGCTGTTAAGATAATCGGCAAGACCCTGCGTCGCCTGGCAAACTGTATAGGTATTCATTCGGTTTGTGCCTGCGCCGAGCACTCCGCGCAGACCTGCAGTACCGAATTCAAGATTTTTATAAAAACGGTCAAGAATCTGCTCGCCGTCATCCTTAACGGCAAGAAGCTCCGCCTGAATTTCGTCATTGTCTTTTGTCTTTTCGAGCCAAAGCTCAAAGAGTTTCTTTATGTCGTTCAAAACAACCCGACCTCTCTTATTATATATACAATAATATATTACCCGCTTTTCATACTGTTGTCAATTAATCAAAAATATTTTACAAATGAAAAACCGCCCCGATGCTTTCGCACCGAGGCGGAGAATTATTTTGCGATTGTTACACAGGAATCAATTATGTGCCTGAAATGAGGGTCTTGATTGCTGTGCCGAGAGCCTTGAAGAGACCGCCGATGTTCTTGATGTTAAGAACTTCCTTAGCAAGATAGAAGGGATCAAGGCGAAGTGAACCGTTTTCAAACTTGGGTGTGAGGAAGAGGATAACGAATGTATCATCTGTCTTGATAACTGCACGATCCTTATCAGCAACACGGCCGTCCTTCCAGTAATACATCTTGAAGTCCTTACCGAGAGCCTTGCTGAGGTTACCGCTCATATCATAGAGTCTGAAGAGGAAGTCTTTCTGCTGCTTCCACTGAGCCTGATAGATGATTGTATCCTTAGCAATTGATGTGCCGTCATCGTTTGTGCCTTCAATCCAGGTTGAGGGATCCTTAATTGTGGATGCATCCTTAACGTGGTATGCCTTCCAACCAACGATTTCGTAGTCGGGAGCGGGCTTCTCAAGATCTGTGGGCTGGAGACCTGCTGTTACATAGTAGTAAACGCCGCGGTCTTCGCTGTTGTATGTGCCGTTCTTGGTGTCATCGCCATAACGTACGCTCTGGTTAACTGTGAACCAGTCGCTGTCATCTTCCTTGCTGTTCCAGTCAACATAAACGAGAACTGCAAGTGTTTCGTATACAGCATAGTACTTAGCGCCGCCTGCGGGAAGATTCTGAGAAGCGAATGAACCGTCTTCGTTCATCCATGTTGTTGAGCGCTTAACGCCTTCTGATACGGAAGCGTCGAGCTTTGCAATATCAGCGTCGCTCATTGTCTTGATGATTTCATCACGGCTTGTGCCAACAAGAGCGGAGATAACGATGGGTTCGTCTGTGTAAATGGGATTGTCGATTGTGCTGCCTTCTGCCCAGAAGTAGAATTCAGCATCGTAGCTCTGAGCTTCCCACTTGGAGTTGATGAGGATGTACTTGTTACCGCTGTTGGGAACGATTGCCTTTGCAGCGATTTCGGGAGTGATTTCGAAGTTTGTGATATCGATGAATTCATCGGAGCCTGAGAGATACCAGCCAAGGAGCTTATAGCCTTCCTTACCGTGTACGGGCTCAGCCATATCTTCGTTAACAACGCCAACTTCGGGAAGAGCTCTTGTCTGACCCTTGTTTGCGCCTGTTGCGTAAACGAATTCAGCTTCGTCTGCATTGAGAACTGCGCCGATTGTGTCAACGCCTACGGGCATAATTGTCTGACCGTCGCTTGTACCGATGAGGAAGCGGAGTTCGTAAACTTCAAGCTTATATGTTGCCTTAACAACAACCTTTGCACCGTTTTCAACTGAAACATTGAATACGTAGTTTGAACCTGAATCGTAGTAATCAGCAACTGCGCCGTCTTCTGTTACCCACTTATCGAATACATAACCTGTTGCGGGAGCAACTGCGCTCTTGGAAACAGCGATTGTACCTGTTGTTGCATCCTTGAGTTCAAGTGTTGCTGTTGTTGCTGTGTATTCGTCTGTGTACTCGTCTGCATCTGCATCGTAAACGGGAACCTGATATTCAAGCTCGATTACGGGATTTGCATGGAGATAAAGAACCTTTGTGCCGTCGAAAGCAACTGCTTCCTTGATAACAGCGTTAGCATTGTATGTTTCGCTGTCTGTGATTGATGAATCTCTGTTAAGACCTGCAAATGTAACATTGCCGTCCCAGCCGAGTTCTGCAGCTGTGATGTTAGCTTTGATAGCCTTGAGCTGATCGAGTGATACAGTAGCGCCGTCCTTGCCGTAGAAGGTCTTATATGCTGACCATTCGCCTGTTACAAGATTCTTAACATTAACGATAACCTTGTTGGGATATGCTGTCCACTTTGCGTAGTAAGCAGTATTTTCTTCTGAAGTGTAGTTACCGATGTTGATACCTGCATTGATTGATACAAGTTCATCTGTTGCTACGCTGTACCAGCCGTCGAAGTAGTAGCCTTCTGCTGCTTCGGGAGCTGCGCAGGAAAGAGGAGCGTTGTACTTAACGTCAACTACCTTGTAAGCTTCAGCGTCGCCCTTGTTAGCATAGAATGTTGCCTGGAAGGTCTTTGCTGTCCACTTAACCTTTGCGGTTGCACCGTTGATGCTTTCAACCTTAACTGTTGAAGGCTCCCAAACTGCTGTGTAACCGGGCTTCTCGGGAGCGTACTGGGTGAGGTCAACCTCTTCACCGTAGCCAGCCTTGATTACAAGTGTTGATTCGCCGTTGTATGTACCGCCGTCAAGGTTAACCTTAACGTCGAACTTATCTGTTGTAAGAATTCTCTTATAAGTGATGTTAGCAATAGCTGTGATTGTTTCGCCTGAAACAACATTAGCGTCGATCTTGCCTGTTGCCATATTAACCCAACCGAGTTCATCAGCAACTGCTTCGGGAACATCTACTTCTGTGTTTTCAACATATTCTGCTGAATTTTCTGTGCCGTCACTTTCGATGAATGTGATTGTGTACTTCTTTGCGTTGGGATCAACGAATGAAGGCTCACCGATTGTGAATGTGTGGTTACAGTCATCAGTGTAGAAATCATCGATTGTGAACCATGTCTGAAGGTTCATTCTCTTGATTGCAGATTCCTTACCCTGAGTTTCAGCTGTACCGATGTTAGCTGCTCTGTTTGAGTACTTTGTTGTGCCTGCATGAGCTGCGTTATCATAGATTGTGTAAACTCTCTTATCAAGAGCTACAAAACCTGTTGTGCCGTCTTCAAGCTCTGTTACGCCATCAGGCATAAACTCTCTGACCTTAACATCGAAGGTGAAGAAGTATTCGTTTGTTTCAAACTTGAAGGACTGGTCTGATACAGTACCTGTGCTGACGTTTGCATACCAGAAGTCCCATTCGTCGGACTCTGCAAGAGGAACGCCGTGGAAGTTTGCTGTTGCTGCTTCCTTGAAACCGGGAACGTTTCTTGCCCACTTGGTTGTGTACTTATATGTAACTGCCTCAGCGGAAACGATGGGGTTGTTATTGTTGATAGCAGTACCGTCACCTGAATCGTGGGCGATGTTGAGGGGATAGTTTTCTGTGGGATACTTTGTCTTGTTGGGGTCGTAGCTGTTTGCGGTTGAGGGATATGTTGCACCCTTACCGTTTGTGATATCGAAGAAGTTTCTGTCAAAGTTGAAGAAAATCTGGATACCTGAACCTGTGTACATGTTGGTTCTGAAGTGAACTTCACCTCTAAGGTCTGCACCGGGCTGAACATAGTGGTCAGTCAGCTCGTATGCGCCTGCAGCGTTCTTTTCATAGTAATCAACGCCGATGTAGAGGTAGTAATCACCTGTCTTATAGGCTTCGATGTCGGCAAGTGAATCGATAACCGATTCGTCACCTGCGTAGTAGGACTCAGTTGTGTCTGCTGCGAATGCAAGAGCAACAGTGCTGAAGATCATTGCAAGGCTGAGAACGAGGCTGAGAACCTTTTTGAATGTTGACATTCTTTTTTCCTCCTTATTGTTTGTCTGACCCCGATTTATCGGAATCAAAAAAATTGAATTTGGCAGAAGCACGCACTTCTACCCAATATACTCAGTAATTATGACACAACATTTAAAATAAAGCAAGAGAAATAATGAATTTCTTTATTTATAAATTAAAACATTGTATACCTTGCACACATTACGCAGGGTAAATTCGTGCAACTTGCCACCCTGTTTTTGGCATAAATTACCTGATTTCCGACAACGAATCTCCGTTCAATAAAAAAGCGGCAGAATCATATCAATTCCGCCGCAAATTGTATTTATTTCGCCCAACCCATTGAGCATTTTACTGCCTTTTTCCAGCCCTCATAGAAACCGTTTCTCTTTTCGATATCCATCTCGGGAATAAATACTCTGTCAACCTTGCGGTTATTCTGGATTTCGGCTGTGTTTTCCCATACTCCGACGGCAAGGCCTGCAAGATACGCCGCACCGAGCGCGGTTGTTTCAACATTCTGGGGTCTGTTGACATCGCATCTTATCATATCCGCCTGAATCTGCATCATAATATCGCTGACACTTGCGCCGCCGTCAACACGAAGCTCTGTGAAATCGATATCGGAATCGGATTTCATCGCTTCAAGAAGGTCTGTTACCTGATAAGCAATTGCTTCAAGCACAGAGCGGGCAACATGGGCTCTGTTTGTGCCTCTTGTAAGACCGATGACGCAACCTCTTGCATACATATCCCAATAGGGTGCGCCGAGACCTGTGAATGCAGGCACAAAATAGATGCCGTTTGCATCAGGCACACTTTCGGCAAGCTCATCGCAACGCTTGGCGGTATCAATCATATGAAGCTCATCGCGAAGCCACTTGATAACGGAGCCTGCATTGAAAGCCGAGCCTTCGATTGCATATTCAACCTCGTCGCCGATGCCCCACGCAACGCCTGTGATGAGATTATTCTTTGATTTTACCCTCGTTTTACCTGTATTCATCAGCAGGAAGCAACCTGTACCGTAGGTATTCTTTGCCTGACCTGCTTCGAAACATCCCTGACCGAAAAGAGCGGCAGGCTGGTCGCCGATTGCACCGCAGATCGGAATGCCTTCAAGGGATTCAAGACCGAGAATGCCCTTTGAAACTCTGCCGTAAACCTTGCTTGAGGGCACAGGCTCGGGAAGGATTGACATCGGAATTCCGAGCTGGTCGCAGAGATATTTATCCCAGCAAAGCTTATCAACATCGAAGAGCATTGTTCTTGACGCGTTGGAATAGTCTGTCACATGAACACTGCCGCCTGTGAGATTCCAGATGAGCCAGGTTTCAACAGTACCGAAAAGGAGTCTGCCCTCATCGGCAAGTTTTCTTGCTTCGGGAACATTATCAAGAATCCACTTGATTTTTGTGCCCGAAAAATATGCATCAATCAGAAGACCTGTCTTTTCTTTGACATAATCCTCAAGACCTTTTTCTTTAAGCTCCTCGCAGAGAGAAGCAGTTCTGCGGCACTGCCAGACAATCGCATTATAAACGGGTTTACCTGTCTGTCTGTCCCAGAGAATGGTTGTTTCGCGCTGATTTGTCATACCGATACCTGCGATTTCGTTGGGACTGATGCCGCCCGAAATCACGCAGTTCGCAACTGCCTGAAACTGGCTGTAGAGAATGGCGAGGGGGTCATGCTCAACCCAGCCTGCCTGCGGATAAATCTGCTCGAATTCATTCTGCGCCTTACTGACGATATTGCCTTTTTTATCGAAAATGATGGCTCTTGAGCTTGTTGTACCCTGGTCAAGAGCGAGAACATATTTTGCCATTTAAAAACACCCTTCCGTTCGGATTTATATGCCGAAATATTTTGCGGCATTATTATAAGAAATGTCCTCTGCGATTTTGCAGATTGCCTTTTCATCAAAGGGATAGAGGCCGTCCTCAACCATATCGCCGAGCAGACCGCACATAATCCTGCGGAAATATTCGTGTCTGGGATATGAGAGGAATGAACGGGAGTCGGTTACCATACCGACAAACTTACCGAGCGCACCGAGGTTGCCGAGAGCCTTCATCTGCTCTCTCATACCGTCGATATTATCATTGAACCACCAAGCAGAGCCGAACTGAATCTTGCTCTCTGCATCGGAATTCTGGAAGTTGCCGAGCATTGTGCCGAGAACATAGTTATCCTTGGGATTGAGAGTGAAAAGAACGGTCTTGGGAAGCTTTTCTTTAACTGCGAGGCTGTCAAGGAATCTTGAAAGTTTACCTGCAATTTCCCTGTCATCAATCGAATCGAAGCCTGCGTCGGGACCGATTCTGTTGAACATAAGGGTATTATTATTTCTCATCGGGCCGATGTGAAGCTCCATTACCCAACCCTTTTCAGCGTATCTTTCGGCAAGATAACCGAGAAGCGCAGTCTTGAATTTATCAGCCTCAACAACGGTCACATCCGCGCCGCTTCTTGCCTTTGAGAATATGCCGTCAAGCTCCTCAACGGTTGCGGTTTCATAGGGCACATATGCGAATGCGTGGTCACTTGCGCAGCAACCGAGAGTTGCGAAGAATTCGATTCTTTCGTTGAGCGCATCGCAGAGCGCTTCGAAGCCGCCGATTGCTCTGCCGACACACTTTTCCATTGCTTCAAGCCAGGGATTCCACGAGGGAAGTTCGATTCCGAGAGCCTTATCGGGGCGGAATGCAGGAAGCACTTTGCACTTGAAATCCTCTTTTGCGAGGAGGATATGATACTCAAGGCTGTCTGCAGGGTCATCGGTTGTGCAGAGATGAGAAACATTGGATTTCTCGATAAGCTCTCTGGGGGTGAAACTGCCTGCTTTGATAGCTTCGTTTGCTCTTGTCCAGATATCATCCGCAGTTTCTGCGCAGAGAATATCGTTGATGCCGAAATAGCGGCGAAGCTCAAGATGGCACCAATGATACATCGGATTGCCGATAAGATTGGGCATAATTTCAGCAAATGCCTTGAATTTTTCGTAGCCGCTTGCATCGCCTGTTATATATTTTTCGTCAACGCCGCACGAACGCATTGCGCGCCATTTATAGTGGTCGCCCGAAAGCCAGAGCCACGCGATGTCCTCAGGCTGAGCGTTTTCATATATTTCTTTGGGTGAAAGGTGGCAATGCCAGTCAAAAATCGGCATTTTATCCGCCGCTTCAAACATCTTTACTGCAGGCTCGTTGCCAAGCAAAAAGTCCTTACCCATAAATTCTTTTGCCATAATAATTACCTCCCGAATGAGTTATTACACAGTAATTTTAACATATATCATAATATTTTCAATAGCAATATGAAAAAATCCCCGAATCTCTTCGGGGACTTTGGTTTAAACTAAAAATGCAACCGCGAGAAATACCGCCCAGACAACAACGGGGACGGAGAATTTCTCAAGAATCGCGCCGAGATAAGCCCAACGCGAGGGGAAAAGCAGCAGAACGCCGATAATCTTTGACTTTGCGCTTTTGGATTTTATCTTTTCAACAACGATTTCCCAGAGATTAAGCGCAACCTCATACGAAGGATGAAGGGAGCACATAATCGATATGCCTACATAAATTGCGGCAATGCAGAGGATGAAAAGCACCGCTGAATCATTGAAGGTGCATCCCATAAAACGAAGGTTTGCAAATCCGAAAGCAAATATCGGGAAACCTGTCAGCATACCCATAATGCCGGGAGCGATTGCCTGAACAAACGCCGCCGCTGTTTTTTGGGGCAGATAATGCTCGATGTGGCCGCACATTTCATCGGCTCGGAGATAACCTGTGTTTTCAACGGGACTTCCGAGAAGAAGACAGGTCAGATGCTCCCAGAAAGCTCTGAGAAATGCGCCGGGGAATGTGATATATTTTCCGATAACATAAATTATTCTCATACCAGATCGCAATCCCCTTCCGTCAGTATTTGTTTAACGGTTTTTTCGCCGTCAATAATCGCCTTGATATCGCCCTGAGGCACATAATCTTCACCTAAAATGCTGTATGCTCTGCCGATTCCGTTTGCTTCGTCCTCGGTGAAACTGCCTGTTGATTCAAGAAGTCTTGCGCAGAGATAATAGGTCATGACAAGCTCTTCGGTGGGCTCTTCCGCGCCAAACTGAGCATACATATTGTATACATTCATATAGGTTGTATCCATCTCGTTGAATGCGGATTTATAATCACCTTCAGCGAGATAAATCAGAGCAAGCTGACGGTGAATTTCGGGGAATGAATCATTCTCCTGCATTATTGCCTCCGCAACCGATTTAGCCTTGTCATACTCACCCTTATAGCGGTGCATTGTCACTTCCATCTCGTAGACTTCGCCGTAATTGCCGAATTCCGCCTTGACATCCGCTATCATTTTTTCTGCTTCTTCAAATCTTCCTGCAGAAAGCAGAATCTTGTTTTTCTGAGTGTATGCTTCGAAGTTATTTTTGTTTTCTGCAATAAGTGCGTCAAGCAACTCAACCGCGGAATCCGCATTGCCTGTGCGCGCAATCAAATCTGCATAGTAGCTGTAATAGAGCCATCTGTAATCCCTGCCCGATTCTTTTGCGAGTTTATCGCAGGTATCGAGCCACTGCTTCTGCACCTCAACAGGCTCATCATATGCCGCCGCCACAACATACTTCATAAACGCGATGTAGACGGCATCAGTACCCTCCTGGGTTTCGATGAATTCATAATATTTGATGAAATTCGCGTAATTCTCTTCTTCGGGATACTCCTCCGAATAGCTGAAAACTTCTTCGGTATAAACAATTCCGCTGAAAATATCCCAGTAAGGCTTGACCTTTTCGTGCTCGATGAGGGCTTTTTCCATTGAAAGCACTTCGTCATAGCTTGTGTGACTGCCGATGACGATTTTGTTGATTGCTTCCATCGGATTGTAAGCCTTGGCATATGCTTCAAACATCTTTGCCTTTGTGTTTGTGCCGACGGTGAAAAGACGGCGAATCAGAGGCTCGTCCTTATCTTTTTCCCACTCAATCAGAGACTTGAATTCATCAACCGTATCTGACATATACGAATAGTAATAATTCGCATCACCCCAGCGATTATCCAATGCTGCACTTTCCGCGCTGAGCACATAAAGAGAGGGTGCAGTCATAAAAACGATTGTTGAAGCGGCAATCATTCCGAAAATGACCGAAACAGCCGCAGCTATCCAGCCGATAAGCGGAATTCTTGTGTTTTTCATTTTTACGAGGCACTCTTCGCAGACCTCGTATCCGTCTGCGCAGGGATTTTCGCCGCAATTTTCGCAGAGTGTCACCTCTTCTTCGGGTACACTTTCTTCCACAGCTTCTTCTTCGGTTATGATTTCTTCCTTGACCTCTTCTTCGGTTGTGATTTCTTCCATAACCTCTGCTTCTGTTTTTTCGTTATTGTTCAAATGAAATCCTCCTGACTTCACAGAATTTTCTGATTTTTTATTTTAACATTTTTTTATTTATAATTCAATAAGAATTAATGAACAATTTCTCCGTTTCGCCGCGATATGCTGATATTTTCTTATCAGAGAGAATTTTTTCTTTTGCCGATACATAAAATTCTTATATCGCATACCTTCTTTTTGTTTGACTTTTTCTGCAAAAAGTTTTATTTTATTATTATATCAATCAGATTTTCAGGAGGCAGATATGAAAGAAATCAATATCAGAGATATAAAAAAGAGCGCCGTTGAGCTGATTTCCGACGGCTGGGGTCTTGTCACCGCAGGCACAGAGGAGAAATTCAACACAATGACCGTCAGCTGGGGCGGACTCGGCGAAATCTGGGGCAAGGATGCCGTTTTTGTTTTCATCCGTCCGCAGAGATACACCTATGAATTCATCGAAAAAGAGGAATTCTTCACTCTCTCATTCTACGGCAACGAATATAAGGACGCGCTGAAAATCTGCGGCACACAGAGCGGCAGAAATACCGACAAGGTTGCCGCAGCAGGTCTGACTCCCCTTTTCGTTGATAATACGGTTTCCTTTGAGCAGGCAGAATATACCCTCGTCTGCCGCAAAATGGCATCGCAATTCATCGACCCGAAGGGATTTATCGACGAGGCGATTGATAAGAATTACTCCGCAGGCGATTATCATAAGGTTTATATTGCCGAAATCGTCAAGGTATATGCGAAATAAAAAACGGCTTGAACGGGAATTATTCCTGCTCAAGCCTTTTGTTTTGTTCCTTTTGGTCTTCACCTGCTGAACGCCCCCCAAAAAGGGGTGAAGCCTCATCCTGTGGGGAGATGAGGCTTCGTGAGGAGTTGTATATAAGAGGGTAAGTAGTGATCAATTATTCTTCGATACCGAGAAGCTTTGCAACAGAAATGTTGAGCACCTCGGAAAGAGCCTTCAGCTCAAAATCGGTTACATAACGAAGCTGACCTTCCATCTTGGAAAGGCCTGAAGCATTCAGGTCAACGCCCTTGATCTGAAGCTGGGTAAGAAGATCCTTCTGCTTCATATTAATTTCCTTGCGTCTTGCTTCGATTCTTGCGCCAACGATGTTGCGCTCGCCAAGAGCCTGCTTTCTGATTCTCATGATTAGTCCTCCGTTTTATTACCCGTAATTGTCCTGCGGGATTATACTGTCTGTATAATACACTGTGTGCTGTATGCCGTTTTATACAATATTTTTGTTGTTTTTTACAACCTCTGCATTTTAGCACATCGCAACAGAAAATTCAAGATGTTTTTTGAAAAATAAAACCGATTTCTTTAAAACTGTTGTATTTTTTATATATTTTTGTATTTATTTGTTGTTTTATGTATAATTTTGGGTGTGTAAATGCATATTTACGCCGTTTCCTGTATTATGATACCATAAATTTATAAAATATACTATCTATGATATTGATTTTTTTTAATTTTTTTGTTATTGTTTCATTAGAATGTAAAAAATTACTGTAAAAGAAGGTTATACAAATGGAATTAAACCGTAATCTCACCATGCTGACCGATTTCTATGAAATCACCATGGCAAACGGATATTTCAAAAACAACTTCAAAGATACCGTTGCATATTTTGATATGTTCTTCAGAAAAGTGCCTGACGGCGGCGGTTTTGTTATTATGGCAGGCGTTGAGCAGCTTGTTGAATATCTCAAGAATCTTACCTTCACCAACGATGACATCAATTATCTTCGCTCCAAGGGTTTCGGTGAAGAATTCCTCGATTATCTTCGCAACTTCAAATTCTCCTGCGATGTCTGGGCAATCCCCGAAGGCACACCGATTTTCCCCGGTGAACCGATAATCAAGGTCAAGGGTCCTGTTATTCAGGCGCAGTTTATCGAAACAATGGTGCTTCTCTGCATCAACCATCAGAGCCTCATTGCAACAAAGGCTAACCGTATTTGCCGAGCCGCGCAGGGCAGAGCCGTTCTTGAATTCGGCTCACGCAGAGCGCAGGGCTTCGACGGCGCAATCTACGGCGCAAGAGCCGCTTACATCGGCGGCTGCGCAGGTACTGCCTGCACAATTTCTGACGAACAGTTCGGCGTTCCCGCTCTGGGCACAATGGCTCACAGTTGGGTTCAGCTTTTTGACACAGAGCTTGAGGCATTCACCGCATACGCTAAGGAATACCCCGATTCCTGCACACTTCTTGTTGATACATACAATGTTCTCAAGTCGGGAATTCCCAATGCTATCAAGGTTTTTGACGAAGTTCTCAAGCCCATGGGCAAACGCCCCAAGGGTGTGCGCATTGACAGCGGTGACATCGCTTATCTTTCACGCAAGGCAGGAAAAATGCTCGATGAGGCAGGCTATCCCGATTGCGGAATCGTTGCTTCCAACTCACTCGACGAATATATCATCAAGGATATGATGGCTCAGGGTGCGCAGGTCACCTCCTTCGGCGTTGGCGAAAGACTCATTACTTCATCTTCAAGCCCCGTTCTCGGCGGCGTTTACAAACTCGTTGCAGTTAAAAACGGTGATGTTGATATTCCGAAAATCAAGCTCAGCGAAAACGTTGCCAAAATCACAACTCCCTGCAACAAGAGAGTTTACCGACTCTATGACAACGAAACAGGCAAGGCTGCAGCCGACCTCATCACTCTCGCAGATGAAGTTGTTGATAATTCACAGCCCTATGAGCTCTTCGACCCTGACTTCACCTGGAAACGCAAAACCATCACAAACTTCACCGTGCGCGAGCTTCTCGAGCCTATCTTTGTCAAGGGTGAATGCGTTTATAAGCCTCGCTCCATCCAGGAAATCAAGGATTACTGCGCCGCACAGGTTGACACGCTCTGGGACGAAGTTACCAGATTTGAAAATCCCCACAACTATTATGTTGACCTTTCGCAGGCACTCTGGAACGAAAAGCACCGTCTTCTCAACGAAAACGGCAGATAAAAAACAAAACGGATTGCACTTCATTGCGCAGTCCGTTTTTTGCATCATAAAAATCAAAACGCATTGCTGAGAAATCTCAACAATGCGTTTCTTTTGTTTAAAAAGCTATCTTATAATCAAACAAGCTCGATGATGCACATCTCAGCTGCGTCGCCTCTACGGGGACCTGTTTTGATTATGCGGCAATAACCGCCGTTAACTTCCTTATATTTGGGGGCAATCTCATCAAAGAGCTTCTTAACAACGTCTTCCTTTGTAACGTATGCAAGAACCTTGCGCTTTGAGTGAAGAGAATCGTCTTTAGCAATGGTGATCATTTTTTCAGCCATTGCGCGAACCTCCTGGGCCCTAGTAACGGTGGTTTCAATTCTGCCGTTTTCCAAAAGATAGGTAACAAGGCCTCTGAGCATCGACTTGCGATGGTCGCTTGTACGGCCAAGCTTTCTGGTACCGGGCATTTAGTTCACACTCCTTTACCTTTTAACGGGTCATCATTCCTCGTCTCTGCGAAGGTCGAGGCCAAGCGAATTAAGCTTTGCAACAACTTCGTCAAGAGACTTTCTGCCGAGGTTACGGACTTTCATCATGTCTTCCTCGGTTCTGCTGATCAAATCTTCAACCGTATTTATCTGAGCACGCTTAAGGCAATTGAATGAACGCACAGACAGGTCAAGTTCCTCAATGGTCATCTCCAGCACTTTTTCTTTGCCGCTGTCACTCTTGACAACCATAACCTCTGTATCGTATGCCTCGCCTGAGAGGTCACCGAAGAGGTTGAGGTGCTCGTTGAGGATCTTGGCGCCGAGAGAAACAGCTTCCATCGCATTGATGGTGCCGTTGGTCCACACTTCAAGAGTAAGCTTGTCGTAGTCAGTAATCTGACCAACACGTGTGTTCTCGACTGTGTAGTTAACCTTTAACACAGGTGTGTAAATTGAGTCAATTGCGATAACGCCGATAACAATGGACTGCATCATCTGCTTATTTCTCTCTGCAGAAACATAGCCTCTGCCCTTATCACAGGTAAGCTCCATGCTTACGTGTGCATCGGAATTGAGAGTAGCGATGTGAAGTTCGGGGTTGAGGATTTCAACCTCTGAATCGGTCTTGATGCTGCCGGCGGTGATTTCACCTTCGCCGTGAGCATCGATATAGATTGTTTTGGGGCCATCACCGTGAATCTTGAGAATAACGTTCTTGAGGTTGAGTACAATCTCGGTAACGTCTTCCTTGACGCCGGGAATGGTTGTGAATTCGTGCAGAACGCCGTCGATCTTGACGGATGTGATTGCATAGCCGGGGAGAGAGGAGAGAAGAACTCTTCTGAGGCTGTTGCCTAAAGTTGTTCCGTAACCTCTTTCGAGGGGCTCTACAACAAAACGACCGTATTTGCCGTCAGCTGAAATTTCTGCAGTTTCAATTCTGGGCTTTTCAATACCAATCATTCAAAACCCTCCTTATATGACGGCAGGTTTATACCTGCTCAAAATGCATTCAAAAACGCTTTGGTGGTCTCCAAGCAATCGCCCAGGAAACGCCCATTTGATGAGCGCCTCACTCAGGTTATTACTTAGAATAAAGTTCAACAATAAGATGCTCTTCAACGGGAACCATAATCTGCTCACGAGTGGGCAGAGCAAGAACCTTAGCTGCAAGAGTTTCTGCATTGAGGTCAAGCCACTGGGGAACAGGTCTGGAAGCGTTAGCTTCAACTGTTGCCTGAATCTTTGTGCTTTCCTTGCTCTTATCCTTGATAGCAACTTCGTCGCCGGCCTTAAGGAGATAGGAAGGAACATTGACCTTCTTGCCGTTTACTTTAAAGTGACCATGAGTAACAAGCTGTCTTGCTTCTGCTCTGGAGTTAGCCCAGCCGAGAAGATAAACAACATTGTCAAGGCGGCTTTCGCAGATACGAAGAAGGTTTTCACCTGTTACGCCCTGCTTACGCTCAGCCATGAGGAAATACTTATAGAACTGGCCTTCCTGAATACCGTAGTAACGCTTAGCCTGCTGCTTTGCGCGAAGCTGAAGACCGTATTCAGTTGCCTTTTTGCGGCTCTGACCGTGCTGGCCGGGAGCATATGCTCTGCGCTCAAAAGCGCACTTGCCGGTATAGCAACGTTCGCCCTTAAGGAAGAGCTTTTTGCCTTCACGACGGCAGAGTTTACATACCGCACCGGTATATCTTGCCATATTGTGTTACACCTCCAAATAATTCTGGTTACACGCGCCTTCTCTTAGGCGGACGGCATCCGTTATGAGGAATGGGGGTAACATCCTTAATCATGTTAACCTCCAGACCCGCTGTCTGCAAAGCTCTGATAGCAGCTTCACGTCCCTGGCCGGGTCCCTTAACATAAACCTCAACAGTCTTCATGCCGTGCTCGATAGCAGCCTTAGCGGCTGTTTCGGCAGCAGTCTGAGCAGCAAAGGGAGTGGACTTCTTTGAACCTCTGAAGCCCATTTCACCGGCACTTGCCCATGAAACTGCGTTGCCCTGAGTATCGGTAATTGTAACGATTGTGTTGTTAAAGGTGGATTGGATATGGGCTGCGCCGCGCTCGATATTCTTGCGCTCACGGCGTCTGCGTGTGCCTGTTGTCTTTTTAGATGCTGCTTTAGCCATAATATCCCTCCTAAATTATTTCTTCTTGTTTGCAATTGTCTTCTTGGGACCCTTGCGTGTGCGAGCGTTTGTCTTTGAACGCTGGCCTCTTACGGGGAGACCCTTGCGATGACGTACGCCACGATAGCACTGAATTTCGACAAGTCTCTTGATGTCGAATGCTGTTTCTCTGCGAAGATCACCTTCAACCTTGATGTTGCGGTCAATGTATTCACGAAGCTTTGAAACATCGTCTTCGGTCATATCCTTAACTCTAAGGTCGGGATCAACGCCGGTTGCTGCGATAATGTGGCTAGCGGTTTTACGACCAATGCCGTAGATGTAAGTAAGAGCGATTTCTACTCTCTTCTCTCTGGGCAGGTCAACACCTGATATACGCGCCATTTGTCAGTTGCACCTCCAAATTAAATTGGTTTTCGCCGGGATTAACCCTGGCGCTGCTTGTGCTTGGGATTTTCACAGATAACCATTACTTTTCCCTTGCGCTTAATGATTTTGCACTTTTCGCAAATTTTCTTGACAGAAGGTCTGACTTTCATATTAGAATTACCTCCTTGAATTACTTAGAACGCCATGTGATGCGGCCCTTTGTGAGGTCGTATGGCGACATTTCGACCGTCACCTTATCTCCGGGAAGAATCTTGATATAATTCATACGAAGCTTACCGGAAATGTGAGCCAATATTCTGTGTCCGTTTTCCAACTCAACCTGGAAGGTTGCGTTGGGCAATGATTCTACTACCGTACCTTCAATCTCGATCATGTCCTGCTTAGACATAATAACCTCCTAAGTGTTGCCGTTAATTTCTGCATTTAATCGTCCGAGTGCTTTTCTGAGCGCTCTGTTTGTTGCGATATCCGTTTCGCTGAGCGAAATCTGCGTTATCTCAACATGACGAATATTCTTGCTTTTAGGTCTATCAACCGGACGTTCTTTACCGTCGCAGATGAGAACCCGGTTTTTCTCTTCCTGCATTACCGCAAGAAGCCTGCCTTTGTCTCTTCCCGCAAGGGAAATTACCACTCTGCCTCTTTCAAGCATATTCTCACCTTAAATCTTCGTGAGAATAACGGGGCCGTCTGCTGTGATGGCCACAGTATGCTCAAAGTGGGCTGAAAGCGAACCGTCTTTGGTTTTGATAGTCCAACCGTCAGGCAACTGCCTGATGCCTGCACCGCCCATATTAATCATGGGCTCAATGGCAATTGTCATGCCGGGGAGCAGGCGCACACCTCTTCCGGGTGTGCCGAAATTCGGTACGCTGGGGTCTTCGTGCATCTGCTTTCCTACACCGTGGCCGGTATATTCCCTGACCACCGAAAAGCCTCTTTCCTCACAATACCTCTGGATTGTTGAGCCGATGTCGCCTATTCTGCCGCCTGCGACAGCTGCCTTGATGCCTTCGTAAAGGCTCTCTCGGGTTGTGTCGCACAGCCGCTGTGCTTCGGGAGAGATATCCCCCGCCGCAAAAGTGGCGGCATTGTCGCCGACATAGCCGTTAAAGGTCGCGCCGACATCGATGCTGACGATATCGCCTGCTCTGATGATGCGCTTCTTGCTCGGGATGCCGTGAATGACCTCATCGTTTATGGAAATGCATGTGGCAGCAGGGTATCCGCTGTAACCTTTGAAAGTCGGAATTGCTCCGCTCTTCACGATGAAGTTATGGGCGATGCGGTTAATCTCCTCGGTCGAAACGCCGGGTTCAACCGCCGCACCCGCTGCCTTTAATGCTCCAGCAGCGATAACGCAGGCCTCTTTCATAAGCCCGAGTTCTCTTGTTGTTTTGAGCACTATCATGCTGATCCTCCGTTTAGGGCTTAATCAAGGAAGCCCTTGTAGTGGCGCATCATCATCTGGCTCTCGAGCTGCTTAACTGTTTCGAGTGCAACACCTACAAGAATGATGATTGATGTACCGCCAAGTGAAATGTTCATACCCTGAGTATATTCAAACTTTGTAAGGATGAATGTTGTTATCTGCGAGAAGATAATCGGGAAGAGAGCTACAACGCTCAGAAGAAGAGCACCAAGAAGAACGATTCTGTTGATGATCTTGCCGATATATCTTGATGTGGGCTCGCCGGGACGGATACCGGGGATTGAACCGCCGTTGTCACGGATGTTCTTGGACATTTCGATGGGGTTATACTGAATGCTTGCATAGAAGTATGCAAAAGCGATTATGAATACGAAATAGATAATCGCATATGCCCAGTGTGTCTGATTGAACAGGTTGAAGAACTTGTTCCAGGGGCTGTCTGTCTTCAGATTGATAAACATCTGAATTGTGGGAGGCAGCGAAAGAATTGAGGAAGCGAAGATAACGGGCATAACACCTGACATATTAACCTTGATCGGAATATGTGTGCTCTGGCCGCCGTACATCTTTCTGCCGACAACTCTCTTGGCATACTGGACGGGAACTCTTCTCTCAGCGTTATCCATCCAAACGATGAATGCAATCATCGCAATGAGGATAATGAAAACAAGGGGAACCAGAAAATAGTAAGGACCACCGTTATTCATATAAGTTACAAGCTGAGTGATGAGAGTGGGAATTCTTGAAACGATACCTGCGAAGAGGATGATTGAGATACCGTTGCCGATACCCTTATCATTAATCTGTTCACCGAGCCACATAATAAGAGCTGTACCTGCGGTGAAGCAAAGGATGATAACAAGTGCCTGGAAGAAACCAAGGAAACCTGTGTAGTTATCACCTGTTGCAGGGTTTGTAACAAGGAATGTTTTTGCTGTCTGTCCGCCGCTGCGAAGATAGAAGTAGTAAGCAGTACTCTGGAGAATACCGAGAGCGATTGTTACGAAACGAGTGATGGTTGCAATCTTCTTGCGACCTTCCTCGCCTTCCTTCTGGAGTCTTTCAAGAGCGGGGATTGCAACTGCGAGCAACTGCATGATAATCGAGCTGTTGATGTAGGGTGTGATTGACATTGCAAATACTGTACCGTAGTTGAATGCGTCACCTGTCATCATAGTCAGATAGTTCATGAAAGTTGAACCGTTTGCATTTGCAATGATACCGGCTTCACCGATATCAGTAAAAGGCACGGGGATAGCTGAACCGATTCTGAAAATCAGAACGATAAGAGCTGTGAAAAGGAGCTTCTTACGAAGGTCAGCGATCTTCCATGCGTTAATAAGTGTCTTAAGCACTTAGATCACCTCTGCCTTTCCTCCGGCAGCTTCGATCTTTGATTTTGCGCTATCTGAAAAAGCATTTGCCTGAACGGTGAGCTTTTTCGTTAATTCGCCTTGACCCAAGATCTTAACGCCGTCCAATGTCTTTTTGATAATGCCTTTCTCAATAAGAGCATCAACGGTAACGGTAGCACCGTCTTCGAAATACTTATCAAGAGTAGCAACGTTTGCTATTGCCATCTCTGTTGCAAAGATGTTGTTGAATCCTCTCTTGGGGATTCTTCTCTGAAGGGGCATCTGACCGCCTTCAAAGCCGGCACGCATACCTCTGCCTGCACGTGCCTTCTGACCTTTATGACCCTTACCGGCTGT
>JAZRBF010000033.1:0-30717 GCA_045634985.1 Acutalibacteraceae bacterium | reverse complement strand
GTCAACAACAACACCGCCAACGCTTGTTGCGTGGCCGTCCATATATTTGGTTGTTGAGTGGATAACGATATCTGCGCCGAATTCAAAGGGACGGCAGTTAACGGGTGTGGGGAAGGTGTTATCGATGATGAGCGGAACGCCGTGAGCGTGAGCGGCATCGGCAAAGGTTGAAATATCAAGCACTTCAAGAGCAGGGTTTGAAAGGCTCTCTGCAAAAACAGCCTTGGTGTTGGGCTTGAATGCGGCGTCAAGCTCTTCTCTTGTTGCCTGGGGGCTGACAAAAGTGAAATCAATGCCGAGCTTTCTCATTGTAACATTGAAGAGGTTGAATGTACCGCCGTAAATCTTTGCGGAGCTGATAACGTGGTCGCCTGCTGATGCGATATTGAATACCGAATAGAAGGATGCCGCCTGACCCGATGAGGTAAGCATTGCACCGACACCGCCTTCAAGGTCAGCAATCTTCGCAGCAACAGCATCGTTTGTAGGATTCTGCAGACGGGTATAGAAATAGCCCGATGCTTCAAGGTCAAAGAGTTTACCCATTTCAACGCTTGAATCATACTTATATGTTGTGCTCTGATATACGGGAAGCTGACGGGGCTCACCGTTTTTGGGTGAGTAACCGCTCAGGATACATTTTGTATTAATCTTATAGCTCATTTTATTTTACCTCCAGGAATTCTTTCATAAGACCGGGGCCGAATTCAACAAAATCACCTGTTGCTTCAGCTGTTTTTTCATTTATGGTTTCAACACCGCTCTCAACTTCGCCGTTTTTATGATAAATCATAAAAGGTACGGGGTCGCTTGCGTGTGTCTGAGTGACGATGGGTGTGGGATGGTCGGGAAGAATCATAACCTTATAATCCTCACCGCAACCGTTAAGATAATCAAGCACAATCGGAAGCACTCTTTCATCGATAAGCTCGATTGCTCTGATTTTGTTTTCAGGTTCGTTTCTGTGACCGCATTCATCGGGAGCTTCAATATGGATATAAACAAGGTCTGCGCCTTTTTTCCACTCTTCAACAGCGGCATTTGCCTTACCTTCAAAGTTTGTGTCGATATAACCTGTTGCGCCTTCAACCTCGGGAGTGCTCATACCTGCGCAGATACCGATACCCTTAAGCAGGTCAACCGCCGAAACAACGCTGCCCTTCACGCCGTAGGTTTCTTCGAAGTTTGAAAGAGCAGGCTTGCTGCCTTCGCCCCAGAGCCAGATTGAGTTTGCAGGAGCTTTGCCCTCTGCAATTCTCTTGAGGTTTACAGGGTGGTCCTTGAGGAAAGAATAGCTCTCCTTCATCATTGCAACAAGCTTCTCTGCGTTGGGTGAGGTTGAAAGATATTCGCCGATAACTCTGCCCGAAATATCGTGGGGAGGAGTCATTTTACCAAGCTCGGTTGTGCCGCCGTGATGGATGAGGCAATGTCTGTAGCTTACACCGCTGAAGAATGCGAATTCGTCATTACCGAAATGCTCCTGAACGGTTTTGATGATTTCTGCCGCCTCTGCGGTTGAGATATCACCTGCGGAGTAGTCAAGCATTGTTTTGTCATCATAGTTTTCTTCGTCGCTGAGTGTTACAACATTGCAACGCAGAGCAACATCATCGTCTGCCATTTTAACACCGATGCTCACAGCCTCAAGGGGTGAACGGCCTGTGTAGCAGATTTTGGGGTCATAGCCGAGAACGCTGAGGTTTGCAACATCGCTGCCGGGCTTGAGTCCGTCGGCAACTGTTCTGACAAGACCTACTCTGCCCTTCTGAGCCATAGCGTCGAAACGGGGTTTCCTGGCAAGTTCCATAGGAGTTTTGCCGCCAAGCGCAGGAACAGCATAATCAGCCATTCCGTCGTAAAGTATTACAGCGTATTTCATTATATATCATCCTCCGTGGTTATGGTTTAATCAATATCCGTTTACGCCTTTCCTCTGCATTGCGCCGAGGATTTTTTCGCGGACATTGCCGTATTTCTTCTCCAATGAATTGAGGAATTCCTTGACCTCTTGCCTTTCGGTTGTGCCGTCTGCAGGGCATTTGCTCTTGACAATCGGCAAATCACCCTTGCGCACAACTCTTGCGCAATCGCTTTCTCTGGCAAAAATCATCGGTCTTATCATATAGATGTCTTTTCTTGAGAGATATGTGACAGGCATAAAACAATCAAGTGTACCGCCGTTGAAAAGATTCATTATGAATGTTTCGGCAACATCATCAAGGTGATGGCCGAGCGCGATTTTGTTGCAACCTGCCGCTTTTGCCGCATCGTGCAACGCACCTCTGCGCATTCTCGCGCAAAGACTGCAGGGATTCGATTCCTTGCGGATATCAAAAATTACCTCTGCAAGCTGTGTTCTTTTAATAATGTATTCTATATTACGCTCTCTGCAAAACTCCTCAATTGCCGAATAATCAGCATCCTCACCGCCGAAACGCGGGTCAAGAGTTATTGCAACGAGCTCGAATTTTTCGGGATAAAAAAGCCGCAAATCCGCCATCGCGGCAAGAAGAGCCATCGAATCCTTACCGCCCGAAACACCGACGGCGATTCTGTCGCCTTCTTTTATCATTTCATATTGTTGGCAGGCGGAGCGCATATAACTCAATAATTTCTGCATAACTCCACCCTTATTCTATTGTTACAGGCTCGATGTTGATAACCTTACCTGTTTTGTTTTCAATTTCAAAAATGCATCCGTTCATCATGCAATCGCCTTCTGCGGTGTCAAACCTTGCAGGCATACTCGTTTTGAGCCACTCAATCGAAATTTCGGGTTTAACGCCGAGGACTGACACCTTCGGGCCTGTCATACCGATATCGGTTATATATGCCGTACCCTTGGGCATTATCGTGGCATCGGCGGTCATAACGTGGGTGTGGGTGCCGTAAACAGCGCTTACCCTGCCGTCAAGATAATATCCGAGCGCCTTTTTCTCGGCAGTTGCTTCCGCGTGGAAATCGACGAGGATGATTCTGCAATCCGAGAGTTTGGGAAGGATTTCGTCAACAACCGCAAAAGGATTGTCGCACCTGTCCATATAAACATTGCCCATCAGGTTGATAACGCCGACTCTGACGAAGCCCATATCGATGATTGCATAGCCTTTGCCGGGGTTATTCTTATGAAAATTTGCAGGGCGGACAATATAATCGCTCTCATCAAGCATATCATACATTTCCCTGCGGCGGAAAACATGGTTGCCCGTTGTAAGGAAATCCACTCCGCTGTCAAAAAGATACTGCGCGGAAAAAGGAGTTATGCCGTTACCGACGGCGGAATTCTCACCGTTTGCGATGCAAAGGTCAATGCCCTTGACCTTCTTGAACGAAGGCAGAGCAGAGCGAAGGAATTCACACCCTTTTGATGATACGACATCACCGATAACAAGAATATTCATTATTCAACAATAACTCCTTACTAAACCAAATCAAGGGACTGCAAGCGCAGCCCCTTGGAAAATTATTTTGCGAAATCGATGGATCTGCTTTCTCTGATAAGATGAACTTTGATCTGGCCGGGATATTCCATGCTTTCTTCAATCTTCTTTGCAACTTCGCGGGCAAGAAGAGCCATCTTGTCATCATTGACAACCTCGGGCTTGACCATAATACGGACTTCGCGGCCTGCCTGGATTGCAAATGAACGCTCAACACCTTCAAATGATGTTGCGATTTCTTCAAGCTTTTCAAGACGCTTGATATAGTTCTCAACATCCTCGCGTCTTGCGCCGGGTCTTGCAGCTGAGATTGCATCAGCAGCCTGAACAAGGCAAGCAACAAGAGTTTTTGCCTCAACCTCACCGTGGTGAGCCTGAATTGCGTGGAGGATTGTTTCGTTTTCTTTATATCTCTTTGCAAATTCTACGCCGAGATCAACATGGGAACCTTCCATTTCGTGGTCAAGAGCCTTACCGATATCGTGAAGAAGACCTGCTCTCTTTGCTGTCTTGACATCGGTGCCAAGTTCCGCTGCCATAAGACCTGCAATATAGGAAACTTCAAGAGAATGGTTGAGGACATTCTGACCGTAGCTCGTTCTGTATCTGAGCTTACCGATAAGCTTAACGATTTCGGGATGAACGCCATTGACACCTGCATCGATGAGAGCGTGCTCACCTGTCTGCTTGATGGTCTGCTCAACCTCACGCTTTGCTTTCTCGTACATTTCTTCAATTCTTGAGGGATGAATTCTGCCGTCTGCAATGAGCTTCTCAAGAGTAAGTCTTGCAATCTCTCTGCGAACGGGGTCGAAGCTTGAAACCGTAATAGCTTCGGGAGTATCGTCAATGATAAGGTCAACGCCTGTTATCATTTCAAGAGTTCTGACATTTCTGCCCTCTCTGCCGATGATTCTGCCCTTCATTTCGTCGTTGGGCAGAACAACAACCGATACGGTTGCTTCTGCAGCGTGGTCAGCAGCGCAACGCTGGATTGCAGTTGTGATAATTTCTCTTGCAAGAACATCACAGTCATCCTTTGTTCTCTGCTCGTGCTCCTGAATTCTGAGAGCCTTTTCGTGGTCAAGCTCTTCATCAAGAGTTCTGAGAATATACTCTTTAGCCTGTTCCTTTGTGAAACCTGAAATTCTTTCAAGCATTTCAAACTGGCTCTTTTTGATGCTCTCAATTTCCTCAAGGCGAGCTTCTGCAGCTTTGATTTTGTCTGCAAGAATTTCTTCTTTCTTTTCGAGATTGTCGCTCTTCTTATCAAGAGCTTCTTCTCTCTGGGCGATTCGGCGCTCCATACGCTGAACTTCGCCACGTCTTTCGCGCAGTTCTTTTTCAGCTTCTGCTCTGAGTTTGTGGATTTCATCCTTTGCCTCAAGGATTGATTCCTTTTTCTTTGCTTCTGCCGCTGCGATGGCTTCGCTGACAATCTTGTTTGCTTCCTGTTCAGCTGAACCGATAGCCGCCTCGGCAACCTTCTTCCTATGTAAACCGCCGAGCACAAAGAAAACAACAGCTGCAATCACAAATGCTGCAACGGCAATAAGAATAGCTATCCAAAGCTTAATTATGCGAATTCCTCCTTTACAATATATTTGCAGTTTTTCGCGCAACTGCATTGAGGGTTGCGGCAACCTGCCGCAGAACGATAAAACTATCGATAAAAATCAATAAATGGTGTATCGGGACTCAAAAGAAGTCCTCTTGGCACAATATAACACCATTGTATTAATAGTATACTTTTATAACAGTAATGTCAAGTTTTTTATAGAATATTTATTAAAATTCTATTGACTTTAATTGTTGGCGGTGATAATATAATTTCAAACAACAAATCGTTGAGGCAGAAGGCTGTTTGCAACGGCGTTTTTTCCAGAGAGCCGCCCCTTGGCTGAAAAGGCGGCAAAAACTCCGCATTCGGTTACCGCCTGCCGAGAGCCGTCAAAATAACGGACGTATCAGCTGCGTTAAAGCTGTCAGAGAGCCGATTTTTCAATCGGAATTACGGGTGGAACCGTGGAGCTTATTATGCTTCATCCTGTTTTTGCAGGGTGGAGCTTTTGTTTTTTATTGAATAGTGAAAAATGAAGAGCGAAAAGTTGAGGAAGGGCTTCGCCCTTACCCGATTATATAACAGTTAACAATTCAGAAAGGACTGATTTAAGATGATAAAAGTTACTCTTAAAGGCGGCGTCGTCAAGGAATACGAAAACGGCATTACCGCAATGGAAATCACAAAAGACCTCGGTATGGGTCTTTACAAGGCAGCTTGTGTTTGCCGCATCAACGGCAAGGTTGCTGACCTGAGAACAGCTCTCAACGAAGACTGCGAGCTTGAAATCGTTACATTCGACGATGCAGACGGCAAATACGCTCTTCGTCACACAGCATCCCACATCCTTGCACAGGCGGTAAAAAGACTTTTCCCTGCTGCAAAGCTCGCAATCGGCCCCGCAATCGAAAACGGCTTCTACTACGATTTTGATGTTGATGTACCCTTCACTCCCGAAGTTCTCGAAAAAATCGAGGCAGAGATGAAGAAAATCGTCAAAGAAGGTCTTCCCCTTGAAAAATATGAGCTTGACCCCGAAGATGCCATCAAAATGATGGAAGAAAAGGGCGAGCCCTTCAAGGTTGAACTCATCAAGGAACACGCAGACAACGGCGAAAAGATTTCATTCTACAAGCAGGGTGAATTCGACGAACGCTGCGCAGGTCCTCATATCCCCGACACAAGCAGAGTCAAGGCTTTCAAGCTTACAGCCTGCACAGGTGCATACTGGAGAGGCGACTCCAAAAACAAGATGCTCCAGAGAGTTTACGGCACAGCTTTCACAAAGAAGGAAGACCTCGAAGCTCATCTTGAAGCAATCGAAGAAGCAAAGAAGCGCGACCACAACAAGGTCGGCAGAGAGCTCGGCTTCTTCACAACAGTTGACTCAATCGGCCAGGGTCTTCCCATCCTTCTTCCCAAGGGCGCAAGAGTTGTTCAGCTCCTTCAGCGCTGGGTAGAAGATGTTGAGCAGGCAAACGGCTATCTTCTTACAAAAACTCCTCTTATGGCCAAGAGAGATCTTTACAGAATTTCAGGTCACTGGGATCATTACCGCGACGGTATGTTCATTATGGGCGACCCCGATGACGAAGAGAAGGAATGCCTTGCAATGCGTCCTATGACCTGCCCCTTCCAGTATCAGGTTTATCTCAACGCCGCAAGAAGCTACCGCGACCTTCCCATGCGTCTTGGTGAAACTTCAACCCTCTTCCGTAACGAAGAATCAGGCGAAATGCACGGTCTTATCCGCGTTCGTCAGTTCACAATTTCCGAAGGACACCTTGTTATCCGTCCCGACCAGCTTGAAGAAGAATTCAAGGGTTGCCTTAACCTTTGCAAATATTTCCTCAGCACAGTCGGTATGCTTGATAAGTGCACATTCCGCTTCTCACAGTGGGACCCCAACAACACAGCTAAATACGAAGGTACTGCAGAGCAGTGGAACGAAGCACAGGATGCAATGGGCAAGATTCTCGATAACCTCGGCGTAAACTACGAAATCGGTATTGATGAGGCTGCATTCTACGGCCCCAAGCTTGACATTCAGTTCAGAAACGTTTTCGGCAAAGAGGATACAATCGTTACAATTCAGATTGATATGCTTCTTGCAGAGAAGTTCGGTATGTACTACACAGATACAGACGGACAGAAGAAGCTCCCCTATATCATCCACAGAACAAGTCTCGGATGCTACGAAAGAACACTTGCATATCTCATCGAAACATTCGCAGGTGCACTTCCCCTCTGGCTCTCACCCGAGCAGGTCAGACTCCTTCCCATCGCAGACCGTCACCACGAATACGCAAAGAATGTTGCCGCAAAGCTTGAGAGCATGGGCATCAGAGTCAGCGTTGATGACAGAAGCGAAAAAATCGGCTACAAAATCCGCGAAGCACAGCTTCAGAAGCTTCCCTATATGCTTCTCGTCGGCGATAAAGAAATCGAAGACGGCGCAGTTTCAATCCGCAAGAGAGGCGAAGGCGATATCGGTGCAAAGAGCGTTGATGAATTCATTCAGAGCGCACTCGCAGACATTGCTTCAAAGGCTATCTGGTAAACAAAACATTCATAAGGGTTGTCCTTACGGGCAGCCCTTTTTCTTTATTTATTTGCATTTTTGGTATTTACAAAAAATTTTGAAGGTATATAATTGAATTATAAAAAGGAGTGATAATATGACCTCTGAAATTTTCCTTGCAGGCGCAGCAAGAGAAATAACCACCCCCGAAATCGGAACTTTTCTTTACGGCTACCGACCGGATATCGCCGCTGAATCGGTGCACGATGACCTTTCGGTAACCGTCCTTGCAATCCGTCAAGGCAACGAAACTGCACTGATGATAACCGCTGAAATCGGCGACATTCAGACAGAGCTTTGCAAAATCACGATTGAAAAAATCGCTGAATTCTGCGCTATACCTTCAAAAAACATTATGATTTCAAGCACTCACACCCACACCGCGCCGAATCTTTCGGGCGTTGTCGGTTGGGGTGATATCGATATGCCTTATTATAATAACATCTTCCTGCCTGCAATTCTCAAGGCAAGCAAAAACGCTCTTGACTCACTTGCCCCTGCGGAAATTGCAGTCGGAGTTACTCACAGCGAGGTCGGCGTTAACCGCCGTGAGCAATTCCCCGACGGAAATATCGGTCTCGGTCAGAATCATCACGCCTGCTACGACCCGAATATGACGGTTGTTTCAATCCGAAATGCCGAAACAAAGACGGGAATTCTTAACCTCATCCACTATGGTTGCCACGGCACATCGGCAGGTCTTGCAACGGCAGTTTCGCGCGATTGGTCGGGAATTATGATTGACCGCCTTGAGCACGAAACACAAACTCTCACCGCATTCTGGAACGGTGCAATCGGAGATGTAGGCCCAAGACTTACAAACGGTCAGACAACAGGTAATCTCGGTTATACCGAAGAGCTTGGCGGAGTTGCGGCATCGGATGCAATCAAAGCATACAAGGCAAAATGCGGTTATCATACAGGCAAACTTGAGATTTTCACAGATACCGTTCGTCTGCCATATAAGGCAATGCCCACTCTTGAAGAAATTGAGAAAAAACTCTCTGAATACTCCGAGCCTGAAAAGCTCATCAATATTCAGCGCCTTGAATATGAGCATTATATCGAGGTGAGGGATTATCTGCAAAACGGCGGTAAATCCGAGGATGCATTCACTTTTGAACAAACAATCATTTCGCTCGGAGATGTGGTATTCATCCCCTTCCCCTTTGAGATGTTTTCAGAAATAGTTATGCGTCTGCGCGATTATTCCGATTATCCGTTCACCCTCTGTCTTTCCTGCACAAACGGCTACAATGTTTATCTGCCGAGCGAAGACCAGCTTTGCAGAGGAGGTTACGAGGTCGATTGTTTCCTTTTCGGCCATCTCTTTCCTCTCGCAAACAACACAGACCACAACATCATAAACGAAAATCTGCGCATTATGCGTGATAAATCCAAGAGGTAATCATATGTACAGAATAGGCAAAGAAGAAATTGATGCAGTTGCAAGAGCAATCAATTCAAAGGACTTTTTCAAAATCAACTCAAGCGGCTGTGAAGTTCTCAACTTTGAGAATGAATACAAGAAATATATGGGCGGCGAGCATTGTCTGCTGATGTCATCGGGATTCGGCGCACTTGTCAGCGCGCTTGTAGGACTCGGAATCGGCCCCGGCGACGAAGTTATCGTCCCTGCTTACACATATATTGCAACGGCTCTTGCGGTTACGGCGGTAGGAGCAATTCCCGTTATCGCGGATATCGATGAAACTCTCACAATCGATATCGCTGAAATCGAAAAGAAGATTTCAGCGCATACAAAGGCAATAATTCCCGTTCATATTATGGGTTTCCCCTGCAATATGAATGAAATCTGTGACCTCGCAAAGAAAAACGGTATCGCAATCGTCGAAGATGCCTGCCAGTCAATCGGCGGCAAATTCGGCGGCAGATTCCTCGGAAGCATCGGCGACGCAGGTGCATACAGTTTCAATTATTATAAGGTGCTTTCATCAGGCGAAGGCGGTGCGCTTCTGACCAACAACCGCAAAATCTATGAGCGCGCGTTGATTTATCACGATTCAAGCGCCGTTGCTTTCTTCGGCACACAGCTTGACGGCATCAGCGAGCCTCTTTTCGGCGGCACCGAATTCAGAATTTCCGATATAACAGGTGCAATTCTCCGAGAGCAGCTCAAGAAACTGCCCGACATCATCGCAGACCTCCACAAGAATAAGTTTGCATTGATTGAAAAGCTTTCTGACAAGCTTACCGTTGCACCCTCACACGATGCCGAGGGTGATTGCGCAACAACTCTTTCGCTCCGCTTCGATTCAGCAGAGGAATGCCGAGCTTTTGCGGAGAAATGCATTGCCGAAGGTCTGGGCATAACGATTCCCATTGATACAGGCAAACACATCTACACCAATTGGACGCAGATTATGGAAAAACGAGGTGCACACCACCCTGCTCTCGACCCCTTCCTGATGAAGCAAAACGAGGGACTTCAGCACGATTATTCAATGGATATGTGCCCGAAAACACTCGATTTGCTCTCACGCACCGCATATATCGCAATCAATCCCGATTGGACAGCAGAGGATGTTGAAAAAGCGGCAGAGATTATTAATAAATGAACAAAAACACCCTGAAGGCTCAAAACCTTCAGGGCGTTGATTTTATATGCCGTATTCCGAAACAGAAAACAATACTTTTTCAGTTTCTTTACATTCCTTGCAATGATATATTGCACGCACTAAATTAAAAACCCCTTTTGTTTTTCAACAAAAGAGGTTTTTTGTGGTGACCCGGACGGGACTCGAACCCGTGTTACCGCCGTGAAAGGGCGGTGTCTTAACCGCTTGACCACCGGGCCAATTATATGGTAGCGGCAGTTGGATTTGAACCCACGACCTACCGGGTATGAAGCGGTTGCTCTAGCCACTGAGCTATGCCGCCATATCAGTGCGCTCTCAAAAGCGCTTGTTTATTATATTATATGTTTTTCGATTTGTCAACACTTTTTTTAAAATTTTTCAAAAAATTTTTTGTTGCCGTTTTTTGTCAAAAAACCTTGCCTTTCAGAAAAAAATTCTGCGCCCTGTCTTGATATAAAATGTATGATTTGATATAATGTTTTTTGTAAATATTTTTATAAACGGAGGTTTTTACTATGAGATGTGCAATTTACGGCGCAGGCTCTCTCGGCACTGTTCTCGGCGCTTATATGACAAAAAACGGAGCTCAGGTTGACCTCATCAACCGCAACAAGGCTCACGTTGCCGCACTTAATGAAAAAGGCGCTCACATCAGAGGTACGGTTGACATCACCGTCCCCGTTACTGCTCTCACTCCTGACGAAATGACAGGCACTTACGATGTTATTCTTCTTATGACAAAACAGCTTCTCAACCCCGAAGTTGTTACCTTCCTTAAGCCCTTCCTTGCAGAAGACGGCGTTATCGTTACTCTTCAGAACGGTATCCCCGAGCCCGGCATTGCAGAAATCGTCGGCAAAAACAGAACAATGGGTTGCACAGTTGAATGGGGCGCATCACTTGATGAGCCCGGCGTATGCACACTCACAAGCGAACCCGAAAGCCTTTCTTTCCATATGGGCAAGATGGACGGCATCACAGACGCACAGTTCAATATGGTAAAAGAACTTCTTGAAAAGATGTGTCCCGTCCACTTTGAGGAAAACCTTATCGGCGCAAGATGGTCAAAGCTTCTCATCAACGCAACCTATTCCGGCCTCGGCACAGTTGTAGGCGGTTGCTTCGGCGATGTTTCCGAAGTCAAGGACGCACGCAAGGTTGCAATCCGTTGCATGAAGGAATGCATCGATGTCGGCCGCGCAACAGGTGCAGAATTCGTTCCCGTTCAGGGCAAGGATATCACAAAACTCTTCTATTACACCAACCCCATCAAGCGTGCATTCGGCGAATTCCTCATCCCCATCGCAATGAAGAAGCACAGAGCAATCGTTCCCTCAATGCTTCAGGACCTTCGCAACGGCAAGCCCTGCGAAATCGACGCAATCAACGGTGTTGTTTGCTATTGGGGCAAGAAATGCAATGTTCCCACTCCCATTAATGATAAAATCGTTGAAATCATCAAGAAGATTCAGGCAGGCGAACTCAAAGCTGAAGCTTCAAACATCAGATTCTTTGACGAACTCCTTTGATTATGGAAATTAAAACAGGACTCATTATGGAAGGCGGCGCAATGCGCGGAATGTTCACCGCAGGCGTCATCGACATAATGATGGAAAACGGAATAACACTTGACGGCGCAATCGGTGTTTCTGCAGGCGCAGCATTCGGCTGCAACTACAAATCCAATCAGCCGGGCAGAGTTATCCGATATAACAGCACTTATTGCAAAGATCCGCGATACGCGAGTCTGCGCTCTCTGATCAAAACAGGCAATCTTTTCGGCGCTGAATTCTGCTATGTTGAAATTCCGCAGAAGCTTGACCTTTTTGACGAAGAAACCTTCGTGAGCAATCCGATGGAATTCTATGTTGTCTGCACAGACATCGAAACAGGCGAAGTGATTTATCACAAATGCGGCACAAGCGAAAATGAGCTTGAGTGGTTCAGGGCATCAGCTTCCCTCCCCCTTGCCGCAAAACCTGTTGAGGTTGACGGCAGAAAACTTCTTGACGGCGGAATTGCGGATTCGATTCCTCTTCGCTATTTTGAGAGCATCGGTTACAACCGAAACATCGTTATCCTCACTCAGCCGAAAGGCTTCGTCAAGCAGAAAAACAAGCTCGTGCCGATAATCCGCCGCGTGCTTAAAGATTACCCAAAGGTTGCCGAGCTTCTTGCAAACCGTCATAATGACTACAACGAAACAATTGCATACATCGAGGAGCGCGAAAGAAACGGCGAAATTCTGGTTATCAGACCTCCCGTTGCGCTCAACATCAAGCCTGTTTGCCGCGACCCTGAAGAACTTCGCAGAGTTTATAATATCGGCAGAAAAACAGGCGAAGAAATGCTCGGTAAAATCAAAGAATTTTTAACAAAATAAAAGAAAAAGGGGCTGTAAAAAACGAAAGTTTTTTTACAGCCTTTTTTAAGGGGATAGGAAAAAAAGATGCAGAACGGACAAACCGAGCAGAAACAAGGCTTCAGCCTTGTTTTGCTTGCCCGAAGGCGTACATAAGTACGTCGAGTGGCGAGGTTTGTTCGTAGCATAAAACATTAAACAAATAACAATTTTGTACTTTTTAAATATTTTAAGGGGTTTCTGCAGTTTTATAACCTGCCGAAACCCCTTGATTTATATTGTTTTATGCGGTCTGCGCTTTTTTTACATCCCCTTTATTTTTTAGAGAACGTAGATAATGATATCTCTGTTGCCCCAGTTATAGCACATATCTTCGTTGTTGAGGTAGAGGTCAACATCGGTATTACCCATCTCAACAAATCCGCCTGTATCAGCGGCAATGCAATAGCCGTAAACATAGCTTCCGTCTGCAGAAACGATGTAAAGCTCTGTGCCGTAAGGATATTCCTTGGGGTCAACTGCGATATGGCCTGCCATAGGCTTTCTGCCCGATGCTGTTGCAGGGTCGCCTGTGTATGCAGTTGCCTTTGCAGGAGTTTTGCTCTTATAATTAACGGGGATTCCGTTTTTATCAAGCTTAAGGTCAGAGGGAGTCTTGAGCTCCGAAATGGGAGCGGTTGTGTTTTTATAAGCGGAGAGAGTATCAATCTTCTTTGTGCCGACTGTGATGATTTCATCAACAGGCTCTTTGACTGTTTCTTCGCTGACAAATGTCTTTTCAACAAGCACGCCGTCAATATACTTTGCAGTATATGTCACGCTCTTTTCGCCGTTAACGCCCTTTGTTGTTACCTTCTTGTTGCCTACAGAAATGCTTGAATCCTCAACTCGCTTTATTTCGTAGTCAATCTCTTCAAGCTCAACGAGGGAATCATACTTGACTCTCTGAATCTCAATGTTTGTGTAATCATCAAGCACTGTGTCAAGAGCAGGGGTAACAATATCGTGCTCGCCGAGAACGATTCCTGCAGCTTCAAGTGCATCGGCAACGGTGCCGTCTGCAATTGAGAGGGTGATTGCTGTGCCGTCATATTCGATACCGACGCCGAATGCTCTCTTGATGAAAACATTCATTCCGTCGAAAATGGGCTCACTCTTATCAACATCAAGAATATCTCCGTCATTGAGGACAACCTCATTTGAAGCGAGGATATTTCCGAGTGTTTCTGCGTAACCGACATAATAGCCCACAAGACCGTCATCTTCAATTCTGACAATCTTTGCTCTGTCAATTACGATTTTGCCGCCAACGGATTCGCTGTAAGATGAAAGAATCAGCTTATCATTCGCGCCAAGCGTGATACCTGCATCCGCAACAACCTCATAGGGGTTTGTTGCCTTAGCTGAAACCGTTATGCTTTTTTCTCCGTCAACAATCTCAACCGATAATGCCGAGTTGGCAGCCGCAAACGCGGTAACGGTTACGGAACACACAAAAATCACAGTAATGACCGCCGTCAGAATACGGAAGCTCTTTTTATGCGATTCCATTGCCTCGGAGTGCAATTTCTTAAACATAAAATTTCTCCTTATTTTGCGCATTAGTAATTTTTTGGTCTGTCTCAAGCGAGTAATTGACGCTTTTTTGCGGCAATTATTCGGGGCTTTCCTCGATTTCCTTTTGCAACGCTTGCTATTATATTGACAAAAGTTTGATTTGTCAAATTTCTTGAGAATGATTTTTTGTCTATTTTGCACAAGCTTATTTACAATTTTTCCCAAATTGATATTTAAATGCAAGTTGTGCCCTGTGGGTTTTTGTCAAAAATTGGTATTTCCTTTGTAGAAAACAGAAAAAGTTACAAATGGTTACAAAAGTGTAAAAAATGGTTACATTTTTCTTTTATGGAATTAAAACAGAGGTTTATCGCAATATTGATAAATTCAGAAACCGACACTTTCAATCATATTATTGACCATAAATCACCTGTAATGCATACTTTTTCTTTTTCACCTCCCCGTCAAGTATATGAAAGAGCCGAAAAACATATTCCGCGAAAAAAACAACCCCGTATCGCACGATACGGAGTTGTGAATTCAAATCTGTTATATACTATATATAGTATTATATTAATATACATTATATATGTGCTTTCAGGCAAATAATTCCTCTGAAAAGTCCTTTTCCTTATCCAGAATCAAGACGCTTCCGCCGTCATTTCCGCACATAGTTGAGCATTCGCCGTTGTTATAGATGAATGCCGCGCCGTTTTCGATTGCAAGGCCCGAATAGCTTCTGCCTCTGACCGCTTCTTTGAAAGTCTGCCAGTAACCGCTCTCATAATGAGGACAGTTGCAATAGGGCAGAATTCCCAGACAATCAACAAACATAAACTCGTGATTTTCGCCGCAATCATCGTAACCTTCCGCAAACCAGCACATCGACCCCGAGCTGTAACCCGAGAGGATAACGCCCTTTTCGTAGGCTTTGAGAAATGCCGCATCCGCGCCTGTTTTCTTCCAGGTATCCATAAGAAATTTCAGATTGCCGCCGCCTGCATAGACGATGTCACTTGAAAGAATTTTATCCTCAATTTCGGCATAGGTCAGCGATTCGTCCGTCAGCAAAAGCGGTGAAACCGATGCACCAAGCTCCTCAAAAAGGGCAAAAATGACCTCGTCGCCTTCCATATCGTCGAAACCTGCTGTCGGTACAAAAAGCACCTTCGGGTTACTCTTGCCGCTCAATTCAACAATGCGCTCAAAAATCGGCATAACCTCACGGTCATCATATCTTCCGCCGCCTACACCAATGATAATTCCCATAGTTATCCCTCCGTCTGATGATACAGAAATTGTAACATACGCAGGATAATTCGTCAATTGTATTGACATTTTTCTTCGGTAGGTTTACCATTAAAAAAGACGATACCAAGGGGGTATATATTAATGTATAACCGCAAGCTTTGCCTGGGAATCATTGAGGGCTTCGATATGCCGTATACCGAGCAGGTCAGGATGATGCAAAACGCAGGTTTTGAAGCATTTTTTATTGATGACTGCAATCGGCACGCACCCGTTGAGGTGCTCGTTACCCTCGCGAAAGAGCTTGGGATGGAAATCCCCTCATACCACGCGCCCTTCACCAAAAGCTACGATTTATGGCAGGCAACCGAAAAGGGAGATGCCGCAAAGGATGAGCTTCTTGAATGTCTTGAAGTCTGCGCAAAACACGAAATCCCCGTTATGGTAACCCATGCATTCATCGGCTATGACGATTCCCTCGTTTCAACTCAGGCAGGCATCGAGCACTACGGCGCTGTTGCCGACAGAGCTGCAGAGCTCGGCATAACCCTTGCCCTCGAAAACACAGAGGGTGATGAATATCTCGCGATTCTGATGGATGAATTCAAGGATAAAAAGAGCGTCGGTTTCTGCTGGGATACAGGTCACGAGCTTTGCTATAACTACAGCAAGGATATGGCGGCTCTTTACGGTAACAGACTTGTCTGCACCCATCTCAACGATAATCTCGGAGTGAGCGATTATTCGGGTGTGCGCACCTGGCACGATGACCTGCATCTGCTTCCCTTTGACGGCGTAACCGATTGGGATTCCGTTGCGAAAAGACTCGCTCTGGCAAACTATTCTGCTCCGCTTTCGTTTGAATTGAGCATCCGCAGCAAACCTGACAGATTTGATAACGATGCCTATCAGCTGATGAAACCCGAATTATATTTCGCCGCGGCATATAACAGAGCCTGCAAGGTCGCAACCCTGATGAACAAATATGAAAGAGAGGAAAATAAAAATGGAAGAAAATAATCAGAAGCTTTCCACAAAAGAAAACATTATTCAGGTTGTCAAATTTGCATTTTTCTCCTGCTCTGCAGGAATCATTCAGATGGCATCCTTCGCGCTGTTTATGGAAGTTTTTGAAATAAAGCATATGTGGTCATATCTGTTTTCGCTTGTGCTTTCGGTGCTCTGGAATTTCACATTCAACAGAAAATTCACCTTCAAATCCGCCGCAAACGTACCCGTTGCGATGCTGAAAGTTGCTCTTTTCTATCTTGTATTCACTCCCCTTTCAACCTGGTGGACAAACGCACTTTCAGGCCATATCAACGAATATATCATTCAGGCAGGCACAATGGCAGTTAACCTTGTAACCGAATATCTCTACTGCCGCTTCGTTGTTTACAGAAACTCGATGAATACCGATGTCAAAGAGAAAAAAGAAGAAAAATCCGAATAAATAAAAAAGACTGCCTCATCCGAAGCAGTCTTTTAATTTTATCAATACCAGAGGAAACCGAGCAGGAAATACATAATTATAAGCTGCCACCAGGCATAGCTGACATTGACGGAGAAATCATCGGTAAATCCCTTGTAAGTTACGGTGATTTTATGTGTACCTACTGTTTTGAAGGTGGTTTCAGACAATGTGTAGCCCGAGGTTACGGTTTCGGTTGAGCCGTCATCATACTCAACAATGAGCTTCATTCCGCTTGCGGAAAGGCTCTCTTTATAGTAATAAGCAGTTTTATCGGGCAGATTGCTGATACTCATTCCGACAATTGTTTTTTCAACAGGTGTGGTTACGGTTATATCAAACGAAGTTGATTTGCCCTTGTATGTAACATTGACGGTCTTTTTGCCTGTACCCGTTGCATACTGTGTGTCAAGCTCAAATCCGCTTGTAACGAAGGTGTATTCACCGTTTTCGTAAGTAACGGTCAGCACCATACCGCTTGTGTTGATTTTTTCGCCCGCTGTGTAGGTGAGCTTTGAGGGAAGAGTTTTGATTTCAATTGAAGCAATATCATTCTCAACAACAGATTCAATAAACTCATACTTCCAGCCGTTATCCTCAGCCATCTTATGCACAAGTGAGCTCTCATCCAATCTGATAACAAGCTTCGGGCAGTTGAGAAACGCGTTTTTGTCTATGTAGGCTATATGTGATCTGAGTTCAAGTGTTTCAAGAGATGTGCAACCGTCAAACGCGCCCATTCTGATATCCGATAAGCTCGAAGGAATTGTAACACTTTTAAGTGAAGCACATTTTTCAAATGCTTTTTCATCAATTAAATCAATTCCGTCAGTAAGAATAACGGTTTCAAGTCCTGAATTATAGAATGCACCCGAATAACTTTCAAGCCCTGCAGGAAGAGTGATTTCCTTGAGATTTTTGCATCCGCCGAATGCCTGCGCACCGATTTCGGTTACAGTTGACGGAAGATTGATTTCTGAAAGTGCAGAGCAAAGGTTGAATGCATATTCGCTGATTGTTTTCACACCTTCAGGAAGAGTAATCTTTGTAAGCTTTGTATTTGAACCGAAAGCCGAATCAGCGATTGTTTTAACGCCTGACGGCACAGAATACTGCGTTGCACTTTTGCCGTTGGGATACTGAATCAGAGTTTCGCCTTTGATATCGAAAAGAATACCGTCAACGGCTTTATATTTCTTGTTGCCTGAAGCAACAACATAATTTTCAACCAATGAACAGCCGAGAAATGCATTGATATCGATTGATGTAACGCTTGCAGGGACAGTAACCGTCTTAAAAGCGGAGCATTTTCTGAATGCTTCTTTGCCGATGACGGTAACAGTTGACGGGATTTCAATGCTTTTCAGCGAAGTACAGGCGGCAAAGCATTCAATCGGAATTGCCTTGAGCGACGAAGGAAGAGTGATTGAATCGAGGCTCGAGCAATAGCGGAATGCCGCGATGCCGATTGTGCAATCTGCATTCTCAAAAACAACTTCCTTGAGCAAAGCGCAGTTTTCGAAAGCGGAGTCGCCGACCTTTTTGATGCTTGAAGGAATGGTGACCTTTGTTATAGTTTCCGCATCCTTGAATGCGCCGTAGGATATCTCGCCAACAGGCTTTGTACCTACGCCCGATTGATAATATGTAGCAGGGATGTTGATTTCGCCGTAAGCATATTTGTTGCAGGACGAAACAACAAAATATTCCTCCATCTCATTGTAATAGAAGCTCAGATTATTTTCACCTGCCGCGTTTGCAAGAATGCCGAAGCAAGAGAAAGTCATCAGCAAGGTTAAAATAAGCGATAAGATTTTTTTGAATTTGTTCATAACGAACCCCCCGAATAAGAATATCGCATTATGTATTATATATTATATTAAATAAAAAAGCAAGACTGACAGAAAAATGTTTAAAAAGAGTTATTAAATTATTGACAAATCTATACACAATTACTAAAATTATCTTGTATAGCTTTTTATAGGAGATTTTATTATGAAAGACGAAAACGGCAATTTCTATAAACCCGAAAGAGGCTCAACCGCCTCGCCCGACCACATTATGCTCGCTTTCTGCGGCGATGCTAAAAGCGAAATGGGCGTTATGTGGCGCACCGATGCCGAAACCGAAGCAGGCTTCGTGCTTTATCACGAGGTAGGCTCGGATTCCGTTGTCAGAGTTGATGCAGTTTCCGAAATCAAAGAAACAGATATCGACATCAGCCGCTACAACTGGGCAAAGCTCAAGGGTCTGAAAAGCGGAACGAAATACACATACTCTGTCGGCACAGATACAATCAGAAGTGAGGAATTCACCTTTGAAACAGAGCCTGAAAACCTCGGAAAATTCAGCTTCATTGTCATCGCCGACCATCAGAAGGGTGACCCCTGCCATCTGCCCGATTATTCGTGCGTCAACAGGATGCTGAAAACTGCGCTTGACCGCCACCCCGAATGCAAATTCATCTTCACTGCAGGCGATAACTGCGATAACGGACAGAACGATTTGCAATGGAACGGTATGTTTGAATGCCTCAAGGGTATTGTTGAATCAAGACCCTATATGATGACAACGGGCAACCACGATAATCGCGGATACATCACCTATTTCCCCGAGCCGACAGGTAAATTCTACCTTGAGCACGCGGATTTCTTTGATTTCCAGTTCGGTGGTGTTTATCCCGACAACGGCCCCGAGGGATATACAGGCGAAAACTATTCATTCGACTACGGCAACACTCATTTCCTTGTGCTTGGCATCAACGCACCCTATAAAGTTGCTCCCTGGGCATATGAAGATTTGCAGAAGAGTGACAAAACCTGGAAGCTCGGCGCATATCATTTCCCGATTTATCCCGTTATGCCCGAAGGTCAGAATAACGATGCCTATCCCTGGCTGCGTAAACCGATTGAAGAAGGCAGACTCGACATTCTCTTTGCAGGTCACGAGCATTCCTTTGCAAGAACATATCCTCTTAAGGATGACGAAATGTTTGACAGACCTTCGCAGGGTACAATCAACTATATCACAGGTAACGGCGGCGGTAACATCTATCACTCAAATGCACGCAAAATCTGGCACTGCGCTTTCTATCCGCAGGAAGAAAGAATGGGTGCTTACACCCTTGTTGAAATCGACGGCAATGTCCTCACCGCAACCACATATATGGAAGACGGCAGAATCGTTGATATGATGACGATTGACAAGGATAAGGATATGATTTTCCCCCACGCACTCGCGCCCACCTGGGACTGGACTAAAATGGCGTTCAAGGGCGATATGCTTGAACTGATTGCGCGCGAACTTTATGCGCAGCAGAAGGACGGAATCTGGTATGCACCCTTCGGCGTTGTGCTTCAGTATATCGGCGGCAAGGTTATCAAAGAAAAGGATACCCTTTACTGCGAAGCCTACGGTCATCACGCTCTGTTTACCAACGGCAGCAACAAGGCGATGACCGACCTCGGTACTGTTGAAATGAGCGGCGAAGCTTATTTTGTAAGAAATCAGCTTTATGTGCCTGTTGATGACAGCGCAAAGATATTTGAGATGGAATGGTATCACGCAAAGAGAAACAATTTCATCAACTGGAATACCCCGAGCGAAGACAAACCCCTTTGCAAACACCCCGAAAATTAAGGTGAAGGAGAAAATATATGCTTTATAAAAAGAATTCTGCGCCTGAACTGACTCAGGAGCTTTTCAGAAATCCCACCTGCGAATACAGAGGCACTCCCTTCTGGGCGTGGAACTGCGACCTCAAAAGTGAGGAACTTCTTCGCCAGATTGAGATTTTTAAAGAAATGGGTCTCGGCGGCTTCCATATGCATGTGCGTACAGGTATGTCCACAAATTATCTTTCCGAAGAATTTATGCAGCTCATCAAGGACTGCGTTGATAAGGCAGACAAGGAAGAAATGCTTGCCTGGCTTTATGACGAAGACCGCTGGCCTTCGGGCGCTGCAGGCGGACTTGTCACAAAAGATGAGGAATACAGAGCAAGATGCCTGCTTCTGACAACCGAGCCCTGCGATAACAGCGGTGCGGCTGAGGCAGACACAATCGATTCAAGAGCAGAGGGCGGCAGAAGCGGCAAGGGCTATCTCATCGCCTGCTACGATATCGTGCTCGATGCAGACGGATGCCTTGAAAGTTACGATATGATCGGCGAGGATGATGAAGCGAAGGGTACAAAATGGTATGCTTACCTTAAAATCCACGCTCCCTCACCCTGGTATAACAATCAGACTTACCTCGATACACTCAGCAAAAAAGCTGTCAACCGTTTTGTTGAGGTAACTCACGATAAATACAAAGAAAAGGTCGGCTACGGCTTCGGAGAAACTGTTCCTGCGATTTTCACAGATGAGCCGCAGTTTACAAGAAAGAGTCAGCTTCCCAACTCAACCGACAAATCCGATGTCCTCCTTCCCTGGACAGACGATATCCCCGAAACATATAAAGCGCAGTACGGCTGCGATATTCTTCCCACAATCCCCGAGCTTTTCTGGGATTTACCCGATAACAAAACTTCACTCGCCCGTTACCGCTATCACGACCACATCTCCGAAAGATTTGCGGATGCATTTGCGGATACCTGCGGTAAGTGGTGCAGAGAAAACGGAATTGCGCTGACAGGTCATATGATGGAAGAGCCTACCCTTGAGAGTCAGACCGCCGCTCTCGGCGACGCAATGCGCTCCTACAGAGGCTTCGACCTGCCCGGCATCGATATGCTCTGCGCAAGTTTTGAATTCACAACCGCAAAGCAGGCACAGTCCGCCGTTCATCAGTTCGGCTACGAAGGTATGCTCTCCGAACTTTACGGAGTTACAGGCTGGGACTATGATTTCAGAGGCTATAAGCTCCACGGTGACTGGCAGGCTTGTCTTGGCGTAACAATCCGAGTGCCTCACCTTTCCTGGGTCGCAATGGGCGGCGAAGCAAAGCGCGACTACCCTGCTTCAATCCATTATCAGTCACCCTGGTACACAAAATTCTCATATGTTGAAGACCATTTCGCAAGAGTCAACACCGCCCTCACAAGAGGTAAACCCGTTGTCAAGGTCGGCGTTATCCATCCCGTTGAAAGCTATTGGCTTCATTGGGGTCCCAACGATAAAACAGACCTCATCAGAAGCTCAATGGACGAGAAATTCCTTAACCTTGCAAAGTGGCTGCTCAAAGGAAGCATCGACTTCAACTACATCAGCGAATCTCTTCTTCCCACTCTTTGCGAAAGCGGCTCTGCTCCTCTCAAGGTTGGTAAGATGGAATACGACGCAATTGTTGTGCCCGACTGCGAAACTCTCCGAGCAACAACGCTCGAAAGACTCGAAGCATTCCGCAATGCAGGCGGCAAACTCATCTTTATGGGTAACGCTCCCTTCCTTGAAGACGGCGTTGAATCTGACAGAGGTAAAAAACTCTATGCCGAATCGCAGGTTATCCCCTTCGACAGAGAGAAGCTTCTCACCGCGCTCGACGATAATCGCACCGTCACTCTTCGCCAAAAAAACGGCAAACTCTCCGATGAATTCATCTATCAGCTTCGCCGCGATAACGGCTGCAACTGGCTCTTCATCAGCCGTTGCTGTGAGCCTTACAATAAAGATATGGTCAGAAGCAGAGATATGCGCATAACCGTCAAGGGCGAATTCACTCCCTATATTTACAACACCCTTAACGGCGAAATCGAAAATGCCGAATACGAATACATCGGCGGAAATACGGTTATCAGCCGAGAGATGTTTGAATATGACAGCCTTCTTCTCAAGCTTGTTGACGGCAAGAGCGATTCTTCCGCAAAGGTTGAAGAAGCTGAAAACACCAAAAAGGCAGTCAGACTTCCTGCATTCGTGCCCTTCACCCTCTCCGAGCCTAATGTACTTCTTCTTGATATGGCTGAATTCAGAGTTGATGACGGCGAATATATGGATGAGGAAGAAATTCTCCGTCTTGACAATGTTGCAAGAAAGATTATCGGTTTGCCCGAAAGAGGCGGCAGTGTACCGCAGCCCTGGGTTGTTGAAAACGAGCCTCCCGAGCACACACTTACTCTTCGCTTCACAATCAACAGCCTTATCGACTGCGCAGGAGCAATGCTTGCTCTTGAAGATGCCGAAAATGCAAAGATTGTTTTCAACGGCAACGAAATCCCGAATGATATCGTCGGCTGGTTTACAGACAAGGACATCAAAACTGTCAGACTTACAGATATCGTCAAAGGCGAAAATATTCTTGAGGTCACCCTGCCCATCGGCAAACGCACTAACACCGAGTGGTGCTATCTTCTCGGCAATTTCGGCGTAAATGTTGCAGGCAGAAAGGCAACTATCATCCCGATGCCCGAAAAAATCGGCTTCGGCTCAATCGTAAATCAGGGTATGCCCTTCTACGGCGGCAACATCACCTATCATCTCGATGTTGAAGGCTCTGAAATGAAGATTGAAGCAACAAGATACAGAGGCGCAATCATCGATGTCAGGGTTGACGGCGAAAAGAAGGGCGACATCGCTTATCCGCCTTACACCCTTGATATCAGCGGACTTTCAGAGGGCAACCACAAGGTTGACATCACCCTCTACGGCAACCGCTTCAACTGCTTCGGCGCAGTGCATATGGCAAACGCCGCACGCCAGTGGCACGGCCCCGATGCATGGCGCACAACAGAGGACGAATGGAGCTATGAATATATCCTCAAGGAAGTAGGCATTCTCAAGAGTCCCGAAATCAGAACTAAATAAACACTAAAACAAAAGGCTTACAAAGGTGAATCAAATCCCTTGTAAGCCTTTTAACATTTTATTTTGTTTCTTTTGTCTTTGCTCCGCAAAACAGCCGTCTTTTATTCTTCAATTGCTTCAATCAGTTTATCCATTGCCATTTCGAGAAGCTCAAAGGGAATGTTGAGGGGCGGAAGCAAACGCACCTTTGTTTTTGCGCTCAATACGAGAACGCCCTTTTTCATCGCGGCGGCGATAACATCCTTTGCAGGCTTTTCGCATTCGATGCCGAGCATAAGTCCTCTGCCCGAAACGCCCTTGACGCCCTTGACTCCGTTGAGCCTTGAGATGATATATTCGCTCTTCTTGCAAACAGATGTGAGCATCTCATCATCAAGTCTTGAGAGAATGCTCAACGCACCTGCGCAGCAGATGGGGTTGCCTCCGAAGGTTGAGCCGTGAGAGCCGGGAGTGAGGATATCCTGCACCTTTTCGCCGAGCATTGTGCAGCCGAGAGGCAGACCGCCTGCAAGACCCTTTGCTGTTGAAACGATATCGGGAGTGATACCGTAATGCATATAGCCGTAAAGCTTACCTGTTCTGCCGTTGCCTGTCTGCACCTCGTCGATGATAACAAGCATATTCTTTTCCTTGGCAATTTCGCAAACACCCTTGACGAATTCATCGTCAAGAACATAAACTCCGCCTTCACCCTGAACGGTTTCCATCATAATTGCGGCGCAATTATTCTGCTCGGCAAGTTCTCTGACGGAATCAAGATTATTTGCTTCGGCGTAAATAAATCCCTCGGGGAAAGGTCCGAAATCGGTGTGGAAGGTATCCTGACCTGTTGCGGCAAGAGTTGTGATTGTTCTGCCGTGGAAACTGTTTTTGAGGGTGATGATTGTGTGGTTGCCCTCGCCTTTATTGACAAGCGCCCACTTACGCGCGGTCTTGATTGCGCATTCGTTAGCTTCTGCGCCCGAGTTTGAGAAGAAAACCTTCTTCATGCCCGTTCTCTTGCAGAGCATCTCCGCAAGGTCAACGCAGGGTCTGGTATAATAAAGATTTGAGGTGTGACCGAGCATTGATGCCTGAACGGTTATTGCTTCAAGCCATTCATCATCAGCAATACCGAAGCTGTTAACCGCGATACCGCTTCCGAGGTCGATATATTCGTTGCCCTCTTCGTCATACATCAGTGCACCGTTTCCCTCTGTGATTTCAAGAGGAAATCTCGCATATGTACCTGCAACATATTCTTTATCTTTAATGACAGTACTCATTTTTTATCCTTTCTCAGCTCTGCACAAACATTGTGCCGATACCTTCATCGGTGAGAATTTCAATCAGCAACGAATGAGGCACTCTGCCGTCGATGATAAACACCTTTTTAACGCCTCTGCGGATTGCTTCCTTGCAGCAATCAATCTTGGGAATCATACCGCCCTTGATGATACCTGCATTGACAAGCTCTGAAATTTCGCTGACATAAATCTTGGGAATAAGAGTTGAGGGGTCATCCTTATCGCGAAGGATACCGTCAATATCGGTCATTGAAATCATACTCTCTGCGCAAAGCTCGCCTGCAATCTTTGCGGCAGCTGTATCAGCGTTGATATTGTAAACATTACCTTCATTGTCAAAGCCTGTTGTTGAAACAACGGGAACATAGCCCATTTCAAGCAGGTCATTGATAACATCGGTGTTGATTTCTGTGATTTCGCCTACATAACCGAGCTGCTCATCCTTCATCTCTGCTTTGATAAGGTGACCGTCTGCGCCGCAAACGCCTACTGCCTTACAGCCCTTGCTCTGAAGATGGCTGACAAGGCTCTTGTTGACCTTGCCTGCAAGCACCATCTGAACGATATCCGCAGTTTCCTTGTCGGTTACGCGAAGACCGTTAACAAACTTGCTTTCTTTACCGACCTTGCCGAGCATATCGGTGATTTCGGGACCGCCGCCGTGAACAAGAACAACCTTGATGCCGATTTGTGAAAGAAGCGCAACATCGCCCATAACAGCATCCTTGAGGTCTTCGTTTATCATAGCGTTGCCGCCGTATTTGATAACAACTGTTTTGTTTGAATATTTCTGAATATAGGGCAGAGCCTCAACGAGGACTCTTACTCTCTGTGCATTTGAAATTTCCATTTTATTCACCTTATGTTCCGTTACTTAAGTTCTGTAATCGCCGTTGATTTTAACATAATCATATGTCAGGTCGCAGCCCCATGCGGTTGCCTTGCTCTCACCGCTCTTGAGGTTGATGAGCACCTGAATTTCTTTTTCTGTGAGAATTTCTTTTGCTTTTTCTTCGCTGAATTCAAGCGCTGGCCCGCCGACGGAGACAACGATTTCGCCTGCAACGGACTTGAATGCAACATCAATCTTTGTTACATCAACATCTGCGCCGCTGTAACCGATTGCGCAGAGAACTCTGCCCCAGTTTGCATCAGCGCCGAACATAGCTGCCTTGAAAAGAGATGAGCAGATGACTGACTTTGAAACGGTAACTGCAATTTCCTTTGATTCCGCGCCTGTAACGATGCATTCGAGGAGCTTTGTTGCGCCTTCGCCGTCGCCTGCAATCATTCTGCAAAGATAGGTTGTAACTGCGTTGAGAGCCTTGCAGAATTCATCATAATCCGCACCCTCTTCTGTGATTTCTTCGTTACCTGCCATACCGTTTGCAAGAACTGAAACCATATCGTTGGTTGAGGTGTCACCGTCAACGCTGACCATATTGAAGGAATCCTTCACATCCTCGCTCAATGCCTTCTGAAGCATTGCGGGAGAAATCGCGGCGTCGGTTGTTACGAAAACAAGCATTGTTGCCATATTGGGATGAATCATACCCGAGCCTTTTGCGATACCGCCGATTCTGCATTCTTTGCCGCCGATTTCGAATGAGAAAGCAATGCTCTTCTCAACGGTATCGGTTGTCATAATTGCATTTGCGGCATCTTCGGATGCATCTCCGAGATTCTCAACAAGAGCGGGAATTCCGTTTGCGATGGGCTCAATATCAAGAGGCTGACCGATAACGCCTGTTGAAGCAACGATAACATCCTTTGCATCAACGCCGAGCTTTTCAGAGAGAAGCTCACACATCTTTTCGGCGATTTCAATGCCGTTTGCATTGCAGGTGTTTGCGTTACCGCTGTTGCAGATAACCGCCTGTGCATAGCCGTCAGCGATGTTATTCTTTGTAACGGTTATGGGAGCACCCTTAACAAGATTTGTTGTATAAACACTTGCGGCAACAGCCTTCTTTTCGCTGTAGATGAGCGCAAGGTCTTTTTTTGTTTTATTCTTTCTGATTCCGCAATGCACACCGCTTGCGGTAAAGCCTTTTGCGGCACAAACGCCGCCGTTAATCTGTTTCATTTTATTTTCCTTTCAAATCAAAGAGCCAGACCCGTTGCAGGGTCAGTACCCATAAGAATATTCAAGCATTCAACTGCCGCACCCGAAGCACCTTTACCGAGATTATCGTATCTTGCGATGAGGAGAATTCTCTCATCATTGCCCTGCACCGTAATCTCCATGCAGTCCTTGACGGCAAGTGCATTTGCGCCGAGCATTGCGTCGCCGCCTAAATCCTCTGTGTAGCGGACAAATTCGCCGCTGTAAAGTTCTTTATATGTATTGATGATATCTTCAACCGTTTTTCCCTCGGTAAGATTTGCTTTGAAAAGAGGAACGGTGACAGCCATACCGCTGTAAAAATCAGCAACAATCGGACAGAATACGGGAGCATTCTCAATGCCTGTGATTGCCTTCATCTCCTTGAGATGCTTATGCTCCTGAGTGAGAGCATACTGACGGGGAGCGGAATATTTCGTTCCCCTTGTGCCGTTTTCATACTCGGCAATCATCTTTTTACCGCCGCCGCTGTAGCCTGTGATTGAATGGCAGGTCAGAAGAGCATCGGCAGGAAGAATGCCTGCTTTGACAAGCGGATAAACCAGCGCGATGAAACCGCTTGCGTGGCAACCCGGAACTGCAACTCGCTTTGAGCCTTTGATTTTTTCGCGGTGCCCGTCTGAAAGCTCGGGGAAACCGTATGCCCAATCGAGGTCGGTACGGTGAGCAGTTGAAGTATCAATAACCTTCACATCGGGGTTATCAATCAGCGAAACGGATTCCTTTGCCGCCGCATCGGGCAGGCAGAGAAACGCGATATCGCAGGAGTTGAGCGCTTCCTTTCTTGCCGAAGCATCCTTGCGGACCTCTTCGGGGAGCGTGATAAGCTCAATATCCTCTCTTATGTTAAGGCGGTCAAAGATACGCAGACCTGTTGTGCCCTCTTTACCGTCAATAAAAATCCTTGTTTTTTTCATAGTTATACCTCGGGAATTAATATACGCATAATTATACGCAGTTATTTGTATAAAGTCAAGGAATAATTGCATAATAATCAGCTTTTCAGCAAATTTATGCAATATTTATTCCGTTTCAATATCGGTTTGTGCATTTTGCGGTCAATCTTTATGCAAAACCCTGCATTTTGATACAATCTCGTTTTCCGCACCCTCACCGCTGAAAAAACTTCGGATATTTCCGAGCGTGATTTCAGCAATTCTCTCAAGCGCCTCTTTCGTAAGGAATGCCTGATGAGAAGTGACAAGCACATTCGGCATCATAATCAACCTTGAAAGCACATCGTCCTTGAGAATACTCTCCGAATAATCCTCATAGAAAAATTCGCTTTCTTCCTCATAAACATCCAGCCCTGCGCCGCCGACCTTACCGCTTTTGATTCCGTCAATGAGCGCCTCGGTATCAATCAGCGCACCTCTTGAAGTATTGAGAATAAACACCCTGTCCTTCATCATCTTCAGCGAAAAATCATTGATGATATGGTAGGTCGAGCTAGTCAGAGGGCAATGAAGCGAAATGACATCGGAGCGCGCAAAAAGCTCTTCGAGAGGCACATACTCAAGAAACCCCTGAGTCGGATTCGGGTCATATGCAATAACATTCATCCCGATTCCCCTGCAGATTCCGATAAAAGCCGCACCGATTCTGCCTGTGCCGATAACTCCGAGAGTTTTGCCGTAAAGGTCGAAGCCCACAAACCCGTTGAGGCTGAAATTGAAATCCCTTGTCCTGATATACGCCTTATGAGTTTTTCTCACAAGGGTCAGCAGAAGCGCAAGAGTATGCTCGGCAACGGCGTGCGGCGAATATTCGGGCACGCGGACAACGGTTATATCCCCTGCCGCGGCAAGGTCAACATTGTTATAACCTGCGCAACGCAGGGCAATCAGCTCAACGCCGATACTCCTGAGCACCGATATCGTTTCGCTGCCCACATCGTCATTGACAAAAGCAACAACCGCTTTTGCACCCTTTGCCATAACTGCCGTTTTCGGATTCAGCTTCGATTCAAAATATTCAATCTCAACGCCGTATTCATCTTTGAGGGCGTCAAAATAAATCTTGTCATACGCCTTCGTATCAAAAAATGCTGTTTTTATCATAAAATCACCCGAGAATAGTTTATCCTCGGGGGACTCTATTATTTAAGCTTGTGAATAAAAAGTCCGCTGAGAAGCTTCGGCTCAAACCAGGTTGATTTCGGGGGCATAAGCTGACCTGCATCAGCGATATCCATCAGCTCGCGAAGAGTTGTGGGATACATTGAGAATGCAAGGCACATATCTTCATTTGCTCTTCTCTCAAGCTCTCCGAGACCTCTGATACCGCCGACAAAATCAATGCGCTTATCTGTTCTGGGGTCATCGATTCCGAGGATGGGAGAGATAAGATTATTCTGAAGAATCGAAACATCAAGCGATTCAACGGGATCTGCCGAATTGAAAGTTCCCTCTTTTGCGGCAACCTTATACCACTCGCCGCCGAGAAGCATACCGAAAGTATGAGCCTCAACGGGTCTGTAAGCTTCGGTGCCGACCTTTTCGACAGTGAATTTTTCGCTGATTTTTGCGATGAATTCCTCTGCAGTATTGCCGTTAAGGTCTTTCATCACGCGGTTATAGTCCATAATCTCAAGCTCATTGCAATCAAAAAGCACTGCAAGGAAGAAATTGAATTCCTCGCTGCCGTTATAATCGGGATTCTGCTCGCGGCGCTTAAGACCGACCTTAACTGCGGATGCGGCTCTGTGGTGGCCGTCTGCAATATAAAGATAATCAACGCTCTCAAAAAGCTTTGCAATTTCAGCCGTTGTTTCGGGGCAATCAATAACCCATACTGTGTTTCCGATACCGTCATCGGTCACGAAATCATAAACAGGAGCGTGACTCTTTGTCCATTCGCCGAGAATTGCGGCAACCTTTTCCTGCGGACGGTAGGTAAGGAAAATCGGGCCTGTGTTTGCATCGCAATAATCAACATGGTTGATTCTGTCCGCTTCTTTATCGGCTCTGGTAAGCTCGTGTTTTTTGATAACGTTGTTGATATAATCGTCAATCGAAACACAGCCTACAAGACCTGTCTGCGCTCTGCCGTTCATTATCTGGCGGTAGATATAAAATCTGCTCTCGCCATCCTGTGCGCAGATACCGTCGGAAACAAGCTTATCAAGATTCTCTCTTGCCTTGAGGTAAACCTGCTCGGAATAGAGGTCTGTTCCCTCGGGCAAATCTATTTCAGCCTTATCAACATGCAGGAAAGAGTAAGGGTTTCCCTTGACCATTTCTGCTGCTTCCTTGCTGTTCATAACATCATAGGGCAAAGCGGCAACCTTTGAGGCAAACTCCGGGACGGGTCTGACTGCTCTGAAGGGTCTGAATACTGCCATAGTATCAATCCTTTCATATAATATAAATATTATAATAATTTATAAAATAAATATGCAGAATATATTTTACATAAATACATTACATTTGTCAATTTACAGTTTCACAAAGGTTTGCGACGCAAAGACGCGTTTTTGGTACAAAATATCTATTTGTGTAGGGGCGACCTGCGGTCATCCGTATCAATTGCGCATTGATATCCGTCTTTACTCAAAAAATATCTATTATCTATTATCTATTCAATATTCTCTATTTTTTTCAATCCTCCGTCATCTCAAAACGAAGCTAACGGCAACGCAGAATTTTAAATTCCAAAAATAATTGCGCATTGCGCATTACGAATTGCGCATTAAATTTTACAGTTCCCAATCCCATTCTCCGCCCATTACGGTTGCG
>JAZRBF010000032.1:0-31859 GCA_045634985.1 Acutalibacteraceae bacterium | reverse complement strand
TTCTCGTTGTTTAATTTTCAAGGTGCGGTGCGCTGCTGTATTTCAGAGCGCTCCGATATATTACCAAATTCATACCCATTTGTCAACACCTTTTTTCAATATTTTTTGTCCTTCTTGTCAACCTCGCCGCGCGTTTCGTGTTGCCTTGGAAATGTTGCATAAATAAGCCCCTGTTTTCCAATGGTCTATATATATTGTAATTAATATTTAAATTTATTTATATGATGTCGCCAGAATACAATACAATTTATTGTTGCAAATAATTTCAATTAATTTCTATATATTAGCGTCCGATTCAGATATATAGTTTATTTTTAATTAAATACACATAAAAAAATATCATCAGAACTATTGACAAATTTTTGAAATAATGTTAGAATCACAACAAGTTAGTTGCAACTAACTGCATTTTTATAATTCAAGGTTAGTCTTAACTAACCTCATTCAAAGGAGAATTTATGACAACACTTAAAGATGTTAAAATCGGCAAAACTGCAAGAGTTATCAAACTTCATGGCATCGGTCCGCTGAAAAGAAGAATTCTCGATATGGGTATTACAAAAGGTGTTGAGATTTATATCCGAAAGGTTGCTCCCCTCGGTGATCCTATCGAAGTTACGGTAAGAGGATATGAGCTTTCTTTAAGAAAAGCTGATGCCGAAATGATTGAAGTTGAACTTTTATAATTAATTAAGGAGAACAAATATGGATATACGCATCGCCCTTGCAGGCAATCCTAACTGCGGTAAAACTCTGCTTTTCAATGTTCTGACAGGTTCGAATCAGTATGTCGGAAACTGGCCGGGCGTTACTGTTGAAAAGAAAGAAGGCAGACTTAAAGGTGAATCCGATGTAATTATTCAGGACTTACCCGGAGTTTATTCCCTTTCCCCTTACACCCCTGAAGAAGTTGTTACAAGAAAATATCTTGTTGATGAGCATCCTGATGCAATACTCAATATTATTGACGGTACAAACATTGAGAGAAATCTCTACCTGACCACTCAACTCATTGAACTTGGGCATCCCGTTGTTGTTGCTGTCAATATGATGGATCTTGTTCGCAAAAACGGCGATACAATTGATGTTGTTAAACTCAGCGAGATGCTTCGATGTGAAGTTGTTGAAATCAGCGCACTCAAAGGTGAAGGCTGTTTTGAAGCAGCAAAAAAAGCTGTCGAAAGAGCAAGAAACCATATGCATGGTGACACTCCTCACTTTTTCAACGGCAGTATTGAACACGCTCTTGCACACATTGAAGAGTCGATTGAAGGCAAAGTTCGCGAAAATTACCTTCGTTGGTATGCTATCAAAATCTTTGAACGCGACGAGATGGTGCTCAATGAATTGAAACTCGACAACAATTTATTCGAACACATTGAAACACATATAAAAGACTGCGAAAAAGAACTTGATGACGATGCAGAAAGCATTGTTGCAGACCAGAGATATACATATATTGAAAGAGTCGTTGCAAGATCTGTTAAGAGAAAAAGATCAAAATATGCAATGTCACTTTCCGATAAAATTGACAGCATAGTAACAAACCGAATTCTCGCTCTTCCTATATTTGCCGGAGTAATGTTTCTGATGTATGCAATTGCAATGGGCAGTTTTCCCTTCTCAATAGGAACAATGGGAACAAATTTTGCAAATGATGTTATTTTCGGCGAATGGATTCCGGGATTATTTGATACAATTCTTACATCACTCGGAGTCAGCGAATGGCTCTACGATCTTATTATCAATGGTATTCTTGCGGGCGTTGGTTCAGTTCTCGGATTCGTTCCTCAGATTCTTGTTCTCTGCTTCTTGCTCGCAATTCTTGAAGATGTCGGATATATGTCCAGAGTCGCATTTATTATGGACAGGATTCTTCGCAAGTTCGGTCTTTCGGGCAAAAGCATTATTCCTATGATTGTTGCTACAGGTTGCACAGTTCCGGGTATTCTTTCATCAAGAACAATCGAACAAGAAAACGACCGAAAAATAACAATTATGACAACAGGATTCATTCCTTGCGGAGCAAAAATGCCGATTATCGGCCTTTTTGCAGGTGCAGTTTTCGGCAACTCACCTCTTGTTGCAGTTTCTGCCTTTATCATAGGTGTTCTTGCTGTTGTTATATCAGGTGTAATTCTTAAAAAGTTCAAAGCACTTTCAGGTAAGCCTGCACCTTTTGTTATGGAGCTTCCTACATATCATTTTCCTTCAGCAAGAAATGTTATGCGTTCAACCGCTGAAAGAGCATGGGACTTCATAAAAAGAGCATTCACAATCATACTTCTCAGTTCAATTGTTCTTTGGTTTTTGCAGAGTTTCGGATTTGTTAACGGAAGTTTTGGTCGCGTTGATGATAATAACATCTCTCTTCTTGCTGAAATAGGTAAAGCATTTGCATGGATATTCTATCCGCTTGGATGGTCTGGCGATATGGCTTGGAAAGCAACGGTTGCATCATTCACAGGTCTTATTGCAAAAGAAGAAGTCGTTATGACATTCGGCACGCTTTATAACTTTGGTGGCGAATTGAGTGAATCAGGCAACGAAATATGGTCCTATATTGCTCGCGATTTCGGACCGGTCAGAGCATACAGCTTTATGATATTCAACCTCCTCTGCGCTCCCTGCTTTGCAGCAATTGGTGCTATCAAAAAAGAAATGGGCAATGCAATGTGGACTGCAGCATCCCTCGGTTATATGACTGCTTTTGCATATGTAATTTCATTAATAACATATCGAATTGCAGGACTTTTCTCAGGCGAAACATCATTTGATATTTTTACTGTTATTGCTTTAATTGCCCTTGCAGGACTTATATTTATGATTTTTAGAAAAGGCCATAAGAATGATTCACCTGCTTCATCCGTAAAAAGAAAAGATTAAGGAGAAGACAGATGGGAGATTTTATAGTAATTTCAATACTTGTATTAATTGTTGGTCTTATTATAATTAACGGTATCAGAAACCGCAAAAAAGGCGGATGCGCAGGCTGCTCAAAATGCAACAAAAACGATTCCTCATATTGTAACGGATGCTGCCATCAACAGAATAATACATAAATCAAAAAACCGACAGTTTTTATACTGTCGGTTTTTTTACATCCATTCAGTTTTACCACCATCAAGAGAGAGCAAATGAGAAATATCATTTATAAAAGCAGCTTTGTTTACTTTATCCTTGCGGAAATTAATTTTTGTAACACTTGTATTATACACACAGAATCTGACATCACAATCCGCAATGCAAAGCGATTCTCTGATTAAATATTGCAGAATCTCGCCATGAGCAATAACTGCAATTGCACCCGAATTATGATTATTCATAATATGGTCAATAAACTTTTTTGACCTTTGTTTACAGGATTCTTCAGTTTCAGAAAAATATGAAAATCCTTTAACGGTTATGCAGACATCTTTTTCAAGCAAATGAGTATCAAACACCATTTCAGCCGATGTTTTCTCTGCTAAAGGAAGAGCTGTTGAAACCGCTCTTTCAAGTGGACTTGCATATACTTTATCAAGTTTCACTTCTGCAAATCTTTCTGCAAGTTTTGAGACCTGCATAAATCCGTGTGGTGTGAGCGGAGGATTCATAACATCAAAATATTCATCAGTTTCGATATTCCCCATACTTTCAGCGTGGCGAATCAGATAAACCTGAAGAAAAACATCATCATTTCTCATTTTACACCTCAATATCAGACACAATAAAGATTCATATCCCAGCAAGGAATATAAGGATGGCGACGGATGTGGAATTTATAATCAGGATTAATAGAATGAATCAACAACGGAATTTCAAACAAATCCGTAAACTTATGATAAAGAGCAATATTCAGCTTTGGTTTCTTTGTTACTAAAGTTTCTTTCGCACCGATAATCGCATCAATTTCAGCGCCTTCAACATCCATTTTGATATAAGTAACTTCCTTGCCGTTGCAAAGCTCATCAATAGTTACAGATTCAGTTTCAACACCGCTGTTGCTGATTGACGACTGTCTGCCGGCGGCTGAATTGAAATTGACCATACCATCAAAAGAATATACAGCTTTTCTGAGCAGAAATACATCAGGCATATCACCCACGTGAGATTCCAATTTACGGAAGGTTTTTACATCAGGCTCAACTGCAATAATACTTGAATATTTACCGCCTGTATAATGCAGAAGCTCGTCAATAGTATCGCCTTTATAAGCACCGAGGTCAAGATAATACTCACTTTCCGAAAGATTCAGAATATTTTCAAAGACTTCGTCTTTATCAGTTGTAACAGAAATAAGCATCTTCAAATCTCCGCCAAGCAAAAACTCAAGACAACCTGCTAATACTCTTTGAGATTCCGCGTCAAAAAGAGAATACGCTTTTTCAATCTTCGATTTATATTTTTCAACAAAATCAGAATTGATTATCTCATCGCCAATAACAGGCACACAAGGGACAAGCAACTCATATTTATCGGCAAGAAATAAAATATGCTCCATAACCTCGGGAATGCACGAAGCGAAAGCAACAGCAATAATGAAATCACCCTCAAATTCAGAAAGCTTTTTAACGGTAAATCCTCTGAATTGCTGACCTCTGACAAAAGCATCGCTTGCAGTAACACCGAGAATCGGAATTTCAAGACGGTGTAACTCATCAATAACCTTATCCGCACCATTACCCATTCCGTAAATCAAAACAGGTTTGCTGCTTTTTTTAATTTTATCCCAGGAAGATTCAGGAAACCGAAGCATAACCTCACCTCTTCTGCTTTATTCATAAAAACCGTCTGCCAAAAGGCAAACGGTTAATTTTTATCAGACATCATCATCAGAATATGTCCTGATAACTCTGGGCATAAAAGTACAGATGATTTCATAGTTAAAGCTTCCTGCAAGTTCACCGAGTTCCTCTGCAGAAAGAACTTCGTCGCCGTTTTTACCCATTATTACAACAAAGTCACCGACTTCAACATTATCAATACCGGTAATATCAATCATAATCTGATCCATACAGACTCTGCCGACAACAGGAGCGCGTTTGCCTCTCACAAGCACAACACCTTTATTAGAAAACGCACGCTGATATCCATCGGCATATCCGATGCAAACCGTTGCAATACGGCGTTTTGAAGGTGAAATATAAGTGTGTCCGTATCCAATAGGTGTTCCCTCTTCAACATCCTTGATATGAATGATATGGCTGACAATTTCCATAGCAGGCTGAAGATTCAGACCTTCTTTATTAACCTCATCTGAAGGAAAAAGACCGTAAATCGAAATACCAAGACGAACCATATTATAATGACAATCAAGATCAATTGCCGCCGCACTGTTACAGAAATGTTTAATCGGAATTTCAACATTTCTTTCATCAAGCATAGCAAGGAAATCATCAAAACGCTTTTTCTGACTCATTGCTGATGATTTATCCTCACAGTCCGCGCAAGCGAAATGGCTGAATATTCCTTCAATAAAAATATTATCAAGTTCATCAATCCGTTTGATGATATCGGCACTTTGAGCAACATCCTTGAATCCTACTCTGCCCATACCTGTATCAACTGCAATATGAATCTTCGCTGTCTTGCCAAGATTTGATGCTGTTAAAGAAATCTTCTGTGCATCAGCAAGTGAATATACGGTTGCGGTAAGATCAAGATTAATCAACTCTTGATATTGATAGGGGCTTGTATAAGAAAGAATCAGAATAGGTGTCTTAATTCCGCCTTCTCTGAGCTCAACAGCCTCCGCAATATCCGCAACAGCAAGATAATCCGCTCTGTTTTCAAGCATTTTTGCAACCTCAACCGAGCCATGACCATAAGCATCAGCCTTGACAACAGCCATTGTTTTTATTTCGGGAGCAAGACGCTTCTTCAGCTCATCAAAGTTATTTCTGATGCACCCGAGATTAATCCTTGCATAGCTACGATAATAATGAAGTTTATCAATATTTTTATTCATTGCGAACCAACCTTATAATATTTTTGCTCATCAAAAAAGAATTGAAATGCCGTTGTAAATATTCAACCCAACAAGACAAATCATAACGGCAACAAAAACCTTTCGGATAACCGAATCATCAATTTTACGATTGAGAGATGATCCGATAATTCCGCCGATAACTGCGGCAGGAAGAATAAAAATCAAAGTTGTCCATTGATATGCATATGGCTCAAAACCAGCCGTTGCAAAAATGGTAATCAGCTTTGAAAGTTGTGAAAAGAAGATGATTGCAACGGAATAAACCGCCGCATCCTTAACGCTCATTGAGAAAAAAAGAGTAAGTACGGCAACATTAATCGGGCCGCCTCCGATACCGAGAAAAGAAGCAAAAAAACCAAGCACAAGACCAACAATCAGAATTGCAACCTTATTTTTGATATGAAATGAAAACTTGCATTTGCCGACATAAATACTGACGGCAATCAGCAAAACAGCAAGTGTAAATGCCTGAATGCAACGAATAATCTGCTGGTCAATATAAACGCTGATAATGTCCATCACTGCAGAGCCGAGATATCCGCCGATAATCGAGCCTGATGCTATAAATAATATGATTCCTGCATCATATTTTTGCTTTTTTTTCAGATATTTTCCCGTTGAAACAACCGACATAGTAAAGACAGCCATTGCTGAAAGAAAATCAACCTGCATTCTGGGCTCGCTTCCTATAAAATCGAGAACGGGTTTTATTATAACACCGCCGCCAAGACCGACAAACGCACCGAGAGTTGTTGCCGCCAGAATAACAGCGGAATAAATTGCAATAAGCATAAAAACATCACCGCAACATCAGCAATCCTTGCCGAATTTATAAATACTTTGCGATTCAATATCAAATGACGGAATAATAACGGGAGGAAGTCCTGCATTAACCGTCAGCGAAGATATCATTGTACGGGCATAAGGAAAGATTTCCTTAAAGGTTTCAACGTGAAGAACTTCTTTCTTTACATCAGGCTTATAAGTAAAAATTCCACACATAACAGCCTTGATATAAAACTTATCTTTATTGTTCTTATCAAAAACCTCAACAACAAATTCACCCATACAGAGATTATCAGGGTTATATTTCACATTATAAGTATACTTGTTTTCAAATTCAATTCTTGTACCGTTTGCGTGTTTGTTGACAAACTTTATTTCAGTTGCTCTGAAGCTTTTGAATGAAATGTTACTCATCCGATAACCTCCGCTTTTGCGATAATAATGGGGGTTACAGGTTTTGAAAGCTGTCTGTCATTACCGAGGGTTCTTTCAACAAGAAGGAAATCATCAACAACTTCCATACCCTCAATTACAAGACCGAAAGCTGCATAACTGCCATCAAGATTTGAAGAACAGTCATCGTAGCAAATAAAGAACTGGGATGATGCCGAATCAGGGTCGCTTGAACGAGCCATCGAGATTACGCCTCTTGTATGAGAGATAATATTCTTATCAAACCCATTTGTATAAAACTCACCGGGAATAGTTTCTGCAGAACCGCCTGTACCATCACCGTCAGGGTCGCCGCCCTGAGCAACAAATCCCCTGATAACTCTGTGGAATGTAAGACCGTCATAGAAGCCTTCATTAACCAACTTAATAAAGTTAGCACAGGTCGCAGGAGCATACTCCGGATAAAGCTCGATAACAAAACTGCCGCCATTCTCCATTGTAACTTTAACTTTTGGATGAGCGGTAATTTCAACAGGCTGTGTTTCAGTGATATCTGACGAAACAGATTCTGTTGTTACTTCATCAGAAACATCTTCCGAATATTCGTCTGTTGTTTTATCAGCTGATGTAAGACGAAGATTTGTTACAAATTCCGGGGTATAGTCTGTTGCATAAGGTGACCTCGTTGATGATTCGCCTGTTTCATCAACAACATCGTTTCCGTTGCACGATGCAAAAACAAACATAAGCGCAAGCATAACAGCAATAATTCTGATAAATTTATTCATAACATACACCTCAGGAATTAAGCAAAACATTCGGCAAACTTGATTTTACCGCCAATGCTGAATTTATTCTTTGCGTTTTCAGGAAGAAGGAAATAATCCCCTCTTTTGATTACTTTTTCGTATCCGTCACCCTTGATTACGCCTTCGCCTTCAAGTACAACATAGATACCTGCACCTCTGCTGAGAGTAAACTGACCACCATCAAGCGTGACCATTCTGACAGAAAAACTTGTTGTAATGCTTTCGTCAATCATTGATTCATAAAGCAGACCGTCACCCTTAACGATAACCTTCGGCTCGAGCGGAGCAGGATAACGCTTATCCATTTCGAAGCACTCAAGTGCTTGCTCTCTGTCAAGACCGAGATACATTTCTCTGTCTGAAAGCTTATATTCACCGCACCAGCGCTCAGGCTGAATTGTGAAGTCTGTAGGTTCCTGAACTTCAAGAAGCATACAACCGTAACCGATTGCATGTACCATTTTTGCAGGAATATAAATAACGTCACCGGGCTTGACATCGATTGAGCAAAGAAGATTTTCCATTGCATCACCGCCGTTTTCACTTGCTTCAATGGCTGCAACAAAATCTTCCATAGTTGTGCCGTCTTTGAAGCCATAGAAAATCTTCGCATCAGGACGGGTTGCAAGAATTATCCAGCTCTCTTCCTTGCCATATTTTGAATTAAAATATTTTTCAGAAAAAGCCTTATCAGGATGAGCCTGAACAGGAAGTCTGATTGCGCTGTCAAGAAACTTCGTAAGAATTCCGATATCTTCTCTGTCACCGAGAAGCTCTTTGCGATACTTTTCAACAGCTTCGTTAAGATATAAATCTGTACCAAGAATTTTTGATACACCTTCATACTCATCAGTGCTTCCTTCATTGAGCGCTCTTACGCTCGAAGCAACCCATTCTTCGGGATAAAATCCGTCAGTTGAATCATCGCCAAAGAAATCAGCGAAGAGTTTACCGCCTGTATAAACTCTGAAAACTCTGTTCTTTTCAAAAAATACGGGTTCATTATAAAACATAATCATTCATCCTTATATTTGATTTTTGAACAAGCAGCTTCAATATCTGATGATATACCGCTTGCTACCATAGCAGAAAGAGCTGCACCATATGCCGCTTCCTCTTCATAGAAGGGAATCTTGATTTCACATCCGAATTTATCGGAAACAATCTTTCTCAAGGCAGCATTTTTACGGATACCGTTGCCCGAGCATACAAGACCCGATGCCTTTTTATCAGCAGCGGAATACATATCAAAAAGTTCAGTTGCCATACCGTCAAGCGTAGCATATGCAAAATCGGCAGGAGTGAAATTGTTTTCAGAAATATTTGAATATGAGCCTCTGATTGAAGGATTATTTCTTGTGCCGCAGAAACGGCAATCTCCTGCAATGCTTGATTCGATTTTAGTCGAAAGCATTTTATCAAGAAACGGATAATACGAATCAATATCCGCTCCTGCAGTAACAGCAATTTCTCGGCAGAATTTTTCAAACATAGCATATGCTCTTCCGCCGCAAAGTGAACAACCGGCGGCAAGATAACGTTTGCCGTCAAAAGGTCTTGTTTCAACCGTGTCAGCATTAACGGGAGATTCCGAAAGCCAGGAAATCTGAGCGCCTGTACCAACATTCAGAAGTGCATCAGAAGTGTTTCTGACCGAGCCGATAAAGCTTGCCTGATTATCGCCGAGAGCAACACTTACAGGGATACCCTTATATTTTCCGCACGATACAAAGTCTGTTTTAACCTTAGGAAGCCGTGAATTCTCAATCTTAAATGAATTATTCTCAATATCAAAACAGCCAAGACTTGCCGCATTTGTTATATGACAAACGGGTATTTTATTGCCGCAAAGCTTCATAACCGCATAGTCAGCAATTGTGCAGAGATAAACTGCATTTTCAGGAACAAGTCCGTTTTCTGAATTATAGAAATCAGTTGCAAGTCCGTAACCTGCAAAGCATCCGAGATGTTCAGCATAGCTCTTGCCGTCTTTATATTCAACATTTGCTCTCGCATCCTGCCAGATATAAAGCGGACTTACAGCCTCACCGTTTGCATCGGTATAGACAACACCATGCATCTGACCCGAAAAACCAATTGCCTCTGCAGTATCGGCATTAAGTTCATTCAGAAGAGTATAAACAGAGTTCAAAATAACCGAAGTGTCCTGAATTCGTTCGTATTCTTTATCGGTTGAGATAAATGATTCATTCGGAAGTGTTACGGATTTTAAAATTTTACCGCTGTCAACATCAGCAACAACACCGCAGATGCTTGTTGTGCCGATATCAATACCAATAACTTTCAAGCGAAATCCTCCTCAGCAAAATGCAGTTGATTGAGGGTCAAGTCTTGTAATAATATCCTGCTGAATTGCAGGTGAAAGATCAAGGAAATTAACGAATGTACCGTGGATTCTCATAATGTAAACACCACTCGGAGCATATTTCTTCGGATTTGCAAGAACTTTACGAAGAATTTCTGCAGTTGTTACATTTACATAGAGATAGAAAGGTGAAACGCCTTCATTGAGAGGATTGAAGAAGAGAGGGTTAATAACCTTATCTCTGAATTCAACACCCTTTTCATCATATGTTTCGCCCTTGAAATACTTGGGATCTATACCAAGATGAGAAGCATAACCGCCATTCATCTTTTCAAAAGGCATCTTCATATTTGAAAGCATTCTGAAACCGAGACCATTTTCTGCGCTGCCGTAAAGCGGGTCAACGCCATAACCAAGCATATCTCTTGAGCGTCTGCCGTCAGGTGTTGCACCTACCCAATAACCATAAAGAAGATGAGTTGAGGGTGAGCTGAAGTCGGGTCTGAAGGGATTTCCGAGATAATTCTTTTCGCCGGCAATGATATCAGCAACTCTTGAAGCTACCTCACCTGCTTCAGTGTCAACCTTCTCGATGTTATTTCCGAATTTATCAGCAGAAAGAAGGAATTCGCGAAGCTCTTCATATCCGACAAAATCAGCCTTAAGAGCATCAACGAGCTTATCAGCATCCTCGGGTCTTTCTGCAAGAAGTTTATCAATTGCAATGAAGCTGTCTGCAATAACAGATACTCCGTGAATAAGGCATCCGCTTCCGTTATATTTTGTTCCCTGACGATGGAAATCTCTTGCATCAATGCCGTTTTCAAGACCACCCATTACGCAGGAAAGGAAAGGTACTCTCTGAGTTGAGAGAGCAATTGACGCGCCGTTTGCGGCTTCTGCCATAGCATCAGCAAAACGCTGAACATTTTTATAGAATTCTTCTCTTACATTTTCAAGAGAGCAAGCATCACATTCAATAAGCTTTTCGCCTGTTACTGTTGAAACACCGCCTGTAAGAGTCATCTCAAGAATCTTGGGAAGATTAAACCAGCTGTTGGTTGTATTAGCATTATCCTTACCCATAATCAGAGGCTCCTGACAGCCTGCAATTGAGATATCGGGAAGGTCACAGGCATCAACACCTTTTGAAGCGAGAACTTCAAAGAGAGAATCATCATTAAAGAATGAAGGTGTAAGAGCACCTGCGGTGAAAAGGAATCTGCCCATTTCTTCATAAAGCTTCTGAGGAGTATTTTTATGGAGTTTAACAGAAAGAATAGGCTGAGGAAGATTCATATCGTAATATGCATCCATAAGTGCATATGATGTTTCATTAGTAAGGTCATTGCCGTCAACATCTCTGCCGCTGATGATAATATTCTGAGAAATTGCCCAGCTTCTGTCAGCAACATTGAAGAAAACAAGGAAATGCTTGAGAAGAGCGGCTGCTGTATCGCGGTCAAGTCCGTTTCTGTAAGGCTCAAAGATTCTGTCAGCGTTACCAACAGAGAATGCGAAGGGATTGGGAGTCTGCTCGAGGCACATAACCTGCCAGAGAAGAATGAAGGACTGAATTGCTTCAACAAATGTTTCAGCGCCGTTTTCGGGTACTTTTCGAAGAGTTTTTTCAATCAATTCAAGCTGAGCTCTTCTTTCAGCAGAAGCTGCCTTTGCCTGCTCTGCGGCAATATCGGCATATCTGTTTGCGAGAATAACAACGCTCTCAAGAACAATTCTGAAAGCCTTATATCCATCGCCTTCCTTGCCCTCAATCTTCTTGAGCATTTCTTTAATGCCGTACTTGATTGCAAATCTCATATCAGGAATAAGATGACCTGTTACCTGCTCGAAGAAGAAAATAACTTCTTTTGTATAGCATTCGTTTGCGGCATAAACTTCGCCGAGCTTAACAGCATATTCTGTCTTGCTGAATTCCGCTCTTGCTTTTGCGATTCTCTCTGCATTGAATTCATCGTTAGGTTCAATGTCACCAAAAACAGCCGATGGATCACAGTAACCGCTGAATTCCTCAACCTTGAATGTGGGATTAATAAGAGCATAGCTTCTTGCAAATGCATCATCCTGAGTACCTGCGAAAAGCTGATAATCACTCAAATAAAGAGGAATTGTCTTGATAATATCGCGAAGAATGAGAGCCTTCTTGACTTCTTCATTTTCGCTTTCATAAACTTTTGAAAGTTCAAGTTCTTTTTCTTTTGCAATAAACCAACCGTCAAGGCGATTGCCTGCTCTCTTTTCAGCAAAAAGAGTTTTGGCCATTTCTGTGATTTTGGCAGCATTGAGAATGTTAGTCATTTTATCTTCTCCTTTATGTTGAAATTGTTTTCAGACCTTTTTCTCTGAAAACTGCGTTAAATTTCTTTAAAATTTCATCAGATACAAATCCGTTTTCTACCTGATATTTCCCTTGCCATTTATCTTTACCGTATTCGTGATAAGCAAGAAATTCGAAAACCGCATTTTCAGTATTGAACTGCGAGAAATATTCAGCAAAGGCTTCGGGATTAACATTGACACCGTTGATAACGGGAATTCTGATATGAATCTGTCTTCCCGAAGTAAAACCATATTCAATATTTTTCTTGACAATATCAATCGGCTTGCCGACCCATTTTTTATGTTGTTCATCATCATAATGCTTCAAATCAACAATGAGATAATCAACAAGCTCGCAAAATTCTGAAAAGCGCAAGGAAGATCCGTTTGTTTCAATGCAGGTACTGATGCCTTCATTCTTTAACAGAGCAAGAAGCTCAAGCAACTCATCCGCTTGAAGAGTGGCTTCGCCGCCTGTAAAAGTAACTCCTCCTCCATCAAAAAACATCATTTTGCTGCGAACAATTTCATTAAAAATATCAATCACAGAAATGTCAATTGCTTTATGATTTTCAAGAGGAATACTGTCTGCGTTAGAGCACCATTTACAGGCAAAATTGCAGCCCTGAAGATGATACACCAATCTGTTACCGGGTCCATCCTGAGAATAGTTGAACCCCTTTTGTAATACCTTCAATCCTGCACCTCCCCATAATACTCTATTCTGTAATTTTAACTCTTATCTATCCATAAGTCAATATTATTATAAAAAGAAAATTTACATTGAAATAAATTTATAAATATGTTATCATAAAATTAATTATTGGTGAAAGGCGGTAACAAATTGAACATAATTAAGCTTGATGTCACGCCTTCAACAAGTACTTATGCAAGAGAAAACGCTTCATTCATCCCCCTTCCTTCACTGATAATCGCAGACAAACAAACAGCAGGAAGAGGAAGGCGCGGAAACAGTTTTTATTCCCCTGAAAAAACAGGACTTTATATGACTCTTCTTTTTGAAGTTGCAAATCCAATTCCGCTCATAACACCTGCCGCTGCAGTTACAATCTGCCGCGTTATTGAAGAAAAATTTAAACTCGATCCAAAAATCAAATGGGTTAATGATATTTTTCTCAATGACAAAAAAATCTGCGGAATTCTTTCCGAATGCTTTACGGCAAACAGCAAAACATTGATTGCGCTTGGCATAGGAATCAATCTGACAACAAAAGATTTTCCCGAGAATCTTCCGAATGCAGGCTCGCTCGGAATCAACTGCGAAAAAGAAAATCTTGCAAAAGATATAGCCTGCGGAATTCTTGAATATATCAGCAATCCTGATGACAAAACAATTCTTATGCAGTATAAACAACGTCTTTTTGTTATCGGTAAAACAATTGAATTTTCAGAAAACAACATCTTGTATTCTGCAACTGTCAAAGGAATTAACAACGATTGCAATCTCATTGTTGAATTGCCTGACAATTCAGAAAAAACACTTAATTCAGGTGAAATTTCAATAATTATGTGAGGAAAATTCTATGAAAAACAAATTATATACAGCTTCAGCAATTATTCTTTGTATCACCTTCATTCTCTGTGCTTGCGGAAGTAATAAATCTGATAATGAATCAACAACAGCATCCGTCACTCAAGCACAAACCGAGCCGATATCACAAACGGTCACATATGTTGACGAAAGCGGATACCATGTTGTTTCAAGAATAGACATCCCTACGCAGGAAAGAACGCATCCGCCTGTTCCCTCAAGAACAAATTCTCCAACATACAAAGAAGAAACAATACCTCAGACAAAGCCCGTAACAAAAGCTCCCGTTACTTTAACACCTGACAAAACATTTCAAACGCAGATTCATTACCCCAATCAGACCTCGGTTAATCTTAATAACCAAGCCACAATCCCCGAAAAAGCAAACGGCTTATCTGTTCAGTTTAAAAGCGATCCTGTTCAACGAGGTAACGATGCAACGATTGCAATCAATGCTCAGGCAGGAAAAGAATATACAATTGAAGTTTACAAAAACGATAACGATTTACTCGTTTCCGAAAAACTCAAACCACAGACTGCAAATTCTCTCGGTGTTGTTTCATGGACATTCGACACAGACAATTGCAACAACGGTTACCGCAAAATCATTATCAAAGAGACAAACTCAGACAAATATATTCAGACTTCAATCACAGTAATTTAAAGGAGAATGAAAATGAGAAAAGGTTATTACAAAAGCAACAAATATCCCCAGAGATTCTGCGATTTCTTCGGTTCAGCAAACGGATTACTCTCCGACAAAGCTCTCTGCCTTGCTGCTGACAGCGACGGTACAGTATTTATAGGTACGGAAAGTGGTCTGAACTTCACAAAAGCTGACGGAACATTCGGAGCTTTTGCTTGCGGGAAAGTTACAAACGCACACGCAGACGGAAAGAATGTTTATTTTTCAGCTGACAAAACTATTTATCTTTTCAACGAAGGTAAAATTTCAGAACTCCAGACTTTCGAAGAAGAAATCACAGGCATAAGCGGCAAAGATACAATTTTTGTTATTACAAGCAGCACTTTATACAGATTCAATGGTAATGAATTTGTTTATCATCACAGAACAGAATTATCCGCCGAAGGACTTGCAGTTTCAGACGGAAATATAATCTCATTCTCAGGCAGATCTCTCTGCATTCTCACCGGCAAAAGAAAGCATTGGATGTGCATTTACCCCGAGCATTCAACAATGCCCCATTTTAAAATCAATTGCGTTGCTTTCGATGAAACTCTCGGTTTCATCTGGCTCGGCACAGATAAAGGTGCATACATTTACGATAACCGTTGCGGATGGTATGGTCATAATGAAATCAACTGCCTCCCTGAAGAGGAAATCTTTTCAATCGACATCGCAGATGACGGCAGAGTTATCCTTTCAAGTGACGCAGGTCTGATAATCATCAATAACGGCGCTGCTAAATATCTCCCTGCAACAAAATGGGTTTGCTCAGAAACTGTTAATGCCGCAATCGCAGTCGGCAACGATATCTGGACAGCAACCGATGAAGGCGTAACAAGAATCTATGAAAAGTCAATGACTCTCGAGGAGAAGGCTGAATATTGTTTCGATCTTACTGAAAAATATTTTGTCAGAAAAGACGGATTCGTTACAGGAATGCATAATATTCAGAATTACGATGTTTCAACAGGAACACCCAATATCACTGACAATGACGGTTTGTGGACTCACACCTACCTCGGTTCTCTTTGCTATTACTACGCAGTTACCAAAAACGAAAAAGTTCTTGAAGCCGCAAGACGCAGTATGTATGCAATGGTTAAACTTACAAAGGTTTCCGGTATTAAAGGATTTACCGCGAGAGCAATCCGCTATGAGGGTGAAGAAGGCTACGGCACAAGAGTTGAAAAAGCCGGTCAGGAATGGCATTCAGCACCCGATGGCTCTTGCGAATGGCTCGGCGAAACATCAAGCGATGAAATGACAGGTCACTTCTTCGGTTTTTCTCTCTACTATGATTTCTGCGCAAATGATGAAGAAAAAGCACTTATCAAAGAAGTCATCTGTGACATTGTTGATCATATCATTGAACACGATTATAAACTCTGTGACATCGATGGTCTTCCCACAACATGGGCTGTATGGACTCCTTCCGAGCTTAACCGCAACAGTATGTGGCTCTGGGAAAAATGCATTAACTCCCTTGAAATGCTTACATTCCTTGATGTTGCTTATCATGTAAGCGGCGACGAAAAATACAGAAAAGAATTCCTTCGCCTTGCTATTGATGAGCACTTCCTCATCAATGCCGCTCAGCACAAGAAAGACGATGCCAGAATCACTCACATTGACGATAACCTCGGTTTCCTTTGCACAGCAACCATTCTTCGCGTTGAAGAAGACCCTGCAATCAGAAAGTACCTTCTTATGGGTATGAAGCATCATTGGGATTACGAAAGAAGAGAAAAATGTCCCTTCTTTAATCTCATTTACGGTGCATTCACCGACGAAATCTGCGATATCGACATTGCAATCAAAGCACTTCGTGATATGACAACCGATTTCAGCAACAGAAGAGTACTTAACAGCAAGAGAAGAAACCTTGTTTATGACACCGAGCAGGCACGCTGGGGCGAAGATCCGCAGCTTCTTTATCCTCTCGATTATGACGAAAAGGTTTGCTATAATTACGACACAAACCCCTACAGAACAAACTGGGGCAACGGACGCAGCACCTGCTCACCGAGCTGCTACCTTCTTCCCTATTGGTTTGGCAGATACTACGGACTCATCGAAGAATAAAGGATTAAACTATGCAGATATTATCAAAATTCCTGTCAGCATTTCTTACGATTCTTACTATCTTTCTCGAGCTTTTCTCATCAATTCTCGGCAGTGTCGGAGAAACACCCGTTGATCCCCCGTCAACAACCGAGCCGCCGACCTCTGTTACTCAACCGAGTGACCCTGATAATAATTACGGTGAAGGTAAATTTGTTTTCACAACATACGGATGGGGTCATGGCGTCGGTATGAGCCAGGACGGTGCAATTCAGATGGCAAAAGACGGTAAGACTTACGAAGAAATTCTGCTCAACTATTACACAGGCACTACAATCAAGACTGATTCCGATACACCAACACATATAAAATACGGTGGCAAGAGTATTCCGATTGTTGAATATCTTTGCAGAACAACCGAACAGGAAATCGGACCGAGTTCACCTACCGAAGCTCTTAAAGCACAGATTGTTGCAGTCTACACCTTTGCAAAATGGTATAATTTCGATGTTGCTTCCGACAGGCATGCTTATGATTATACCTATAATTATCAAGGCACAAATCTTCACAAAGCTTGTCTTGATGTGCTCGGTATGAAGAATGATAATTCAACGCCGAATTCACCTTATGTTGATTATAACGGCAAAGCAGCATTCACCTGCTATTTTGATTCCTGCGCAGGAAAAACAACAGCGGCAGCCTCAACCTGGGGCGGAAACTATCCTTATCTCTGCGGCGGAAACTCAAGCCCCGAAACAGTTGAAATTGCAGTTGCTGAATTTACAGTTGAAGAAATGAAAGCTCTTATTCTTGATTACAACAGCGAAATCTTTCTTGAAGAAAACCCTTCCGAATGGCTGAAAATCATTTCTCACGATTCAGCTTATAATTCATCCATAGGCTATGTTGATTATATCAAAGTCGGTAATAAAGAAATAAGAGGAAACGCATTCAGAGGAAGCGTTACGGATTATAAAATCCGCTCTCATTGTTTCGAAATGAAATACATCTCCGCATAAAGCAAACCGCCTTGTGAATTACCACAAGGCGGTTATTTTTATTATTCAGCATTCTTTTTGAGAGTTTCGCCGTCAAGACGGTAAATTGTCCAATCATCAAGAGGCTTTGCGCCGAGCGAAAGATAAAACTCAATGCTCGGTTTATTCCAATCAAGGCAACACCATTCAAGTCTGCCGCAATCTCTTTCAACAGCAATTGCGGCAAGCTTTTTGAGAAGAGCTTTACCGTAGCCCTTTCCACGAAATTCAGGAAGAACAAACAAATCCTCAAGATATATTCCTGCTCTGCCGAGGAAGGTTGAAAAATTATGAAAGAACAGAGCAAAGCCAACCTTTTTACCATTCTCAACAGCAAAAATAACCTCTGCTTTTTTCTTTTCAAAAATCCATTCTTTCAGCAGTGCCTCGGTAGCAACAACATCATTCAGCATATTCTCATATTCAGCAAGATGATTTATAAAACCGAGAATTTCTCCGCAATCATCTTCAGTTGCAAAAACTATTGAGAAATCACTCATCCGAGGTATTCTCCCTTCATAGCCGCGCTGTTAATAACATAACCGAGAACCTGAATTGCATTTCTTTGAAGCTCACCGAGAGTGATACCGTCTTTTTTGCCGAGAGTTTTAAGAAGAGTTCCATCGGGCTTTCTTCTTCCTGTTCTGCCACCACCCGGCATCAGAACATTAACACCTGCACGGACTCTGTAAGCCTGATCTCGCATATTCGGGAATTCAGGTGACTTCGACGAACGCATCCACCAGTCAGTCATAATGCAACCGTCAAATCCCCATTCACCGCGAAGAATACGTGTGCAAAGCTCATAATGATAATGACCCCATACGCCGTTGATTTTATTATAGGATGTCATAATATTCTGCGGTTTTGCTTCCTTGACGCAGATTTCAAATCCTTTGAGATAAATTTCGCGAAGAGCTCTTTCCGATACTCTTGAGTCATTATGAATTCTGTTTGTTTCCTGGTTATTGCAAGCAAAATGCTTCGGACAAGCAGATACTCCGCTGCTCTGCATACCGCTGACAACAGCCGCAGCCATCTTACCTGTAAGATAAGGATCTTCTGAATAATATTCAAAATTTCTGCCGCAAAGAGGATTCCTGTGGATATTGATACCCGGAGCAAGAAGTAAATCCGAACCGAGAATCTTCATTTCCTTACCGACCTCTGTATAAAGGTCTTTTGCAAGCTCAAGATTCCATGAGCAAGCAATTTCCGTACCAATGGGCATAAGCGAAGCGCAGGAGCTTAAACGGATACCTGAAGGACCGTCAGTTGTAGTAACAGGAGGAATGCCCTTTTTACGCATCGATTCAAGCACACCGCCATAAACTGCGGAATTACCTTTCGTGCCGAGAGGGCTGTTCATCGTGTAATCTCCCCTACTGATTGCTTCGAGTTCGGTAACATTGAGTGTTGATACAAACTGTTCCATTGTTACTTTGCCTTTTTTCACATCAGCAAGTGTGCAGGGTTTATCATATTTAGGTAATTCAGCAGGAAGATTATCAAGAATAATCTTTCTGAGGTCATATTTAGCAAGAGGCACAGCTTCATAAGCAAGACCTTCAGGCATTGCCTTGATTCTGCCGAAAGACTCAACGGGTGCAGCAGTCTGCGAAAGTTTGAGAGTAATTTCATCATTTTCCTGCATATATGAGCCGCAAAGCGATGCACTGCGCACATCAGCACCGAGATAAATTTTATATTCACCCTTCTCAAGAATATAAGCGAATTCATAATTATCATCATACGATGCCATATCAGCAATTGAAAAACTGAGAGAAATCTTTTCTGTTTCACCAATTTCAAGGAGCTTTGTTTTAGCAAACGCAATCAAAGCTCTTGAAGGTTTACCAAGCTTTCCGCAAGGAGCTTCGTAATAAATCTGCGCTACTTCTTTACCTGCAGATTTTCCGATATTTTTAACATCAAAAGAAACGGTTATTTTGCCATTATCAATGGAGAACTCTGTGTTTTCAAACGCAAATTCAGTATAGCTCAGACCAAAACCAAAGGGATAAAGGACTTTTTCTTTATTGAAGGTTTCGAAATATCTGTAACCAACATAAATATCTTCGGTGTAACAGTTATAATGTCTGTCACCAAAATCATCGCTGCCGGGATAACGCTTGTAGCTTGTGGCAATTGTATCGGTAAGTTTACCGCTCGGCGAAACATCGCCTGAAAGCACATCAGCAACGGCGTTACCGCTCTCCATACCGCTCTGCCAAACATAAAGAATCGAGGAAATTCTGTCACCATATGCATTAATCGCGCACATATCCATAATGCTTCCGCAGTTAAGAAGAAGAACAACCTTTGAGAATTTTTCAGTAACAAGATCAAGCATTGCGTGTTCTTCATCCGTCAGATAATAACTGCCTTTTTCGAGCTTATTTTCTCTGTCTTCGCCCGCTGCTCTGCCAATAACGATAATCGCGGTGTCAGATTCCTCTGCGGCTTCTGCTACAACATCAGCCGTAAGAGGCATCTCATCATAGCACATAGGCCAATGCCCCCAGAATCCGTCATCAACAGGATTTTCTGTGCACCATTTTTCATAAACAGCGGCAAGATTCTCATTAACTGTTATGTTTGCATTTGCTCTCAAGCCATCCATAAGGCTGATTTTATAAGGAGCATTTACATCGCCACCCGATCCGTAACCGACATAGAAATAATCTCTCTGCACTCTGCCGAATACAGAAACAGTACGGTTTTTATCAAGAGGAAGGACTGCATCATTATTTTTGAGCATAACAATGCCTTCCGCACCAATCTGACGGCAAAGAGATATAATTTTTTCGTCAGGTTTATAATCGTTTCCGATTTTTGAATTCGAATCCTGTGCAGTTGCCGCATTGGTAACTGCGTTAACTATTTTACCTACAATTTTATAGACTTTTTTCTTGATAACATTCATCTGAATTCACCTCAGAGTACATAGTCAATTGCAACGCTCGACTCTCTGACAGCGTGCATATGAGTTTTGACAACGGAGCAATGATAAGGATCATTCTGATAATCCTCAAGAGCCTTTGCGTCATCAAGAATTACTTCAAGAATGATATCATATGAGCGCTCGGAATGAAGAAAATCAATTCCGACTGCAATATCGCGGATAAGAGGCACATTGCCCTTCATTGAAAGAAGGACTTCTTTTGCTTTTTCGCAATTTTCGATGCTGTTATCTTTAAGTTTGAAACAAACAATGTGTTTAATCATAATATCACCTTAACCCAATACAATGTCAAAGAAATTAACCTTGAATCCCTTTTCGGTAAGATTGCTGTAAATTCCCATATTATTAAAGTACTCATAAACTGTACCGATAAATCTGATAATAAAATTATAAATCGGAGTGATTTTGTCGGGATGTCCGCCGTCAGGAGATGACTTTTCGATTGTGAATGAGCTGAAGCAAACATCACTTTCGATTGCATATGACTTAACAGTAAGAGTATCTTCTGTAAAATCAATCAGATTATAGATTTTATCTTCAGTAAGATATTCGATGCCTACATTTTCACCGAGAGGCGGATTTTCATCGTCTCTGGGTCTGTTGATTGAGCCCGAAACCATATAAATTGTGCCGTTGGGGTCAGTTACTGTTGAGCCGTTTGTAACGGATGCAACAGTTTTATTGTTATACATAACATTTGAAACGGTGTAATAATGGCTGTGTCCGAGAAGAACAAGATCAATGCCAAATTCATCGCAGATAGGTGCCCAGAGCATACGGTGAAGGGCGTTTTCGCTCTCTCTGTGTTCAATTCTTCCGCCGTAAAGGTCGTGATGGAACATCATAACCTTCCAGTTAACATCAGGATTTGCCTTAACAGCATTCTTGACAAAGTTTCTGTGAGCTGTTGAATTGGCATTATTACTGTCCATAATAAGAAAAAGAACGCCATTCTTTACAAAACAATAGTCATTGCCGATGTAAGTTGCAGGCTTTGAATCGGACTGATTAGGCATATTTGAGAATGTTTTATATGCAACACCCTTGAGGTCATGGTTACCGATTGCGGTTGCAACAGGAATGCTCTTGACATAGGGAGTTGACGCAAAACCTACATACTCTGTCTGGAAGCCTTCGCTTGCCTGATCACCTGCTGAAAGAATCAAAGAAATATCATCATTCTTTTTAAGAGCTTCGTTGATAGTATAATCATAATTATAAGCGGTATCTCTTATATTTTCAGGAATATCATCGTGATGGGAAACATGAACATCAGTTACATACATTGCTGTAAGAGTGTTATCATCATCAGTTTCAAAAGCATAAACAGAAGATGTAAAACCGCCCGAAATGCACTGATAATAATAAGTTTCACCTGCTTCAAGACCCGAAACAGTTACCTTATTTGCATAGTTACCATCATATGTTTTAACAGAATAACCTGAAAAGGTTTCATAATTCTGCATATCAGATTCGGTTGAAAGACGGATTTCAGGAACATTTTCGTCATCTGAATACCAGGAGAAATTGCGTTTTGATTCATCTTCTCCGTTAAACATAATAATACCTGCCTGTGCATCTTCGGTTTCCCAATATGCATTCCAATCCTCAACGGACTGTGCAAAAGAAAACGGTACACAAGTAACAAGCATTATTGCCGCAAGTAAAAGCGAAAGAATTTTTTTATTGATTGATTTCATTTTACAATCTCCTTTGATTATTTTTGATAGCCGTAAATTATAACAAGCGTTCCGTTATCAACAGAAATAACGCTGTTTTTGCCGATAAATTCATTGCTCACACCAAGAGCATAATTATTCGAAAGCGATGCTCCGTCAAGCTCATATTTCAGACCTTTGATAGAAACTCCTATACAATTATCCGAATGTGAAAAAACAGAAATATAGCCCTGCATATCAGACGAAAATTCAATTTTTTCGTTTTTGATTGCGCAGATTGAAAATCCATTACCTCGGATAATATGCGGTATATTTTTCTCTGCAAGTGAAACCGCAAGCTGAATATTGGCGAGAGTATGGTCAAGCCTGCCGCCTGTTGCACCGAATATTTCGAAGCGGCTACAACCTTTTTTCAAACCGGTTTCAACCGCGGCGTGCAAATCGGTAACATCCTTTTCGGGTTTCAGACGGATTACATTATCGCCGTCAGGCACAGCGCCGAAGGAATCAAAGTCGCCGATGATTATATCAGGGCAGATTCCGAATTTATCAAGATGTTTCAATCCGCCGTCAGCAGCAATAATAACATCTTTATCTTTTTTGTCAATCAGCAGGGAATCGCAATCCCCTGCTCCGACAATGTAACAAACCGACATAATTAATTATCCTTCAATCATATAGTGAGCGGTATCATCGATTTTATCAAAAACTATATCGCCGTATTTATTTGTGCCTTTTGGATAAAAGACCACTTTAGTTATGCCTGTATTATGAAAATCGATATCAAATAAAGGCGCTTTATCAAATCCCATAAGAGAAAAAACAAGATAAGTTATAAAAGCGGCGTGAGAAACAACCGCAATTTTTTCGCCGTTTTTATATCTTGAGCAAAAATATTCGAGTGCAAATTTCGCTCTTTCAAATGTATCCGCTTCTTCACCTGTATGATAAATCATCGGTGTATCATCAGAAATATCAGGAGCCAAAACAGCGTTTGGATTGATTCCCTTCAGTTCCTGCATTGACACTCCGACATAATCGTCAGGAATACCCATTTCGCAAACAAACGGCAGAATATTAAGCGGTTTTTTATCTTTCTGATGTTTCATAATGCCTGTTGCGGTCTGCACAGCGCGAAGCATTCCACTTGAAAAAACACAATCAAAATCAATTTCAGAAAGATATCTGCCTGCCTTATCAGCCTGCTCAATTCCCTTTTCTGTCAGCACAGGATCGTGCATTTCAGTTTCAGTAAGATCTGTTCTTCCGTCATAGCCTGCGTTACCCATACTCTGACCATGACGGATGATATAAAGTTCAAGTTCTTTTATCGGAATTATATTTTCCATTCACATCACCAATCAATTAAATGCAGCAAGAGTCTGAGTATCGTCAGAAATCATAAAGCGCGGATAATCAGGATTTACACCTGCATAGAATTCCTCTCCATCGTTTGTCATAAGCCATACGAAGAAATCGGAATATTCTGTTCCGTAACTACCTGCAACGTGAGGAGCTCCCTTTATGATGTATGTATATTCGGGAAGAATTGCTGTTGAAAGGTCAACAACTCTGTCAGGTGAAAGATATTCGGGATTTTCGGCTACATAATCGTCACCAAGAGTTTTGCCGTAAGGTGCGACTGTTGCATATCCTGACATTTCATATGTTTCAAGAACACCGTCACCGTTCATTGAAGCGCCTTCATAAACAGGAATAAGAGGTGTGTCATAATGAGCAACAACAGCTATCTGAACTCCGTTTTCAAGCATCTCATCAAGGAGCGCATTTCTGCCGTCATGCATAGCCCAGAGAGCCTGAATCTTAGCATAAAGCTCGGGATTTGAATCAGGGTCACCCTTAAGAATAAAGTCAATTGCAGCCTCTCTGTCTTCAGGCTGAACAAAGGACCAGAATGAAAGTGTGCCGCCGAAAACGGGATAAAGTACTGCATCATTAACTGTATCAACATATTTATCTGTAATCTTGTCTGCAATAACAGAAACAAGCTTGAATGCGCCGATAAACTTAAGAACCTTCATAAGAGTACCGACAACAGGGATATCCTTTGTACCATCATAAGCAATGTTATAAAGGGTATCATCACCGATTTCAAGCTGACCTGCAAGAAGGTCAGATGCGACCTGACCGCCACAGAATGTTGATGACATAAAGCAGATTCTGTTAACTCTTTCATAGCCATATTCTGTAAGATAAGCAAGAGTCATAACACCACCCATACTGCAGCAGGCAATGTTGATTTTATCGTGTCCTGTTTCTTCAACCATTCTTTCAACGGTTTCATTGATTTTATCAGCAACTACAAAAGGATCAAGTCGCCAGTCATAATTGAAATAATAAGCGTGATCACCGATTTCTTCAATCATTGCTCTGATCATACCGTATTCGCTGTCAACACCGTTGCAAAGTTCTTCATAATTAATGGCAGCAAGAGGAAATTCAATTGCACCTGTATTATGCAATGATGTACCGTCAGGATTCATCTTGATGTTTTCAAAAATATTGCTGACAATTTCAATTGCAGCTGCAACTGTGGGGTCAAGGCTGAGATTAAAAGCAGATCCCAAAAGTCCCTTTAAAGCAGAAACAACTATTTTCTTTGCATCCGCCTGAATTGCAGGAGCCTGATTTTCGGTTCCGACATCAGTATAAAGGCCGCCGAAATCCATACCTCTAACAATAAGAACAGGCACATCTGTGCAAGTTTCGGGATTATGCTCTGCCATAGCAAAAACAGGCAGAACAGCTGACAATGCGATTACAATTGCAAGAACAAGTCCGATAAATCTTTTCATTTTTTATTCTCCTTTCAGAATAAGCATATCATCTTTTTCTTCGACTTCAATTAATACAGGACGCTCAAGAGGATTTTCATTGGGTGAATGCAGAATAAGATATTTCCTGCCGTTCAAATCCTCAAAAATCATACCGTGACCGCCATCTTTATCAAACAGCGGTTTTTCATGTGTCCATTTGCCATCAATTTTTCCGTTTTCGGAAACCGCAACAGCTTGCGTGTAACCCGAAGGAGTGAAAGTCGACCATATCATAAGCAGCCTTCCGCTCTTTGTTTTGTAAATAAACGGGCCATCAGTTATGAATTTATCTCTTGACTTATCTGCCCAGAAAGGCTCGGAAGCTTTAAACAATAAAATCGGCTCACCTGCAGGTGCAGAAAGATCATCGGTCAGCGGCATTGCGTGGATTTCGCCGTCAGTTACCTGCACCCATTCGTGGCAGAAAACTATGTAAGGTTTACCGTCTTCATCAACATAGAATGTTCCGTCAAGGCAAAGCCACTCTTCCGGGGTAACAGGACCGTCGGTAAAAGGAAGAAACGGTCCTTCCGGAGTATCACTCTTCAGAATCTGTGTTGCTCTGTTGCGAGTGTCGGAACGCAATGAAACAAACATATAATAAGCGCCCATATACTTATGCACTTCGGGAGCCCAGATTTCTTTATCAGCCCAGAATCCCTCGGGAACGGAGAAGCATTCAATTGCTTCGCTCCAATTTTCAAGGTCATCACTTATATAAACATCAAGCCCTTCAGCCGATGTCCACGCAGTCTTTCCGCGTGTACCGTAAAGATAATATTTATCGTTATCAACCAACACAAACGGATCACGGATATTGATATCGCAGAATTTCATATCTTTTCTCCTTAAAAATCAACCTTATAATGATGAACAAAAATACCGATTATTTTATTATAATCAAGGATATGCATCTGTGCACCGTCAGAAGTTTCAACGAAAGTAATTCCCTCTGCTTCAACATTCTCTCCGCCGACATCTCTTTCGGCTGCGATATTCACCTCACCTGTTGAAACATCAACAGAAAGAATTCTCTTGAAATTACCATTTCCGTGAATATCATTTGAAAGATACAGGGTACCGTTATAAAATTCGCCGCCCTGAATTCTGTGAATTGTTTCGGAAAGACGGATATTATCAACATTCTTCATTCCGTCATTGACATCATAAACGCGAAGATATTCGGCGTCATTCCATTTTGTTGCATAAAGAAGACCTGTTTCACCGTCGACTGCAAGCCACGGAATACCGTCATCATAAAGCTCATTGGGAAGGTCATAAACTTCGCCGGTAGGCTTCAGCGTTTCGCAATCAAAGGTTACGATGCAAGCATAGCAATCATCGCCGCCTTCAACCGAAGCATAAATTTTACCGTTATAATAGCTTATTCCGCCGATATGATTGTTACCTCTTTCTTTGCAGACGTCAGGAAGAGGATTTACGCAGCTTTTGACAATATCCATACCGTCAACGGTAAATTTACCGAGTGCCTGTAAATCAAGAGCGGTTATCGAGCCGCTTGTGTAGAAATATTCTCCGTCAGTTGTGATACCCTGACCCATAATGAGTGCTTTATCAAAAACAAACACATTTTGCGAAAGAAGCTCTGCCGTATCGCTTGATTTTGCGACAGGGCTTGTCAACATAGTAATCAGCAACAGCGGTAAAGTAATTAATGACCAGATTTTTCTGATGATAAACATAAACACTTCTCCATTTAAATTTTTATAATATAATATCATACAGAATATAAAATATCAAACATAACCTGCTTTCAGCTCAAACAAAATTATCGAAATTTTTTTGTTTACTATTTACAAAAATTTCTTATGCTGATATAATAATCAGTAACATCAAGCATATATCGGAGGAATTGAAATGAAAAAATTCGCAAAAATCACTGCCGTTATTCTCGCTCTTTCGATGCTTCTTACGGCAGCTCCCATCGCATTTGCCGGCGGAGATATCGATTATGATATCACCAATCCTTATGCAACAATTGATTTCTCAACAGTTAACCAGTACAAAGCAGACCTTCACAGCCACACAACGTTCAGTGACGGTAACGAAACTCTACCCGCAATGACAGAAAGACACTACGAAATGGGTTTTGATATCTATGCAATCACAGACCACGGCACAAACAGCTACGGTTACACAACCCAGACTTTCAACGACCCTCTCAAGCTTATCTCCTGGGTCAAGAACGGCGGTGTTTACAACGATGTTCTTGAAGTCAGCGGCAAAACCTCCGACGGCATCGATTACAGAGTTGACACAGATGCTGTTACAAACGACGAATATTATATTGAAACAGTTGACGGTCAGGACGGCCATAAGATGATGCGCGTTCCCTACGGTATCGAGCAGAATCCCACCTCATTCAACAACGCTCATGTCAATTCATGGTTTGTTGATTACGGAAACGGTATTCTCGGCGGCACAAGTAACTACGAATCCCCCATTGCTGCTGTAGACAAACTTGGCGGTCTTACTGTTATCAACCATCCCGGTGAATACACCAACGCAAGAGATGAGGATAATCAGGACGATGCATATGACCTTGATGATCCTGTTTACAATTACAAAATTACAAAATTCGCAAAGATTCTTTCCGAATACAACACCTGCCTTGGTATCGATATCAACAGCAAAGGCGACGGCAGAACACGCTATGACAGAAAGCTCTGGGATATTCTCCTTCAGAAGCTTGTTCCTCACGGCAGAAATGTTTATGCTATCGCAACAACAGACGCTCACAACCTCGGCATCGTAGACTCTGGTTACACAATTATGCTTATGAATGACCTTACTTCAGCTGACCTTAAGGCTGCTATGGAAAACGGTCAGTTCTTTGCAGCAAGCAAATATATCGGCAATGTAAATGAAATGGCTGCATACAAAGCAATTGCTGAAGGTATCAATACAGCGGAAGCTCAGACTCTTGTTCAGATGCTTGACACAGCTCTTACAACCGGCGAAAAGTTCTATGCAGGCGAAAACGCAATTGTTCCTGTAGTAACAAACATCATTGTTGATGACGAAAACGATACAATCACTCTTTCAACTGATAACGCAGTTGTTATCCGTTGGATTGCTGACGGTAAAGAAATCGCATCAGGTGCAACAATTGACCTTGATGATTATTCAGATGAAATCGGCAGCTATGTAAGAGCAGAAATCGTCGGCGCTGGCGGTATCATCTACACTCAGGCATTCACCCTTGATTATGACGGCGCACCCGAAGCAGAAGATTTCGGAGTATTCTTCGATTTCGGCGGTATCGTTTCCGCAATCTGCGACACAATCGTTAAACTCCTCCCCTATATTCTTCCCCTCAAACTCATCTATTTCATCGCAGGCGTATAATCCGACATTTCAACGGAGTCCTTTCCAAAGGACTCCGTTTTTTATGTCTGATACAACAAATCTGTTGCATATGCAACACAAATTAAATGGTATGCATCTTGACTGAGCACTATATATAGTGATATAATATAAGCAATTAAGTATCCCGACACAAAGATTTTCTGAGTGAATGGTTACGGCTGAATATGAATTGCCGGGTAAGTATGCCCTTTTCAAGCGCCGTATTCCTTTTCGGGAGTACGGCATTTTTAATTTTAACGGAGGCAGTTTATGGCTGAAACAAGAGTTGCCGTTATGAGCATAATCGTCGAAAAAGGCGAAAGTGTTGAGCAGATAAATTCCCTTCTGCATGATAACGGCGAATATATCATCGGAAGAATGGGTATTCCCTATAAGAAAAAGAAAATCAATATTATCAGTATTGCAATTGATGCTCCGCAGGATACTATATCCGCTCTCTCAGGTAAAATCGGCAAACTTGACGGAGTCAGCGTCAAAACTGCATATTCATCGGTGATAAGCAATGAATAATGCATTCGGACTTATTGATAAACTTGCTGTTGAGCATTCATTGACAGTTGGCGAATATAAAATGCTGATTGATTCAATCTCCCCTGATGTTACTACATATCTGACCGAAAAAGCGATTGAAGCCAAAAAATCGATTTACGGCAACAAAGTCTTTATCCGAGGTCTGATTGAAATAAGTAACATCTGCAAAAACGATTGCTATTATTGCGGCATTAGACGAAGCAACAAAAACTGCGACAGATACAGACTTTCATCCGATGAAATCACTGAGTGTTGCATCGAAGGGTATTCGCTCGGATTCCGCACCTTTGTGCTCCAGGGTGGAGAAGATTCATATTTCACTGATGAAACTCTTTGTGAAATCATCAGAAAAATTAAAAGCAATTGTCCTGGTTGTGCCGTTACGCTTTCACTCGGTGAAAGAAGCTATGACAGTTACAAAAAACTATTCGATGCAGGAGCGGACAGATATCTTCTTCGTCACGAAACTGCAACTGAATCGCATTATAATAAACTTCACCCTGATTCAATGAATTTCTCAAAGCGTATGGAATGCCTTGATATGCTTAAAGAAATCGGATTCCAGGTTGGTTGCGGATTTATGGTCGGATCTCCTTTTCAGAGTGTTGACGATATTGCAAGGGACTTAAAATTCATCGAAGAATACTCACCCGATATGTGCGGAATCGGTCCGTTCATCCCGCATAAAGACACAGAATTTGCAAACCATTCTGCAGGAAGCGCAGAAATTACCTGTCATTTGCTTTCTATAATCCGTCTTGTAAAACCGAATATTCTTCTGCCTGCCACAACAGCACTCGGAACAGTTAATTCAGACGGCAGAGAAAACGGAATCAAATCAGGTGCAAATGTAATTATGCCGAATCTTTCTCCTCAATCAGTGAGAAAAAAATATATGCTTTATGATAACAAACTCTCCGATGGAGACGAATCCGCGCATAATCTTAGCAAACTTAAAAATAAAATGCTGAATATCGGCTACGAAATTGTAACTGACAGAGGCGACATTATCAAATAAACAATCCTGAAAGAAGGTATATTATGGCATCATATAATCCCAAATCACTCAAAGCAGAGGAATTCATTAATCACGAGGAAATCCTTGACACCATTGCATATGCGGAAGCTAACAAAAATAATGTTGAACTTATCGACAGCATTCTTGAAAAAGCCCGCCCTAAAAAGACTGAAACAGGTTGCGTCTGCGAGGGCCTTACTCACAGAGAAGCATCTGTCCTTCTTGCTTGCGATATTCCTGAAAAAATTGAAGAAATTTATAAAATTGCAGAGGAAATCAAGCTCGCATTCTACGGCAACAGAATCGTTATCTTCGCTCCCCTTTATCTTTCAAACTACTGCGTTAACGGTTGTGTATACTGCCCCTACCACCTTAAGAACAAGCATATAACCCGTAAGAAGCTTACTCAGGAAGAGGTCAGAAACGAGGTTATTGCTCTTCAGGATATGGGTCACAAGCGTCTTGCAATCGAAGCAGGCGAAGACCCTGTACATAATCCTATTGAATACATTCTCGAATGCATCAACACAATTTACAGCGTAAACCATAAAAACGGTGCAATCCGCAGAGTCAATGTAAACATCGCTGCAACAACCGTTGAAAACTACAGAAAGCTTAAAGATGCAGGAATCGGCACTTATATTCTTTTCCAGGAAACTTACCATAAGGAAAGCTATCTTGAGCTTCATCCAACAGGCCCCAAACACGATTATGCATATCATACAGAAGCTATGGACAGAGCTATGGAAGGCGGTATTGACGATGTCGGTCTCGGTGTACTCTTCGGTCTTGAACTCTACAAATATGAGTTCGCAGGTTTGCTGATGCACGCGGAGCATCTCGAGGCAGTCCACGGTGTCGGACCTCACACAATCAGCGTGCCGAGAATCAAACACGCTGACGATATCGATGCTGATTCATTCGATAATTCAATTTCAGATGATATATTCGCAAAAATTACCGCTTGTATCCGCCTTGCCGTACCATACACAGGTATGATCATTTCAACAAGAGAATCCGAGCAGGTCAGAGGAAAACTTCTCAGACTCGGTATTTCTCAGGTAAGCGGCGGCTCAAGAACCTCCGTAGGCGGCTACACTCAGGAGGAAAGACCTCACGACACCGAGCAGTTTGATGTTTCTGATCAGAGAACACTTGATGAGGTTGTAAGATGGCTTATGCAAATGGGATTTATTCCATCGTTTTGTACTGCATGCTACAGAGAAGGGCGCACTGGCGATCGTTTTATGGAACTCTGCAAGAGCAAACAAATCCAAAACTGCTGTCATCCTAATGCACTTAAGTCGGAGGCCAAGCGGTCTTAGGAAGACAATACTAATGGCCAACTCCTTGGCACACAGAACGACATCGCTACGATCCGACTTTGCATGCTACAGAGAAGGGCGCACTGGCGATCGTTTTATGGAACTCTGCAAGAGCAAACAAATCCAAAACTGCTGTCATCCTAATGCACTT
>JAZRBF010000031.1:0-34568 GCA_045634985.1 Acutalibacteraceae bacterium | reverse complement strand
CACGCAAAGGTGAGCTTGAAAATATGGGTGCCCGTGAAGGCGGCTCAACCCACCTCGAATTCAGAATTCCCTCAAGAGGTCTTATCGGCTACAGAGCTGAATTTCTCACCGATACAAACGGCAACGGCATTATGAACCAGCTCTTTGACGGTTACGCTCCTTATAAAGGCGATATTCAGACACGTGAAAGAGGCTCAATCGTTGTTCACGAAACAGGTGTGAGCACCGCTTACGGTCTTTTCAACACACAGGACAGAGGCAGACTCTTCATTCCTGCAGGCGTTGAGGTTTACGAAGGTATGATTGTAGGCGAATGTGCAAAAAATGAAGATATAGTATGTAATGTCTGCAAGACAAAGCATCTCACAAACACCCGTGCTTCAGGCTCGGATGACGCCCTCCGCCTTGTACCTCACAGTGTGCTAAGCCTTGAGCAGTGTATGGAATTCATTAAAGATGACGAGCTTCTTGAGGTTACTCCGACCTCTCTTCGTCTGCGTAAGCGCATCCTTTCAAAAGAGCTTCGTATGAAGCAGCAGTTCAGAAAAAAATAATTTTTCAGCAAGGATTTTACGATGGTATTCAGCAGCAAAACAGCTGTCGCTCTCGGCAGCTTTGACGGTTTACACACAGGTCATATGTCGGTTATCGCCTGCGCTCTTTCATTCAAAGAGTGCGGGTTATCTCCGCTTGTTATGCTCTTCGATTCCCATCCTCTGAAAACTCTTTCAGGCAAAGCTCCTGCCGAAATTCTTCAGCCCTCGCTCCGCAATGAAATCCTCGCAGACAGGGGAGTCGGAACGGCTGTTATTTTGTTTGAAGAAATAAAGAATCTTTCTCCGCGCGAATTTTTTACTGAAATTCTGCTCGGCAAACTCAACGCAGGTGCAGTCTGCTGCGGTAATAACTACCGCTTCGGCAAAAACGGCGCAGGTACAATCGAAGAATTGCAATCCCTTTGTGCCGAATTCAATATTGAGCTTAAGGTTAGCCCCGAGATTATGTGCGACGGCTTTCCTGTCAGCTCAACCCGTATCAGAAAAGCAATTGAAAGCGGCGATATCCCCCTTGCAAACGCAATGCTCGGCAGGGAATTCCGTTATAAATATACGGTTGTCAGCGGTGACCGAAGAGGAAGGCTTATGGGCGCGCCGACAATTAATCAGCATTTTTCAGATAATTTTGTTATTCCGAAAATCGGAGTCTATTCCTCAGTAACTATTGTTGACGGCATGGAATATCCATCCGTCACAAATATCGGTCTGCGACCCTCGTTTGCAAATGAGGATTTACGCAGCGAAACCTGTATCCTCGGATTCAGCGGCGACCTCTACGGTCACGATATCGAGGTGCGGTTATTGCAGTATCTTCGCGGCGAAATGAAATTTGATTCAATGGATTCTCTCGGCGCGCAGATAAAACAGGATGCGGAAGCATCAAAAGAAATATTCGGGAAAAGAGGCGGAAACGGCGATGTATGAAACCTGGGAACAGCTTAAAAATGACTGTATGCAGTGCCGCAAGTGCGGACTTTGCGAAACAAGAACAAACCTCGTTTTCGGCGTAGGCAACGAAAATGCAGAAGTTCTTTTCATAGGGGAGGGCCCCGGCGAAAACGAAGACCTTCAGGGCGAGCCTTTTGTCGGCAGAGGAGGAAAGCTTCTCGATAAATTCCTTGAAGCCGTCAATCTCAGCCGCAAAAAAAATATCTACATTGCCAATATGGTAAAGTGCAGACCCCCTCAGAACAGAGATCCGAAACCTGATGAGCAGGAAGCCTGCATTCAGTGGTTACGCGAGCAGACCAGACTCATCCGTCCGAAAATCATCGTCTGTCTCGGCAGAATTTCTGCTCAAAGACTTATCGACAAAGATTTCAGAGTCACAAAGCAGCACGGACAGTTCATTGAAAAAGGCGGCATCCTTTTTATGGGCACATTCCATCCCGCCGCACTTCTTCGCAACCCCAATCAGAAACCCGATGCTCTTGAAGATTTTCTTGCTCTTGAAAAAAAGATTAAAGAAATCTGCGACCACACCTATTAATCAGCGAATAATCAAAAGTGAAGGGCAAAAAATCAGAAAAAAGTTTTGCTCTCATTTTTTGACAATATTTGGCAAATCTCACCCTCTCGATTTCAGCCGATTGCGTTGCTTCGATTTAACTCTGCATCGTTTTGAAAATTTCTATCGGCTGTAAACGAGAATTCGTGTTTTTGATTCTTTTAAAGAATTATAAGCCCCTGTTTTAAGACTTTATTTTTCTTTGGTGACAATATGGAGTATATTTCCGAAAATTATGATGTAGCCGTTATCGGCGCGGGTCACGCGGGTATCGAGGCAGGTCTTGCCGCCGCAAGACTCGGATGCAAAACGGCAGTTTTTACAATTAACCTTGACTGGGTCGGCAATATGCCTTGCAACCCGTCAATCGGCGGCACATCCAAAGGCCACCTTGTGCGCGAAATTGATGCGCTTGGTGGTGAGATGGGTATCGCCGCAGACCATAACACTCTGCAGAGCCGTATGCTGAATCTCGGCAAAGGTCCTGCGGTGCACTCTCTGCGCGCCCAGATTGACCGCCGTCTTTATTCCGATTATATGAAGGCGGTTATGGAAAGGCAGGATAATCTTTATCTGCGTCAGGCGGAAATCATTGATATCCGCAAGGACGGCGATGAATGGATTCTCAAAACAAGACTCGAGGCTCTGCACAGAGCGAAGGCAGTCATTATCGCCACAGGTACTTTCCTCGCAGGTAAGGTTTATATCGGCGATGTTGTTTATGACAGCGGCCCCGACGGTATGTTCCCCTCAAATGAACTTGCAGTTTCGCTGAAGAATATCGGCGTTATGACAAGGCGATTCAAGACGGGTACACCGCCCAGAATAAACCGCAGAAGCGTTGATATTGCTTCGCTTGAGCCGCAATACGGCGATGAAAGAATCGTCAGATTCTCCTATGTAAGCGATTGCAAGGTGCGTAACACCGAGCCTTGCTACATAACCTATACAGGCGCTGAAACAAAGCAGGTTATCCTTGATAACCTTCACCGTTCACCGCTTTATTCGGGCAAGATTGACGGCGTCGGACCCCGTTACTGCCCGAGCATCGAGGATAAAATTGTCCGATTCTCCGAAAAAGAACGCCATCAGATATTTGTTGAGCCCTGCGGCGCAAATACTGATGAGATGTATCTTCAGGGCGTTTCGTCATCATTGCCCGAGGATGTTCAGCTTCGCATTGTAAGAAGCATTCCGGGTCTTGAAAAAGCCGAATTTCTCCGCACCGCATATGCAATTGAATACGATTGCGTTGACCCACTTTCGCTCAAGCAGACCCTTGAATTCAAGGATTTCAGCGGACTTTACGGCGCAGGTCAGTTCAACGGCTCGAGCGGATATGAAGAAGCCGCGGCGCAGGGACTCGTTGCAGGTCTTAATGCCGCATTGAAGATTCAGGGCAAAGATCCTGTCATCCTTGACCGCACAACCTCTTATATCGGCACTCTTATCGATGACCTCGTAACAAAGGGTTGCTCCGACCCTTACAGAATGATGACCTCACGCTCCGAATACCGATTGATTCTCCGTCAGGACAATGCAGACCGCCGTTTGACCGAAATCGGCTATAAAGCAGGTCTTGTTTCGCAGGAAAGATATGACCGTTTCTGCGAAAAACTCCGTCTTATTGAGCAGGAGAGGGAGAGAATTGCCTCTCTTTCCGTTCCCAAAACACCTGAAATTGATGCAATGCTTGTTTCACGTGAAACATCTCCGCTTGAAAAAGGCGTTAAAATGATTGAACTTCTGCGCAGACCGCAGATAAATTATGATGCACTTGCACCCTTTGACCCGACCCGTCCCGACCTGCCGTATGAAGTTTTTGAGCAGGTTGAGATTGATATCAAGTACGAAGGCTATATCAAACGCCAGCAGCAGCAGATAAATGAGCTTCATCGCCTTGAAGTCAAGCGTCTGCCTGAAGACCTTGATTATAATGAAATAACAGGTCTTCGCCTTGAAGCGATTGAGAAGCTTTCAAAAATCCGACCTGAAACCGTCGGTCAGGCATCCCGTATTTCGGGAGTTTCGCCTGCAGATATCTCCGTTTTACTGATTTATCTTGAGAGGAACGGTATTAATGTTAATCAATAAAGAATTGCTCAGATCAAACGCCGCTTCTCTCGGCGTTGAACTCAACGATGAAGCTCTTGAAAGATTCGACACCCTCGCAGAGCTTCTTATCGAACAGAATAAAACAATGAATCTTACCGCCATTACAGACCCCGACGAAGTCGTTATCAAGCATTTTGCTGACAGCGTTTCACTTTTCTCTGTGGTAAACCCAGAAATAAACGCAAAAATACTTGACCTCGGCACAGGCGCAGGTTTTCCCGGTATTCCGCTTCTTATTACCCGACCCGATATCCGTCTGACAATGGTTGACAGCACCGCAAAAAAGCTTCGTTATGTTGCTTCAACCGTTGAGAAGCTCGGTCTTGAAGCTGAAGTGCTTCACGCAAGGGCAGAGGAGGCGGGAAAATCTCCCGAATACCGTGAGCAATATGATATTGTATGCTCACGCGCAGTTGCCGCTCTTAATGTATTATGCGAATACTGTCTGCCGTTTGTTAAGGTTGGCGGCATCTTCGTTGCAATGAAGAGCGCAAAAGCAGAGGAAGAAATTGCGGATGCAAAAAAAGCGATCGGAATCCTCGGCGGTAAGATCATCGATAAAAAGACATTCACACTCTCTGACGGCGGAGAAAGAACGCTGATTATCATCAAAAAGATATCGCAGACTTCGCCAAAATATCCCCGAGTTTCCGCGCAAATCTCAAAAAAGCCTCTTTAATTTAATATTTTCTGTCAATCAGGCTTATATTTTATCGACCGAAATGATTGGACAAACCCTCCGTTTGATGCTATGCTTTAAGCAACGAAGCAACGAACGGAGGGTTTTTTTGAAAAACGGCAAATACAAAATCGGCGGTCAGATTATTCTTATTCCGCAGGAAGATATATATCCTAACCCCAATCAGCCGAGAAAACGGTTTGATTTTGATGAGCTTGAAGGACTCGCGCAGAGCATAAGACAGAACGGAATCATTCAGCCGATTGCCGTAAGAATAAACGGGCAGGGGAAATATGAACTGATTTCGGGCGAAAGAAGGCTTCGCGCATCAAGGCTTGTCGGTCTGACTCGGATGCCCTGCATTCTGATGGATGCAAACGATGAGAAGTCCGCTCTGTTTGCCCTGATTGAAAATGTTCAGCGAAGTGACCTTGAATTCTTCGAAGAAGCAACTGCAATCGAAAAGCTTATAACCGATTACGGTATGACGCGCGATGATATCTGCAAAAAGCTCGGTAAAGCTCCTGCCACAATCTCAAACAAGCTTCGTCTTCTTCGCATTCCCGAGGATATCCGCCACAGAATAACGCACGAAAATCTTACCGAGCGCCACGCGAGGGCACTTCTTCGCCTTACTAATTTCAGCCAGATGGAGCGCGCAATATCAATCATTGCCGAAAAAAGGTTGACCGTTGCAGAGAGCGAAAAACTTGTTTCGCAGATTCTTGCAAATGATTCAGGCAAAAAGCAGCCGCCCGTCAAGCTTTTTAAGGACGTCCGCATCTTTGTGAATACTCTCAATCACGCGGTTGATACAATGCGCCGAGCAGGTATCGAAGCGGATTCAGCCAAGAGCGAAACCGATGAATATATCGAATACATAGTCCGGATTCCGAAAAGCAAAGGCTGCGTTATCAAGGCAAAGAAGAATTCGGCATAATAAATCAGAGTTTCACCAATTACCATATCTTTCTCTTTCACACCCACATCCACAGCGGATAGGACAGGCTTATTGCCTGTCCTTTTCGCATTTTACGGCAATGTTTCACGTGAAACATAAAAAATTTTTAAAATATGTTTCATTTTCAGCCCTGATATGCTATACTTAATATATTATCGGTTTATATACATTTAAAATAGTAACCAATATAGGAGAGATAACTTTGGGAAAAACCATTGCTATAGTTAACCAGAAAGGCGGCGTCGGTAAAACGACCTCCGCCGTTAACCTTACCGCCGCGCTCGGCAGCAAGGGATATAAAGTTCTGCTTGTTGATATCGACCCTCAGGGTAACTCCACAAGCGGTCTCGGAATCAACAAAAAAGGTCTTGAGCGCTCATCTTACAGCGTAATTATAGGCTCGTGCCCCGCAAAGGATGCGATTGTGCAGACCCCTTATAAGAATGTTTCGGTTATGCCCTCAAGTATGGACCTCGCAGGCGCAGAGCTTGAGCTTGTTGAATTCCAGAAGAGAGAGTCGCGTTTACGCAATGCACTCGCCACCGTCAAGGACAGTTTCGATTTCATCTTCCTTGATTGTCCCCCTTCACTCGGTCTGATTACTCTTAACGGACTTTGCGCCGCAGACACTCTGATGGTACCGATTCAGTGCGAATTTTATGCTCTTGAAGGTCTGACCCAGCTTATTGCAACTGTCAGAACCGTCAAAAGACTTTATAACCCTTATATCGAAATCGAAGGCGTTCTTCTCACAATGTATGACGGCAGACTCAACCTCACTCAGCAGGTTGTTGAGGAAGTCAAGAAATGCTTCCCCAGAAAGGTTTATTCAACCGTCATCCCCAGAAATGTCCGTCTTTCGGAGGCTCCGAGCTTCGGTCAGCCTGTTATTTATTATGATAAGGCATCCAAGGGCGCTCACGCATACCTTGATTTAGCAGACGAATTCATTAAACTCAACAAGAAATAAGGAGAAAGATTATGGCACCCAAAAAAGGCGGTCTCGGCAGAGGCATCGACTCTCTGCTTATTGATAATTCCATAGAAGAAAATAGTTCCTCACAGGCTGTGATGCTCAACCTGCTTGATATCGAGCCTAACAAAGAGCAGGCAAGAAAGCAGTTTGACGATGCGGCTCTCTCCGAGCTTGCAGATTCAATCGCGCAGCACGGCATTTTGCAGCCGTTGCTTGTCCGTCCCATCTTCGGCGGAGGATATCAGCTCATCGCAGGCGAAAGAAGATGGCGCGCAAGCCGTATTGCAGGTCTGACTCAGGTGCCTGCAATCATCAAAGAGCTTTCCGACGAAGAAGCAGCTGTAATTTCTTTAATAGAAAATTTACAGCGTGAAGACCTCAACCCTGTTGAAGAAGCGCTCGGATTCGCAAGTCTTATCAGCGATTTCAGCCTCACTCAGGAAGAAGCCGCAAAGAAGGTCGGTAAATCCCGTCCTGCAGTTGCAAATGCATTGCGTCTGCTCAAGCTTCCCGAAAAGGTGCTTGACTATGTTCGCGAAAACAAGCTTTCTGCAGGTCACGCAAGAGCAATCGCCGCAATCGATGACGAAAAGACTGCAATCTTCGTTGCTGAAACAGTTATCGAAAAAGGTCTTTCTGTCAGAGAAACAGAAAGAATGGTCAAGGCATTTACCACTGAAAAGAAAGCAAAGAAACCCTCAAAATCAAGACACACATTCTTTGATGAGGTTGAGCTTTCTCTCAATAACTCCCTCGGCAGAAAAGCAAGAGTTGTCACAAAAGAAGGCAAGGAATGCGGTACACTCGAAATCGCTTTCTTTGATAAGGATGACCTTGCAAGAATCGCAAGAATTCTTTCTGCATTGGAATAATACAAATTTGTCGGATTTTGTGCAAGATTTCTTGTTTCCTTGACAATGCGTTACAATATATGCTATAATGTAACACATCATCAGTACAAGAGGTATTGCCATGAAAAAACATATTGCGAATATAATCAGCATCAGCAGAGTTATCGGTGCAATTGCGTTGTTTTTCTTCAGCAGCATTACAACGCCTTTTCTCATAATCTATGTTTTATGCGGAATAACAGACCTCATCGATGGCCCGATTGCAAGAAAAACAAACAGCACAAGTCCCCTCGGCGCAACGCTTGATACCGTCGGCGATGTTGCAACCTATCTCGCGCTTACAAAGGTGCTCGCAATGCAGAAACTTGTGCCCAGCTGGATTCTTATCTGGATTCTCAGTGCAGGTGTTATTTTCGGTATTGATGCTTTAATCTCAAGGCACAGGCTCGGCAAACTCTATCTGCCCCACACCTGGCTCGGCAAGATTTTCGGCGGCGCAGTTTTTGTGTTGCCTGTTGCAATGCAGTTTATGGAAGGCTATGTCTGGATGTCTGTCATCTGCACGATAGCAACTGTCCACGCATTTGAGCTTCTTTATATCCAGTCAAAAAACAATTCGGCAGACGATTTTGTGGCGAGTGTATTCAGCATCAATAAAAAATAATTAAAAACGGATTACGGAGAATTCCTCTGTAATCCGTTATTTTTATTCCTCTCTGATTTTGCCCAAAGCTTCAAGCGGGTCAACGGTTTTGCCGTTTACACTCACCTCAATATGCAGATGGTCGCCGTCACCCGATTCAACAGGAATACCGCCAAGTGTACCGATTTTTTCGCCCCTTGTAACCCTTGAGCCGTTTGCCGGAACACTTCCGCTCTTAAGACCGCAATATCGCACAAGCATCCCGTCGCCATGGTCAATCTCAACCACCGTACCCCAGAAGCTGTCGTCATAAACAGAGGTGATGATTCCGTCCTCAATCGCGCTGACGCTGTTTCCCGACGCACCGCCGAAATCAACGCCGTTATGCACGCGCCAATCGCCCATAGTCTTGCTGAAAACCATTTCGCCGTTGCTGTAATCCTTGACGATGTGGTTACCCATCGGCAGAAGGTAATTTTTCTCGCGCTCGGTTGAAGTTTCCTCCGTCACGCGCAAATCAGGAACGCCTGTCACCTCAACATCAACCGCATCGGTTTCAGGCTCGGTTTCATAAAAAGCGCTCTCCTCCCAACTGATGCTGAATCTCGAAAAGCCGTCATCCTCAAGCGTACCGCCCTTGCTCGGCGTGAGGCTGATAACCGCGGCAACCGCAACTGCAACAGCACATATTCCGAGCGCAACATAAATATTTCCGTATTTGAATTTTCTTTTCATTTCATCTGCTCCTCAAATAAATTTACAAGGATATTTTGAGCAGATTATGCTTTTTTATTCCAAAACAAATGCAAAATAATTTTTCATATTTGTGCGTATTTTTTTATTTATATACTTGATAACTTTTATTTTTTCTGTCATAATAATAGGGTATAATTATATATAGACTGGAAGTGTGTTCATTTGGATAACATAAAACTTGCACAGCTTTTGTTTCCTCATATCGACAAAACACCCGATTATTATGAGGAGCTTTATCCCGAAAGAGGACTTGCTGAAGGCGCAAGAGTAACAAGATTCGCTCCCTCGCCTACAGGTTATCTTCATATCGGCGGACTCTTCGGTGCACTCGTTGATGTACTTACCGCTCAGGCAACAGGCGGCGTTGCTTACCTGCGAATTGAGGATACGGATAAAAAAAGAGAAATTGATGACGGCGTTTCAGCCATCATCAACGGCTTCGATTATTTCGGCGTTGAATTCAACGAAGGCGTTACAGGTTTCGGCACAGAAAAAGGTGCGTACGGACCCTACACCCAGAGCCAACGCGCAGAAATTTATCAGACTATCGCAAAGAGCCTTGTTGAAAAGGGTCTTGCATATCCCTGCTTCTGCACCGCTGATGAAATCTCCGAAATCCGCGAGCAGCAGGAAAACGGCGGCGCTCTTATCCGCGGTTATTTCGGTAAATGGGCAAAGTGCCGCGAGCTGACCCTCGAGGATATCGAGCAGAAGCTTGCTGAAGGCAAACCCTGGGTGCTCCGTCTTCGCTCCGAAGGTGACGAAGAAAAGAAGATTATCTTTGACGATGTTATCAGAGGCAAAATCGAAATGCCTGCAAACATAATCGATGAAGTCCTTCTTAAGTCCGACGGTATTCCCACCTACCATTTCGCTCACGCCTGCGATGACCATTTTATGAGAACAACTCATGTCATCCGCGGTGAGGAATGGATTTCCTCCGTACCCAAACATATCGAGCTTTTCAAAGCTTGCGGATATAAAGTCCCCAAATACGCCCACACACCTCAGGTGCTCAAGACCGACGAGGAAACAGGCGATAAGCGTAAGCTTTCCAAGAGAAAAGACCCCGAAGCAGCAGTAGGCTACTTCGTTGAGGGCGGTTTCCCGAAGGAGAGCGTGCTCGAATATCTGCTCACCCTCATCAACTCCAATTTTGAGGATTGGCGCAGAGCAAATCCGAAGGAAGATATCTCAAAATTCCCCTTCAATCTCAAGAAGATGAGTTCAAGCGGCTGTCTGTTTGACCTTATCAAGCTTAACGACGTCAGCAAAAATGTCATCTCCGTTATGAGTGCGCAGAATGTTTATGAAAACATTGCTGCCTGGGCAAAGGTCTACGACCCCGAATTCTATGAGATTTTCACTGCTGACCCCGAATTCTCAACAGCAGTTATGAATATTGACCGTGAGAATCCCAAACCCCGTAAGGACATCGCAAGATGGAGCGAGGTCAAGGACTATGTTTCATATTCCTTCAAGCCTCTCTATCAGCCCGATTACACTCTGCCCGAAAACATCTCAAAGGAAGATGCGGCGGCAATCGCAGAGAAATACCTTGCAGAGTTTGACCTTGCAGACGATAAGGACCAATGGTTTGCAAGAATCAAAGATATGTGCGAGCCTCTCGGCTTCACACCCAATGTAAAGGAATTCAAAAAGAATCCCGAAGCATTCAAGGGCCACGTCGGTGATGTTTCAACCGTTATCCGCATCGCTCTCACATCAAGAAGAAACACTCCCGACCTCTTCTCAATTATGCAGCTTCTCGGCGAGGATGAAATCAAGGCAAGACTCACCGAAGCAATTGAGAGCTTCAGATAATTGCTCCACAGAAAGGAAAATGAAATATGGACGAAATTATGACCACTTCTAATTTCATCTATGATTTTATAGATGAAGACCTCGCAAACGGTGTCAACACAAGAATTCAGACCCGTTTTCCTCCCGAGCCCAACGGCTATCTTCATATCGGCCACGCAAAGGCTATCTGCATCGACTTTGCAACCGCAGAAAAATACGGCGGTATCTGCAACCTTCGTCTTGACGATACCAACCCCTCAAAAGAGGATGTTGAATACGTTGAAGCAATCAAGGAAGATATCGAATGGCTAGGCTTCAAATGGAACAAAGTTCTTTATGCATCAAGCTATTTTGATTTCATCTACGAATGCGCAATCAAGCTCATCAAGAAAGGTAAGGCATATGTCTGCGACCTTTCCGCCGAAGAAATCAGAGAATACAGAGGCACTCTCACCGAGCCCGGCAAAAACAGCCCCTACAGAGAGCGTTCAATCGAAGAAAACCTTGAACTCTTTGAGAGAATGACAAAGGGCGAGTTTGCTGACGGCGAAAGAACTCTTCGCGCAAAGATTGATATGGCATCGCCCAATATCAATATGCGTGACCCCGTTATCTACAGAATCGCTCATGTTACTCACCATCAGACAGGTGATAAGTGGTGCGTTTATCCGATGTATGACTTTGCTCATCCTCTTTCAGACGCAAGAGAAGGCGTAACTTATTCTCTCTGCTCCCTTGAATTCGAAAACCACAGACCTCTCTATGATTGGTTTATCAAGGAAATCGGCTTCGAAGAGCCCCCCAGACAGATTGAGTTTGCCCGTCTTAACCTCAACTATTGCGTAACAAGTAAGAGATACTGCCTTGAAATGGTGCAGAAGGGCATCGTTGACGGCTGGGATGACCCCAGAATGATTACCCTCAGCGGTATGAGAAGAAGGGGTTACCCCTCAGCAGCTATCCGAGAATTCATCAACCGCATCGGCGTTTCAAAGGCAGACAGCGTAGTTGACTACGGTCTGATTGAAGCTTGTGTCAGAGATAATCTTAACGAAAATGCACCCCGAGCAATGGCTGTGCTCCGTCCTCTCAAGGTTATCATCGATAACTATCCCGAGGGTCAGACCGAAGCAATTGAGGTTGAAATCAATCCTCTCAAGCCCGAGCTCGGCACAAGAACAGTTCATTTCTCAAGAGAAATCTTTGTTGAGAGAGATGACTTTATGGTTGAGCCTCCCAAAAAATATTTCAGACTTTTCCCCGGCAATGAAGTCCGTCTTAAGAGCGCATATCTCGTAACCTGCAACAGCTGGGAAACCGATGAAAACGGCGAAATCACTTGCCTTCATTGCACCTATGACCCCGAATCAAAGGGCGGCGAAGCTCCCGACGGAAGAAAGGTCAGAGGCACAATCCATTGGGTCAGCGCTTCAGACAGCACTCCCTGCGAAATCCGTCTTTATGACCGCCTTTTCGCAGCAGAAAACCCCTTCGTTGACGGCAAAGAAAATTATCTTAACCATCTTAATCCTGAATCACTCGTTATCCTCGAAAACTGCCTTGTTGAAGGCGGTATCGGCGGCGCAAAACCCGGCGATACTTTCCAGTTTATGAGACAGGGTTATTACTGCGTTGACAAGACCTCAACCGAAGGTAAGCTTGTCTTCAACCGCACAGTTGCTCTCAACACTTCCTGGAAATAATCGCAAGGAAAGGATTTTTTAAATGAAATATTTAATGAAAGTTGTTAATGCCCTTATTGCGGCGGCAATTTTCCCCGTTGCAATTTTTCTGAACTTCATTTTCGTTCAGATCGGCACTACTGAAAGCGCAAATTCTATTCTCCAGCTTTTCGGAACTGATATTCCCGGCGTAGGTCTTGAAGAATCGCTCTCCATTTATAATTTCTATCAGATTTATAAAGGCGACCATTATCTTTCAGGTCTGTTCAAGAATTCCTCAGGCCCGTTTGTCTGGCCTCAGGCTCTTGAGCCCCTCAACGGAAGACTTATTGCTTTCGCAGTATTCTTTGTGATTTGCATTCTTATTGCTCTTTTTATCCTTGTATGGTCAATCTGCAGCGATAAAAGACTCCCCGTTATCATCGCAGCAGCAGGCGGTATTCTTTCAGCAATTATTATGATTGCTTGCTTCAATTCCGCAGCAAACGAGCTTATCAGCGGTACAATTCCTCTTTTATCTCTCTTCGAGCAGGGACTTATCACAGACCTCCTCAGCGGTCTTGTTGGCGTTGATACCCTTATGCTTGGCGGATTCCATTCAGGATTCATCATCATCTTTGTTGCAATCATCGTCTGGACAGGCGCATTTATGCTTATTGATGTCGGAGATACAAAGGAAAACTGAATTACATAACAAAAAGCGGATTGCAGATGTTTTAAGCATCGCAGTCCGCTTTTGAATTTTTTCACGGGACGTCGGGTCGCCGTCCGCTACAAATTTTAATCAATATTCAGAATTGTTTGCAAGGTCAATCGCCGATTTTCTTATGCTTTCAAGAGTAATGTTTGAATTGCCGTAAATCGAATTCTGGAGGTCCTGCGCCGCTTTGACATAGTCAACAATCCACACATCAAGATTGCCTGTATGTGTCTTGTATCCGTTGAAGCTCTTTCTGTTTGCGGTGTCGGGAGCAATCTGACTGATTACTTCAAAACCAATCCAGTTTTCGTTCATCGCGTCTGCGGCAAGAGTAAGAAGCTCAAGGTCATCGCAATCGGTTGAAACATAAGGCATAATTGAAAGCAGCGCGCCCTGTGCTTCTTCAACGGAAAGCTTGCTGACTTCATTCATATATGCCTTGATGAGCCTTCTCTGACGCTCTGTTCTTTCAGGCTCGCCGTCAAGCTTGCGGATTCTTGCAAAATAAAGTGCTTCCTTGCCGTTGAGTTTAACATTTGCGCCGCTCTTGTAGGTGTCAACGCCGCTTGTTTTGTTCATATAATCGGCTTCAGCCTGCGTGATGTTTACATGCACGCCTCCGATTTCGTCAACCGCCGCAACGAATGACTCAAAATCAATAACCGCATAGTGGTCAATCCTGATTTTATAGTTATCTGAAATAACCTCAACGAGTTTTTCTGCTCCGCCCCAGGCGTATGCGTGGTTTGTTTTGTCATATCTGTCCTGACCGTTGATATTCATATAGGTATATGAATCGCGGAGAATCGATGTCAGGGTGATTTTCTTTGATTTTCTGTCAATGCTGATAAGAATTGTCGCATCCGAGCGGCTCGAGCCGTCAACATAATCCTCACCGATGAGCAGAATATTGATAACATTTCTGTTGCTCATCTTATCGCCGCCGTTAGTTGCCCATCCCTTGATAAGCTCCTTGACGGAGGAAGCATCGGTGATGTCCGAAATCGGCGCGAATCTTTCGGGAGGAAGAGTGTCAGCGGGTAAATCGGAAATGACCTGAGTTGTTGTTTCCGTTGTGATTTCTGTTGTTGTTTCTTCAGCAACATCAGGTTTTGAGCAGGACACAAATGAAAACGCCAAAATAACTGCAATGATAAACAAAATTATTTTTTTCATTTATTTTCCTCCTGATTTTCTTCTTTTTTCTTTCTTAAAGTCTTTACTGCATATCTGATAACCCAGACCGCGAGAGCAACGGGGATTGCAATAACCGCAACCATAACCACCTTCTGCATCGGAATATAGTCATAAAGACCTTCGCCAAGAAGTGTAAAAAGGAAAACTCTCGGCATAATTCCTGCAAGAGAAATCAGGAAATACTGACCGAAAGGTGTCCTCATTGCGCCGAGGAGCAGACTTGCAAGGTCTATCGGGAATGGTGAAACTCGGATTAAAAACAAAGCTGAAAGCTTGTTTTTGCTCTGCATTTTAAGAAGTTTTTCGCCGTACTTGGTTTTTTCCACCTTTTCCACAACTTTCTTTCCGCCCATAGCCATACCGAAAAGATAGGTCGATGTAACTTCAAGAGCAATGCCGAAAAAGTTGATTATCATCGCGGTTTTCCAGTCGAATGCCATACCGACTGCGATATAAATAATGTTTGCAGGAACAACAAATGTAAGCGATTTGATAAGATAAACGCCGAGAATGCTGATAACCGCAATCGCAAAATTTCCCGAGGCGTCAACAATCGCTCTCACATCAATATTTTTAAGTTCATCATATTTCAGAATAATAACGGCAATAATAGCAACCGAAACGGCAATTCTGATAATAAGACCGATAATTCCTTTGGTTTTGGGACTCATTTCCTTCAATGCATTTGCCTCCAAGACTTTATTATTAATCAATCATACCCTAATTATCTGATTAAAGCAAGAAAAAAACAAATAATTAACAATTTTTTTATAGACACTTTTGTTTTCTTATGGTATACTATTTTAGAATATGTACAGAAAAGGAGGGATTGATTTAATGACAGCAAAAGAAAAGCTTCAGCGTAAGTTTGCCGGCGTTGCTTTAAACGGTATATATAAATATATCAAAAAAGATCCTGCAAAGAATCTTATCAGGCTCATCAATCTTTCCGAAAAACTTATGGGCGGTGCTTTCCCTGCAAAGAACTTTGAAGCATTCCGCAACGCTGTTCAGGACTCCGAAAATGTCTGGAATCAGTATGCGATGAATATCATCAATGACCTTGACGGCGATGTTATCAAAAAGATGCTTCTTGCTCTCGGTCTCGGCGCAGGTGTCAACGGCACAAAGGCTGTCCGCAAAAACAGAGAAAAATATAAGTGCAATGTTCCCTTTATTCTTCTCTTTGACCCGACAAGTGCCTGTAACCTCCGTTGTAAGGGATGCTGGTCTGCCGAATACGGTCATAAATCCAACCTCACTCTTGATGAAATGAGGAGCATTATCCGTCAGGGTACAGAGCTCGGAACTCATTTATATATGTTTACAGGCGGCGAGCCTCTCATCAAAAAGAATGAAATTCTCACTCTTTGCCGCGAAAATCCCGATTGCGCTTTCCTTGCTTATACAAACGCAACCCTTATCGACCAGGAATTCTGCGATAAAATGAAAGAAGTCGGTAACCTTGCTCTCGCTCTGAGCATCGAGGGTAACGAAGAAAGCAACGATTTCCGCAGAGGTGACGGCTCATATGCAAAGACCATCGCCGCGATGGATCTTCTTAAGAAAAACGGACTTTTCTTCGGAATTTCAGTTTGCTACACAAGCAAGAATGTTTCATCCGTCACAAGCGATGAGTTTATGAATCTTATGGTTGAAAAGGGCGCAAAATATGCTCTTTACTTCGCATATATGCCCGTCGGTCACGATGCTGTGCCCGAGTTGATTCCTCAACCTGATGACAGAGTTCATATGTATAAATGGCTCCGTCAGGTCAGAAACAGCAAAACAGGTAAGCCCATCTTCGTTATGGACTTCCAGAATGACGCAGAATATGTCGGCGGATGCATCGCAGGCGGCAGAAACTATTTCCATATCAACTCCGAAGGCGATATGGAGCCCTGCGTTTTCATTCATTATTCCGATTCAAATATCAGAACTCATACTCTTCTTGAGGCTCTCAAGAGACCTCTTTTCCAGGCATATTATAAGGGTCAGCCGTTCAACGATAACCATCTCAGACCCTGTCCCATGCTTGAGAATCCCGATTGTCTGCGCGAGATTATCGCAAAAACAGGCGCGAAATCAACTGACCTGATTTCTCCCGAAAGTGCAGAAATTCTCTGCTCAAGATGTGATAAATTCGCTGCTGCGTGGAAACCCGTTGCAGAAGAGCTCTGGGGCTCAACCAAGCATCCGAATCCCAAAACCCAGTATTACCGCGACACTCCCGAGGGAAAAGCGGAGCTTGACAAAAAGGATTAATGGTGCTACAATAACGATACAAACAAAAAAACCAAAGGGGTGCTGACTAAAAGTCGGCTGAGATTATACCCTCAAACCTGATCCCGGTAATGCGGGCGTAGGAAAAGGCATAATTGCAGTTTTTTGCGCCCAACGACTCGTTTCGTTGGGCATTTTTGTTTGCCCCCGAGAAAGGAACTTTCTTATGTCAAAAAAAATCACAAAAACCCACTCAATCGCTGAAAGCGCAATAATGCTTGCTCTTTCAATCGCCCTGTTTGCGGTATCCGATGCATTACCGTGGCCGTTTCTTTACGGCGGAGGCTTCAGCCTCTTCGGTCAGGTGCCGATTATTATCGTTTCTTACCGCCACGGCATCAAAAACGGTCTGATCGCCTCAACGGGACTTGCCCTTTTTGAAATGCTTATGGGCTTCAAAAATTTCAGCTATGTCAACGGAATTGTTGCCTGGCTCATCGTTGCCCTTGCAGACTATATCATCGCCTTCGGTTGCCTCGGTCTGGGCGGAATTTTCAAAGGAAAATTCAAAAATCAGACTTCTGAAATCGTTGTTGGCGGTCTGTTGGTCTGCTTCATAAGATTTCTTTGCCATTTCATCAGCGGTGTCACAATCTGGTCAGGATATGCACCCGAAAATATGCTTGTCAGCGTTTATTCGCTCGTTTATAACGGCTCATATATGCTCATCGAAACAATAATTACCGTCATCGGTCTTTTTGCTGTCGGTGCGGCATTCAATCTTAATAAAAAGAATCTCGGATAAAGCACAAAAGGGACTGTTTTTTGCAGCCCCTTTTATTTATTTTGTATTATTCCTCAGGCCACCATTCACTTTCCCAGATTCGCTTCTGAATTTCTTTTCTTATTTTTTCAACCTTTCCGAAATCCATCGCATCAATATATATGCTTTCAAGCTCGTCGTGAATCTTTTTTGCGCTTCGCAGAGCCGAAAAAGCCTCTTCAATCAGCTCTTTTGATGCTTTTTTAGCAAAATTCAGCTTTGCTCTGCTGTATCTCATACCTTCGGAATCATAAAATCTTCTCAGCGAAACATATTTTGCACCTTCGGGAGAGGGTGAGCAGAATCTGTCCTTTGTGAAAAATCCGAGTCCCAACTGCGGAATAATAATGTGGCGGATTTTCTTTTCATTGCCGATAAACGGACTTGAAATAACATTAAAACCCGAAGCAAGGGCATATGTGCGGATTTCTGCGATTATGATTGCCGCCGCAACTCCGAAATCATCCTCAAAAACTGTTTTTTTGATGCACATTTCATTGACCGTATCGTTAAAAAACATATATCCCTTCGGAGTAATTGCATCAAGAAGCCGCATCTTTTCAAGACCGATTCTGCCCGAGGGTCTTTTGAAACTCCTTGCGGCAATTCTCGCGGCATATCGCTCAAGTCTGCGTCTGTCGATATTATCCCGGCAGATTTTTTCTCCGTCGCCGTAAACTGAAAATGCAGAATCAACAAACCTTCTGCTTCGCTTGTGACAAGCGCTGTTTTTATCGGTAAGCTCAATTATTTTTCCACTTTTTCCACGCAGTTTTTCCTTATCCCAACACTCTCCGAGATTGATTATTTCGCCTGATGCGGCAGGATAATCAGGATCCGTCATATGCGGAGAAGTTGCGTCCATAATGCTCACTCTCAATGACGGAATTATAATCCCGTCAAGGGAATCGGGGTCTGATGAACAAAAAATTCTTTCGCACGCGATATCCTTGCTTTCAATCTCTTCGGCAATAATTTTCATAAATGAAGATTTGCCTGTACCCGGTCCGCCTTTGATAAAAAATGTATACTGACCTTCAATTTTCGGTGCAAGCGAATCAAAAAGCGAGAAAAATCCGTTTTTTCCGCTTGAGCCGAGAAAATATGCAGGTTTCATAACATCGCCTCCTTCGGTGAAGTTATTAACAGGATATTCGCAAATAAATAAAATCGTGAAAAAAACTCTCTTTTTTAATGTAAATTTTTTTAAATTTCCCTCTAAAAATAAAAATTCCACTTGATATTATTATATTTATAATATATAATATATTTAAGCAGAGCTTTATTTTGGTCATGTGGCGTGTGGGTCCTGTGCGACAGGATACCGTGAACCATGTCAGGCGGGTGAACCGAGCAGCATTAAGCGGACAATTTTGTGCGCCACAGTCTGCCTGCCGCCATATGACCAAGGCAAAGCTCTCTTTTTATTCAAAGATTAAAATCAAGGGAGTGAAAAGGATGTATCAGGCGTTATACAGAAAATGGAGACCGAAAAACTTCAACGATGTATACGGTCAGCCTCATGTTACAAGAACTTTGCAGAGTCAGCTCGAAAGCGGAAGAATTTCTCATGCTTATCTTTTCACAGGCTCAAGAGGAACAGGTAAAACAACCTGCGCAAAGATTCTTTCAAAAGCGGTAAACTGCCTCAATCCCATTGACGGTAATCCCTGCAACGAATGTGAAATCTGCCGCGGAATCGAAAACGGCTCAATCCTTGATGTTATTGAAACTGACGCTGCAAGTAACAACGGCGTTGATAATATCCGCGACCTTCGTGAGGAAGCCAATTTCACCCCTGTAAATGCAAAATACAGAGTTTATATCATTGACGAAGTTCATATGCTCTCAATCGGCGCGTTCAATGCACTTCTCAAAACCCTTGAAGAGCCTCCGTCACATGTTATTTTTATCCTCGCAACAACAGAAATTCATAAATTGCCTGCAACCATTCTTTCCCGTTGCCAGAGATTCGATTTCAAGAGAATTTCTCCCGAGGATATAACCGCAAGGCTTATTTATGTTTCCGAAAAAGAGAATGTGACTCTTACCGAAAACGCCGCTTCTCTTATCGCAAGAATTGCTGACGGCGGTATGAGAGATGCTCTTTCATTGCTTGACCGTTGCTTTGCAATGGGTAACCATATTGACGAAAATGCCGTCAGCTCAGCAGCAGGTATTGCAGGAACGATTCATCTCTTCTCATTCTCCGAATATATTGCAAAAGGCGATTTTACATCGGCACTCAAGCTTGTTTCATTGCTCCATAATGAGTCCTGCGACATCGATTCTCTTTGCACAGAGCTTACCCTTCATTTCAGAAATCTTATGGTTGCAAAAACCGTCAAGGAATGTGACGGACTGATTGTCTGCTCAAAGGACGAGCTTGAAAAAATAAAATCAAGAGCATCCGAGCTCAAGCTTTCAAAGATTCTTTCCTGCATCGAAATTCTTGAAAAAGCCGCGGCAAACATAAAGAATGCCGTCAACAAGAAAATTCAGCTTGAAGCGGCGGTTATCAAGATGTGCTCTCCTGCAGCAACTGTCGGAATCGGCGAAGAGCTTGAAAGCAGAATTTCTGCTCTTGAAGAAAAAATAAACTCTCTTTCCGCAGGCAGACCTGTTATTCAGACACCTGCTCCCGAAAAGAAAGAAGAAAAAACCGAATCAGCTCCTGTTGCTCCCAAGGCGGAAGCTCCTGCAGCTCCCGAAGCAGCTCCTTCTGAAGAAAAAGAAGAAGAAAAGCCCGCTGAAACAACAGAGCCGAAGCAAATTATCGATGACGGACCCTTCTATAATTGGTCTGATGTGCTTGAAGCACTCAAAAAATATGATATTCCGCTTTTCGGAATCCTCGCAACATCAACTGCTGTTATTAAAAACGGCAGAGTAATCATCAATTCCGAAAATCCGACTCTTTATGATTTCATCTGCGCCGATACTCATTCAAGAGAGCTTTCAAGAGCTATCTTTGAGGTACTCGGTCAAAAAATGAAAATCGCGGTTTCCAATTCGGAAAAAGCAAAAACGGCAACAAGTCCCCTCGATGATTTAAAAAATAAAATAGGAAATTTCAATAATAATTAACTTTACGGAGGATATATTTATGAAAGCAAGAATTCCCGGCGCTCCCCAGGGCGGCAATATGATGAAAAGAATCCAGGAAATGCAGGAAAATATGCAGAGAGTTCAGCAGGAAGTTGAAGCTTCCGAATTTTCCTCAACCGTTGGCGGCGGTGCTGTTGAAGTTATCGTAAACGGTGCTCACGAAGTTGTCGCTGTTAATCTTAAGCCTGAAATCGTTGATCCCGATGATATCGAAATGCTTCAGGATCTTATCATTTCAGCTTTCAACGAAAGCATCCGCAAGGCAAATGAAGCAATGGAAAAAGGTATGGAAGGCGCTAGAGGCGGTCTCTCCATTCCCGGTCTGTTTTAATGAGCAGCTTTACTCCTTCTCTTGATAAACTCATTGAGCAGTTTGCGAAGCTCCCGTCTGTCGGTAAAAAAAGCGCTCAAAGACTCGCATTTCATATTCTTTCAATGAGCGATGCGGAAGCAAAAACTTTTACCGAAACCATTGAAAAAGCAAGAACTTCCATCAGAAGATGCGAAATTTGCTGCAACCTGACCGACAGTAATGTTTGCAACATATGCTCATCCAAATCAAGAGATAAATCGGTCATCTGCGTTGTTGAAGACCCCAGAGATGTTATTGCGATTGAACGCACACACGAATATAACGGTCTTTATCATGTGCTTCACGGCGCAATTTCCCCGATGAATGATATAAATCCCGAGGATATCTGCATCAAAGAACTTATTATGCGACTCGGCTCAGACGATGTAAAAGAAATCATTATGGCAACTAACCCCACAGTTGAGGGCGAAGCAACCTCAATGTATATTTCGAAGCTTATAAAACCCCTCGGAGTAACAGTCAGCAGACTCGCTTACGGTGTACCTGTCGGCGCAGACCTCGAATATGCAGATGAATTTACCCTCATCAGAGCGATGGAAGGCAGAAAAATTCTTTGATTTATCAATAAAGTTTTCCACATATTTATACTTTTCCACACCCCGGTTTTCCACATATTAACATTGTCAAAAATTGTCATGTTGAAAACCAAAAGTTTTCCACCTGCGTGTGAGTAAATTTTATCGCCCGAATCCTTTATATCACAACGGATTCAGGAGTTATACCATATTTTAACCCACACTACTATTACTACTATTAATTAAGATAAGATACACAAAGATAAGAAAGAAAACTGTTTGCACAGGGCGAAAACAAACCTGTTTTTTTCCCGACAGATGTGCATAACTTTTAGGAGGCAGAATATGAAAGTAATTTGTAATTCTCTTGAGCTTTCCGAGGCTTGTCAGAATGTTTCAAGAGCGGCTTCAACCAAAACCGCAATTCCTGCAATTGAAGGTATTCTGATGGTTGCCAAAGACGGCACTCTTACCCTTACAGGCTATGACCTTGAAATGGGTATCAAGACCGTTATTGCCGCAAGAGTTGAAGAGGAAGGCGAGCTTGTTATCAATGCCCATATGTTCAGCGAAACCCTTCGCAAGCTTCCTGAAAGCACAGTAAGTATTGACAGCGATTCAAGACACATCGCTTCAATCACAAGCGGTGAATTTGAATCAACTCTTATCGGTATTTCAGCAGAGGAATATCCCGAGCTTCCTTCAGTAAGCGGCGGATATCAGGTTTCCGTTGAAGAAAATATCCTCAAGGATATGGTAAGAAAGACAATTTTCTCTGCCGCAATCAAAGACAGCAAGATTGTTCACACAGGTATTAAATTCGAGATTGAAGAAAATCATCTTCGTCTTATTGCAGTTGACGGTGTGCGCCTTGCAATCAGAAACGAAACTATCGAATATTCAGGCGAAGCTCTTTCATTCGTTGTTCCTGCAAAAACACTTTCAGAAGTTGTAAAGCTTATGAATTCAGGTGAAGAGCCCGTTACAATCGAGGTCGGCAAAAGACACATAATCTTCGCTGTTAACGGTTACAGCGTTATTTCCCGTCTTCTTGACGGCGAATTCCTTAACTATAAGGCAGCTATTCCTTCAACAACAAAAACTGTTATCAATGTTGATACAAGAAGTCTTATCGACAGTATCGACAGAACATCGCTTATCATTACAGACAAAATCAAGAGCCCTGTAAAATGCGTATTCGGTGACGGTCTGATTAAAATCTCGAGCATTACTTCTCTCGGTACTGCAAACGATAAGATTCCTGCAAAAATCGAGGGCGAAGGCTGCACAATCGGATTTAATAATAAGTATATGCTTGATGCACTCAAAGTCTGCGATACGGATGAAGTAAGAATTATGCTCAACGGCGCAATTTCACCCATCCTTATCCTTCCTCCCGAAGGTGATAACTTCATCTTCCTTATTCTTCCCGTGAGGTTGAAAAATGAAAATTAAAGTTAAAATTGCAGAAAAACAGAAGGTTGTCAAAAAAATTGACACCGATTTTATAAGACTTGATGCTTTCCTTAAGATGAATGATGCTGTCCAGTCAGGTGGTCACGCAAAAATCGTCATCCAGGAGGGTGAGGTCAAGGTCAACGGCGAGGTTTGCACAATGAGAGGCAAAAAGCTTCGTAAAGGTGACAGCGCCGAATTCGAAAGAGTTATTTATATTGTTGATTAATGAAATGAGGGCGGTTTTAAAATAAAAATCGCCCTGATTTTTAAATTTTTTTGAAAGGAATGGTAAAATTTGATAATAAGCTTCCATTCCGCAAAAAAATTCAGGAATATCGACCTTGTTGAATTCACTCCGCATCCCGAAATGAATGTTATTTACGGAGAAAACGGTCAGGGAAAAACCAATCTTATTGAAAGCATCTGGATGATGACGGGTTTTTACAGTTTCCGCGCAAGAAAAAATGCCCAGCTTATTCAGCAGGGCAAGGATGAAGCGGAGATTGAAACAGTATTTTATTCACAGCAGCGTGAACAAAGTGCTGTTATGAAAATCGGCAGACGAAAGGAAATCGAGCTTAACGGAGTCAAAGAAGAGTCCCCGAGAGTTATGATGGGCAAATTTTATGCCGTTGTTTTCTCTCCCAATACGCTCGGAATCGTCCAGGACGGCCCTTCTGAAAGGCGGAAGATGCTGGATATAGCCCTGAGCCTTATAAAGCCTAATTACGCCGTTATAATGTCGCGTTATCTGCGTGTGCTTGACCAGAGAAACGCACTTTTAAAGAAATATGCAGAAAAAAAATTCGATATGATGTATTTTGAGCCGTGGGATGAGGAATTAGCTTCTCTCGGCGCAAAAATCATAAAATACCGTCTTGATTATATTGAAAAACTGCGTGAGCTTTCCGCAGATATTTATAAAGGCATCAGCTCGGGCAGAGAAGAATTTTCATTCTGGTATGATTTTTCAAAAGAAAATATATCCGAAGCGGAAATCAAAGAAAAGCTTAAAGAAAACATTGCAAAATCAAGAGAAGCAGACTTCAGAAGACTTTATACCAATGCAGGGCCGCATACCGACGATATTGTTTTGACTCTTAACGGTAAGGATGCAAGAATTTACGGCTCACAAGGTCAGCAGAGGTCCTGCGCTCTCGCTCTCAAACTCGGCGAGGCATCAATAATCGAAAAAATAACGGGAGAATGCCCCGTTGTGCTTCTTGATGATGTTATGAGTGAGCTTGACGAGGGCAGACAGACCTTCATTCTCAATTATCTTGATAATTGGCAGGTTTTCATTACCTGCTGCGACCCCTCAACGCTTCTTCGCTCAAAAAAGGGCAAAGCATTTGAGGTTAAAGACGGAAAAATCAGTGAAATGGGGTAAATTATGTATCTTCATCTCGGTATGGATAAGGTTATAATTTTCGATGATATTATCGGAATTTTTGACCTCGACACAACAACCGTTTCAAAAAATACAAGAAATTATCTCGCAAAAGCAGAAAAAGCAGGCATCGTAGAAAATGTTTGCTATGATTTGCCGAAATCATTCATCGTCTGCCGAAATAAAGAAGGCGAGGATAAGGTTTATATTGCGCAGATTTCGTCAACAACTCTTCATAAGAGAACAGGATATGTTGAAAGTATCAGTAAATTTTAATTGAATCATACAGATGATAATAAAAAAACGGGTGGAACGAATCCACCCGTTAATTTTTTTAATTATTCGCAGTCGCAATCGTCACAATCGCAGTCGCATTCGCAATCAAATTCAAGAAGCTCGCCGCAGTTGGGGCATTCAATGCTTCCTTCTTCGATTGTTTCGAAATCAACGCCGATAACTTCCTGGCAAGCGGGGCACTCAATATCGTAGAATTCCTCGTCGTCATAGCAATCGTCGCAGCAGCAATCGTCGTCGTCATCGAGCTCTTCATAAACGAAGCCTTCAAGCTCGTCAAGATCCTCGTCAACAGCGTCAAGCTGTTCGGAGATGAGATCCATACCGTCTTCGAGATCAGCAACTGTGAGTGCAAGGTCATCAAGAATATCCATCATAGCCTTGATAACTTTGATTTCGGGCTTGCTCTCATCAAGAGCGAGACCATCTGCAAGACCTTTGAGATAAGCAACTTTTTCAGTCAGAGTCATTTCTTTGTCCTCCAAAAAAATTATTTATGCACGGCTGAGATATTCGCCTGTACGGGTGTCGATCATAATCATTTCGCCCTCGTCGATGAAGAGGGGAACCTTAACCTCTGCGCCGGTTTCAACTGTTGCGGGCTTTGTAGCGTTAGTAGCTGTGTTGCCTGCGAAGCCGGGATCGGTCTTTGTTACCTGAAGAGTAACTGTTGTGGGGGGTTCAACGCCGAAAACGCTGCCCTTGTAGGAAAGAACGCGGCAAGTTTCGTTTTCCTTAACGAACTTGAAGTTGTCGGGAAGAGTATCCTGACCGATGGGAACCATATCATAGGTTTCGGGGTCCATGAAATAGTAAAGACCGCCGTCTTCATATGAGTATTCCATTTCCTTACGCTCGATATAAGCGGTGGGGAACTTATCGGTGGGGTTGAATGTGCGTTCAACAACAGCACCGCCGATAACGTTTCTGATCTTTGTTCTTACGAAAGCAGCGCCTTTACCGGGCTTAACATGCTGGAATTCGATAATCTGATAAACCTGGCCTTCCATTTCGAAGGTTACGCCGTTTCTGAAATCGCCTGCTGATACCATAGAATATTACTCCTTATTATGTTTATATGATTTCACAGTTATTTTATACTATTCAATGTGATTTTTCAAGTCTTTTTTATTAATAAAAATATATATACTAAATAATTATAAGGTTTTTAGGTGATTTGGTGAGATTTTCAGCACCATTTTTGGTAATAATTGCCATATCTTCGATTCTGACACCGAATTCTCCCGGCAAATAAATTCCTGGCTCAACGGTCACAACATCGCCTTCGCAAAGAATTTTGTCGGTTTTAGGAGAAAGTCGCGGCTCTTCGTGAATCTCTATTCCGACTCCGTGACCCGTACCGTGACCGAAGAATTTTCTGTAACCTGCGTTAACAATGATATCACGCGCCGCCTTATCTGCGTCAAATCCGCTGATTCCGTCCTTTAAAACAGCAAGAGAAGCAAGCTGCGCATTGAGTACGGTTTCATAAATTTCCGCCTGCTTTGAGCTGACCGACCCAACTGCAATTGTGCGTGTCATATCGCTGTGATAGCCGTTGATAACCGCGCCGTAATCCAATGTAATGAAATCGCCTGATTCAATTTTTTTATCGGAAGGTACACCGTGAGGCATCGATGAATTCGCGCCGCTTACTGCAATTGTTTCAAATGAAATTGCCTGCGCACCGTTGCGAAGCATAAAATAATCAAGCTCAAGCGCAATTTCTCTTTCGGTTTTTTCGGTTGAAATGAATCCGAGAATATGTTCAAAAGCTTTTTCTGCAATTCTTTGCGCCGCAATAATGCAGTTTTTTTCTTCTTCCGATTTTTTTCTGCGCAGAGTATTGATTTCAGCATCGGTTTTTTCTGAAAAAACAGGGCAGGACGCAATTTTTGAAATGCGGTTGAAATCCTCAACGGTCAGCCTTGAGCTTTCGGTAAAAAGATTTTCAATGCCGAGTTTTGCGATATAATCGGGAAGCTGGTCGGTCAGAGAAATGAGCTGAGCAATTTCGGAGCAACCCTCGACCTGCTTTTCTGCCGCTTCAATATATCGGCTGTCTGTAAGAAAAACTGCTTCGTCCCTTGTAACAATCAGAAATCCGTCAGATGCGCTGAAACCTGTCAGATAAAGTCGGTTTTCAGGCGATGAAACAATATAGCCTTCGCCGCAGGCAAGAGTTTTTTGCAGAAGATTGATATTCATTGTCATAGCACCTCTTATTTATCCATAAAAAAGACACTGCCGAATGTGTGCAGCATTCGGCAGTGCGTTGGGGAAAGAGAAAATAAAAATGAAAAAAGAAGATGTCAAAACAAAACATAATATTTTATATCTGTATAATATTGCATATTTGTTCCATTAGTGTTGTTGAAATATGAACAAATTGTAAACATTGCAAAAATATAACCTGTTTTGTTTTTTATAATCTGTCCGAAGCTGTTTTATTTTTGTTCAAGGAAAGCCTTGAAGCCTTTGAATGCCATATAGACATCAAGTTTTGAAACAAGTTCAAAGGGAGCGTGCATTGAAAGAACGGGAACGCCGACATCAACTACTTCAACGCCGAGGTTAGCAACATACTTTGCAACTGTTCCGCCGCCGCCTTCGTCAACCTTACCGAGTTCGCCTGTCTGCCATACAACCTCGGCTGAATCGAAAATATTGCGGATTTTTGCCATAAATTCGGCGTGAGCATCGTTTGTGCTGCTCTTGCCTCTTGAGCCTGTGTATTTTGTAACAACAATGCCCTTATTGAGGAATGCCGCATTGAGTTTATCGTGAACTGAAGGATAAGTCGGGTCAAAGCCTGCGTTAACATCAGCGGAAAGGCATTCTGATGCGCGAAGAACATCTCTGCCCTCAAGACCCTGTGTTTTTGCAATATCGCAAATGAACTGCTCAAGATACTGAGAATTAAGACCTGTGTTTCCGTCAGAGCCTGTTTCCTCTTTATCTGTGATGACGGTAACAGTTGTATATGTGGGATTCTTAACTGCAAATGCGGCCATAATCGAAGGATAAGCGCAAACTCTGTCATCGTGACCGTAAGCGCCGATCATACTGCGGTCAAGACCGATGTCGCAGGATTTGAATGCAGGAACAATCTCAAGCTCTGCAGAGAGAAAATCAGCCTCAACGATGTCATATTTTTCGTTGAGAAGGCGAAGAACATTGAGCTTCACAAGTTCGCTGCCCTTATCACAGCCGAAGGGACGGCTGCCGATGAGAACATTGAGGTTTTCGCCGGGAATTGCATCTGCAAGAGTTTTTGAAGACTGATTCTTATCAAGATGGGGAAGAAGGTCGGTAACAACGAATCTGGGGTCGCCTTCATCTTCGCCGAGGCATACATTGACGGATGTACCGTCTTTTTTGCAGATTACGCCGTGAAGGGCAAGGGGAATTGCAGTCCACTGATATTTTTTGATTCCGCCGTAATAATGAGTCTTGAGCAATGCAAGATCGCAATCTTCATAAAGCGGATTGGGTTTGATATCAAGTCTGGGAGAATCAACATGGGAAGCAACGATTTTTGTACCCTTCGCAAGGCTCTCTGTACCGAAAACGCAGAGAATGAGTGCCTTTTTGCGATTCTGATAATATACCTTGTCGCCTGCCTTGTAGGAAGCGGTGGGGTCGAAGGGGACGAAGCCTTCAGCCTCTGCAAGAGCCATTGTGAAAGCAACTGCTTCGCGTTCTGTCTTGCATCTGTCAAGGAATTCGGCATAACCGATGCAGAAATTATCAGCAACCTTGACCTCCACATCGGAGCAGATATATGATGCGTGCTCAGGGGAATAGAAAAGTTCTTCTTTTAATGCTTCAGCGGGTGTTTTGTCACACATTTAAACCATCCTTTCGGTGTTATAATCAATATTATATGCAATAATTTATATTTTTCCGAGAATCTTTTTTATTTCATCATTCAGATTCTCGCCGCAAGTGCTGATAACAACATCTGCATTTTCTGTGTAGTATTTTTCATCATTCTGTGCATTCATTCGGATGAGTGCATCTTCGCGGCTGATAGAATCGCGTTTCATAATTCTCTCAAGCCTTGTTTCGGCATCGGCAACAACAGTTACCGTAAATGAACAGATTGAAGTCAGGTCGCTCTCAAAAAGAAGTGCTGCATCAATAAGCGCCGCCTTTGCGCCTGATTTTTCTGCATTATGTATTTCCTCAACGGCAAGTCGGGTCACCTCGGGGTGAACGATTGCGTTGAGCTTTTTTTGTTTTACGGGGTCGGAGAAAGCTCTGCGCGCAAGCTCGCGGCGGTCAAGCGCACCGTCAACGATGATGTCGTTTCCGAAATAATCAGCAATCGCAGAGATAACCTCGGAATTTTCAACCGCTTTTCTTGCAAGAATATCAGCATCAATGTTATAAACGCCGTTTTCTTCAAGCAGACCTGCAACGGTTGATTTACCTGCGCCCGTCTGACCTGTCAGACCGATAACAGGGATTGAAATTTCAAGGTCAATGACCCTGAATGCGGCGGAGCGGATGAGTCTGTTGTAAACTGCAAGACCGACACCGTCAATTATCGGACAGCGGACAAAAGCGGTTTCGCATCCGCTTTCATCGACCTTGCGGAGTGCCTCAAAAAGCCCGTGTGCCTGCGAAACACCGTCATTTTCCACACCGTATTCAATATAATTTTCAAAATATTTACCTTCTCCGTCAAAACAGACGGCGCAGGCAGAATGCTTCTGCGCAAGAAGGAATTTTTTATAGCTTTCAAAACTGCCCTTAACAATTGTAACTCTTGCCTTCGGAGCGTAATGCTTATATTTCATACCGGGAGATTCAGCTTTTTCGCCCTCTTTGAGCTGCTCAAGCACAGCAGGAGAAACCGAAATTTTGCCAAGCACCGCTTCAAGCTGCTCAACGGTTATTCCGCCGGGTCGAAGAAGGGTGGGAGGAGTTGTTGCAAGAGTAACAACCGTTGATTCAACGCCGACGGAGCAAGTGCCGCCGTCAACAACCGCGTCAATTCTGCCGTCAAGGTCGGTGATAACGTGGTCAACGCTTGTGGGGCTGGGTCTGCCCGAAGCATTCGCGCTCGGTGCGGCAAGGGGTTTGCCTGAAAGACGGATTATATCCCTTGCATCGGGATGGGAAGGCATACGGATTGCAACGGTATCAAGTCCTGCGCTGACCTCATCGGGGATAGCGGAGGATTTTTTAAGAATAACCGTCAACGGGCCGGGCCAATATTTTTCTGCGAGGTCATAAAGCCTCGGGTCAACCTCTTCAACAAGGGGAGCAACCTCATCAAGAGATGCGATATGGACAATCAGCGGATTGTCATTCGGTCTGCCCTTGGCAATGAAGATTTTTTTGACCGCTTCTCCGTCAAGTGCGTTTGCCGCCAGACCGTAAACAGTTTCTGTAGGTATGGCAACAAGACCGCCGTTGCGGAGAATTTCCGCGGCAGTATTCAAATCTTCCTTTATTTTTGAATTCAATCTGAGTGTTTTCATAATTTATTCTTCGCTTTTTAATTTTTCTGCTGTATCAGCGGTGATAAGTGCGTCAATAATTTCATCGAGGTCGCCGTTGAGAATGGCTTCGATTCTGTAAAGGGTAAGATTGATTCGGTGGTCGCTGACTCTTCCCTGCGGATAGTTATAGGTGCGGATTCTTTCGCTTCTGTCACCTGTGCCTACCTGCGCTTTTCTCTCGCCTGCGATAGCCTCGTGCTGTTTTTCTCTTTCAGCTTCAAGGATTTTTGAGCGCAGAATCTTCATCGCTCTGTCCTTGTTTTTATGCTGGCTTCTTTCGTCTTGGCATTCAACAACTGTACCCGTCGGAATATGTGTGATTCGGATGGCGCTTTCGGTTTTATTGACGTGCTGACCGCCTGCACCGCCCGAGCGATAGGTATCAATCTGCAAATCTGCAGGGTTGATTTCAATATCAACCTCTTCCGCTTCGGGTAAAACCGCAACGGTAACGGTTGAAGTGTGGATTCTGCCCTGACTTTCTGTTTCGGGCACACGCTGTACGCGATGTACGCCGCTTTCCAATTTGAGTCGTGAATATGCGCCTTCACCCGTAATCATAAAGCTGATTTCCTTGTAACCGCCAAGCTCTGTGGGATTGGAGTTGAGAATTTCAGCCTTCCAGCCTTTTGATTCGCCGTACATTGAATACATTCTGTAAAGTACGCCTGCAAAAAGAGAAGCTTCTTCGCCGCCTGCACCGCCGCGGATTTCAACGATAACATTCTTATCGTCATTGGGGTCGCGCGGAAGAAGGAGAATCTTCAGCTCTTCGCTGTAAACTGCAACTTTTTCTCTTGATTCTTCGAATTCTTCCTGACAAAGTTCGCGGAATTCAGGGTCAAGACCGCCTGCTTCAAGCATCGCTCTTGCTTCGGTCATCGCTTCCTCTGCCGCCTTGAGCTGACGGTATTTTTCAACAATCGGGGTTAAAACCTTCAGCTCCTGCATAAGCTTTTTATATTGGACAAGGTCTGCCACAACATCGCTGCTGCAGAGCTTTTCGTTTATATCTTCAAATCGTTCTTCAACTTTTCTGAGTTTGTCGAGCATAAATTATTCCTCTTCCTCGCGGATGATTTTCTTAATATTTTTTTCAACCTTGACTCTTTCGAGCATAACTTCTCTGCCGCATTTGGAGCAGCGGATTCTGAAATCCGCACCGATGCGCAGCACATCAAAAATATTGCCTCCGCAGGGGTGGCTTTTTTTCATCTGAAGCTTGTCACCGACTCTTACGTCCATAATATCACTCCGTAAATAATTATGTATCAATAAATTATATCATATTTTGATTTAAAAGTATAGCGAAGTAAAAAAATTGATATATGCATCGGATTATCTGCATATAGTTTAATAAAAAAATGCCGATTTGCGGTAGGATTTCTGCCGCATCGGAGGAAACGGTGGTCACAAAATGAAAATTTATAAGCCCGAAGGTCGGATTATTTCGACAGAAGAAAACAAGAAATATCTTTCGGGAGCCTGCACGCTCCGGGATGCATTTCACAGCAAGGCAATCCTTGAAGCAAGGGTAATCCGATGCGACGCGGAGCATAATCTGCACGTTGACCTCGGATGTATGAGAGGAATTATTCCCCGAAACGAGGGCGCAATGGGCATCGAGGACGGCTCGGTGAGAGATATTGCGCTGATTTCAAGAGTCAACAAGCCCGTTGTTTTTATCATAACGGGATTTGAATCCGATGAAAATGGCGAGATATTCGCCCTGCTCAGCAGACGCAGAGTGCAGGAAGACTGTATGAGAGAATATATCTCCTGTCTTTCGGCAGGCGATGTTGTGCCTGCAACGGTTTCTCATATGGAGGGATTCGGAGTTTTCTGCGATATCGGTTGCGGAATCAGTGCCCTTATGCCGATTGACAGCATTTCTGTTTCAAGAATACCGCATCCGAGCGCACGGTTTGCGGCAGGAAACCGCATATTTGCCGCCGTCAGAAGCATTGATGAATCGGGCAGAATTACTCTGAGTCATAAAGAATTGCTCGGCACCTGGGAGCAGAATGCGCAGGGTCTGACAATCGGCGAAACTGTGCCCGGTATTGTCCGCTCGGTTGAAAAATACGGAATTTTCGTTGAGCTTGCGCCGAATCTGGCAGGTCTTGCGGAGTTTTCAGACGGAGTTGAGGTCGGAAGCCACGCAAGCGTATATATCAAGAGTATTATTCCCTCAAAAATGAAGGTGAAGCTGATAATCGTTGATTCATTTGATGCCGATTATCCGTCACAGCCGTTGAAATATTTCATTGACAGCGGACATATTGACAGATGGGTTTATTCTCCCGAGGAGAGCGACAAGCAGATTGAAACTGTATTTTAATCAATCTGCTCAATAATTCTGCCGCCGCCGATAATAAGGTCGCCGTCATAGATTACCGCGCTCTGACCGGGTGTGATTGAGCGTTGAGGCTCATCAAAAATTATTTCAATCCTGCCGCCGTCAAGAGGACTTATGGTGGCAGGTTGCTCTTTTGCTCTGAATCGGATTCTGACATCGGCTCTTATCGGCTCGGTAAGAGTGTCAAAGGGAATGAAATTGAGTCTGTCCGCAATCAGACCGCGGCAATACTGCGTGCCGTTTTCTCCGATGATAACGGTGTTATCCGAAGCGTTGATGCTGTTGACAAACATAGGTTTTCCGAAAGCGCCGAGACCCTTTCGCTGACCGACGGTGTAGTTGATTATGCCGTTGTGAGTGCCGAGAATATTGCCGTTTTTATCGATAAAATTACCTTTCGGAGATGAGATTTCTCTCGATGAAAGGAATGAGATGTAATCATCATCGGGGACGAAGCAGATTTCCTGACTGTCACCCTTTTCGGCAACGGGAAGCTCTGCTTTTCTTGCAATTTCGCGGATTTCATCCTTCGAAAGACCATCGAGCGGTAATAAAGTTGCGCCGAGCTGTTTCTGATTGAGTCTGAAAAGGAAATAACTCTGGTCTTTCGGACTTTCGGAGCGGTTGAGAAGGAATCTTCCGTTTCTTTCTTCAATTTTTGCGTAATGCCCCGTTGCGATGCAGTCGCATCCGATTGAAAGGGCATAGTCAAGCATAACGCCGAATTTGATTTCCGCGTTGCATTCGATGCAGGGATTCGGTGTCCTGCCTGCAAGATATTCGCTGATAAACGGAGCAATGACCGCTTTTTCAAAAATATCTCTGCGGTCAAGTATTTTTAATTCAATTCCAAGCTTGTCTGCGATTCTTTGCGCATCGGAAATATCGGCGTCTGCCGCTGAATCGGGTTTAAGACGCAGAATGATTCCTGTTACATCGTAGCCCTGCTGCTTGAGCAGATATGCCGCCGCCGCGCTGTCAACGCCGCCGCTCAGTCCGATAGCCGTTTTTTTCAAAAAATCACATCCTGTCCGTTATTAGTCTGAATATTTATTATATCATATTTTGATGATGTTTCCAATAGTAATGAAATATAATTTTATATTATTAAAGTATAATTTTATATAAGCAAAATAAACCGAAAAAAGTAATATTTATTCAATTTTAAGCCATTAAAAATCAAAAAACACTTGAAGAATCAGACAGGATGATATATAATTAGTGTATATTGAGGTAATGTGCACTCAAAAGCACTAAAAACGGAAACCGACTTGTTTCGGTGTATGATTTGTTTAAATTTTTGAAAGAGGTTAATTGAGTATGGGCGGAGATTTGCATTGTCACACAAAACTTTCTGACAGCTCTATGGGTATTGATGACCTTATTGTTCTTGCACAGAAACGCGGCATAAACACAATAGCTGTAACTGACCGTGACTGCCAGGCAGGTACCGTCAGAGCTAAAATAATCGGAGAGCGCAGGGGTATAACCGTTATTCCCGGCGTTGAAATTTCCTGCTACGATTCAAAAAGGGATAAGTATGCGGAAATCCTTTGCTATCTGAGCGACAGCCCGGACAGGCTTGAAGGCCTCTGCCACAGAAACATCGTTATCAGAAAAAAGGCAAGTCAGATTATGACCCTTAAAATCGCTCAGAGATACCCCATCACACCCGAGCTTGTTCTCAAATGTGCAACGGGTTCAACTGCGGTTTTTGAACAGCATATTATGCACGCTTTGCTTGAGTGCGGACTTACCGATAAGATTTACGGTGAGCTTTATTATGAGCTCTTCTCTCCCGAAAGCCCCAAAAACGTTCTTGTTAAGATGAATTTCCCCGAGCCTAAAGAGGTTATTGAGGCAATTCACGAGGCAGGCGGTATTGCCGTGCTTGCACATCCCGGTTCAAACGGTACGTTTGACCTTATTGATGAGCTTATCGGTTTCGGTCTTGACGGCGTTGAGGTATGGCACCCCGATAACACGGAAGAACAGCAGGAAAAACTTCTTGAACTCACAAAGTCAAAGGGCATTCTTGCCGTTGGCGGAACTGATTTCAAGGGAATGTATTCCAAGAAAGCAATC
>JAZRBF010000030.1:0-8743 GCA_045634985.1 Acutalibacteraceae bacterium | reverse complement strand
GTTGTGAAACCGTAAAGATTCGAGTGCCTTGCGATTGAGGGCAGAGCGTAACCGAATCCGAAGCAGTCGGGCAGGAATACGTCACGGCTTCTTATTCCGAATTTTTCATTGAAATATTCATTGCCGAGAAGAAAGTTTCTGAAAAGAGCTTCCGGCGAAGGTACGTTTACGTCGCCGTTTTCCCAGCCTGCACCGCAGGGATACCAATTGCCTTTTGCAACATATTCTTTAAGTTTTTCAAATTGCTCGGGGTAATATTCTTCCATAAGCTCGTATCGGTATGCACCTTCAAAGTTAAACACGTAATCGGGGCATTTTTCAAACAAATGGAAATTCCAGTTAAGAGTCTGCGGAATGTAATTTTTAACCGTTCTTTCAAAGTCCCAGTTCCAGACGGTATCAAGATGTGCGGTCGCTATGGTATGAACGTGTTTTTTCTTTCCCATAATCACTTACGGCACCAAAAGTGCCTGTCCTTTCCCAATATAGTCATATATTACCATATAATAATTCCAATTGCAAACAATAATCTTGAATGTTGCCGATATATATGATATTATCGAATTATCAGAAAAGATTGGGGTGTACATAATGAAAAACAAAGTGAAAGAACTGTTTTGCTGGTCTTTCCCGAATGCCACAAAAGACATCGGCGATTATTCCAACAAAGAACGCAATGTTTACCTTGCAGGTATGTTCGGTCAGAACGTAATCTATGCCATCATCGGCTCCGTGCTTCAGGTGTTCTATACAGATATCCTGATTATTCCCACGATAGCCGTAAGCGCAATTATGGGCATTTCAAGAGTGTGGGACGGCATCAACGACATCATTATGGGTACCGTTGTTGACAAAACGCACACCCGTTGGGGCAAGTGCAGACCTTATCTGAAATTTGTTCCCATCCCCATAGCAATCACAACAATTCTTATGTTTATGCCCATCAACAACCTGCCGATGGGTGTTAAAATCGCTTACGTTGTAGTCAGCTTCCTTCTTTGGGAAACTCTTTATACTCTCGGCGATATTCCTCTTTGGGGTGTTACTTCTCTTATGACTCCCGATGAGCAAAAGCGAGCAAAGCTCATTTCAGCCGCAAGAACAATTTCAAGCGTGGGCAGCATTGTAATCGTCGGCTTCTATCCGCTCAAGGATGCGCTCGGCGCAATTGACCTGGGATTGTTTGCAAACACAGGCAAGGTCAACTCTGACCTCGCATATTTCTCAGAGCCTCAGGGTTACCTTCTCGCCGTTATTGCAATTGCTATGTTTGGCGGCATTCTTTTCCGCCTTCCGTTTGCGTTTATCCGCGAAAGAATTACTCAGGCCCCCAAAGAAAAGGATACGGGCTTTAAAGAAAACCTCAAACTTATGTGGGAAAACAAACTTTTTATCCGTGCCCTGGCATCAAACATCCTTGGCTGCACAAAAACAATCCTTATGACCGCAGGTATATATTTCTGCAAATGGGTGCTCGGCAACGGCGGCGACGAAACACTCTGGCTCATAAAAATGGGCGGAGCTTTCCTTATCGGCATGATAATCGCAATGAATATCAGCACGTCGGTTGCAAAAAAATTCGGCAAAAAAAGAGTTTACCTTGTTACGTCATATCTCAATACAGTACCCTACATCCTTATTTTCTTTGTCGGTTATCAGCATATTCTGTTCCTTATGGTCATGCTTTTCATTGCAGGTTTCCTCACGGGCTTCTCAACTGTATATAACACAACAATGATTGCCGACAGCGTTGACTATATGGAGCATAAGACGGGCAAGAGAAACGACGGCGTTTTCTTCTCAGGTCTTAATTTCACATCAAAGCTCACTGCAGCAATCACCGCAATTGTAACAAACCTTATTTTCTCAGCGGTTAATTACACAGAAACAATCAACACACTCACCGTGAATATCGCAAACGCATCCGCACAGGGTCTTGATTACACTCTTGATTTCGCAACGGCATATCCCGAAATCACATCGGCAATGCTTGTTCTCATCACATTTGTCCCCGCTATAGGCTGCGTCCTTCAGGCTCTGCCCATCCACGGCTATTCGCTTGACGAAAAACAGCACGCAAAAATTCTTGAGGAGCTTGAAGAAATAAGAGCGAACAATGCCGAATAAATTTTTCGCAGCTCATCGGCGCAGACGGTTTTACGGTTGAGTTATGCCGTAAGCTTCGTCGGAATACCACCTATATAAAATTCGAGGAGAGAAAAATGACCGATAACAAAATTCACGTTGCTTACGGTTTTCACGTTAACTGCTATCATTCCTACAGAGGCGATACAAACGATAATCTCGGTTTCGGCTCTGACATCAGAATAATCAGAAAAATTCTTGACGTGCTGACCGAATTCAACGAAAAAGGCATCCCCGTAAAAGGCACGTGGGATACCGAAAATTTCTTTTCGCTCCAGAAAATTCTGCCTGAATATGCTCCCGATATCATTGAAAAAATGAAAGAGCGTGTTGAAAAATACGGCGATGAAAATATTATTATGGGCTTCAACAACGGTGCTCTTTCAGCAATGACAGAGGATGAATTCTGCGAAAGCATAAATCTTGCCGTCACTAACAAATACGGTAGCGGTCTTGAAGATATCTTCGGCAAATGCGAAAGAATCGTTCGCCCTCAGGAGGTTATGTTCACTCCGTCTCAAGTCGGTTTATATAACAAGCTCGGCATAAAGGCGCTTTGCCTTTATTACAGCTGTGTACCGTTTGACGCATTCCGAACAATTATCCCGAAGCTTCCCGATGAAATTGCATTTAATCCCGTAACGTATTCCTACAAAGGCAAAAGTCTTACAGTTATCCCCACTTACAGCAATTCCGACGTGTGTGATGCAGGCTGTCTGCGTGCGTGGGTCAAGGATTTGCGCAAAAAACAGGAAAGCGGAGAAATCAACAGAGATTTGTTCATCTTCATCAATATGGATACGGATGCAATTTTCTGGGAAACGCTTGACGCAGGACCTCTTACGGGCAAAATCGCCAACACAGACGGCATTCACGGTCTTGTTGAAGAAATAGCTGACCTGCCTTATATTGTTTTTGATACTCCCGGCGGATATCTGAAAAATCATAAACCCGCAGGTGAAATCAGCTTCACTCACGATACGGCGGACGGTAATTTCACGGGTTATGCATCTTGGGCAGAAAAACCGTTCAACAGAAAGATATGGACAAGAATCGAAAAAGCAAGAATGATGGCTAAAGCCAACAATAAAGATGACAGGCTTTCGCCCTCTTTTGATTCAAGAATTCTTCTGCTCTCAACAACTCACTTTGGGTTGGCAACTCCCGTGCTGAATATTCAGAGAGAAAAAACCGCTCTCGAATTGAGCAACGAGGTTATCGAAAGCGAAATTTCCGCATTGCCTGAAACTGAAAAACTTACAATTTACAACACAAGCAAATCTGAAGTTCAATGCGTTCAGCTTGAAATAAAAAGGAAATTATCCGATGTTTCCTGCCTCACCGTTCAATCAGACGGGCTCGAGAGTTTTACTGCGGTGCCGACAGCAGACGATAATTCATCTGTTTTTCTGATGCTGAAATTCGGCGAAATCAAAGACAAATACGAGCTCGAAATCGGCTTTGACGGCAAAAAAGAAAAAAACGTGTTCGGAAACCTGCTTAAAACAGACCGACTTTCAGTTATGTTCTCTCCCGAAGGCAATATAGAATTTATCAAATGCGATGAAAGAGTTATCGGAACAAAAGAGTTTCTGCAGTCTTTCATCACTTACGGTAAAAAGAGATATAACTTTGAAAATACAAGCGTTTCACAGCTTGCTCTTGCAGGAGAAGGTGACGGAATACGCATCCAAGGCGAAATTCATCTGCCCGAAGAAATAAACAGCGGAAGTTTTACCTATGATTTCTTCAAAACAGGATTTTCAGATGCGGTTTTTGTAAGAACAACCGTCAATTATCCCTACACCGCTGAAACAACGTCAATTTCAACCGAAAATTCAGCACTCGGCAGATTCAGCGATATGAAATGGATTGAAACCGCTCCTTTCCAGTTGACTCCGATGCTTGACGGCGATATTTCCGTTATCAAAAGAAACTTTACGGATGATATCTCATCGTTCAGAACGCAGTCGTTCCCCGAATGTGACGAAAAGAACAGTTATCTTGCTTCATTCAACCATCAGCTTACGGGCGGTTTTGTGGGTCTTTATGATGAAAACGGCGGTATCATTGTTGCAAATGCACGTCAGGTGCTCAATTCAATGGCACATTGCCCGATGCGTCTGGAAAAGGACAAAACCGTGCGAATGAATCCTTTCGGCACTTATTACGGCAATCAGCGACACCATTTCGGCAGAGCAAAAGATCAGATTCTGAACGTTTATACCCTTGTTGCATCTCAAGGTAAAAGCATAGCGCCGTCATATAACGGAAGCAGTGAAACGGCGGTCTTCGGAATTTATCCCCTTTCCCAAAACGGTCTGAGTGATAAAGAAAGAAAAGAAATCTGCGCATTTTCCGACGGAGCGGTTGCCGTTGCACCCGAAAGCTCGTATATTTCACCTTTTACAAAAGACAATATAACCGTAAGAGAAGGTACGGCTGACGGAATAAACGAAAAAGACCTGAAAAGCCCTGTTATGACGGGTATTTCAGGAAATCTTCTGAACTACATCACAAAAGGTGCGAAGGCAATAGGCCATATAATTTTCACGCAGATAAAATCGAAAAAATAATGCAAAATTGACATAGCCCGAAAACTGCATTTCCGCTATGTTGGATTTAAAGAAACGGCTTGAGTAAATCCCTTACATATCAACGGTTTCAGGTCATCGACATCAAGAAAAGACTGCACGGATAATTTCGTGCAGTCTTTTGCTGTTATAACAGGATTGCCGAAAAAACATAATCCTCTTTGTTACTTTGGAATACGGCTCATATATTTATACAACCATAACTTTCAGTAACATAATTCAGAAGTTGCAAAAATAATCTCAGGGAATTATAATGAGATTGATAAATTAGAATTTGTAGAGGTGTAATATGGAATACAGACAACTTCCTCACGGAAATAAAAATGAAAAATTCAGCGTACTCGGTCTTGGTATGGGTGGAATCGGAAAGACACCGCCCGATGAGATTGAGGCAATCATCCGCAAAGCCGTTGACAACGGAATCAATTTTTTCGATCTTTGCACGGCAGGTGCTTCCTATGCTCCTATCGGCAGAGCCATTCGTAATTGTCGTGACAAAGTGTTTTTGCAGGTGCATTTCGGTGCGGTATATGATGAAAACGGAGAATACGGTTGGTGCCGTGATTTTGAAACAATAAAAAAGACTTTTTTGTGGGAGCTTGAGGCTCTCGGTACCGATTATGTTGATTTTGGGTTTTTACACTGTGTTGATGAAGATGAAGATTTTGACACGTTGTGTGAAATCGGTGTTCTCGATTATCTTAAAGAATTGAAAGAGCAAGGGATTGTCCGTCACATCGGATTTTCTTCACATACACCGAGTATTTCGAACAGAATCATTGATACGGGACTTGTTGATATGATGATGTTTTCAATAAACCCAGCGTATGACTTTGAAAAGGGCGATGATTACGGTATCGGCAGTGTTAAAGAACGCTTTGATTTGTTCAAAAGATGTGAATGTGAAGGCATCGGCATCAGCGTTATGAAGGCGTTTTTCGCAGGACAACTTTTATCTGCTGAACAGTCACCTTTCGGTGTGGCACTTACTCACACGCAATGTTTGCAGTATGCAATTGATCGTCCGGGTGTTCTGACTGCTGTTCCCGGTGTTCAGACGATGGAACATCTTGATACATTACTTGAATTTCTTACGACAACCGATGAAGAAAAGGATTATTCTGTTATCGGCACATTTACGGCAGATACCATTACGGGAACCTGCGTTTATTGCAACCATTGTCAGCCTTGCCCTGCAGGAATAGACATCGGTCTTGTTAATAAATATTATGACCTTGCTCTTGCGGGTGACGATATTGCCGCAAACCATTATACAAAGTTATCGGTGAAGGCTGATGCCTGCCTCAAGTGCGGGCATTGTGAAAGTCGCTGTCCTTTCGGCGTTAAGCAGGAAAGCAGAATGACGGAAATTGAACATTATTTCCACAACTGATAATATAAAAATCTTTGACAGAATTAATTTGACAAATTCTAATTTATCAAATTATCCTCACAAAAACACTGAACCACCTCTTATCGGTGCATTCTGCATCGATTGAGGTGGTTTTGATTATTTATATACGGAAATCAGTCTCTCGTATTCCTCATCGGTAATATGCAGTATTGAGCCGTGGCGGGGATTGAGATGATTGAGAAAAAATCTGCTTTCATCAACCTTTCTGAAGTGAATCATATCAGTTGTTTCCTGCATAAAATATCCGCCGTTTCTGAATTGGTCTGCTATCATAACGTATTTGTCGGTGCCGCCGATTTTATAAATGCAGTTGCCCTCCAGAGCAACGGTTGCAACAGAAACCTTGTTGTCATCGGGTTCACAGTACGGTCCATCGGCATTGTCAGACACGGCATAGCATATCGCTTCCTTTTCACCGTCTGCCTGATAAAGATAATACTTGCCGTCTTTTTCGATAATGTCAGCATCAATTCCGCACATACCGCTTTTGGGTCTGAACAATACTTTCGGCTCTGTGCTGAGTGTTGTAAAATCCTTTGTATAGGCATACCAGGTTATTGTGTCGAGGTTATCATCGGTGTTATTATGAGTCCAATAAATCATGTATTCGCCTTTTTTCTTATCATATATAACCTCGGGTGCCCATACTCTGTCGGCATTTTTTGTGCTTTCAAACTTTGAAAAATCAATTATTCTCTCATTTTTCCAATTAACAAGGTCTTCGCTGTCCCAAACAACCATTGAGTTGTTGCTGTTCCAGCCGTCATTACTGCGCATATCTGTGGCAATGATATGAAAAATATTGTTTTCATCACGGAATATAAAAGGGTCTCGGCAGCATTTCTTGCCCAGTGTTTGCTTGACGACAGAATCGTTATTATTGAGTGGTTCAAAATTGTAGCCGTCAGACGATACAGCAAAATGCACTGTTTCTTCTTCGGGCTGATTCCCCACAAAATAACAAAACAGATATTTCATATCATCCCTCTTTTCTTGCAATTTTCCATTTCGGATTATATACGAGTTTTCTGTTAATTTCAAGTGTTGCAAAAACAAACGGTATGAATTATAATTAAATCAACAAATACAAATCAGAAACGAGACTGTTTCCGCAAAGACTTTATCGAAAATACATTTTAACAAAAAGAGAGGTTGAATATGAATTACAGAGTACCTCCCAAATATCATTTTTCAACCAGAAAAGGCTGGATAAACGACCCCAACGGACTTGTGTTTTTTAACGGTTATTATCATATTTTTTATCAGCATTCACCGAATTTTGAAAAGCCGTGGCAGGAAAATATGCATTGGGGACACGCAAGAACAAAGGATTTTCTTGAATTTGAAGAGCTTCCCGTTGCACTTTTTCCCGATATGCCGTATGACAAAGACGGATGCTGGTCGGGTACAGCTATCGTAAAAGGCAACAGACTTTTTCTCTTTTATGCATCCATTCACGACGGTATCCAGTCTGTCAGCGTCGCATATTCCGATGACGGCATAAGCTTTGAAAAATATAAAGGCAACCCGATAATAAGCGGTTATCCGTCTGACGGCTGTCCCGATTTCCGTGACCCTGCCGTGTGTTATTCCGACGGCAAGTATTATTGCGTAATGGCATCCGGCAATCACGAAAAGAAAACCGCAAATCTTTTGCTTTATGAAAGCGAAAATCTCTTTGATTGGAGCTACAAAGGCATTCTTTGTGAGTGGGAAAACTCAAGATTTGCCGAGTGCCCGTCTTTTATGAAATCGGGAGATAAATATTTGCTTACCGCTTCCGTCTGCAAAGCTGACAGCCACCGTTTTTCAGTAATGTACGGCACCTTTGACGGCAGTAAATTCATCCCCGAACACACGGGTGAGGTTGACAAAGGTCCCGACCAATATGCAGGTCAGGTTTTTCTTGACAGCAAAGGCAGAACGATTCTCATATCGTGGCTTCCCGGCTGGAATTATGCCGGTTACCGAAAGAAGGATATCGGATGTATGTCTGTCCCACGTGAAATCAGGTTGACCGACGGCAAAATAACAGGTTATCCCGTTGAAGAAGTTCAACACCTGGTGAAAGACAGTGACCCTGCTCTTATTCGCACGGCAAACGGATTCAGAATTAAACGTGACGGGCGCAAGAGCGTTGTTTGTAAAGGCGAAATCAATGACCTTAAAATCATCCGTGACGGATATATTTTAGAAGTTTTTGTAAACAGCGGTGAAGAAATTTACTCTGTTTTGCTTTAATGAATGAACAACCAAGAAATTATCAAACTATTTTCACTGCGTTTTGTGTGTTCGCTCTTTCCCCTGCCGATTGAGTGGAATTTGAACTGCTAAATAAAAGTTTCTACACTATATATAATGGTATAATTCAAGTAATAAACATATAAAATCGGTTCAGTAAAGGATTATTATGGATAAAAAAGAAATCGTATCATTTTTCGATTCGTGGGCCGAATCTTGGGACGCGGATATGCTTAAGGTTCAATGGAAAATTGATAAAATTCTGGACATTGCCGGGATTACGGAAGGTAAAACCGTTCTTGATGTTGCCTGCGGAACAGGTGTACTTATTCCCGATTATGTCAACAGA
>JAZRBF010000029.1:0-18107 GCA_045634985.1 Acutalibacteraceae bacterium | reverse complement strand
AGTAAATAATCCCTATTTTGATGATTTCAGAGTTCAGCTCAATACATTCCGCATCGAAGGTATGGGCACAATGGAATACAACAAGTATCAGCAGATGGCTATGGAGATTATCAACACGCTTACTCCCGGCAGAGGCGCAATTCCCAATATGGGAATGAATAACGGTATGCCTATGAATCAGGGTTATGCTCCCGCAAATGCTTACGGTCAGCCTCAGACTAACCCTTATGCTCAGCAGAATCCTTACGGTCAGCCCCAGTCTAATCCTTATGCACAGCAGAATCCCTACGGTCAGCCTCAGGCTAATCCTTATGCTCAGCAGAATCCCTACGGCCAGCCTCAGGCTAATCCTTATGCACAGCAGAATCCCTACGGCCAGCAGAATCCGTACGCACAGCAGCCTAACGGATATGCACAGCAGCCTCAGCAGCCTCAGCAGGCTCCCGTTGCACAGGGTTGGATTTGTCCTGCTTGTAACGCATCAAACGACAGCGGTGCTTTCTGTGCTTGCTGCGGTACTCCCAAGGCTAACTGATTTAATTAACGCTCAATGAATAAAAAAATGAAAGTTGCGATAATTGTGATATTGATCTCAGCTTTTGCAATAGCCGCCGGAGTCGGTATATGGTATTACAAAACAAAATTTTATGTACCCGACAAAGGCGGTATGGAACGCGATTTATCTGATACTGTTGTTTCATGCTCATATTCAAGCGGCGGCGGTATGGACGGCGGCTCAACGAGTATGGGAATTTATCTCAAAGATAATAATGAGGTATGGTTTGAATATAACAATCTGCCGTATATCGGTGCGGAAGAAGAATCTGCAAGCTTTCAGATTCCTTATGAAGCGATTGAGCAGATTCGTCTTAAATGTAAAGAGTACGGTGTTCTTAATTGGGGTAAGCTTGAATACAGCGATATGGTTCTTCTTGATGCTCCGACAGCAAGCATCAGCTTCAGATACGGTGATACAGAAATTTATTCTGTTAACTCAAACTATGAACTTCCCCAAAAAGGCGAAGGATTTTTTACAGCGTTCTATGAAATTCTCGATCAATATAATACACAAGGAGGTAAGTAACCTTGTCAACATTAACTGAACAGAAATGTCCGAATTGCGGCGGTGCTGTTGAATTCAATATCGGTGCGCAGACGCTCAAATGTCCTTACTGTGACACAGAGTTTGACATTGCCGCTATGCAGCAGGCGGAAGAATTTGCGGCAAATGCGGTTGAACAGATTAACTGGAACTCACAAGGCTCACAGTGGGGAGCAGGTGAAACAGACGGCATAAGCGTTTATGCTTGCAATTCCTGCGGCGGTGAAATTGTTGCTGATGCAACAACAGGTGCAACAAGTTGCCCTTATTGCGGAAACCAGGTTGTTATGAAAGGTCAGTTCTCGGGTGCGCTCCGTCCCGATCTTGTTATTCCTTTTAAGCTTGATAAAAAAGCTGCCAAAGAGGCTCTTAAGAAGCATTTTTCGGGCAAGAAATTTGTTCCGAAATCATTTCTTACCGACAGCAAACTTGATGAAATCAAGGGCGTTTATGTTCCGCATTGGCTTTTCAGCTGTGATGCGGTTATTAATGCAAAATTCTCTGCCGAAAAAATCAGAAAATGGTCTGATAATGATAACAACTATACCGAGATTTCAACATTTGATGTCTACAGAAGCGGTTATATAGGTTTTGATAATGTTCCCGTTGACGGTTCAACCAAAATGCCCGATGACCTTATGGAATCAATTGAACCCTTCAATATTAATGATGCAGTACCTTTCAACACCGCTTATCTTGCGGGCTATCTTGCAGATAAATATGATGTAGATATGAATCAGAGTATGGACAGAGCAAATCAGCGAATCAAAACAAGCGCTTGCGATGCTTTTGAAGAATCGATTCATGGCTATGATAACATTACTCAGATAGGCGCAAATATGAATGTTGCAAACGGTATATATAAGTATGCTCTTTATCCCGTATGGATTCTTAATGTTAAGTGGAACGGTAAAACTTATACATATGCAATGAACGGACAGACAGGCAAACTTGTTGGCGATATTCCCACCGAAGAGAAAAAAGCAAGGCTTATCGGCGGACTCGGTGGTCTTGCCGCAGGCGCACTTGCCTATATTATCATTGCGATTATTTCATCACTTTAAGGAGGTGCGGAAGAAATGACTAAAAAGATTTTTGCAATTCTTGTTGCAGTTATGATTTGCCTTTCAATGGCTGTTTCCGCATCTGCTTATACAAGTCAGTATGTTTATGACCCCGATTATCATCTTTCTGACAGCGAACTTTATGAGCTTAACAACTATGGTGCATCTATAGAAAGTGAAACGGGTTATGCAATTATTTTCTGTATTATTTCCGATAATTTTGGCGAAACAAATGAAAACTATGCAAAGGATGCATATAATTCGTATTCAGATGCAGAGAATGCAATTGTTTATGTTCATAACACACAAGAAGCAGTTTATGATTATTACATAGCAGGTGACAGTAAGGGTGTTTTCAATGATAATATCCTTAATGCAATGAAGATAGCTTATGACACAAATGAAAGCTATTACGGCGGTCTTATGGGCTTCTATGCTGCGGCTGAAACCGCGCTTGAAAATATTTATTCTGCCGCGCCTTCAGAAGGCGAGAAAGCACCTGTTACTGAAAATAATTCCTATGTAACAATTTTTGAAAAAGTTAACAGAACACTTCCTCTTATAACTGATGACGCTAATCTTATTCCCGATGATGTTGAAGCTGAACTTCTTGCGAGATGTGAAAAAATAGCTGAAGAACATAAGATGGAAGTTGCAATTCACACAACCGAAGATTTTGGCGGTCTTATTGCCGAGGCTTATGCAGATGATTATTATGATTTCAATGGCTACGGCTATGGCGAAAATGATGACGGTATGCTTGTCGTTTACAAACCCGGAGAAGAAGGCGAAAGAGAGATTTATATCACAACTCACGGTCTTGGTGACTCGAAATTCTTCCAGGGAATCAAAGATGGCATTATCGAAGAAATGATTGAGCCTCTCAAAGCTGAAGATTATGAAAAAGCATTCACCATTTATCTTGACAGGGCAGAAGCTCAGTTCAAGTCAGGTGTTTCGGTTATATGGCTCTTCGTTCTTATGCTTGTCGGCGCAGTTATAGGTTTGCTTATCACAGGTTCAATGACAGCTGCTAATAAGTCAGTCCGTAAGCAGGAAACCGCAAAGGTTTATACCCGTCAGGGAAGTATGAATATAACTGACAGCAACGATATCTTCCTTTACACAAGAACACATACTGTTCCGAAAGCAAAGGATAACAACAACGACGATTCAACGCATACAAGCTCGTCGGGAAGAACTCATAACGGTTCAGGCGCAAAATTTTAAAAGGAGAAAGAATTATGGCTCTTTTTGATATGTTTAAAAGTAAAGCGGCAGGTGCTGTTAAGAAAGGTGTAAGCCAGGCTGTTTCTCAGGGAATAGGTAAAGCGACCTCGGCTATCGGTAATATGGGCAATAAAAAAGAAGAAATTGTTTTCTCAACTCTTCCTTCATCTTTTGAAGAATTTGCTTCATTACCTCAGGCTGCATTATCAACTCCGTTTGATACAGCGGCAATGGCTGTTCTTGCATTCTGCTATTATCCTCAGAATAAAGACCTTGCATTGCAGATGGTTAATTTTCTTCGCGGTCCGAGACCTTTGAGTGGGGGAGATATCTCTTTCATTGCAGACAGATTCCGCGATGCAGATTATGTTCCCCGTTCATATTTTGAAGGCGCAACACCTGCAAATGATTATAAACCTTCCGAGCCTTACACAATCATTGTAAGCGAAAATCCTTATTCATATCAGAATGAGGGTTATGCAACTCTTTATATTACCTCGGGCGGCGCAGACAGTCCCCGCAGTGTACAGATGCGCAAGGCAAAAGACGGTAAATGGTATCTTTGGGAACAGTTCTTCCTTGTTGGTATCCGTCAGCCTGACAGCGCTGATCCATGGGCATAACAGGGGGAAAATAAATGAACGGTTTCACAGAAATTCAATTTGACGGTCGTTTTAATACCGAAGTGATGCAGGGTACATATAAACTGTTTACAGAAGTTAAGTTTACAGCAATTCTTAATATTGAGATTACAGACCCTGATAAATTCAATACTATGTTCGGCGGTCAGCTTCCCGTTGACCTTATTAAAAATGATGCATCACGTGTTGCTGAAATGACCTTCACAAAAATGTTTGCGGAAGGCTGCTCTGGTGATGAACTAAAATATAAGGCGAACACACAAGCGAACTTGATTTTGCAGGACTTCGCAATTGCAGGTTGGGAAGCGAGAGCAGGTATCAGAGCCACCGCAATAAATAATGTGATTGTTATAATTGACCCTCAGACTGAAAAAATGCTTTCAACTATGGCATCAATAAACTCTGTTCCCGTTTCTGCCCCTGCACCGCAAGGTAATGCTGTTTGGCAATGTGTCTGCGGCAATAACAATTCGGGTAAATTCTGTACCGAATGCGGAACGAAGAAACCTGAAGATTGGATCTGCTCCTGCGGAAACAATAATAAAGGCAAGTTCTGTACGGAATGCGGTAAACCGAAAAACAATTAACATTAAGAATATTTTTAGAGGCGATAAGTATGAAAAAATTAATTTCAGTTTTACTCTGCATTATGATGCTTGTTCCGTTTGCTGTTCCATTTGCTTCGGCGGCAGACGCAATCGATGAAATCATTATAAATGTTGATACCGATATTGACGGTGTTGAAGTTGATGATTATTCGGAATATGTAACTTTTGAGTCTGAGGGCATCGTTTTTGAAGAAACAACAGGTCCTGCAGTTGAAGCTTTCAATACTTCAACCGAGACTTATGATTCTGTTTTTGAAGGCGGCAATTTTTACGTTTTTACAATTAAAATCACCGAAGCACCTTATTATGCTTTACCCTCTGCAGGCTATTGGGCAGAGATTAAGGTCAACGGTGAGAAATACGCCGTTTTGGTTCAGGAAAAGAACATTGGCGGTGAAGTGATTCCTTATATTTCACTTGAAGTTGAGCTTTATGTCGGCGACCCTATGAAATGCCTTAAGGCAATCGATTTTCGCGTTCCTGCACCCGTTGCAGGTGCAACACCCGCTGATGTTTCACAGGTTTACTCTGATAATATGGGCGTAACTGTTGCTTCAATCAACTGGTTCCCTGAAGACACAGTTTTTGTGGAGGGAACAGAATATACCTTCACGCTTTCTCTCGAAGCAGCAAACGGATGTGTGTTTGATAAAAACATATACTTAAGCCACGATATGGCGGATGCCATTAAAATCGGCAACGGCAAATACGAGCTTAAAATGAGCTTTACTTTCCCTGCAACTCCTGCGGCACCCGAGCCGACGGTTATCACCGAAATCAACGCAACTGTTACAGAGCCTGTTGCAGGCGAAGTACCCTCAAATGTTGTAACATCAACAGGAACAGGCTATACGGTTTCTGTTCTTGCTTGGCTCGTTTCAGGCAATCCTTCTGAAGTAATCACTGAATTCAAGCAGGGCAAAAATTATGAAGTACAGGTTAAATTCACACCCGAAAACGGCTATGTTTTTGCTGATGATGTAACAGCAAAAATCAATGATAAAAATGCAATCCTTTGCATGGAAAATTCTGTTACGGGCGAAAAAACATTTGTAATTGTTTTTACTCTTCCTCTTCCCGAATTTAATGTTACTGTAACAAACGGTACAGCTTCGGTTTCAAAAGCAACCGAAGGCACAACCGTAACTCTTACCGCAAATTCTGCACCTGCAGGTAAGGTGTTTGATAAATGGATTGTATCAGGTGTAACTGTTGATAATGCTTCACTCGGAACAACTGCATTTAAAATGCCTGCAAATGATGTTTCTGCAGAAGCAACATATAAAAATGCGGTATATAATATCACCGTTACCAATGGCACAGCATCTGCTTCAACCGGTATAATGGGCGATACCGTTACAATTACGGCAGACCGTATAGACGGCAAGCTGTTTGACCATTGGGATGTAAACGGAGCAACAGTTGCTGATGAAAATGCATCTGAAATAACAATTACATTGGGTACTGAAAATGTAACTGCAGAAGCAATATATGAAGATTGCGAATGCAAATGTCACACAGGCAACTTCTTCTTTAAGATTATTCTCTTCTTCCAGAAGCTTTTTGGTATCAATAAAGTCTGCGTTTGCGGAGTTAAACACTAATTTTAATATTTAAGACGGTGGAGAAATCCACCGTCTTTTTTTAATAATTATTAATTTTAAAAATTTTGCACTAAAGTACGGTGAGAAATCTCAAGATTTATGCTATAATACATTAAAATAATATTTTTTAAGGAGAACTGAAATGCTTAAAAAACTTCTTGCCGTCATTCTTTCTGTAATTACGGTTATGACATTGCTTCCTTTTTCAATCACCGCATCGGCTTATGGTGTTGAATCTCCCACGCCGCAGCAGATTGTCAGCCGATTCAATCAGCTTGAGTTTGACCTTAATCATCAGACAGTTTATGATGAATCGTATTCAATTTCTGCACCGTATTCTTCAGGTAAACTCAGTGCCGAAACAAACAATCAGGCATTGAATGCAATTAATTTCTGCAGATATGTTGCAGGTCTTCCTGACGATGTTCAACTTAAGACTGAATACAACGAAGCTGCGCAGGCAGGCTCGCTTGTTAATGCAATCAACAACACTCTCACTCATTCTCCTTCTCGTCCTTCGGGAATGGATATTTCGCTTTATAATCTCGGCAAAAACGGATGCGGTTCATCCAATATTTCTTATAACAGCAACACCGTCACAAGAGCTGTTGTTTCGTTTATGGAGGATACCGATGAGAGCAACATATCAGCTCTCGGTCACAGAAGATGGCTTCTTAATCCTTCAATGAAATATGTCGGTATCGGCAATGTCGGAGCATATTCATCAATTTATGTTTTCGATAACTCAAGATCAGGCTCATATACAGGCGATTATGTTTGCTGGCCTGCAAAGAATATGCCCTATGAGCTTTACGGCAACACTGATCAGTATGCTTTTTCGGTTTCTCTCGGTAAGGATTACGATACCCCGAATCTTTCAAAGATAAGCGTTACTGTTTCTTCGCAAAAGCTTTCAAAAACATGGAATCTTAATTCATCATCAACAACATACAATAATTATCTCAATGTAAATAACGATAATTACGGTTCGCAGAAATGCATTATATTCAATGTTGGCGAGATGTTCCCTGAAGATGATAAGGTTACGGTTACAATTAACGGCACAACCAAATCGGGTGTTAATGCGCCGATTTCATATCAGGTTAATTTCTTTAATATGACCGATTACGCTTCTTTTGAAGGCGCAGATACCTGGTGCTATCATCCTTCTCGCCTTTATTACAGCCCTACAGTTATTGCGGCGGACTGCGAAAAAGAAGGTTACACAATCGCCAGGTGCAAAGATTGCAATGAATATGTCAAATTCAATTTTACTCCTGCAACAGGTCATTCATGGACAACAAATTCTGACGGAGTAACATATTGTTCCGATTGTAAAGAAGGCGCTTTGGTTATTTCACACACCGCCATTGAAATGATGAATAAAAGTACAGCTACCGTCAAAGGCTCTCTTGCAAACGGTAACACCGCAATGATAATTTATACTTCGCTCAATCCCTTGGTTGCGTCTGTTGATTTAAACGGTGTTATAACAGCAAACAGCGTTGGTACAACCCAAATCAGAGTTTCTGCATTGGGTGTTGACGGTTATGCGGAATGCACAGTCACAGTTCTTCCCAGAGAATTTACCATTAGCTGGAATGTCAACGGAGTCAAAACCTCCCAGTTGGTCAAGGAAGGCGATTCGTTTGTTCCCAATGCAATCACTGATATTGAAGGCTATAAATTTATCGGTTGGGACGGTATTGTTCCCTCCGTTATGCCCTCAACCAATCTCAGCTATACCGCAATTCTTGTTCCTCAGGCTGATATTTCAATCGTAAATAATCCGATAACAGCAAATGTTAACTACGGCGAAAAGCTTAAGCTTACCGCAAAGCTTTACAATGCTCCTGCTGATGCAGAAATTCATTGGTATGTAAACGGTGATTTTGTATCGGAAGGGGAGTCGATTACTCTTCAGTTTATGGGAAATACAGAGATAACCGCAAAAGCAGTTAAAGCAGACGGAACACCTGTTACAGATTATGACGGAGCAGAGGTCAGCGAATCTGAATCAGTAAAGGTAAAAGCAGGTTTCTTCCAGAAACTTATCTATTTCTTCAAGAATATTTTCGGTCTTATCAAGGTCGTTGAGCAGTAATGATATAAAATATTACTGCAAAGAACAGTATTCTTTGGTGTGTATAAGGTTATATAAAATTTAATGAAATAATATCGGGACTGTTTATGCGAATGCAGTCTTAAACAATCCTGCAGGCTCGGATTTTGAACTTGTCCGCACAAACGGAAAAACATTTGTTGATGCAAAACTTTCAGACGGAAGAAAATGCAGGATTTTTCTTGAAAAAGAAGATTATCAGCTTCGTATTAACGGCACACCCGATTATAAATGTTTTGAAGTACTTTATTATGCAGGATAAAAAGGAGACAGTTAAAAATGATTAAAAAAATAATTTCAATCTCTCTTGCTCTCATTACTGTTTTTGCAATGATGAGTATATCAATGACTTCAGCATCAGCCGCAACAAAGGTTATCGAAATCAGTAAGTTCCCCGCAATCTATTACGGTAAAGAGCTCAATAACTCAAATCTTAACTCTTGTTTCCCCTCGCTTGATTACAATCAGCCGCCTTATTATTCGGTAATCATGTCAACAGAGGTTCCGAATTGCGGCGGCGAGATAGCTGACCCTGAAAAGGAATACTATGTGCTCACAACATTCTATATCGGCGGATATGAGCTTCCTGCAGCTGATGAATTCAAAGTTGTATATGACGGCAAAGAAATTCCGCGTTATAATTTTAATTCCTATCTTCCCAGTGACAGTGCATATTATCTTTATAATCATGGCGGTAACGGCAAAGCAATGTGCATTATAAGAATCAAACTCGGCGATTCTGTAACTCTTGGCACAGATGTTACCGTTGAAAACGGAAAGGCGTCTGCTTCAAGTGCAGTTATCGGCAATGTGGTAACAATCACAGCAGATCAGATTGACGGCAAGATTTTTTATTGTTGGAATATCACAGGCGCAACTCCCGAAGATTATTATGATTCCGAAACAACATTCACAATGGGTGTTTTCAACGTTACTGCAGAAGCTGTTTACAAAGATTGTGAATGCAAGTGCCATCAGGGAGGTATTGCAGGTTTCTTCTATAAGATTGTTCTCTTCTTCCAGAAGCTTTTTGGCAATAATCTTGTCTGCGAATGCGGAGCAGAGCATTAAAATTGAATGTTTTATCAGACGGCAGAGAAATCTGCCGTCTTTTTTTAAAAAACTGCACTAAAGTACGATGAAAAGCCTAAAATATATGATATAATGATACTTGTAAAAAAATCGGCAAACGGATGTGATATTATGAAAGATTTCAGCAAGGTTAAATTCAAATGGACTTTCCGTGATTATCAGCAGAGTGTGCTTGATAATTCAAAGAAACATCTGAAAGATAAAAGAATACATATTGTTGCCGCACCGGGCAGCGGTAAAACCATTCTCGGTCTGGAGCTTGTCCGCAGACAGAATGCACCTGCACTCGTTATGTCGCCGTCGGTCACAATCCGTCAGCAGTGGGGCGAAAGATTCGTTGAAGCGTATCTTCCCGAAACGGAAAATCCCGATGAATATGTTTCTTATTCAATCACAAATCCAAAGCTTATAACCTCAATTACATATCAGGCACTCCATGCCGCATTTACAAAGTCTGTTATGCAATCAGAGAGCGATGAAGATGAGTATGCAACGGAAGAAACACAGGATTTCAGCAATTTTGATATTTTTGCAGAAATTAAAAAAGCAGGTATTAAAACAATCTGCCTTGATGAGGCTCATCATCTTAAAAGCGAATGGCAGAAAGCGCTTGAAAAGTTTGTGGAAATGCTCGGCAAGGACGTAACTATTATTGCTCTTACCGCAACTCCTCCTTATGACAGTGCACCTGCCGAATGGAACAGATATCAGGCTCTCTGCGGTGATATTGATGAAGAAATCTTTGTTCCGCAACTCGTTATGCAGAAAACGCTCTGCCCTCATCAGGATTATATCTATTTTAGCTATCCTACCGCAGAAGAGTCGCAGACCCTTGCAAACTATAAAGCCAAAGCTGTTGCAGTTACCGATGAAATTATAAGAAGCGGTCTGCTTTCAAAGGCTTTGCAGGTTTCCGGTGTGTCAGGCAACGAGGAAGTGCTTTACGATAACATAAATGGCTTCAAATCGCTTGTCTGCGTTGCTAAACACGGCGGAGCAAATATTCCCAAAAGCCTTGAAGAAAAGGTTTTTGAAGGCAGAAAAGCCCCCGCTTATTCAATAAAAGAAGCTGAAAAAGCTTTTCAGTTTATCGTAGACACACCTGAAGTCTTTACCGAAGAAATCAGCGATGAATTAAAGGCAATTCTTTCAAAAGAAGCTCTTATTGAAAAAAGAAAAGTTCGCCTTGCATCAAATGATAAAATCAACAAGATGCTTGTTTCATCAACAGGAAAACTTCAGAGCATAAATAAGATTGTTGCAAGTGAATATCAGAATCTCGGTGACGGTCTGCGAATGCTTATTCTCACCGACTATATCAAAAAGGATATGCTCAAACTCGTCGGTACAGACGAAGAAATCCACGCGCTCGGAACTGTTCCTGTTTTTGAATCAATCCGCAGAACAAATCCTGATGCAAAGGTTGCGGTGCTTTCGGGTACGCTCGTAATTTTGCCCGACTGTGCGGTTGAAACTGCGCAGGAAATCGCATATAACGAAGGTGTTCCTTGCAGAATCAAAAAGATTGAAAATACGAACCATACTGAAATCATTTTCAGCGGTTCAAACAAAAATAAGGTCAGCATCATAACAAAAGCATTTCAGCTTGGCGTTATCAATGTTCTTATCGGAACAAAGTCTTTGCTCGGCGAAGGTTGGGATTCACCGAATATCAATTCGCTCATACTCGCAAGCTTTGTCGGCAGCTTTATGCTTTCAAATCAGATGCGAGGCAGAGCAATAAGAATTGATAAAAAGAACCCCGAAAAGGTATCTAACATCTGGCATCTCGTTACTGTTGAGCCCGATTCAAAAGATGAAATCATAAGCGATGATTTTGAAACGATGAAACGCCGTTTTGCGTGCTTCCAGGCGCCTGCATATAACAGCGACGTAATTGAAAGCGGAACGGACAGAATAGATATTCTCAAAGCGCCTTATGACCAAAACGGACTTGAAAATATCAATAATCAGATGCTTTCTCTTGCGGCGGCACGAAATGTTATGTCGGGCAGATGGAACGGTGCGGTTAAGGGCAAAGCAAGACCTGAGGTTGAAGAAGTAAGCGAAATTCCTGCAGAAGTTCAGCCTGCAAGTGCCGTTCATAAGAACAAGATTTATGCAGTTGTTCTTGCTGTTCTCATTGTTCTTGCAATTATTATAATCGCAACGTCGGGCTTTTTCGGCGGTCTGCTGGGATTTATCATAGCGGCAATCAGCGCTGTTCTTCTGATTAAATGTGCAAGCGTTGTTATGAAGAATTCATCGCCCGAAAAGACGGTTTCAAACATTTCAAATGCAGTTCTTCGCACTCTCAAAGAAATCGGTGAAATCGAAAGCAGAGGCGCAACGGTTTCCATTAAGAAATCCGAAAAGAAAAATACGGTCAACTGCTCTCTCGAAAAAGCAACAGTCAGAGAAAAGAATGTTTTTGCAAAGGCAATATCCGAGCTTCTTTCTCCGATTGATGACCCGAGATATGTTCTTATCGGCACAAAGGGCATTTCAAAGCTTGAAACAACAAACTATGTTCAGAGCTATGCCTGCCCGTCAATAATTGCCGTGAATAAAGAAACTGCGGCAATTCTTGCAAAGAATCTTAAATCCGCAGGCGGCAAGTTCAATCTTGTTTTCACAAGAAACGAGCAGGGCAGAAAAGAGCTTTTCAAATGCCGTAAATATTCCTATATCAACGCAAACAGCAGGCTTGTTAAAAATAAGAAGATTGTGAAGTAATAAATAACATTATGGCAAATAAAAATAGACCTTTATATATTCTCAAATACTTATGGGATAATACAGATGAAGAACAACCTGCAATCATTACGGATATTCTTGCACATCTAGAAAAAACGGAATACATACCAATCGTAAGACCGTAGCTACAGATTTAGCAGATTTGCAGGACAGCGGTTTTGATATAAATGAAGTGTATTGCGAAATCAAAAAAGAAGCATTTGTTTATGCATTCAGGCTCGGCGGAAATATTATGTTGGAAACCGTAGGAAAAGATATTTAATTGAATATAATTTTAAAAAGCACACAGCAATACCATATGCGGTAAAGTTGTGTGCTTTTTCTGTTGACAAAAGATTTAAAATGATATGCAATAAGAACAAATGTCCTCTAATTTTGTTGAGGTGAAATCAATGGGCAAGGAAAATAATTCAAGAACAAAAAAGATATTGAATATTGTTGCGAACTTAAAAAAGAAATAAAAAGATATAGTAAAATGATTAATCCGCTTGGAGAGTTGGACCGTTTGCTGCGGGGTCTTTGTTATGATTCAGATGTTTCGGCAGAGTTATCTCCGGAGACGGTTGCCGAAATACAAGATAAGCTTAATGTGCTGAAAGTTGAATATGAAAAAATCGCATCAGAGCTTAAAACTGTAATTTTGTTAAACATAAAAGACCGTGAACAGCTTGATGTTTTAAAGTTGAGATATGCGGAAGATTTGGACTGGGATGATGTTATAAATGCAATTGGTTATTCTTCACGCACTGTATATCGTTATCACAGCAAAGCATTATCGATTTTGGATAGCATCAGATATAGTGTGTAGTGTCTTGCGTTCGGAGTGATTTGTTATGATTAATCGAATTGAACATCTTGCTGTTGTTTTTCGTGATGCAATAGAAAAAACAATATATAATCGTGATGTTGATTATAAATACTTCAGCTGGTTATATGATTTCCCATCGGGATGCTGCGGTATTGTTAGTGAATTGTTAGCTCGATTCTTGCTTGAGAACGGCATTAAAACAACATATCTTTATTCGGTTTTTAAGTGTGAGCATATAACCCCGTAGGGGGTAAAATCTCTATGACTAATAAATATGTTCAGCGGCGCAGGGTATCACGCACAAAAAACACGAATTCAAACGGGGTATTAACCCCTAAATCAAATAAGTTATAGTTATTCCCGCTTATGAATAAATTCTAAATGAGGAGGTGGAAGGATTGGCGCGGAAAAAGAAGCAATACATAATGGTTGAAAAGCCTGAAATACAATTGAATAAAACCGAGCATGCTGAATTCGATAAAATCGTTATGAATGCACTGTGTCAATCTCTCTACCAAGCGGGAAAATTGACCGAAGAACAGGTCAGATATCTGGAGAATATTAACCTGAATATTTGGTAGAATACTTTCAAAACCATAATAATTGCTATTTTCAAAAGTATAACTTGATATACATCGGTTACTATGGCACTATGTGTACTGTAAATATACATTTACCTATATTACAGGAGGTGTTTATATGACACGAATTCAGGCGGACAGAACACTTAAAGTTGCGGCATATTGCCGTGTTTCAACCGACAGCAGTGACCAAGCAAACTCCCTTGCAAGTCAGCAGAGTTATTTCAAGGAATATATCGAAAGAAATCCTATGTGGGAACTTTATGATATTTATGTTGATGAGGGTATCTCCGGCACAAGCACAAAGAAAAGAAAGGCATTTAATCGTATGATGGTTGATGCCCAGCTTAAGAAATATGATTTGATTATAACCAAGGAAATCAGCCGTTTTGCCCGTAACACTCTCGACAGCATTTACTACACCCGTAAGCTCAAGGAATACGGTATCGGTGTTATCTTTGCAAATGATAATCTTTTCACCCTTGACCCTGATGCCGAACTTCGTCTTACTATTATGGCTTCTATTGCACAGGAAGAAAGCCGTAAAACATCCGAACGTGTTAAATGGGGTCAAAAACGCAGAATGGAGCAAGGCGTTGTTTTCGGCGGAAGTATGATCGGATATGATGTGAAAGACGGGAAAATTTACATAAACCCCGAAGGTGCGGAAGTGGTTCGAAAAATTTTTCACAAATACACAATTGAACATAAAGGAACAAGCACTATAGCAAGAGAGTTAAAAGAGGAAGGGGTTCGTACCTTTACAAATAAAAACTGGACTAACACAGTAATTCTTCGTACACTCCGCAACGAAAAATACTGTGGAGATTTGGTTCAGAAGAAAACTTTAACCCCGAACTATCTTACTCATGAAAAGATTTTAAATCGTGGTGAAGAAGAACTCATAATTATCCGTGACCACCATGAACCGATTATAAGCCGTGAGCTTTTTGAAATGACACAAAAGGAACTGGAAAGGCGTTCTCCGACAGAGGAGCAAAAGAAAAAACTCGGCAACCGTTATTGTTTCTCGGGTAAAATCACCTGTGAAGAATGCGGTTCGAGTTTTGTGTTTCATAATAAAAAGCTTATGAGCGGTAACTATTTCAAATATTGGCAATGCTATAACGGAAGGCAAAACGGGAAGACAAAGCACATAGATTCGATTACGGGTCAAGAAGTAGGCTGTCCGATAGATCATATTGCTCACGATGACCTGAAAAACATTATGGCTGCCGTTATTGAAATGATAACTGCAGATAAAAACAGATTTCTTGCTATGTTCAAAAAACAGCTTGAAGATGTATTTGCTCAAAGCGATAATGACGATTTTGAGCGTAAAAAAGAACTGTTCGATAAGAAAACCGAACGCAGGAAATCACTTGTGGATTTGTATCTCGATAAGTGCATCACAAAAGAAGAATTCAAGAAGATGTCAGTTCAGCTTGATGCGGAAATTGAAACGCTGAAATCCGAAGTTCAGCCTTGCGTTGCAAACACTCTTGACCGAAATAACAAGGAAGAAATCATTGCTGAATGCATTGCTTATGCAAAAAAAATACTCACTTCAGGTGAGAATAATGATGAGTTCATAAAGCATATTCTTGAGTCAATGACAATCTCAATGGACAACATAATAACAGTAAAATTAAACCTGCTGCCGTTCAAATGGAAATTCGCATTATCTTCCGTTGCAACGGCGGCGGGTTCTTTTTTATCCAGAAATGACCAAGCAACGATGTATGTTTCAGATGCGGATACCGAACAAATTGTAGCCGAAGTGTCCGAGAATGACGCTGAAAATGCTCAAAGAGACCATACTGTAACAGATGTACCGATATCCGTCAGAAGACCTTTAAGCTCGTTGTAGGGCATTGCATAACGCTGACTGAGATATCGAAGTGAAGCTCCTAATTCTCCGTCTGGGCCGCCATATTGTGAAATGATGATCTGAGCGTATTTCGGATTAGGATTCTTAATTTTAACAGGGTACTGTAATTTCTTTTCGTAAACAAACATCAGCAGTCACACTCCTCAATTTCCCAGGGCCAGGGACTTTTCAGCCATTCTACCCCGTGCGCTTTCTCTGCAGTCAGAGGATAACAGTTCTCCTCAAATTCGTTGCGCAGTTGTTTGTATTTTGCGGCGGTTCGGTTATGTGCTTCAAGCATTGATAAATCCCAGGGATGGGTGTCAAGATAGAGGTGCATTTCCCAGAGAGTAAATTGCAATGCGCTGAGTTTTCGAAGTATTGATTCGTTTTTTGTCATTTGCAACACTTCCCTGCAAATGGCTTATTAAGAACAGGGAATAATGTTCCGCATTCAAGAGCCTTCATTTCGTCAAACATAGATGTATCGGTCTGCATCGGAACATACATCATTGCAACTGTATAATTTGATGGCAGGGGAGATACAGAACGGCTGAAATATTCCTGCCGAGGCATCTGCCTGCGGTTATACATTGCGTAATCTGCCATAGTAATCATTCCTTTCAGTTTTGAGGCACAGCCTCTGCTGACAGTATATGCTGTAAAATGATTTCTGACATAAAAAATCCCCGTACCTTGCGATACGAGGATACTCTTAATCAAGTAATTTTAATATGTCAGGAAAAATCTCTATGCTTCTGTGTAAGATGCCGTTCATATGAGCGATTGCAATGCCGTAATTGACAATCGGAACATTTTTTGCGGTTGCTCTGTTGATTCTGCTCTGCATTTCTTTTTCGTTGAGCATACATCCACCGCAATGGATAATCAGCCTGAATTCTTCAGGGTTTTCGGGAAATTCCGTTCCGCTTGTGAAGGTGAATTCAGGTTTTGTTCTTGTATAATTTTCAATCCATCTGGGCATTTTGACGGTACCGATATCATTGCATTGACGGTGATGAGTGCAACCTTCGGCGATAAGTATTTTATCGCCGTCTTTGATTTTTGAGAGCATTGATGCGCCTTCAACAAGCTTTGCAAGGTCACCTTTATATCTTGCAAAAAGAATTGAAAAAGAGGTGAGGGGAATATCGTCTGACAAATCTTTTGACACTCTGCCGAATACCTGCGAATCAGTAATTACAAGTGCAGGCTTTTTTGAAAGGCAATTAAGAGTGTGAACAAGCTCGGTATCGCGGCAGCAGATTGCAGTGCATCCCGAATCAAGAATTTCGCGGATTGTTTGCTGCTGCGGAAGAATGAGCCTTCCTTTAGGCGCAGATTCATCAATCGGAATAACAAGTACAACTGTATCTCCGCTTTGAATAAGATCAGAAACGATGTGTTTTTTATTTGTGGTGTTTTTAGCAAGAGATGCAATTCTTTCTTTTAATTCATTGATATTGATTCGCTCTTTTGCGCTGACGGAAATTGAGTTTTCATCTGTTGATGCATCCGATAAATCAGATTTATTATAAGCGATGATATAAGGCGTTTTTCTTGCAATGAATTCAGCAATAAGTTCGTTATCTTTTTCTGATAAGCCAACTTGCGAATCAACAACGAGGATCGCAATGTCGGTTTGTGCAAGAGCCTGTTTCGCTTTTTTTATTCGAAGTTCACCGAGCTCGCCTTCGTCGTCAAATCCCGGGGTGTCAATGATGACAACGGCACCAAGAGGGAGAAGCTCCATCGCTTTTTTGACCGGATCGGTAGTTGTGCCTTTTGTGTCAGAAACAACTGCAAGTTCCTGACCTGTTACAGCATTTACGAGGCTTGATTTTCCTGCGTTTCTCATTCCGAAAAATCCGATATGAATTCTTTCGGCGGAAACGGTATCATTAAGTCCCATAGCGTTCTCCTTTATCAGAATCTGAAGTCTCTGCGGTTAGAATTTCTGATATCAATGATGTTCTGTTCTGCAATCTTTCTGACCTTTTCTCCGGGAACTCTTGTCAGTTCTTTGACAACCATTTCATAGCCGATTTTCTTTGTTTCCTCCGAAGCGTAATCAACAAGATATTCGGTGAGTGTCATCAATGCGTTGGGATGGCAGCAATTAAGAATCTGACCGCTTTTGCAAAGGCTCATAAATCTGTCACCTGTTCTTCCTTCTCTGTAACAAGCTGTGCAGAAAGAAGGAATGTGGCCGTTTTCCATCAGCCAGCGTACAACTTCATCAAGTGTTCTTTGGTCAGAAACATCAAATTGCTCTGTATCGTGAGGGCGTTCCTGTTCAGTGTATCCGCCGACAGAAGTTCTTGAGCCGCCGCTTACCTGAGAAACGCCCATGCGAAGAAGCTTGGAACGGACTTCTTCACTTTCTCTTGTTGAGATTATGATTCCTGTGTACGGAACAGCAAGGCGGATACAAGCCGTGATTTTTGCAAAGATATCGTCAGAAATTGAATTGTCAAAAGCAGTCGGGTCAATGTCGTCAGCTTTCTTGATTCGCGGAACGCTGATAGTATGAGGACCGACGCCGTGAACAGCTTCAAGGTGTTCAGCGTGAAGAAGAAGACCTGCAAACTCGTATTTGTAAAGCTCAAGACCGAAAAGCACACCGAG